>JBCCXT010000031.1:0-47042 GCA_039191215.1 Pseudomonadota bacterium
CGCGTCGACATGATCTGCACCGCAAATGAGATTGACCACCGACTGACCAAACTGAACCAGCCACGGACCCATGGCCAGGTCGAACGGCGGAGCCACACAATCCAGGATGGAGCCGTCAAAAGCCATCGCGACAACAGCCACGATCAGCGCCGCAGCCACATTGCCGACGTCCGCGATGCCGATACCTTCGCACGTCGCCTGAAGACCCTGAGCGGTCTCACACCTTACACATACATCTGCAAAACCTGAACTTCAGAGCCGCCCCGATCCATCATAAACCCGATCCAAAAGATGCCGAGACCGAAAAGCGAGGGAGTGAACGATTTCTTCCTCGACCCCGGGTTGCCGATCAAATCAGTCCAGTCTTGTCTATCGCGGTTGCGCCTCGGGTCGGTGCCGTACGTGTTCGCGCCTTGGGTCGAGCCCGCCGTATGCCTTGCGCTCAGTGAATTGACGTCACGGGCTTAGCAATTTCGATGAACCTCTAAAGGTTTGCGTGATGTGCATAAATCCTGCATGCGCCAGAGGGGCACAAAGCGAAGCTTCACCGTCAGGCTTCCCAGCAATTTCGTGACGACCCAGTATCCCCCATCGGGCACTGCGTCGCCTCAGCCGCTCATGCCGTAATGGCGGTCGGTTCAATGGTGGCAGGTGGCAGCGGATCAGCCTCTCCGAGCCGACTGTCCACCAGATCAACTTCGGCGCCGGCTTTTCCCTCGGCCCTGGCATGGGCGCCCACCAAACGACGCAGCCGCAGCACCGCTTCGACCAAACGCAGGTCGTCATTGGCAATGCCGTCAAGCTCGGCCTCCGCCTGGTCGTAGCCGGAAGCCGCCATCAGGCCTTCGAGCCGCGCGGACATGTGCAATTGCCAGTCATTTTTGCTGCCCGCCAATTGCGATGCGACGCTTAAGGCTTCTTCGGCCAAATCATCGTCCGGCCCGTATTCGACCTGTTGCGCCAGGGCTTCGGCTAGGGCGCCCAGTTGGCCAGACAGGCGTGCTTCCACGGCTTCGACCTGCTTGCGCGCGGTAAACTGGCTTGCCGCGATGAGCGTGCGCAACGACTCCTCGAGTTCATCGGTTTTATCCTGGCCATCGCGCGACACCAGGTTTTCCAGCAGCTCTGAGATGGCCGATTGCAGCGTCTCTTGCCGCTTCATCCATGCATTGACCGAGGACATTTGATGGGCAAAGGCAGCCCGGATTGTGGCCGGATCGACACTCGGCGCCGGACGCGCGGAAAGCGTCTTGATCCCCTCGCCCGTCGCCTCCAGCGCGGCGTGAAGCGGCGCAAATTCGGCGGCCAGGCGGGCGATGTCTTCGGGCCCGGCCGGTCGCGGCGCGGTTTGCATCTGGGTCACAAGCGTGTCGATTTTGGCCTCAATCGCCGCGTCACCGTCGCTGCGGCTTTGCTGCATGCCCTGAAGCGCCACCATGAAGCGCGACAGCGCGTCGCGCAGCGGTGTCAGGTCAGGTGCTGGGATGGGCCGCTCGGCCAATGTCTCGATATCTTCCAAAAGCTCACGCTGACGGGCATCTGCGGCTGTGTCGAGCCGATCGAGCCGCGACATCATCGGATCGGTAATGCGTGACCAATCAGTGGCCTCCTCATGGGCGGCCTTGGCCTCATTGACAAAGCTGGTCATCATCCCGGCCAATGCATCCATCCGCGCAACGAGCGGCTGGCGCAATCCATCCAGGCCGGTGCCGAGCCGATCATTCAACCCACCAATTGCGTCATGGCCGGGCAATGCGCGCAAGGCGGTCTCAAGCGTACCAAGCCGATTGGTCACATCGCTCACCAGCGCTTCATTCCGCTCAGCAATGGACTTGATCGCTTGGGTATGCCGTTCGGTCGCCTCTCGCTGTGGGCGCATATCGGGCACCGGCAGGGGCCGATTTGCCGCCGTCTCCGCCGCCTCCGCCAAGCGCCTGCTTTCCGCTAATAGATGTGTTTCAAGCTCGGCCAGCCGGACAGACAGAGCGCCGATGTCATCGGCGGGATCAACGGGTTCGGGTAGGGCGGCAATTTGGGCCGCAAGCGCGGTCATCTCGGCGCTTAGGTCTGGCGGCAGGGCAAGCTCAGCCAGTTGCGTGGCCAATGCCGCAATGTCACCCGACACATCGGGCGGCACGGCAAGATCGGCGATCTGGCCCGCGATCGCCGCGACATCTTCTGAGACATCGGGCGGCATTTTCAGATCATCAATCTGGGCGCTAAGGTCGGCAACGCTGTCGCGCAGCACGTCTCGGGTCGGGAGCGTCGCGGTAAGTGCCGCCAGATCGGCCAGACCTCCACCTAGATCCGGGCGATCAAGCAATTGGCCAAGTTGCGCCGCCAGCGTGGCAATATCGCCGCTCACATCAGCGGGCAGAACCAGGTCTTTGATCTGTTTGGCCAGGCTTTCCTGGCCGTTGCGCAAATCCGCAGCTGACTGTTTGTGATGCTCTTGAGCAAGCGAGAGCTGGTCGGTCAAAGGCGCGATCAGCTGCGCCAATTGTGGCCCAAGCTCGGATATCTGGGCGATGGGTGCTGCGGCCGCTTCGAGACGCGCTTCAAGTGCCGCGCCCTTGGCCGCGCCCTTCGCCGCGATCTCATCGATCCGGGTCAAGACGGTGTCGATCTGCGGATCGGGTGATCCAATGCCATCAAGCCGGTCCGAGATGCGGCCAAGCGCGCCGAGGATCGCGCCGTTATCTTCACCCATTCGCCGGGCAACATCATCAGTGCGGACAAGCGCGTCAGCCAGGCTGGATTCCAACTCGCTCACCCGTTCAAGAAGCTGATCGATCCGGTCGTCAATCGGCTGTGACGCAGCCAAATCCAGCCGTGGGGGACGTGCTATCGGGGATGTCACATCCACCCCTAGGACCGGATCCGTCCGGTTCGACACAAAGACCATTCGGGCAGGCTGCGCAGACGACATCGGGTTCTCCTGAGGCTTTCCATTTGGGTAGGCCGAAGCGGTAAACGAAATGTTTATGGAACCGCTCAAATTGCAGGTTTTGGGTCGCCACTGATTGGGCAAAACAAGTATCTGGCGCTGCGGGGCGGATGGGGGCTACCGCCGAAGGGCCGTATTTTCGGAGTTATATGGTCGGCATTACAGGGGCATATGCGCCAACGTTAAAGCACGCGGAGCCGCAGGCTCAATTCGGCGCCCGTTGTCCCGTCACGACGCGGTGTGAGGGCCACCTCGCCGCCATAACGCTGCGCAATTGCGGCTAAGGCCGCCAAGCCGAGGCCGCTGCCCGGTGCAGTCTCGCCCACCGCTGCCCGCGCGAAGGGATGGGTAGCTGTGGGGCAGATCCGCGGGTCCGGCCCCAACCCGTCATCGAGAAATCGCAGCTGCCAAACTGCATCTTGGCGCGCGCCCTCGATTGCCATGCGCGGGGTAGTGTGAGGATGGAACCGCACCGCATTTGCCACCGCCTCACCGACAATCTCGGCCAGATCGGCCTTGGCCATGCAGATCTGCTCCTCATCACATGAAAGCGACGCAGAGACGCGCCGCATTGCGGGCAGAGCAGATATCAACGGCGCCGGCTGCAGGAATTCCCGACCCTCTTGCGGCTCGTGCGCGGCCCTAGAAAGGCGCGCCAATCCAGACACGAGATGGTCAAGCTGATGGGCGTTTTCCCGCATGAGCGTGAGGAGCTTGCTGCTTTCGGCGGTCATGGCGACCGAGGCATCCTCGAAGTCGTCTTTCAGCCAGTCGGGCAGATCGAGCAATGCGCGTGTGGGCGCGCGCAGATCATGCACAAGTCGGGCCAGAAATTCCGGTGATTGCGCGTTCATTGGCAATTACCGCTGCCGCGACCGCTATTGCGGTGCGGCAGCGGGTCTGCCGGGGTGTCCAAAAGGATTGTAATTCCAAAACGCCAAGAGAAGCCGGAACGCATACTGCGTATCGCCCCGAGGCGACGGGCCGGGACGAGACACACCTGATCTCGTCCTGTCGGTTGCCATGCCATTGAGCCCTCCGGACCGGGTAAACGAAACACGTCGCGGGTTAACAAACGGTAAAGGCACCGCCAGCCTAAGCCATTTCGCGCCATCCACGCGGCAATATCCGTCGCGTCTGGCGGATCGTTGCTGTGTGTCGCTCGCTAGCCTGATGCCGTCCGATCCAGGGAGGCTTCGATGGTTGAAACGGCACGCGTGGTGGTTATTGGCGGCGGCGTTGTTGGTTGCTCGGTTCTCTACCACCTGGCGCGCGCGGGCTGGACGGATGTGCTGCTTCTGGAACGCTCGGAGCTGACATCGGGCTCGACCTGGCATGCAGCCGGCGGGTGCCACACCGTCAACGGCGACCCGAATGTCGCCAAATTGCAGAAATACACCATCGATCTTTACCGTGAGATCGAGGCGCTTTCGGGCCAGGCCACAGGATTTCACATGACAGGCGGCGTGATGCTCGCCTCAACGCCAGAGCGCTTCGACTGGCTGAAATCGATGTCGGCAAAGGGGCGCTACCAGGGGATCGAGACCGAAGTCATCGGCCCCGAAGAAGCCCATGCCGATATGCCGCTTCTTGATCCACGCTGCTTTGTCGGCGCGCTTCGCACGCAGGTTGATGGCCATCTTGACCCCTCGGGCGTGACCCACGCCTATGCCAAATCCGCCAAAATCCTGGGCGCCAAGATCGAGACCCACCGCCGCGTCACGGCCATCAAGCAAATCGCCGATGGTTGGGTGGTGGAGACGGATAAGGGCCCCGTGACATGTGCGCATATCGTGAATGCGGGCGGTCTTTGGGCGCGCGAGGTTGGCCGCATGGTCGGGCTGGAGCTGCCGATCTTGGCGATGGAGCACATGTATCTGTTGACCGAGGACATGCCGGAGGTTGCTGAGATCAACGCGCAGACCGGCAAAGAGGTCGTGCATGCGGTCGATTTCGACGGTGAGCTCTATCTGCGCCAAGAACGCGGCGGGATGCTGATGGGCACCTATGAAAAAGCCTGCAAACCCTGGTCGCCGAAAGAGACCCCGTGGACGTTCGGCCACGAATTGCTGCAGCCCGATATCGACCGGATCGCGCCCTCGCTGGAGGTCGGGTTTGAGCATTTCCCCGCCTTCCAGGATGCGGGCATCAAGCAGATCATCAATGGCCCCTTCACCTTCGCGCCTGATGGAAATCCTTTGGTTGGACCGATCCGCGGCCTGCCCGGTTTTTGGAGCGCGTGTGGCGTGATGGCGGGCTTCAGCCAAGGCGGTGGCGTAGGCCTTGCGCTGGCCAACTGGATGACCGAAGGCGATCCGGGCTTCGATGTTTGGGCCATGGATGTGGCGCGCTACGGTGAATGGGCGACGCTTAGCTACACCTCACCGAAAGTGCAAGAAAACTATTCGCGACGCTTCTCGATCCGGTTCCCGAACGAGGAATTACCCGCCGCGCGGCCCTTCAAGACCACGCCGATTTATGACCGCCTGTTGGGCCTTGGCGCGCAAATGGGTGACAATTGGGGGCTTGAGGCGCCGCTTTGGTTTTCGCCCGATGGTACGGTTGATGCGTTTTCCTGGCGCCGCTCGACGGATTTTCCCCATGTCGCCGCTGAGGTGAAAGCCTGCCGCGAAGCTGTTGGGATCATGGAGATATCTGGATTCTCCAAATTTCGGGTCTCCGGCTCGGGTGCGGCCAGATTTTTGGATCGGATCCTTGCCTGTCGCCTGCCTGCGCCTGGCCGGATGAGCCTTGCACCGATGCTGAAGGCCGATGGCAAATTGCAAGGCGATCTGACCGTTGCCTGCGTAAGCGGCGACGAATACATGCTGTTTGGATCCGGCATGGCCGAGCAGTTTTATGCAAGGTGGTTTGAGGCGCATGCGCCTGCAGATGTCTCGCTGGACGTTTTGGGGCTGGGGCTTTGTGGGTTGTCGATCGCAGGCCCGCGCGCCCGCGACCTGCTTGCCCGCGTCACGGGCGAAGATGTTTCCAACGCCAATTTCCGGTTCATGGGCATCCGGGCAATGGATGTGGGCCTGGCCCCTGCCCTTGTTGGCCGGGTCAGCTTCACCGGTGATCTGGGCTATGAGATTTGGATGAAGCCGGAATATCAGCGCCACATCTTTGAGAGGCTGATGACGGAAGGGGCAGAGCTTGGCATCCAACCCTTTGGCCTGCGTGCGCTCAACGCGATGCGTTTGGAGAAAGGGTTTGGCGGCTGGGCTAGGGAGTATCGGCCCCTTTACGGTCCGCTGGAGGCGGGGCTGAGCCGGTTTGTCGCTTATGACAAAGAGGTCAATTTTGTCGGTAAATCGGCCGCTTTGGCCGAGCGCGACCAGGGCGGACACTTGCGATTGCTGTCTTTCGCGTTGGAGGCAAAAGACGCGGATGTGATCGGTGATGAACCGATTTGGCAAAACGGGGATGTCGTCGGCTGGGTGACATCCGGCGGGTTTGCCCATCACAGCGCAACCTCCGTCGCCATGGGCTATGTTGACCGCAAAGCCGCTGATCTGGACGGCGACTGGCGGGTAGAGCTTTTGGGCGAACAGATCGCGGCACGAAGGCTGGCGGCCCCTCTATTTGACGCCAATGCCGAGCGGATGCGTGGGTAACGGTCAGCGATTTGGCGCTGGCCGGGCGAATCTGAGTACCCCAAACGTACGCCGGAAATTGACCAGTGATTGCTGGTAACAGCCGAGGCAAGCCGATAGCTAGATACCCCGGCATCGAAACACCTACCGGCTCGTGTTGATGGGATCCGCGACGTGCTGTTTCAGGACCTTAAAGGCGACGCGTTCCGTGCATGCGCCATTGGTTTTTGAGAAATATGCGCGGCCCGAAAACCGCTGGCTGCAATTTCCTTTCGTCAGCTATGAAACCTCGCGCTGCACCAGATCGGACGAACGGCCTTTCATCAGCCGCAAAAGATCTATGACCCTCAGCCCAGATGGCACCGAAGCAATTCTGGCGGCAGACCTCGCGCAACCGCAGCGGCGTGTCGCCTTGCAACACCTTGCAAAGGCAATTTGGTCGATCACAGGAAAAATTAGCGGCGATAGAAACGCCCTGGCTGCTGATTTCGTATGACACGAGCTTAAGCCGGACCGACTGGAATTCGGCGGGTTCCTTGCGAGGCATAGAAAACCCAAAGAGAGAGCCCGAGGGCGCGGTCGCATCCGCTTTTCGACCCATTATTGCGATGGATGCGCGGCTAAAGCGCTTCGTTCCGCCAGGCCGAAATTGCTGCATTCTGCTCGCGCGCGGCAGGCACTTCGCGGCGCCCGAACAAGGGCAAACGCGGCGCGCGCCGGCGGAAATAATGCAATTCTCGCGCGCCGAAATAGAAGCTGACAATTGCCCCCAACAGCCACCAAAGCGGCTCTGGCACCGCGTTCAGCCCTGACATCCTGCTGGCAAACTCTATCGGGTCGACCATCGCAAAGATGAACAAACCGAGCGTGCCGAAGGCAAGAAATGGCCGGGGCAAGCGGTTCAACCCGTCAACGAAGCGATCAAAAAAGCCCTGCCGAGCATGGGCAAATTCGGCCGCCATTGCGGCCATCGCGGCAGAGCGCAACTCGGCTTGCAGCTCCATCGCTTTGGTCTCATTTGGCGTGAATACCTCAGCGACATTGGCGATGCTTTCGCCCAAGTTACGCGTCGCATCCGGCCCGTGCAAAACCTTGGAAATCAACCCCATGGTGCAACTCGCGCGCGGTGTTCGGCGTCAGAGAGGTGAAAGCGCGGCGAGATGAACTCCTCGGCGCGTTTGATCCAGCCGCCTTTGCCGCCATCGCGCCGGCGAGCGTATTTGCGACTGCGCGGGCGCAAATCGGCGATGCGGTAGTAATAGTTCCGGCGCGCAATTCCGTAGGCATCGGCAATGTGATCAGGCGCACGCTGTGCGGCGGCGTTCGATGCGGCGATGGTTTGTGGACCGATAATGCCGTCGACATCGATCTTATGGCCCATCTCTCGCAACAAGCGCTGCAGGATGACAACGGCGTTGCTGCCCGCATTAACATACATGTCAAAGACACTCGCGCGCAGGCTGTCGGGCAGCTCTCCGATCCGCGGCCGATTGTGATAATGCTCAACGAAAATATCGACGGCCTGGCTGTGGCTCAGCTTGCGCACGTCGCCCACGTCAATATCGCCGTCTTTGTCGAGATCGAGCCCCAGGCGCCTCAAGGTGCCGATTGTAACGCCGTAATTCGTCGCCCCACCCGGATCGTCGGGATCGTTCACAAATCCGCCTTCACGGCCAACAATGTCTGTTGCGATTTGCAGAACCGAACGCATGGCCCCGCCCTCCATGCTCTGGTTTCAGATGGGGCAGGTTTTCGTCAAATTTTCCTAAAAACTCCTAAATGCGCGGCCGGTCCTTATGCGGCACGCATGCCAGCAGGGTTCAGCTCTCGTTTGGGTCGCGATAGACGCCTTGCTCTTGCAGCGCCTCGATGACCTCGGCGGGCATATAGGTCTCGTCATGGCGGGCCAGGATTTCGGTGGCCTCAAACACACCGTCAACCATGCTGCCGGTGCCGACCATGCCTTCGCCTTCGCCAAACAGATCGGGCAACACGCCGGTATAGCTCACCGCTACGCTTGCGCCGCCATCGGTGACTTGAAAGGTAATCGTTTCACCCTGGCCGCGGATCAATGTGCCCTCTTCGACCAAACCACCCAGGCGGAAGACCTCATTTGTCGGCGGCGGTGCCGCGCTGACCTCGCTCGGGGTTCGGAAGAAATTGATGCCTTCGCGGAACCCGTAGCCGATCAGCACAGCCGACCCTGCCAGCAACACGATCGCCAGCAGGACCACTTGCACGCGGCGTTGTCTTTTCAATCCACGCATAACGCCCTTGTCAGGGGAAAACCCCCACTCCGGTCAGCCCAGCCGTCTCAGGCAATCCAAGCATAAGATTGGCGTTCTGGATCGCTTGTCCAGAGCTGCCCTTAGTCAAATTGTCGAGTGCTGCAAAAACCTGCGCGCGCCCAGCACGGCGGTCGGCCACGACCCCGACATGGGCCTGGTTGGAGCCGCGCACATCACGCGTCGATGGCGCCTGCCCCATAGGCAGGACGGTCACAAAGGGCTCCCCGCTATAGACCCGCTCAAATTCAGCATGGATGCGCCCGGCATCGCCTTTGACATAGATGGTCGCCAGGATACCGCGGTTCATCGGCGCCAGATGGGGGGTGAATTGCACTTCTACTGGCCGACCGGCCAGACGCGAAAATTCTTGATCAAACTCACCCAAATGCCGATGTTTGCCGCCGATGGCATAAGCATTGGCGCCCTCCGACATTTCGGCATGCAGCAGATGCTCTTTGAGCGACCGGCCTGCACCCGACACACCGGTGATCAAGTTGATGGCAATCTCATCAAGATCGATCAGGCCTGCCGAGATCAGCGGGAAAAGTGCATAATGACCCGTTGCCGCATTGCAGCCAGTGCCTGCAACCAGACGCGCGGCCCGGATCTCGTTGCGATAAAACTCGGTCAGACCATAAACCGCCTCGGCCTGCAGTTCTGGCGCATCATGCGGCTTGCCATACCATTTTTGATATGCGCCAAGGTCACGAAGCCGGAAATCCGCGCTGAGATCAACAACTTTAAGATCACGTGGCAAATCTTTGATAACACGCTGTGATGTTGCATGCGGTAAGGCGCAGAAGGCAAGATCAACGCCTGAGAAATCAACCTCGTCGATGCGCACGAGATCGGGCAGGTCCAAATGGCGCAAAAACGGATAAACCGACGCCATGCTTTGCCCGGCTTTGCGCTCACCGGTCAGGGCGGAAATTTTGAGGTTCGGGTGGCCGGCCAGAAGCCGCACCAATTCGGCGCCGGTATAGCCGGAGGCGCCCAGGATGGCGATTGAGTAGGTCACGGGATGTGCTCCAAAAAGCAAGTGTCGAGGTCAGGCGGCGGCAAACTCTACCTGTCGTCGCAAAAACCGCGTGGCCTCGGCTGAGACCTTGGACGGATCCCCGGTGGTCAGAAACTGGCTCTCCTGGCCGGAGCCCAACTTGTCGGGGTGACGCTCAAGATAATCGGCCAAGCTTTCGGCGACCAGGTCTGCCTGGCTGAACACCTTCACATCCGGCCCTAGGGCGGCGGCAAAGGTCTCTTTCATGATCGGATAATGGGTGGAGCCCAAAATGGCCGCGTCTGGTTTTGGCATTTTACGCGTCAGCGCCTCGACATGGGACCGCACCAGCGCCTCTGCCAGGATCATGTCGCCCTCTTCGATCGCATCGACGACGCCACCGCAGGCCTGGGCTTCGACATCAACGCCGATCGCCCGAAACGCAAGCTCGCGCTGGAAGGCGCGGCTGGCCACGGTTGCTGGCGTGGCAAAAAGCGCCACGGTTTTCACGGCCACCTCGCGCGGCGGGGAATTGTCGCCCCATTGCCGTTCGGTCAACGCCTCGATCAGCGGCACAAAGACGCCCAAGACGCGCTTGTCGGCCGGGACCCAAGCATCCTGCATCCGCCGAAGTGCGACGGCCGAGGCTGTGTTGCAGGCCAAAATCACCAGATCACAGCCAGCCGCAAAAAGCCGAGCCGTGGCCTCGGTGGTCAGATCATAGATGTTTTCCGCATCGCGCACGCCATAAGGCGCGTGTGCATTATCGCCGAAATAGACAAATGGGATCTCAGGCAGCCGCTTGGCCACCGCATCCAGCACCGTCAGTCCGCCAAGCCCGCTGTCGAAAATGCCCACTGCCATGGCCTTAGTACCAGTCTTTCGGGCGCGTCGGCCCGTTCTTGTCTTCAAACTCAAATCCGATCTGCGACGCGTCGACCGGCTTTGGGCTGAGCGCATAGGTTCTTTCGCGCAGAAAGTCCATCATCGCGCGGGCGTCGGTTTTGAACGCATCGATCTCACCGCGTGGGATCGGCTCTCCCACAGCGATGCGCACGGGCGTGTTCACTCGGCTACGAAACTCCTTGATCAGCAGCCCCATACGCAGCGTCGTGTGCAGATGGCTCATCAGCTGAAAAAGCCGAGAGTTATGCCCATCGAAAAAGATCGGCACGACCTGGGCGTCAGATTTCGCGATCATTCGGGCCGTGAAGCTGCGCCAATTTGGATCCATCGGCCGGGCAAAGGGTTTATGCGCGGTCGACACGGTGCCGCCTGGAAAGATGCCGATGATCCCGCCATCGGCCAGGTAATTTAACGCCGCCTTGCGGGTATTGATGTTCAGCTGCATCGCCTCTTTCGTCTCATCAAACGAGATCGGCAGGATGATGCGGTCCAGATCTTCGGCTTTGCGGAAAATCCGATGCGCCAGGATGCGAAAATCACCCCGCGCGCGCGACATGATATAGCCCAGGATTAGCCCGTCGAGGATGCCGTAAGGGTGGTTGGCGACCACCACAACAGGCCCTTGGGAGGGAATATTGTCCAGGCTGCCGCCGATCACTTCCAAGCTAAGACCGTAGCGCTGGACCATAATCTCCCAGAAATTGCCGCCCAGCCGAACCTCTTCGTCATAGCCGTCAGCGCGCTTGATCAGGCCCAGGCGTCCGGTTGCATTTTCCATCACACGGATCATCGCGCGACCGCCCTTCGACATCGCAGAGGAGGCGTAGGAAATCTCGCGCGCGACTTGGCGCTTTGCGCGTCTGAGGCCACGGGGGGGTTTCTGCATCGGCATCGTACCGCCGATATAGGCGGTCAATGCTCCAGTGGCTAGGTGCCTTTGCGCCGCGTCCAGCCCCAAAGGCACACCAGTTCAGTGGCGATATGCGCGCCTGCTATGGCGGTCACGCCGGATGGGTCAAACGGCGGCGAAACCTCAACTACATCGCCGCCGAGCAAGTTGATACCGGCCAGATCACGCAGCAAGATGGCGCTCTGGCCAGAGCTCAGCCCGCCCCAAACTGGCGTGCCGGTGCCCGGGGCATAAGCTGGATCAAGCGCGTCGATGTCGAAAGTGAGGTAAACCGGCGCCGCGCCGACAATTTCGCGGACTTGTCGGGCAATTGCGGCGGGCCCGGCCTCGTGCACCGCGCGGGCATCGATGATCTCAATTCCGAGATTGTCTTCGACGACTGTTCGTATCCCGATATGCACGGATTGGCTCGTATTGATCAGCCCTTCGCGCACCGCCTTGTAGCCAAACGTGCCGTGATCAATCCGCACCGGATCATCGTCGGGCCAGGTATCGGTATGGGCGTCGACTTGGATCAACGCCAGGGGCCCGTGGCGTGCGGCATGGGCGCGCAGGATCGGCAAGGTGATCGAGTGATCACCGCCAAGGGTGATGACCGCCGCGCCTGCATCGAGAATCGCGCCGATATGCGCCTCGATGCGGGCAGGCACATCAGCCGTGTGGGCATAATCGAACGCCATGTCGCCGTAATCGACGATTGCGAGCTCTTCGAGCGGCGAGAACCCGTCCCAGCCATAGGGCGGGTCACAGGGCTGCAGGGCTGAGGCCGCGCGGATCGCACGTGGTCCAAGGCGCGTGCCTGGCCGGTTGGTCACCGCCTGATCAAAGCCGATCCCGGTGACGGCAAGATCGACCCCGGCAAGGTCTTTTGAATAGGTCCGGCGCAAAAAGCTCGGCGCACCCGCAAAGACGTTCTCAAAGCTGAGCCCGCGCAAATCGGTGCGCGCAAACGCATCATCGACGTCGTTCTTTGCATCCTCAAGCGCCATCCCTCCCTATCCGCCGCGCTGGCGAAAAAGACAAGATTGCCTGGGTAGAATTCCCCTGCGCCGCGCGCTAATTGCTGTATCAATTGGATATCAATTCGGGAAGCGGATGCCGGTGACACTGAAAGAGCAATTCCTCGACGGCATGAGCCGGGCGGCGGCAAGCGTATCGGTGGTCACTAGCGATGGGCCGGCCGGGCGCGCCGGGGCGACCGTGTCGGCGATGACATCCGTTTCGGCCGATGGCAACAGGCCGACGATGTTGGTCTGCCTCAATGCAAGCTCCAAAACACTGCCTGTGCTGCTTGAGAATGCCTGCTTTGCGATTAACGTGCTCAGCGTCGGCCAACAGCATGTCGCAGACGTCTTTTCCGGCCGAACGGAGACGGTAGAAGCGGATCGCTTCACCGCCGTAACGACGCTTTCGGGTAGCACTGGTGCGCCGATTCTGACCGACGCGCTCGTCAGTTTCGATTGCAAATTGGTATCCGCTGATCGCATCGGCACCCATCACATTTGCATCGGGGCGGTCGAAGCCGTGCATGCCGGCGCGGAAGGCAGCCCGCTCCTTTACGGGATGCGGCGTTATTTGCGCACCGAACACCCCTAAGCGCGGGGATACCGTTCCGGGGGAGTTTGAGGGGGGCGGGCCTCCCTCAAGCCGCCGGCAGGCAGGCCCGCGCGCGATGGCTCTGAAGGGGCCTGAGCAAGCGGGCACCCGTGCACGCCGGCTGGACAGTCAATCGCAAGGCTGGCAATGACCCCGTGACAGCAAAAAGGCGCCCCATGGCCGACGAAACCAACATCAAATCGGCGCAAAGCGATGCCGGCCTGCCGCGCCTACTGGCCATCATGCGCGCGCTTCGTGATCCCGAAACCGGCTGCCCCTGGGACAAAGAACAAACCTTCGAAACCATCGCACCCTATACCATCGAAGAAGCCTACGAAGTGGCCGATGCCATCGGGCGCGGCGCCTGGTCAGACCTGCAATCCGAGCTTGGTGATCTCCTTTTGCAGGTCGTCTACCATGCCGAGATCGCCGCGGAGCGTGATCTTTTTGATTTTCACGCCGTTGCCGATGCGGTTGCCCAAAAGATGGTCGACCGCCACCCGCATGTCTTTGGCGACGCAGACCGCCATAAAACCGCACAACAGCAAACCCGCGATTGGGAAACGGTGAAGGCGGCCGAACGCGCTGCCCGCGCGCAAACCGGAGTACTCGAAGATGTAGCGCTCAACCTGCCTGCATTGATGCGCGCAGAAAAGCTGCAAAAGCGTGCTGCCCGCGTTGGCTTTGACTGGACCGACCCGCAAGACGTCCTGGCCAAAATCGCCGAAGAGGCGCAGGAGGTCTTAGGCGCGCCAGCGGACGCGATCGAAGAAGAAATGGGTGATCTGTTGTTTGCGGTGGCCAACTTGGCGCGGCACCTGAAAGTTGACCCAGAGAATGCTCTGCGCGGCGCCAACGCCAAATTCACTCGCCGCTTTGCTCATATCGAAACCGCATTGGCGGCGCGAGGCACCCGGCCGGAAGACAGCACTCTCGATGAGATGGAAGCGCTCTGGCAAGACGCCAAGCATGCGGGCCTGTGACAGGGCAATGAGCGCTCCAAATCAACCCGGGCGGGCCGCCCTTTGGATGATCGGCGCTATCGTGTCGTTCTCGGCCATGGCGGTGGCCGGTCGCGCGGCTGGGCTGACCTTTGACACGTTTGAGATCATGACCTACCGCTCTGCCATCGGGGTGGTGTTGGTCCTGCTTATCGCTGGCGCCACAGGAAATCTGCGCCATATCCGAGCGACCCGATTGTCCGTGCATGCCGGTCGCAACATCGCCCATTTCGCGGGCCAGAATCTGTGGTTCTATGCCGTCATCACCATCCCGCTTGCGCAGGTTTTTGCGCTTGAGTTCACCTCGCCGCTATGGGTGATCGTCCTGGCGTCGCTCTTTTTGGGCGAACGCCTGACATGGGTCAAAGTCTTTGCCGGTCTTTTGGGCTTTGTCGGCGTCTTGATTGTGCTGCAACCCGGCACGGCCGATCTGGCCCTTGGCCATCTGTCGGTCACCGCCGCGGCTTTGGGCTTTGCGGTCACGGCGATTTTCACCAAGGAACTCACCCGAACCGAACATATCGCGACAATCATGTTCTGGCTGACGGTGATGCAGCTTGTCTTCGGCCTTGTTTGCGGTCTTGTCTACGATGGTCAACTCACCTGGCCCGTGGGTCAGGCCTGGGCCTATCTTGGCATAATCGCAATTGCCGGTCTTGCCGCCCATTATTGCATCACCACGGCACTCAGCCTCGCGCCCGCCTCGATCGTGATGCCGGTTGATTTTGTTCGTCTGCCCGCGATCGCGCTCATCGGTATGATGTTTTATGACGAGCCCGTAACCTGGGCCGTCATGGCCGGCGCGGCCCTGATCTTTGGCGCCAATTACCTCAACATCCTATCCGCGCGGCCACAGACATAACGGGCTTGCAAACTGTAGCTTTTCAGACACAGCAACCATCAAACCCTTGCAACAGAGGGATCCAGCAAGCTGTGACGTTGGGGAATATTTGACGATGGGTTACTCTGTCGCCACACCCGAGCGGTACGGAGCCGGTCACACTCGCCGGTGGAGGGAAAGATATGAAACTGTATACAAAAGCAGCCGCGGCCCTTCTGGCAACGACGGCAATCGCGCATGCTGGCGGCGTTGAACGCCAGAACCAATCCGTCGCAATCCTGTTTGAGGAAGGCACCTACGTTGAGTTGAGTTTCTCGTTTTCAACCACGGAAGTGTCGGGTACGTCGAGCGCCACGACGGCCAGTTCAGACGATGTGTCGACGGATTTCTGGAACGGCGCGCTGCGCTTCCGCCAAGATATCAACGATCAGCTGTCCTTTGCGTTGATTGGAGAAAACCATATCGGCGCCGACGTGCGCTACGATGCCGGGACAGGCTATCCAATCGGGGGTTCGTTTGCGGAATTGCCGGCAGCGAGCTTAACCGCTCTGGTCCGTTACGAATTACCATCGAGCTTTTCAATCTATGGCGGTGCCCGGGTTAGCCGCGCGGAAGGCAATGTCTCGTTGCCCTTCGCCTCTGGCTACACGCTCAACACCGGGACAGACACGGCTTATGGCTACGTCCTTGGCGTGGCTTACGAACGCCCCGACATCGCATTGCGCGTCGCGCTGACCTACAATTCCGAATACACGCACGAATTTGACGCGACCGAAGGTGGTCCGGTTCCAGGCGTGACCAACTTGGAAGTCACAATTCCACAATCGCTCATGCTCGAAGCACAATCAGGCATCGCCGAAGATACGCTTCTTTTTGGCTCCGTTCGGTGGGTCGATTGGACGGCATTTGACATCACGCCGACGAACTACACGACGTTTGTTGTTCCAGGTGGCTCGCTTGTGAGCTACGATGATGACAGCATCACCTATACGCTTGGCCTGGGTCGACGCTTCACCGACGAATTTGCGGGGGCTGTGTCGGTACTTTTTGAGCCGGAAAACAATACACAAGGTTCTAACCTGGGACCAACGGATGGCCGCATCGCGCTTGGCGTGGGCGGCACGTATAACCTGCCGAACGGCGTCGAAATCTCCGGCGGCGTGCAGTATTCTTGGCTGGGCAACACCACGACCGTTCCAGCCGTTGGAACCGGTGATTTCCGCGATAACAACTCGATCGCGGTAGGCCTGACCGTCGGCATGGGTTTCTAAGAACCTGAGCTATAAGCCATTCAGGACCCCCGCGACCGCAGGTTCGCGGGGGTTTTGTTTGGCCAATCGGCAAGAACCGGGTCGAGGCGCCTGAGGTGCCGGGCTATGACTGGGCCATGAGCAATACAGCCCCTGCCCTAACTCCCCGCGCCTGGATCGATATCCTGCTATTGGGCCTCATATGGGGCGGCTCCTTTCTGGCCGTAAAGCTAGCTCTGGGGGAACTTCCGGTTATGACCCTGGTTGCCCATCGCGTCGGCTGGGCTTGCCTCGCGTTGTGGGTTTGGGTCTGGTTTCGCGGTCTGGCACTGCCGCGGGGCTCGGCGATTTGGCTGGCGCTTTTGGGTATGGGCGTTTTAAACAACGTCATCCCCTTCACGCTAATCGCTTGGGGCCAACAATTCATCGAAACGGGCCTGACCTCGATCTTCAACGCGGCCACAGCGGTCTTTGGTGTGCTGGTCGCAGCGCTTGTGTTCCAAGATGAGCGGCTGACACCATCTCGCGCACTGGGTGTGGCCATCGCATTTTCCGGGGTTGTCGTCGCCATTGGGATCGGTGCGCTGGCCAATTTCGACCTGCGCAGCGCTGGCCAGATTGCAACGCTCGGTGGGGCGCTGTCTTATGCCTGCGCGGCGGCATGGGGCCGGGCAAAGCTCGGCCAGCTGGCACCCGAAGTGGCCGCAGCCGGCATGCTGACCGGCGCAAGCCTGATCTTGGTGCCGCTGGCATTCCTCATCGATGGCGCGCCAAGCATGCCGTCACGGCCGGTCACCTACTTGTCGGTCGCCTTTGTATCGATCATTGCGACCGCGCTCGCCTACCTGCTTTACTACCGCGTCCTGCGCGTCGCAGGCTCTGGCAACGCGATGCTTGTGACCTTGATCATCCCGCCGATCTCAATCCTGGCGGGCGCGCTTGTCTTGGGCGAGCGGCTGGCACCGCAGGCTTGGGCGGGCTTTGCCCTCATCGCCCTTGGCCTGGCCGTTCTGGACGGACGCTTGATGGCAAAATTTCAGGATGCAAGGCGACGCGACACCAGCTAAACCGAACGGGTTGGGGGGGTATCGACGCCAATGCGACTGATCTATGACAGCGCGCGCGCATGGGAAGCAGCGCCTGAAAAGCGGCTTTTATGGTTTGGTATGTCTGGTCTCGGCAAAACCCATGCCTCGGCGCTGCTGCGCGATGGCGGGGATTGGTTCCACTATTCCATCGATTACCGCATCGGCACGGCTTACATGGGCGAACACATCGTCGATAATCTCAAGCGCGAAGCCATGCGCGTGCCGTTCCTGGCGGACCTCTTCCGGTCCGATTCCATCTATCTGGGATCAAATATCGGCTTTGAAAATCTGGCCCCCTTATCGAGCTATCTTGGCAAGCCGGGTGCTGCGGCCCATGGCGGCCTGCCATTTGCCGAATACATGCGCCGCCAAGCCCTGCACCGCCGGGCAGAGATCAACGCGCTGCTTGATACGCCGCATTTCATCCGGCGCAGCCATGACCTATACGGCTATCCCCACTTTGTCGCCGATACAGGCGGCTCCATCTGTGAGGTTGTCGATCCCGACGATCCCGAAGACGCGGTCATGTGCGCGCTCAGCGCGGCCACGCTGATGGTCTGGATCGGCGGTGATGACGACCATGTCGATGAGCTGATCGCACGATTCAAACGCGCGCCCAAGCCAATGTATTACCGCCCGGAATTGCTCGAAAACCTGTGGCGTGAATTTCTGGACCAATCCGGGACCAGCGAAAGCGATGTCGATCCCAATGACTTTGTCCGTTTCGCCTATGAGCGCAGCATCAAGACCCGCCAGCCACTTTATGCCGCGATGGCCAAAAATTGGGGCATCCGGGTCGCGGCGGCGGATGTCGCCAGCCTACGCGATGGCGCCGACGTGATCGCACTTGTCGCCCAGGCCCTTGGCAGCCGTGGTACTGGCGCCTAAGTCGGGCTACAATCGGTTTAACCAAAACGACGCTCATGCCCATCAAGCTACCGCAATCTCTTCCGGCCTATAGCGTTCTTGAGCGCGAAGGTGTGATGGTGATGGATGCGTTGCGCGCGTCCCGCCAAGACATCCGGCCCTTGCGTATCGGCCTTCTCAATCTGATGCCGAAGAAAATTCAAACCGAGACGCAATTCGCCCGATTGATCGGGGCGACACCGCTGCAGATCGACTTTCATCTCATCCGGATGTCGGACCATCAGTCGAAAAACACCGCCGCTGAGCATATGGAGGCGTTCTACCGCCCCTTCAAACAGATCGTGTCCAGCGGTGAGAAATTCGATGGCCTGATCATAACCGGTGCCCCCGTGGAGCATCTGCCATTCCCCGAAGTGACCTATTGGGATGAGTTGGAAGAGGTTTTTGCCTGGACCCAGAGCCATGTGCACATGACATTTGGCGTTTGTTGGGGCGGGATGGCGATGATCAATCATTTCCATGGCGTGCCGAAACACCTTCTTGATGCCAAAGCCTTCGGCTGCTACCGGCACCGCAATCTGGCCCCGGCTTCGGCTTTTCTGCGCGGATTTTCCGATGACGTCTTGATCCCTGTCAGTCGCTGGACAGAGATGCGCCAGGACGATGTCAATCATGCCGGCCTGCGGACGCTTTTGGGCTCCGACGACGTCGGGCCTTGTCTGGTCGAAGACGCCACGCACCGAGCGCTGTATATTTTCAATCACTTTGAATATGAAAGCCACACACTTAGGGAAGAGTTCGAACGTGATCGCTCCGAAGGTCATCTCATCGAGCCACCGGTGAATTACTTTCCCGATAACAACATAAATGCCGCGCCGACCAATCGTTGGCGCAGTCATGCGCATCTTTTATACGGCAATTGGATCAACCAGATTTACCAGACCACACCATTCCGGCTTGAGACAATTGGCCGATGATGCTGAAGGCATTTATTATCATCTTGATTTTCATTGGCCTGGGAACGAGTCTGACAATTTGGCGCGCGGACCGCAATGCCCAGCAGGTCGAGGCGGATTATCCACCCGAGGGCGATTTTGTTACCATCGGTGATCGCAGCATCCACTATCTCGTGCAAGGGGATGGCCCGGATCTAATCTTGATCCACGGCGCCTCGGGCAGCACGCGTGATTTCACCTATGCGATGGCGCCCGCACTGGCCGAGCACTACCGGGTGATCGCCTTTGATCGGCCGGGATTTGGCTATTCCGACCGCGCGCAGGGCTTCTCGATTGCCGAACAGGCGGCTCTATTGGCCGATGCTGCCGATCAGATCGGGGTGCAAGCACCGCTGATCGTCGGCCAGTCTTACGGCGGGGCGGTCGCCCTGGCTTGGGCTCTTGCTCGCGACGATACCGCGGGTCTGGTACTGATCTCGGCTGCCTCCAATCCTTGGACAACCGGGATCGGCGCCTATTACACGGCCCTGTCCAGCCGCGCAGGCCAAGCGATCATGGCGCCCCTTCTGTCGGCTTGGGTGCCAGAGGGCGCCATAAACGCCGCCCTTGCAGCCGTATTCGCCCCCAATGACGTGCCCGACGGCTATGGCGCGCATATCGGGACGCGGATGAGCCTGCGCCTTGATACGATGCGAGAAAACGCTTTGCAGCGGCGCGCGTTGCTAGGGGAGATTACCGATCAGGTCACGCGCTACCGGGACCTGTCGATACCGGTGGAGATCTTGCATGGCACCGCTGATACAATCGTGCCGGTCCAGACCCATTCAGAGCCCTTGGCCAGCCAATTGCCAAATGCGGAACTCACGCTTCTGGAGGGCATTGGGCATATGCCGCACCATGTTGCCCTGGACGACGTTTTGGCCGCGATCGACCGAGCCGCGATGCGCGCCGGATTGCGCTGATCGGGGGTAAGCCCCTATGTTGTGCGATGTAACATTACACAGGCAAGCCCCATGCTCCCTTTTGACGGTGCGATCAGCAAGTTCTTTGACGACGAGGCGCCGAAATCCGTGCGCAATGCAATCAAGGGCGCAAAAAAGAACGACATGCTCGACGCGTCCTACCCCTATGCCGAACGGATGGACAAAACCGACTACGAAGACACGCTGCTGGCGCTGCAGATTGAACTGGCCAAATGGCAGGCCGATGTGAAAGCGAAACAGCGCCGGGTCGCGGTGATCTTCGAAGGCCGCGATGCGGCCGGAAAGGGTGGCTCGATCAAACGCGTGAGGGAGAACCTGAACCCGCGCGTTGCCTCGGTTGTGGCGCTTTCCAAACCCACCGATCTTGAGGCACGGCAATGGTATTTCCAGCGCTACATCGCCCACCTGCCCGCAGGCGGTGAGATCAAGCTCTTTGACCGGTCATGGTATAATCGCGGCGTGGTCGAGCATGTTTTTGGCTTCTGTTCCGAACCCGAACGCGAGAGCTTTTTCGGGCAAACCCCTGATTTCGAAGACATGCTGATCGGCGACGGGATCGATATCGTCAAGATCTGGCTTAATGTCGGGCGCGCCGAACAGTTGCGGCGGTTTTTGGACCGCGAAAGCGACCCGCTGAAATCCTGGAAGCTCAGCTCGATCGATGTGGCCGGCTTGGCGAAATGGGATGCCTATACCGATGCGATTGCCGAAACGCTCGACCGGACGAACCGGCCGCATGCGCCCTGGACTGTGATCCGTTCTGACGACAAGCGCCGGGCGCGGATTGACGTGATCCGCAGAATTCTCAGCCACCAGAGCTATGCGGGCAAAGACGAAGCTGTCGTGCGCAAGCCCGATCCCAAGCTGAGCGGCGGGCCGGAGATGCTGGACCGGCATGCCTAAACGCGGCTATCACCACGGCAATCTTCGCCAGGCCCTCGTCGAAGCGGCACTGGTCTTGATCGAAGAAAAAGGCCCAACCGGCTTCACCCTGTCGGAGGCGGCGAAGAATGCAGGCGTCACACCCGCCGCCGTCTATCGCCACTTTCAGGGCCGTGAAGAGCTGATCATTGAGGTCGCTCGCCAGGGCCACGGGATTTTCGCCGATGTGATGGATTACGCCTATGACGCGGGCCAACCTTCTGCGCTGGAGGCGTTTTCGGCGACGGGACGGGCCTATCTCGCCTTCGCGCGCAAGCATCCTGGGCATTATATGGCGATGTTTGAAAGCGGCATCTCCGCCAATGCGACGCCCGAATTGGCCAGCGCTGCCGCACGCAGCAGCGCGATCCTGGAACGCGCAGCGGGGGCTTTGTCCGATCACATCCCGCCCGACCGCAGACCGCCGCCATCGATGTTTTCGGCCCACATCTGGGCGATGAGCCACGGTGTGGTCGAGCTTTTTGCCCGTGGGAAGCCCGGGGCAAAATCGCCCTTCCCGCCGGAGGATTTGCTGGAGGCCGGGATCGGGATCTATCTGCGCGGGCTGGGCCTGATTCCACCTGACACGTGAACGCTACTCCGCCGCTTGGGGCGTCCCGACGCCGCCCGCGCGGATCATCGCGATCAGCCCGTCGCGCTCAAGTGCGGCCTTTTCCATTGCCGCCTCCTTGACCGGACCAAAGCCGCGTATCTCTTGTGGCAGGCGCGCCAGCGCGACGGAGGCATCGCGGGTGCGCGCGGTTAGCTTTTCGAGAATTTCGTCCAGATCGGCCTCGTATTGCCGGATGAGCGCGCGCTCTGCCCGCCGCTCATGGCTATACCCAAATGGATCAAGCGGCGTTCCCCGCAATATCTTCAGTCGCGCCAACGGGCCCCATGCGCGCGCAATCCAAGGCCCGAACTTACGCTTTTTCGGCCGTCCTGAGGCATCACGGCCAGGCAAAAACGGCGGTGCTAGGTGGTAGGACAGCTTAATCTCTCCATCAAACGCCTCGCGGGCTTTGTCCAACGTGCTTTGATGCAAGCGCGCGACCTCATATTCGTCCTTGTAGGCCAAGAGCTTATGGTAGCTGAGTGCCACCGCTTCACGCAGGTCGCGATCTTCGATACTGGCCAGTCGCGCGCGGTAGCGTTTGGCCAATCGAGGCCCCTGATATGCCGTCAGATGTGCCGCCCGGGTCGCGATTTTTTCCTCAAGACTGGCCGGCAAGGCCACAACGCGCGAGGTCAGAATGTCGGCAGCCTCTTTGGGATTGTGTTGCGCCCATCGGCCATATTCGAACGCCTGTTGGTTTTTCTCGACCGCCGCACCGTTAAGCTCGATCGCACGCATGATCGCGGCGTGAGATAGTGGGATGAGGCCCATCTGCCACGCCGCACCCGCGACCATCATGTTCGAAAAGATCGAATCCCCCATCAAAGTCCGGGCCAGTTCAGTTGCATCAAAAAGTGCGACGCGTTCGCGCAAACGTGCTTCGAGCGCGATGGCCAAATCCTTGCCAGGAATGCGGAAATCCCGGTTCTGTGTAAATTTACCCGTGACGATCTCATGCGCGTTCACCACCGCACCGGTGCGACCGGTTGTCATCAGGCCAAGCGTCTTTGCGCCCGCGGTCACGACCAGATCGCCGCCGATCACGGCATCGGCCTCACCAATGGCAACGCGGATGGCCGAGATATCCGAAGGTGCATCGGCAAGGCGCAGATGGATCCAGACCGCGCCGCCCTTTTGTGCCAACCCGGCCATCTCGATCATGCCAGCGCCTTTGCCGTCCAGTTGCGCCGCTTGCGCAAGGACCGCACCAATTGTCACAACGCCCGTGCCCCCTACACCGGTTATGACCGTGTTCCAGGTTCCATTGATCTGCGGCAGGTCGGGGTATGGCAGATCGCCGACCTGAACGACCGCCGTCGCCGATTTACGGAGTTTGGCACCTTCAACACTGACAAAAGACGGGCAAAATCCATTCACGCAGGAAAAGTCTTTGTTGCACGAGCTTTGATCGATCGCGCGTTTACGTCCAAGCGGTGTTTCCAGTGGAACGATTGAGACGCAATTCGATTGCACGCCGCAATCGCCGCAGCCCTCACACACCTCTGGGTTGATGAAGATACGTTCATCCGGGTCCGGGAAATTCCCACGTTTGCGCCGTCTGCGTTTTTCAGCCGCGCATGTCTGCACATAGATAATCGCCGAGACACCTGGGATTTCCTGATAGGCCTCCTGGACGGTCATCAATTGGTCCCGCGTCACCCGCGCAAGACCAGCAGGAAACGCGCTAAAATCAATTTCCTCTTTTGGATCATAAACAAGCGTGATGTTCTTTACACCAATTGCCTGGACCTCATGGGCGATACGCGCGGGATCAAGCTCTCCCTCGTTGTTCTGCCCACCGGTCATGGCGACCGCGTCATTGAACAGGATTTTGTAGGTTATGTTGACATTGGCCGCGTGTGCGGCGCGAATGGCCAAAATCCCGGAATGGTTGTATGTGCCTTCGCCGAGATTCTGGAAGATATGCGCCCGGTTTGAAAACGGCGCCTCGCCGATCCAATTGGCCCCTTCGGCGCCCATATGGGTGAAAATATCGGTCGAGCGGTCCATCCACTTCGCCATGAAGTGACAGCCAATGCCGGCACCACCGCGCGCGCCTTCCGGCACCTTGGTTGAGGAATTATGCGGGCAGCCGGAACAAAACCACGGCGTTCGCTCAACAAGACCGGGAGCATTGTCTGATCTACGCGCTTCTTGAACAGCAAAAACCCCGGCTTCGATCCGATCGCTGCGGCGGCCCTCCTCGATCAGAATATTTCCAAGCTTTTCGGCTATATCCAATGGATCGAGCGCAAAATGGGTCGGAAAGAGAACATCCCCCTGCCCGTCTTTGTAGCCGTAAACGCGCCGCCCGCGCCGATCATCGAAAATCGCCTCCTTGACCTGCACCTCGATGAGCTTGCGCTTTTCCTCGACCACCACGATTAATTCCAGACCTTCGGCCCAGTGGTGAAAGCTTTCCATGTCAAGCGGCCAGGTTTGCGCAACTTTGTAGGTCGTCACGCCCAGTCGGTCGGCCGCCGCCTCGTCGATGCCCAAAAGGTCAAGCGCATGGACCAGGTCCATCCAGTTTTTGCCCGCCGCCACCAAACCGATCTTGGCGCCCGCACGGCCCAGCACCCGCTTGTCGATCCGATTTGCCCGCGCGAATGCCTCAGCGGCAAAGCGTTTATGGGCCAAGAGGCGCTCTTCCTGTGCGATCCAATGATCACCAAGGCGGATGTTTAACCCACCGGGCGGCATGGGAAATTCTGGTACCTGAAACTGCATCCGGTGCGGATCCCCATCAACGACGCTGGTGGCCTCAACCGTTTCTTTCATGGTTTTCAGACCAACCCAGACCCCGGCAAACCGGCTCAGCGCATAGCCATAGGCGCCGAGATCAAGAATTTCCTGCACACCTGTCGGGCTCAGTACCGGCATATGCGCATCGATCAACGCCCAATCGGACTGGTGGCAGGTTGTCGAGCTTTCCCCGGTATGATCGTCGCCCATCGCCATGACCACGCCGCCAAGCGCCGCCGTTCCGGCCATATTCGCATGCCGCAGCGCATCGCCGGATCGGTCGACGCCCGGGCCCTTGCCGTACCAAAGCGCAAAAACGCCGTCCTGGCGGCCCTCGTCGGTAAGGCTTGCCTGCTGGCTGCCCCAAACAGCCGTAGCGGCGAGATCTTCGTTCAATCCCGGGTGAAACAGGATGTCGGCTGCTTCGAGCACGGATTTTGCACGGGTCATCTGCAAATCGACCGACCCGAGCGGCGATCCACGATACCCCGTCACATATCCGGCTGTTTTGAGACCGGCGGCCTCGTCTCGTGCCTTTTGGGTCAGCATCAGGCGCACAAGCGCCTGCGTGCCGTTCAGCAGGATCGGCGATTTTGTCAGGTCCAACCTGTCGGCTAGCGATACATGCTGCAGTCCCATGGCTGCCCTCCCTGCTTGCACCGTGGCATCGATGGCGCAAATATAGGTCAAAGAGGCTGACCTTCCAACTCTTTTCTGTGCCAAGTATCAGAACCGCTTTGCCCGCCGATCTCCATCCCGTATGAAACGGGGGCGTAGCGGGATAGTGGTGTGATGGACTGGGACAAGCTTCGGATATTTCACGCGGTTGCGGATGCGGGCAGCCTGACGCATGCGGGCGACACGCTGCACCTGTCGCAATCGGCCGTTTCGCGCCAGATCCGCGCTTTAGAGGAAAGCCTGAACACTACTTTGTTCCATCGCCATGCCCGCGGCCTGATCCTGACCGAGCAGGGCGAGTTGATGTTTGACGCCACCCGCGCGATCACCAAGCGGCTCGACGCGGCCTCGGCTCGGATCCGCGACAGCGAAGAAGAGGTTTTCGGAGAGCTGCGCGTCACCACCACAATCGGCTTTGGCTCTTTGTGGCTGGCGCCCCGGTTGCCGATCCTTTATGCCAAATACCCCGATCTGAAGATTGATCTGATGCTGGAGGAACGCGTGCTTGATTTGCCCATGCGCGAGGCGGATGTGGCGATCCGGCTGAAGGAGCCAAGTCAGGCTGATCTGATCCGCCGCAGGCTCATGTCGATCAACATGCGGCTTTACGCATCTGCCCAGTACCTGGCCGATAATGGCACGCCTGAGCGGATCAGCGACCTGCACGCCCACCGACTCATCAGCCAAAACATCAACGCCGCACAGGTCAGCGCCGGTGCCTCCTTGGTGCGCGAGATCCAGACATATGAGATCGGAAACGTCCTCAGTGTGAATAACTATTTCGGTGTATTACAGGCCGTGATCCATGATCTGGGTGTTGGTGTATTGCCCGATTACCTCACCGATGATTTCCCTGATCTTGTGCATGTATTGCCCGATGTCGCCTCCAATGAAGTGCCAGTTTTTTTAGCTTATCCCGAGGAATTACGGGCCTCCAAACGGATTGAAGCGTTCCGCGATTTTGTCACCGAAGAGATCATCGCCTACCGCAGGCGCAGGCGGGACAACGACAACCCAAGCCCCAATTGACCTGTGGGCATTGCGCCACATGCATAGCGCAATTGCGGCATCGCAGCGTGTTGAGTCTTGATTACGGCCTGCCCGCCCATTAATCAGTCAATCAGGATATGCGGATTTCCGTATTCCTACCTCCCTGTTGGACTTCGGCCGAGACTTGTCTCGGCCTCTTTTTTTTCGGGCTGCGAATTGGCGCTTTCTCATAGTCGCGCATACCGATAATCCAGCCTGCCAAGTACGATCATTTTGACTTAAATTCCGTCGGCAAAACTGGTCGCGACAAGCAGCTTTCCGCCATTTCGTCTTAACTTTTCAATAACAGACCGCAAAACTGCCTTAATTCGGCATCAATTCGTTAACACTTTTTGATCGGCGCCTTTCGGTGCGGATCACCAGTCCCCGCAAGGGGAAGGGATGTGACGGACGCGGACCTACCCCAGAACCCGTTAAACATATCCCTAGGGTCGCGGTTCTGTGTTGTGACGGCACAGGCCGCGACCCGGCAGGCAGCACCCTTCCCCTGATCGCAACCATGCCTTAAGAGAAGCCGCCATGGGGGACCAATCAGACACGTTAAGCGCAGCGCCGGCCATCACCCAGGATGTGATCGCGGCGCATGGGTTCACGCCAGAGGAATATGCTGAGGTGGTTCGCATCCTGAATCGCGAGCCGAATTTCACCGAACTCGGCATCTTTTCGGCCATGTGGAACGAGCATTGCTCCTACAAAAGCTCCAAAAAATGGCTGCGCACATTGCCGACCGAGGGTGAGCAGGTGATCTGCGGACCCGGAGAGAATGCCGGCGTCGTCGATATCGGCGACGGACAGGCGGTTGTCTTCAAGATGGAGAGCCATAACCACCCCAGCTATATCGAGCCCTATCAGGGTGCCGCGACCGGGGTCGGCGGTATTCTGCGTGATGTCTTCACCATGGGTGCGCGCCCGATTGCGGCGATGAATGCGCTCAGTTTTGGTGAGCCGTCCCATCCAAGGACCCGAAGCTTGGTCCATGGCGTTGTCGAAGGCATCGGTGGCTACGGCAATTGCTTTGGTGTCCCGACCGTTGGCGGCGAGATCCGCTTTCACCCGGCCTATAACGGCAATTGTTTGGTCAATGCGTTTGCCGCAGGCCTCGTGAAAACCGATGACGTGTTTTATTCGGCCGCGTCCGGGATCGGGATGCCGGTGGTCTATCTGGGCGCAAAGACAGGGCGCGATGGTGTCGGCGGCGCCACGATGGCAAGTGCGGAGTTTGACGATACGATCGAAGAAAAGCGCCCCACCGTGCAAGTCGGCGACCCGTTCACCGAAAAGCGCCTGCTAGAGGCCTGTCTGGAGCTGATGGCCACGGGCGCTGTGATTTCCATCCAGGATATGGGGGCGGCAGGCCTGACCTGCTCAGCTGTGGAGATGGGCGATAAAGGCGGTCTAGGCATCCGTCTGAACCTGGACGCGGTCCCGCAGCGCGAGGCGGGGATGACCGCCTATGAGATGATGCTGAGCGAAAGCCAAGAACGCATGCTGATGGTCTTGCGCCCCGAAAAAGAGGCCGAAGCCAAAGCGGTTTTCGAAAAGTGGGATCTCGATTTTGCGATTGTCGGCGAAACGCTTGCCGAAGATCGCTTTGAGGTCGTGCATCGCGGCACCGTTATGGCCGATCTGCCGCTGTCAAAGCTGTCATCGACGGCGCCAGAATATGACCGGCCCTGGACCCCAGCCGAGCCGCAGCCCGAGATGGAGCCTGTGCCGGGCCTTGACCCAATCGACGGTCTTAAAGCGCTGCTGGCCAGCCCCAATTACGCGGCCAAAACTTGGGTCACGGAGCAATATGACAGCCAGGTCATGGCCGATACGGTGACCGGCCCTGGTAGCTCTGCCGGGATCGTGCGCGTGCATGGCACAAAAAAGGGCCTGGCTTTCACATCCGACGTCACCCCGCGCTACGTGCGGGCCAATCCGGTCGAAGGTGGCAAACAGGCCGTGGCCGAGGCCTATCGCAACCTAACCGCGATGGGCGCCCTGCCGCTGGCCACAACCGACAATCTCAATTTCGGCAATCCCGAAAAGCCCGAGATCATGGGCCAGCTTGTTGGGAGCATCGAGGGGATCGGCGCGGCATGCGCAGCCCTTGATATGCCGATCGTGTCGGGCAATGTCAGCCTCTATAACGAAACCGATGGCGCACCGATCCTGCCCACACCCACAATAGGCGCTGTCGGCCTGATCAAAGACCTCGACCATGCGATCACCGGCACGGCCAAGCAGGGCCATGTTTTGTTGATGCTGGGCACATCAACCGGCCATCTGGGCGCATCCGCGATCTTGTGGGAGGTTTTTGGCCGCGATGACGGCGATGCGCCCTGCGTTGATCTTGCGGCGGAAAAGGCCGCTGGCGATTTTATCCGCGCCCATGCTGATTGGATCGATGTGTGCAGCGATATCTCAGATGGCGGCCTGGCGCTGGCGGCTTTTGAGATGGCGATGGCAGCCGGATTGGGCCTGAGCTTGGATGCCGACGACACGCCGACCCTTTTTGGCGAAGATCAAGGCCGCTACCTGATCGCCTGCGGCTACGATCTGGCGGAATGGCTAATGGTGGAAGGTACAAAGGCCAATGTCCCGGTCAGCACCGTCGGCTCTTTTAAGGGCGATTGCGTGCAAATGGGCCGGTTCCGGGCGCCGCTGGAAGATTTGCGCGATATCTGGTCGTCTAGCTTTGCCGCGACATTCGCGTGACAGCAGATATTGCCGTCAGGCCGCGACGCGCTTAACTCTATCTGCAATGAAAGCGGAGCGACCCCATGCCAATGCAGGCCCATGAGATCGAAGCGCTGCTGCGCGAGAGCTTTCCCGACGCCCAGATCGAGGTGCGGGGAGAGGATGGTGTGCATATGGCGGCAATGGTTGTTGATGCTAGCTTCAAGGGCATGAACCGCGTCCAACAGCAGCGCGCCGTCTACGCAGCCCTTAAGGGCAAGATGGACGGTCCAAACGGAGAATTGCACGCCCTCGCGCTGACAACGCGGGCGCCAGAATAGATGGAAGACGCAGCAGGTGTTGCATTGGCCAAGGCCGTCATGGCGATTACGAATACGTACTTTGCCATCGGACCGGCCATCTGCGATACGGCACGATTAATGAAACACGGCCCAAGACACTGGCGGGTTGAGCGACTAAGGCGCCGCCGCGCCGATCAACGGAGAAGACAATGACCGCAACCGATCAAATCCAATCCGCCGTCGACGGCAATGACGTCGTGCTGTTCATGAAAGGCACCAAATCGATGCCGCAATGCGGGTTTTCGAGCCGCGTGGCGGGTGTGCTGAATTTCATGGGCGTCGATTTTACCGATGTCAACGTGCTGGCCGATGACGGGATCCGACAGGGGATCAAAGAGTTCTCTGACTGGCCGACAATTCCGCAGCTTTACGTAAAGGGCGAATTTGTCGGCGGCTGTGATATCGTGACGGAGATGACGCTGTCGGGTGAGCTCGACCAGCTTTTCGATGCAAATGGCGTCGGCTACGACAAAGACGCGGCCGACAAAATCCGCGAAGCCAACGCTTGATCGCATAGGCGGGGCGCGCCTCCTCAGGCCCGTGAACGAGCCATCGTCGGCGCGCGCTGCCGCGGTCACTTCTTCTTTGTCGCGCCCGCTTTCACATGTTTGGTCAGCCGCGACGGTGTCGACCTTTTGCGGTCCTTATACGGGTTTTTATCGGCCTGGCTGCGCATCCAAAGCCGAATGGGCGTGCCGGGCATGTCAAAGTCGTCCCGCAACCCGTTGATAAGATAACGTGAATAGCTGTCAGGGAGCTTGTCGGGATGGCTGCACATGACCACAAATCCCGGCGGGCGCGTCTTGGCCTGGGTGGCATAGCGCAACCGGATCCGACGACCCGAAGGCGCGGGCGGCGGATGGGCCTGTGTCATATCGGTCAGCCAGCGGTTCAAGGCGGCCGTCGGCACACGGCGATTCCAGACCTCATGGGCGCCAAGGATCGCGGCACGCAAACGGTCCAGGCCGCGCCCCGTCTTGGCCGAGATCGTTACCAGCGGCGCACCGCGAAGCTGCGGCAAAAGCCGCTCAAATGCCTCGCGCAGACCCGATAGTTTGGCCTGTTTGGCCTCTTCGAGATCCCATTTATTGACCGCCACCACCACGGCGCGCCCTTCGCGTTCGGCCAGATCGGCGATGCGGAGGTCTTGTTGCTCAAACGGGATCGCAGCATCGAGCAGCACAACAACAACTTCGGCAAATTTCACCGCCCGGACACCGTCTGAGACCGAAAGCTTTTCCAGCTTTTCCTGGACGCGGGCCTTTTTGCGCATGCCCGCTGTGTCAAAGATCCGCACCGGCGTGCTATCCCAGTCAAAACGCACCGCAATCGCGTCACGCGTGATCCCAGCCTCGGGCCCGGTCAAGAGCCGGTCTTCGCCAAGGATTTTGTTTATGAGCGTCGACTTTCCTGCATTCGGCCGACCGATGACGGCGATTTGCAGCGGACGGGCCTGGCTGATCACGCGGTCTTCTTCGTCCAGATCGATGTCCGTCTCAGCCTCGTCGGCGTTGTCGGTCGCCGCCTCAATCAACGGGGCCAGGGTCGCGGCAAGCTCTCCCATGCCTTCGCCATGTTCGGCCGACAGGGCGAGGGGCTCGCCCAATCCCAGGGCATAGGCCTCCAAGACACCCGCCTCGCCTTGCCGGCCTTCGGCTTTGTTCACACCTAAGATCACTTGCGCGCCGCCGCGGCGCAACAGCTCCGCGAAATCGCGGTCGAGCGGTGTGATCCCGGCCCGCCCGTCGATCAAAAACAGGCAAGCATCGGCCATATCAACTGCCCGCTCGGTCAATCGGCGCATACGGCCGGGCAGACTGTCATCGGTAGTGGCCTCAAGGCCTGCCGTGTCGATGACGGTGAATTTCAGCGGACCCAGCCGTGCTGCCCCTTCGCGCAGGTCACGCGTCACGCCGGGTTGGTCGTCGACCAGTGCCAAGCGTTTGCCGACCAGCCGGTTAAACAGCGTCGATTTGCCGACATTTGGGCGGCCGACAATGGCAAGCGTGAAGGACATGGGCGACCTCGAAAAAGCGAAGGACCGCGCCATAGCACGGCTGATCAGGGCGCGAAATGGGTGTCGTCGAAGGCCACGTCAACCGTGGCGCCCGAGGCTTCGGACAACGCGATCCGGCCCTTCGCGACCGCCACCTCGGTGACCCGAGACCATCCAGGCGGGCGCGGCAGATGCACCATCGCGTGGCGGATATCGGTTGTCCCGCCAAGAGCCAGCGTGGTGGCAACATTTGCCGCTTTCACCGGATTGTCGCCAAGCGCGTATTTCAGGCCCGTGGCGCCGGCCGCAATCCCGTCTTCAATACCGATCACGCCGATATGGCGGCTGTTCCAGGGGGCAAAATCGCGCCCCCCATTGGAAATCCAAAGCATGGTGACGGGCAGTTGCCTGGCATCTTTCAGCACGACAAGCATGTCATCTTCGTGCTCTCGGATGAGCACGGTCCAGCCGAGCCGGGCGCCACGGGCCTCAACCAGGATGACAAAATCTTCAACCGCGTGCTGCGCGGGATATTCATGCAGATCCCACATCTTGCCGTCTTCGCAGGCCAGCCGAAGATCGGGCCGGATCTGGCCAAGTGCCCAAAGGTTTTGGCCCAGATATTGCGGCAAGGGGTCGGTCAAGGCCATGCGCTTGGGTGAAAAGCTCAACCGACCACCCGCAGCCATCCGCGCCATCGGGTGATGGGCCAAAGTCACCTCACCGGCGCCCCCGACGATGACATGGCTTTGATAAAGCGCATGTTCGGCGATCCGCACCTCTTTGGAGACACTGGCCCCGCGCACAGGTTTGCTGAGCGTCATGCGGGCATGGGCGTGGCCCTGTTCGACGACATCCCAGGGCGCATTCGCCGGGTGGCCATGGGCCGGGTCGCCGCCGACATCATCGGCGCAAAACGGCATACAAAAGAAATCACCCGCAAGCCCGCGCAGGCCAGGTGTTTCCAGATCGGAGTTTTGCACCTCGGGCTCATCGCGCCAGGGTGCGGCGTGTAGTATCGGCTGACCATGGATCTGCCAGCTTGGGAAATTCCCCAGGCTCGGATCGATCTCTAACCGCGCATCGCCATGGGCAAGCTTGATAATGCTCATCCGAAGAGATCCTGCAGGCCCGCGAGCATGATCCGCGTATCACTTCCGATTGAAGTCAATTGCGCGCCGAGCGCTTCGAAATGGGCGCAATCCGCGGGTGAGGTGACCAAGCCCGCGGCCACACCTGCCGCCGCGATGCGCGCGATGCCCGCATCGATCACCGCGCGAACCTCTGCTGCAGGCTTGCCGAGATCGGCCGCCAGATCAGCCGGCCCGATAAAGATCGCGTCAATGCCATCAACCGCCGCGATCGCCTCGATATTGTCCAGCGCCCGCGCGCTTTCGGCTTGAACGATCACGCAGATCTGCGCGTTTGCGGTGACCAGGTAATCGGTGCGCGCGCCGTAGCCGCCTGCCCGGGCAACCATCGCGCCAACGCCGCGGATGCCATCGGGCGGGTAACGGCAAGCGCGCACAACCGCTTGGGCCTGATCTGCGGTCTCGATCATCGGGACCATCACGTTTTGCACCCCCAGATCGAGCACTTGTTTGAGCATCCAGGCCTCTGCGGCGGGCACGCGTATGATCGGCTCAGCCTTCGTGCCCGCCAGCACGCGCAGCTGGGTCAGAAGTGCCGCCGGATCAAAGGGTGCGTGTTCGCCGTCGATCAGGCACCAATCAGCGCCCGAATTGCCCGCCATCTCCGCAACCGCATCGGCATGGAAATCGAGCCACAGGCCGCGCGTTTTTTCGCCCGCCGATAGCCTGGCCTTTAGCTTGTTAATCGGTGCAGCTGTCACCCGTCTCCTCCCGTGACCTCCCGGTACCAGACGCGGATCGCTTGACGCTCCTCCGGCGCGATCTCGGTCAGGTTCCCTGGTGGCATGGCGTGGCTGAGCCCGGCTTGCAAGTAAATCTCACGGGCATGCAGCGCGATTGCGGTATCTGTGTCGAGCAGCACGCCCCCGGGTGCAGCAACAATGCCGGGCCAGTTTACATAAGCGCCGTGGCACATCGAACAGCGCCCGATAACGATATTTGCCACTTCTGGGAAATCCGCATGATTGGCAAACCGCTCCGCCGTTCGGCCCATCACTGTTTCGCGGTCTTGCGGCTGCGTGACCGCCGAGAGCCAGATGATGGCGATAAAGATCACCGACGTCGCCGCCCAGGTCCACCACAACATCGGCCCCTTGGCATGCAGCGTGTTGAAAAAATGCCGGATCGTGACGCCCATCAGAAAGACCAGCACCGCAATGAGCCAGTTAAACTCGCTGGCAAAAGCCAGCGGGTAATGGTTTGACAGCATCAAGAAGATGACCGGCAGCGTGAGGTAGTTGTTATGTGTCGATCGCAGCTTGGCGATCTTGCCGTATTTGGCGTCCGGCATGCGCCCGGATTTCAGATCCGCGACGACGATCTTTTGGTTCGGGATGATGATCAGGAACACATTCGCGCTCATGATCGTGGCGGTGAAGGCACCCAGATGCAAAAGGGCCGCGCGGCCAGAAAAGACCAGCGTGTAGCAGTAAGACATCGCCAACAGCACCGCAAAAAGCACAATCATCAGCGCGGTGGGCTCTTCGGCCAGAGGTGAGCGGCACAAAAGATCATAGATGACCCAGCCGATGGCCAGTGATCCCGCAGAGATCGCAATCGCCTGCCAGGCCGAGAGATCAGCAACCGACCTGTCGATCAGATAAAGCTCCGCCCCGGCCCAATAAAGCACGATCAGCAGGGCTGCACCGGAGAGCCAAGTGGCGTAGCTTTCCCATTTAAACCAGGTCAGATGCTCGGGCATGGCATCGGGCGCGACCATGTATTTCTGGATATGGTAGAAGCCACCGCCATGGACTTGCCATTCCTCGCCATCGGCCGGGCCCGGCAGGGATCGATTAAGACCGAGGTCTAAGGCGATGAAATAAAACGATGATCCAATCCAAGCGATGGCCGTGATGACATGTAGCCAGCGCACGGCAAATTCGAGCCAATGCAGAAGGATCGCCCAATCGGCCACGCCTCAACTCCCCCGATATGTCGACAGCCCATGAGGGCTGAGGAGAAGCGGGACGTGGTAATGGGTGTCTTCGGCCATGCCAAACCGGATCGGTACCTGGTCCAGGAAAAGCGGCTCCGCACCCGCTTGGCCGGTTGCGCGCAGATAGGCGCCGGCATGGAAGATCAGCTCATAGGTGCCTGTCTTAAAATCTGGTTCGGGCAGTATGGGCGTATCCGTCCGGCCATCGGCATTGGTCACGGCCTCGGCGATTTTGCGGTGGCTGTTGCCTGAGACGCGATAAAGCGCAATCTCGATGCCCTCAGCGGGTTGGCCGCGCGCGGTATCAAGCACATGCGTGGTCAGAAAGCCCATCTTTTCATCCCTTGCCTAGCCACCCGGCCATTTCCCCTGGAATTGCACCGCTATGCAAGCCCAAGCCCTTGCCCTACACCCGAAACCCGCCCTAATGAGAAGCACTTGTCTAATTTGAGGGCATATGAGCGACGCTCCCCCGCGCTATCCGCGCGACATGATTGGCTATGGGCCAGACAGGCCGGATCCGCGCTGGCCCGGCGGCGGCAGGATCGCCGTGCAGATTGTGCTCAATTACGAAGAAGGCGCGGAAAACAACCTGTTGCATGGCGACGCGGCATCCGAGGCTTTCTTGAGCGAGATCCCAGGCGCGCAGCCCTGGCCGGGTCAGCGCCACTGGAACATGGAATCGATCTATGAATACGGCGCCCGGGTCGGTTTCTGGCGGCTGCACCGGTTGTTGGGCGATCTGCCTATCACGGTCTACGGCGTAGCGGAGGCGTTGGCGCGCAGCCCTGAACAGGTCGCTGCGATGCAATCGGCCGGGTGGGAGATTGCAAGCCACGGCCTGAAATGGATCGAGCACAAAGATATGCCGGCCGAGGAGGAGGCCGCGCAGATCGACCAAGCGATCGCATTACACACCGAGGTCACCGGCGCGCCGCCCCGCGGCTGGTATACCGGGCGCTGTTCGATGAATACTGTGCGGCTGGCTGCTGAGACCGGGCAATTTGCCTATCTGTCAGATATCTACGACGATGATCTGCCCTATTGGCGCCCGATCAGCGGCCGAAATCAGCTGATGATCCCGTATACACTCGATTGCAATGATATGCGGTTTTCGACAACGTCTGGTTTCGCCACCGGTCGCGATTTCCACGACTATTTGTGTGATACGTTTGACGCACTTTATGCCGAAGGCGGGGCGATGATGTCGGTCGGTCTGCACTGCCGTCTGGTCGGGCGGCCCGGGCGCTTGCGGGAATTGTCGCGATTTTTGGATCATGTCCGCGGCCATGACGATGTTTGGTTTGCCCGCCGGATCGACATCGCAGAGCATTGGGCACAAACGCATCCGCCTCAAGACCGCCCCCGCCCGTCCCTCATGAGCAAAGCGGAATTCGTAGCGGCATTCGGGGCAATCTATGAGCATTCCGCCTGGATCGCAGAGGATACCTGGGACCGCGAATTGGGCCCCGCGCATGACCGGGCCGAAGGGCTGTGGAATGCGATGGCGCGCATCTTTCGCTCCGCGCCCGACGCACGCCGACTTAGCGTCTTGAACGCCCATCCCGATTTGGCGGGCAAGCTTGCCAGCGCCAAACGCCTAACCGCTGATAGCACGGCCGAGCAGGCCTCCGCCGGGCTCGATGCGCTGACCGATCCGGAACGGGCCACCTTCACCCGTCTCAACGCTGACTACACAAAAAGGCACGGCTTTCCCTTCATCATTTGCGTGCGCGATTACACCAAAACGCAGATCGTGACCGCGTTTGAGCGGCGGCTGAACAATGATCGCGCGGCGGAGCTTGCTGAGGCCTGCCATCAAGTCGAGCGCATCGCCTGGCACCGTTTGAAGGCCATCCTGCCATGACCCGGCACTACGCGTTCCCCCCCGGCGGCCTGCCAAGCCAAAACGACCACCCCGACAGCACCGCAATTTTCACCGAAAGCTACGCTGTTATCCCGGCCGCGGTTCAGCGTGATATCGTGACCAGCTTGCTGCCGGGATGGCAAAGCCACCGGGCCTGGATCCTCGCGCGCCCGATGTCGGGATTTGCCGAAACCTTCGCGCAATACGCGGTCGAAGTATATCCAGGTGGCGGCGCGGCCGAGCCAGAGCCCGATCCGGACGCCCAAGCGGTGCTTTTTGTCGCCGAAGGGCAGATGCGCCTGACTTTGGGCAGCGAAAACCACGTCCTTGGCCCTGGTAGTTTTGCCTTCATGCCAGCCTCCGCTCCGTGGAGCTTTTGGAATGCCGGCGATGTGACGGCGCGCTTTCACTGGATCCGCAAACGGTTCCAGCCGGCCGCGGGCTTTTCCGTGCCGGAGCCTCTGATCACACATGAAGACAAGGTGCCCGCAGCACCGATGCCCAATGCGGGTACGTCCTGGTCGACGCAGCGTTTCTTCGACCCGCTCGACCTGCGCTACGATTTCCATGTCAATATCGTGAATTTCGAACCCGGTGGCCGGATCCCGTTTGCGGAGACCCATGTAATGGAGCATGGGCTTTACGTGTTGGAGGGCCAGGCGCAGTATCTGTTGAACCGCGATTGGATTGATGTCGGTGAGGGTGATTTCCTATGGCTCCGGGCCTTTTGTCCGCAGGCCTGTGTGGCCACCGGATCGGGTCCGTTCCGTTATCTGCTTTATAAGGATGTGAACCGCCACCCCTCGCTTACGCCGTTAAGACCGGTTTCATGATCAAGGCTGAGCCGATCCGCGCAGACGCGTTTGCGCCCTTTGGCGATGTGTTGGAGGCGCAAGGGGCGCCGGACAAAATCATCAATGCAGGCCTATGTGGGCGCTACCACGACCGCGCGCGGATGGATTTTGGACCTGGCGGGCGGGCTTGCTTGTCGATCTTTCGGGCTGAAGCGCGCAACCTGCCTTACGCGCTTGATCTTCTCGAACGCCATCCCGATGGCAGCCAAGCCTTCGTGCCAATGCATGCCGCACCCTTTCTGGTGATTGTCGCGGCAGATGAGGGCGGCGTGCCCGCGGCGCCAACGGCCTTCCTGACCGAACCGGGCCAGGGCATCAATTTCTTGCGCGGCACCTGGCATGGCGTGCTGACCCCGCTGCATGCCCCGGGAATTTTTGCCGTCATAGATCGCGCGGGACCGGGCGCCAATTTGGAGGAATTTAAGCTGCCAAATCCGGTCACCATCACCGCCTGAACCCTTGCACTATGCCGAACGGCGGTTACTGTCTGGCGCCAGATGGGACCATCAAGGCCCCGCATCCATGGGAGGACATCATGAAAAAACTGACAGCCACAGCCATCGGCCTGGGCCTTAGCTGCACATTTGTAACCGAAGCGCTGGCAACTGAATGGAATGTCTCGCTTTGGGGATCGCGCCGCGCTTTCACCGAACATGTTGAATTTCTTGCCGAAGCGGTCTCCGCCGCGACCAATGGTGAGTTCACGATGAACATCTCTTATGGCGGGCTCAGCTCAAACCGCGAGAACCTCGATGGTATCTCCATCGGCGCATTTGAAATGGCACAGTTCTGCGCGGGCTATCACCGTGACAAAAACCGCGCGATCACCGTGTTGGAGCTGCCGTTTTTGGGCGTGGCCACCTTGGCCGAAGAGGTTGCCGTCAGCCATGCGATTTATGACCACCCGGCTGTGACCGAAGAAATGGCGCAGTGGAACGCCCAGCTTCTGATGACCTCGCCGATGCCGCAATACAATCTCGTCGGCACCGGCGATCCGGTCGACACGGTTGCCGAAATGGACGGCATGCTGGTGCGCGCGACGGGCGGTTTGGGTGAGCTCTTTTCCTCTGTGGGCGGCGTGCCGACCTCGGTGACCGCATCCGAGGCCTATCAGGCGATGGAAGGCGGCACGGTGCAGACCGTGGCCTTCGCCCCGCATGCCCATCTGAGCTTCCGCACCATCGATATCGCCGATTGGTGGACGGAAAACCTCAACCCCGGCACGGTCAATTGCCCGGTTGTGGTAAACACGGATGCCTATGAGGCGCTGCCGGACGACCACCGCGCGGCTCTGGACGAAGCCGTTGACGCCTCAATCGAGCATTACCTGGCCAATTACGCCGCCTTGATTGAAGAATGGGACACGGTCCTGGAAGACCGGGGTGTAACCCGGGTGACCGTTCCGGAGGCGGAGCTGGCACTGCTGGCAGAAAACGCGGCCCCCATCCATGCTGCGTGGATCGAAGACATGACCTCCCAAGGCCTGCCTGCGCAGGAGCTTTACGATCTGGTCCAGTCGACACTTGAAGAGTTCCGCGCAAGTAACTGATAATAATACCTAACGATCGGCCCGCCTAGTTGGGCCGATCGGACCCGAGGGGCAATTCATGTCATCATCAACCGTCTTGGCCGACGACAGCCGTCTGTCGTGGTTTGACCGCGCGCTTTTGCGAATTGAAAGCACGCTCAACCTTCTGGGCGGGATCACCATTATCGCGCTTGTTGTGCTGGCCGTTGTCCATGTCGGTGGGCGCAAGCTCTTTAACGCGCCCGTGCACGGCTATGTCGACTGGATCGAGCAATTCATGATCGTGTTTGCGTTTTTCGGTCTGAGCTATTGCCAGCGTGAAGGTGGCCATATCCGGATGGATATTCTGGTGGGCAAGCTTAAGGGGCGGGCCCTTTGGCTGGCGGAATGGGTGTCGGTTGTTTTCATGGCGATCCTGACCTTAGGGCTGATCTACGGCACATGGCATCATTTCCTGCGGTCCTTTGATTGGGGCGCCCCGCTTTTCAGCCGCGATTCCACCATCGATATCGGGCTGCCGATTTGGCCGGCAAAGCTGATCGTCCCGGTCATGCTGACAATCTTTGGCTTGCGCCTGATGCTCCAGATCATCGGCTATTGGCGCGCGTTGCGGCGCGCGGAGGCGCGACCGGTCGCTGTGCCCCTGCCAGATGACCCGATGGCCCAGGCCGCGCGCGAGGCCGACGCCGTGTCGGGAAAAGACTGAGATGGACGGGCTGTTCGATATGCGCGCCCTGCTTGAGGGCGTCGACATCTTCACGCTCTCGCTTTGGTTGTCGGGGCTGCTGCTGATCCTAGTCATCATCGGCGTTCGGGTGGCATTTGCCGCTGCCTTTGTCGGTATTTTGGGCCTTTGCGCCTATTTCATGCAGCGTCAGGGCTTTGATCGGGGCTTGGTGACCGCTTTGAAGCTGGCGGGCCAAATTCCCCACGCAAAGTCATCGGGCTACGCGCTGTCGCTCATCCCGACCTTCATCTTGATCGGATACCTGGCCTACTACGCGGGCCTGACGCGCAAGCTTTTCGAGGCGGCAAAACGGTGGGTCGGATGGCTGCCGGGCGGTCTGGGTGTGGCCACGGTATTTGCCACGGCAGGCTTTGCGGCGGTCTCTGGCGCCTCGGTTGCGACATCGGCCGTTTTTGCCCGCATTGCGATCCCGGAAATGTTGAAGGTCGGCTATGATAAGGCCTTTGCCGCCGGTGTGGTGGCTGCGGGCGGCACGTTGGCCTCGCTGATCCCGCCATCGGCCATCCTGGTGATTTACGCGATCATCGTCGAAGAGAGTGTGGGCAAGCTGCTTTTGGCGGGTTTTGTGCCGGGATTTGTCTCGGCACTGATCTATGCGGGCCTCGTGGTGGGCCTGGCCAAAACGCGCAAGGATCTGGGACCGCCCGTGCGCGGCTTTTCCTGGGGCGAGCGCTTTGCCTCACTGCCTGGAACGATTCCGATCATCTTCGTGATCTTCATCATCATTTTTTCGGTCTATTACCGCGGTGAGGACGGCGCTTGGGCGACGCCGACCGAGGCCGGCGCCTTGGGCGCGTTTGTGGTTCTGGTCTTCGCCCTGATCCGAGGCATGAAATGGGGTGAGATGCGCTCAGCATTGATGGAGGCGGCAAAACTCACCGCGATGATATTCGCCATGATCTGGGGCGTGTTGATTTACGTGCGGTTTTTGGGGTTTGCCCAACTGCCCGACGCTTTCGCCGCCTATATCAGTGGGCTGGAGGCCTCGCCTTACCTCATCCTGCTGGCGATCCTCATGGTCTATGTCATCTTGGGCATGTTCATGGATGCGATCGGGATGCTGATCCTGACGCTGCCGGTTGCATTCCCGGCGGTGATCGCGCTTAACGGTGGGCCAGATGTAGTGCGAGAGATGTCGGCCTTTGGCATGACGGCGGAGGAATGTGCAATATGGTTCGGGATCATTGTCGTCAAAATGGCCGAGCTGTGCTTGATCACGCCGCCCATTGGTCTCAATTGCTTTGTCGTCGCCGGGGTCGCGCAGGATGCAAAGCTTCCGATCGCGGTCCAGGACGTCTTTAAGGGAGCCACGCCCTTTTTTGGCGCCGATGTTGCGACGGTTGCCGTTCTTATCGCCTTTCCCGGCATTGTTTTATGGCTGCCGAGCCTGGTCTGAGCGCCACGGGCGAACACGCAATCTCAAGCCCCCTTCGGGAGCCCTCGACCGCGCGTGTCGCGGCTTGAAGCCGCTTCCGTCCAGGCTGCACCCGGCGCGGCCTAAAACAAAAGGCTTCGCGCGGCAGCGCGGCAATTGGATTACGGCTACCGGCTGATGCGATACGCGGTGCCATTGCCAACCGACAGAAACCAGACCGATCCGTCAGGTGCCACGCGCACATCCCGCACGCGCAGCGTTTCAGGTGTCTCGATCCGTTCGATCTCGACAAAGCCCTGCTCGGGATCAACCCGTGAGATCAGATCAAAAGCCAGCGCGCCGACCAGGAGATCACCGCGCCATTCTGGAAACATGTCCCCTTCATAGATCGCCAGGCCAGATGGCGCGATCGATGGGTCCCAGTAAATCAGGGGCGGCTCCATCCCAGGCGCGTGCGTGCCCACGCCGATCCGCCCACCGGAATAATGGCGACCAAATGCCACGACAGGCCAGCCGTAATTCAGGCCCGGCTGGACCAGGTTGAGCTCATCACCGCCGCGGGCGCCGTGCTCGACAACGTAAAGCTCTCCACTCGATGTAGCCGCCATGCCTTGCGGGTTGCGGTGGCCGTAAGACCAGATGGCCGGCCGTGCATCAGGTGTTTCCAGAAAGGGATTGTCCGCAGGGATCGTGCCATCGCGGTTGAGCCGCACCACGGCGCCGTTCTCGACCCTCAGATCTTGGGCCGACGGCCTTTCACCGCGATCGCCAATGGTCACAAACAGATGGCCGTCCGCGCCCTCGACGACGCGGCTGCCAAAATGCCGCCCGCCCGATGAGCCCGGCGCCAATTCCCAGATCACGCGGACATCGCTGAGGCTGGCACCTTGCAACACGCCGCGGGCCAATGCGGTGCCCGCGCCCCTGCCCTGGGCGCGCGAAAACGTCCAAAAAATCTCACCCGTTTCGGCGAAATCACGGGGCACCATCACATCCAGCAGCCCACCTTGGCCGTCTACCCAAACCGGCGGCAGGCCAGAAACCACGCGGTAGGAGCTGCCTATGGGGTCATAGCGCCGCAGCTCCCCCCCGCGCAGTGTGACCAGCAGATCGCCAGCGGGCAGAAAGGCCAGCGCCCAGGGTGCTTCCAGACCGGTGATCTGCGGCTCAATCGAGACAGGCCCAACCGAGAGCATCCGCGTCTGCGCGCTCAAGGCCACGGGCATGAAAAGGGCGATGATAAAAATGATGCGCAGCATGTCTGGTCTCCGGTTCTGACGCTTGTTTTGATCTAGCCCACAACCCAAGCCGGGCAAAATGAGCATGACGTGATCGTTTCCAGTGTGGCAGGCCGTCCGTCCATAGGTGCTGGCGGCCAACACAGCATCGCCGTACAGTCCATTTCCGGCCTTGGGCACAGTTAACCCTTTTCAGCTTTGCAAGCCCGGTCTAGATTTTTGGGATAAACTAAACAGTCCGATAGGGAGTGACTGATGAAAAAGCTTCTTCTCACCAGTGCGGTGCTTGCCGCCGCAGCGGCCGTTGCGCATGCTGGCGGCCACCGCAATGTGACCATAGGCGTAATGCTTGGATTTACCGGGCCGGCGGAATCTCTGGCGCCGGGCATGGCCTCAGGCGCAGAACTTGCCATGGCGGAAGTGACCGACTCGGGCCTCTTCTTGGGTGGCGGCCATGGGGCGACGCCCGTGCGGGGTGACAGCACCTGCATTGATGCGGCAGCTGCCACGGCCGTGGCAGAGCGCATGATCACATCTGACGGCGTGCATGGCATCGTTGGTGCGCTTTGTTCAGGTGCGACCATTGCGGCCCTGCAAAACGTGGCCGTCGCCAACGGGATGGTGATGATCTCACCCTCTGCCACCTCACCTGCACTGTCGACCATCGAAGATAATGGCCTGTTCTTCCGCACTGCGCCGTCGGATGCGCGCCAAGGTGTGGTGATGTCCGATATCATCATGGGCCGCGGCATCGATACTGTCGCTGTCACCTACACCAATAACGATTATGGCCAGGGGCTTGCCGACAGCTTTGCGGCGGCCTTTGAAGAAGCAGGCGGCACGGTAACGTTGGTTGCCGCCCATGAAGACGGGCGCGCGGACTATTCCGCAGAAGTTGCCTCGCTTGCCTCTGCCGGCGGCGACGCGCTGGTTGTTGCCGGCTATATCGACCAAGGCGGCCCGGGGATCATCCAGGCAGCGCTTGATACCGGCGCGTTTGAAACCTTCGTCCTGCCCGACGGCATGGTCGGTGATTCAATAACTGAGCGTTTTGGCGATGACATCAATGGCTCGTTTGGCCAATTCCCGGGCACCGACAGCGAAGGTGCGGCGATGTATTTTGAGCTGGCCGAAGCTGCCGGTTTCGACGGCACATCGCCCTTTTCGGCAGAAGGTTACGACGCAGCGGCGCTCATCCTTTTGGCCATGCAGGCAGCCGATAGCGAGGATCCCAATGTCTACAAAGACAGCGTGATGGATGTGGCCAACGCACCGGGCACGCCGATCCTGCCGGGCCAGCTTGGCATGGCGTTGGAGCTTTTGGCCAATGGCGAAGACATCGACTATATCGGCGCCACGGCGGTTGAACTGATCGGTGCCGGTGAATCGGCCGGCAACTACCGTGAGATCGAGGTTATCGACGGTGCGGTTGAAACCGTCGGCTTCCGTTGATCCGACCTTCGGGCAGGCCGTCATGGCCTGCCCGCCTACTGCGTCCGATTTCTTCCGTTGAAAGTGCCTGCGCCGAATGATCATCGTTGAGGACCTGCACCAGCATTTTGGCGGCTTTCACGCGGTGGATGGCGCAAATCTGCGCATCGAAACTGGGTCGATCACCGGGCTTGTTGGGCCCAATGGCGCGGGAAAAACCACACTTTTCAATGTCATCGCGGGCGTTCTTGAACCAACTTCAGGCCGTGTCATCATGGATGGTGAGGACATAACTGGGCTCAAACCGCATGAGCTGTTCGCCAAAGGCCTGCTGCGCACCTTCCAGATCGCGCATGAGTTCAGCTCCATGACGTGCCGCGAAAATCTGATGATGGTGCCCGCCGCACAGCATGGCGAAGAGCTTTGGAATACCTGGTTCGGTCGCCGCCGCATCGCCGATGAGGAACGGGCTTTGCAGGCGAAAGCCGATGAGGTGCTGGAATTTCTGACGATCGAGCATCTGGCCGACCACCCCGCAGGTGCCGTCTCGGGCGGCCAGAAAAAGCTGCTGGAGCTCGGCCGCACGATGATGGTCGACGCCAAGATCGTCTTTCTAGATGAGGTCGGTGCGGGCGTGAACCGGACGCTGCTGAACACAATTGGCGATGCCATTGCGCGCCTCAACACCGATCGCGGCTACACGTTTTGCATGATCGAGCATGATATGGATTTCATCGGACGACTTTGCGACCCGGTCATCGTGATGGCCGAGGGACATGTCCTGGCCCAAGGCACGATCGATGAGATCAAAGCCAATGACGACGTGATCGAGGCCTATCTGGGCACCGGTCTGAAAAACAAAGAAAAAGTGGCCGAACTTTAGGCCTGAAGGAGGCGTTGCCATGTCCCGATTTGTTGCTGTTTTGTGCCTTTGGCTTTTGCCCGGCATGGGCGTGGCACAGTCTGTGGTCGGCTCAAGCACGGTTGATGGACGCGCAGTTGAGCTTTTGTCGAACAACACTTGGCGGTTTTCGGCGACATCGGCCGCACCGGAAGGTTGCTTTCTGATTGAGCTGCCAGTCTCGCTATGCGGTGGCACGGATCGGTGGCAGCGCGTGCCGGTTTCGCCGACACCGGCGGTGGATGCGATGTTTCAATTGGATGACCGCAATTACGCGATGCTGATCATCGAGGGCGTCGGCCGCATGGATGGCCTGACCGAACAAAGCCTGCAAGAAATTGTGCTGTTTAACGCCTCAAGCGCGGCCGGTGTTCCGCCTTCTGCCATACCTATCCTGGAAAGCTATGAGACAACAATTGACGGGCAGAGCTATCCGACTTTCACCTTCTCGGCTGAGGTCCAAGGCCTGAGCTTTGTCTATAATGTGAGCCTGATCTTGCAGGATCGATCGGCCATACAGGTCACGACCTATACCATCGGGGCAGGCCTGCAGCCCAATCAACGCACGTTGCACAACGATTTTGCCAGCCGTTTGCAGGTTGCCAATTGACGCCCGGCGCCGCGCCGCAGAGCATGCCGTGGTCCCCATGAGCACGCCTTTTCTGGTCGGTGAGGCGATGACCGGGGGTTATGGCAAAGGCGCAGACATCCTGCATGCCTGCACCATCGCCGTCGAGCCTGGCGAAATTGCCGTCATTGTCGGGCCCAATGGGGCGGGCAAATCCACCGCCATGAAGGCGGTTTTCGGGATGCTCAACCTGCGCGAGGGGCGCGTCACACTGGCCGGTGAAGATATCAGCGACCTGACCCCGCAAGCGCGCGTCGCCAAAGGCATGGGCTTTGTGCCGCAAACTCAGAATATCTTCACCTCAATGACGGTTGAGGAAAACCTTGAGATGGGCGCCTTCATTCGCGAGGACGATTTCACCGAAACCTTGGCGCAGGTCTATGAGCTTTTCCCGATCCTGCGCGACAAGCGCCTGCAACCCGCAGGCGAGCTATCCGGCGGCCAGCGCCAGCAGGTCGCTGTCGGGCGTGCTTTGATGACAGAGCCGAAAGTGTTGATGCTCGATGAGCCGACGGCCGGCGTTTCGCCCATTGTGATGGATGAGCTATTCGATCGCATCATTGAGGTCGCCCGCACCGGGTTGCCGGTTCTGATGGTCGAACAAAACGCCCGTCAAGCGCTGGCGATTGCGGATAAAGGCTATGTTCTCGTGCAAGGCCGAAACGCCCATACCGGCACCGGTCGGGAGCTTTTGGCCGATGCAGAAGTGCGGCGGAGTTTCCTGGGCGGATGAATAGGCACGGCGACATAGCGCGCGGCAGAAGACGCTGTCGTGGGCCAGACAGGCCCCAGGCCCCCAGCTTGGCCGTTCTGACAATGATCGCGGCCAGCCTTGTCAGCGCGCCCGCCCAAAGCTCACCCAACCCGCTTGGCCAACAGGGCGGCGCCTGGCGCTTTGCCTCTTGCACCATGGATGAGATGTGCCGCCTGGAAAGCCAGACATGCATCGCAGTGCCCTCTTTCGGCAACAGCTATATCTGGCGGGCCGAGACCGGCGAGTTACGCTATGGAACCTCGCCGCGCGCGGCAAACGATATCGCCGGCTATCTCAACCTCGATGATGCCCAGGCCGATTTGGAACCGGCAAGTGACAGGTCAATCCTTATCTTTCCGCCGGAAACAAGCGGTCCTGGCTGGTTGCGCGCCGCACTTTTTCGGGTGCGCGACGGTGCGCTTGCCAGCCGCTATTTTCGCCTGACCTGTGAAACCTCAACGCAAGTTCCCCCCGCACCGCCGGCACGCCTGCCGCCTGCAAATCCGACCGGCCCGGAGATGGAGCTGCCATGATCCGCATCCTAGCCAGCAGCGCGACCATTGCCTTGACCGCGCCGCCCGCCATGAGCCTGGCCGAGCCTTGGTCCTGCACATTCGGGCGCGAATGCATCGCAGGCGAGCCCTGCGAGGATACTGAGTGGCGCGTCGAGATCATCGCGGCCGATCACGAAGGTCAGCTGTTTTTGTCCTCCGTGACGGGCGACACGCCGCTGAGCCGGATTGACGGGCAGAGTTACGCCGCGCCTGACACGCTGGTGACAATCCATGCCGGCGGCAGCGCTTTACTCAGCAGACACGGGGATCTCACGCTCAGTTATCAGGGTCGCTGCGAGGTCCTGCAGTGAGAGCGCATGCCGGTTTTCTCAGCGTGGCGTTCACTGCCGCGCTGCCCGCGGCGGGCCCGGCTGAGCCTTGGACATGCGCCTTCACAGCACTTTGTGAGATGGATGCCGCGTGTGACGCAAGCAATTGGGATGTCAGCATCTTCGCGGCCGAGCCCGAGGCCCAGGCGCTTTTTTCATCGCTGCGTACGGGTGACATTTTGCTAGCAAGGATGGGCTCAGGCGACATTGCCGGCTACGCGGCCCCGGGCCTGCTGCTGACCATCGAAGCCGACAGTGCGACCCGGCTCAGCTTGCATGATGAGGCCGGGGCGTCGACCTATTTCGGCACTTGTGAGGTTTCGCCATGAGGTGTGCCCAAATGCATTTGAGGCGTGAGTGACATGGAGCTGATCAATGCGGCTGTGACACTGCTGAATTTTGTCGTGATCCCGGCTACATCCTACGGCGCGCAATTGGCGCTTGGGGCGCTTGGCGTGACGTTGATCTATTCGATCCTGCGGTTTTC
>JBCCXT010000032.1:0-44483 GCA_039191215.1 Pseudomonadota bacterium
CCTCGATCGCCTGCCGCTTGCCGACCGCGCGACCATCGCCAATATGGCGCCGGAATACGGCGCGACCTGCGGCTTTTTCCCAATCGACAGCGAAACGCTGCGCTATCTGCGCGCCACCGGCCGCGACGAAGACACACTCGACTTGGTCGAAGCCTATGCCAAGGAAAACGGCTTTTGGCGCGGCGCGGATTACGCGCCGATCTACACCGATACGCTGCATCTAGACATGACCACAATCGTGCCCGCGATCTCAGGCCCGAAACGGCCGCAAGACTATGTCGCACTAACCGATGCAAAGGCCGCCTTCACCAAAGAGATGGCCGAGACCTTCAAGCGCCCGATGGGCAAGGAAGTGGCCGTCGCCGGTGAAAGCTACACGATGGAATCGGGCAAAGTTGTCATCGCGTCGATCACCTCCTGCACCAATACCTCCAACCCGTATGTGATGATCGGCGCGGGCCTTGTGGCGCGCAAGGCGGCCGCTTTGGGCCTTGACCGCAAACCTTGGGTGAAAACCTCGCTCGCACCCGGTAGCCAGGTGGTCAGCGCCTATCTCGAGGCTGCAGAGCTGCAAGATGATCTCGACAAGATCGGCTTCAATCTGGTCGGCTATGGCTGCACGACCTGCATCGGCAATTCCGGCCCGCTGCAGAAAGAGATCTCGGAGGCTATTGCCGAGGGCGATCTGGTGGCCACTAGTGTCCTGTCGGGCAACCGAAATTTCGAAGGCCGTATCAGCCCGGATGTGCGCGCCAATTACCTGGCCTCGCCGCCGCTGGTTGTGGCGTATGCCCTGGCCGGGACGATGGATATCAACCTGGCAACCGATCCGATTGCCCAGACGCCCGAGGGCCAGGATGTCTATCTCAAAGACATCTGGCCAAGCTCTCAGGAAGTGGCGGAATTGGTCGAAAGAACCGTCACCCGCGAGGCGTTCCAGGCAAAATATGCCGAAGTCTTCACCGGCGACGAAAAGTGGCAATCGGTCAAAACAACCGACAGCCAGACCTACGATTGGCCGGCCACCTCAACTTACGTGCAAAACCCGCCCTATTTCCAAGGCATGGGCATGGAGCCGGGCGTGATCGCCGATGTCGAGGATGCGCGGGTGCTGGCGATCTTGGGTGACATGGTCACAACCGACCATATCTCTCCGGCTGGCTCGTTCAAAGACACCACGCCTGCCGGAAAATACCTGGTCGACCGCCAGGTGCCGGTGCGGGAGTTCAATTCCTACGGCTCCCGGCGCGGCAATCACGAGGTCATGATGCGCGGCACCTTTGCCAATATCCGCATCAAAAACGAGATGCTCGACGGTGTTGAGGGCGGCTATTCGCTTGGGCCGGACGGCCAACAGACCTCAATCTACGATGCCGCCATGGCCTACCAAGCGGCCGGCACGCCTTTGGTGATCTTTGGCGGTGAGCAATATGGCGCAGGCTCCAGCCGTGACTGGGCGGCGAAGGGCACATCGCTTTTGGGGGTCAAAGCGGTCATCGCCGAAAGCTTTGAGCGCATCCACCGCTCAAACCTTGTCGGCATGGGGGTGATCCCGTTTGAGTTCACTGGCGGTGACAATCGCAAATCGCTAGAGCTAAAGGGCGATGAAGTCGTCTCAATCACCGGCCTGTCCGGCGATCTTCAGCCCCAAGACATGGTGCCGTGCACGATCACGATGGGCGATGGCAGCGTCAAAGAGATCACGCTGAAATGCCGGATCGACACGGCTGTCGAGAAGGAATACGTCGAAAATGGCGGCGTGCTGCATTACGTGCTGCGCAACCTCGCCCGCGCAGCCTGAAGCGGCCAAAACAAAGGCGCGGCGCAGCGATATAGGTCAAGACCGGCCCTGGGCCGTGCCTTGGCCGGGCATGAGCGTCCGATCTGGCCATTGGGGTCGCAGCCGCGCTAGGCTTGGGCGCGCGTGGCAAATCGGAGGCGTCGCGATGGGTCAGCTTTCATCCAAATTTCCCGATCTGCGCTTTGGCGCAGAGGATCTGATTTTTTCCGACCAGGAATACCGCGCCCTAGCCGGAGAATTCTGGCCCAATGCGCGGCTGACCGGCTCGCTTCTGCCAATTGACCGGGCGTTCATCCAGGCCGCTTTGTTCGTGGCCGTCGCCAAGAGCGAACAGGCAGGGTTCTTTTTTGATCTCTACAGGTCATTTTCGCGTCGGCGCCGTCGCGGTCGATGACATCGCTGTTGCGAAAACTGGCCACCTCGGTGCTGCGCCGTCGCTACAAGGCCTATATCGATGAAAGCCCGGCGTTTTCGGCCATCGGCAAGGCTGCGATCCAGTACAGCGGATTTGGCACAGCCTGGCGCGCTCGCTGCTTGCACTCCGATCCATCGTTTTTGGATGATTTCAGACGCGTTCAACGCGATTAAGCGGCGAAAGAGGCAAGAGGCGCTGATGGCCGACAAACATGACACCAGGATGATGGAGAACCTCTATTGGTGGGGGGTGCCGACGCTTTTTCGCTGCCCCCACGAGCCATTGGCGCAGCAGGATATCGCATTGGTCGGCGTGCCCCATTCAACCGGCAATGGCACAACCGAACGCGACCAGCATCTGGGCCCGCGCGCGGTGCGCAATCATTCCGCTGTGCAGCGCCGCGTGCATGGCGGCTTTGGGATTGATCCGTGGGAGATCGCCCATATTGCTGATCTTGGTGATGTCCCGTTTCCACGCGCCAATGACAACGAAGATTGCATCGCCCGGATCACGGACTTTTACACCCAAATCGATGCGGCGGGCGCCCGGCCGGTCTCGATCGGTGGCGACCATTCGATCACCGGCGGCATCGTGCAGGCATTGGGGCAGGGCGCGCTTGCGGGCCGAGAGCCGGTATCGTTCCTGCATCTTGATGCCCATACAGATGTTTTTACCAAGGTCGACCATTTCCTGGGCGCCAAGAAGTCAGCCGCGCATTGGGGCGCCTATCTGGCCGATCAGGGCAAGGTTGATCCCACGCGCTCCATGCAGATCGGGTTGCGCGGCCATCCGCGCACGCTTGACTGGCTGCAACCATCGCGGGATTACGGCTATAACATCGTGACCATCGCCGAATACCGCGCGCGCGGTGCGGCAGAGGTCATCGCGCAGGCCAGCGAAACGCTTGCAGGTCGACCGGTCTACATCACCTTTGATCTCGACTGCCTTGATCCGACCGTTGCGCCCGCTGTGGCCAATCTGGAACCAGGGGAAAAAGGCTTTGACATTGATGAGGCGGTCGCCCTTCTGCGCAGCGCCCGGGGCCTCAACATCGTCGGCGGCGATGTCGTCTGCATGATGCCGACAAAGGACAGCCCCAACAACATCACCGCACTTGTTGCCGGTGCGATCATGTTTGAGATGATCTCAATGATCGCAGAAAACTGCGCCCGCTAGGGCGCGGTATCTTCAAAGGCGACCGCTTCGATCTGGGCTTGCCCGGTTGCAAGTGCCGCAAGCTGCATCGGTGCGCGGCTGATCTCAAAAAGCCCGCGTTTGATCTTGCGCCAATGCAGGGCGAAACCTTCGGGCCGGGCGGCTTTGCCGTGTTTTGCGATATCGGAATTGTAAGCCCAGACCCGCTGCGTGGCCATTGCAGGTGTGACGATCACGGGCCGTGCTTGGCGCGAAAAAGCCGAGACATTTCCATTGAATAGGAAGTGGTCGACCGGCACGCGCATCTGGCCGCGATGGGCCAGGGCTGCGTCCGCCATGGCTCGACTAAGGATATACGCCCCCCCGCCGACATGGCGCGACAGCATCGGCCGCAGCGCGCGGCCAGACGGCGTTTGGCCACTCGGCCCACCCAAAAGCAACCTCGATGCGCCGGCGCCAAATTTCTCCAGCTTTACCGGCCCGACCTGCGATGGCAGCCAATCGGTCCGGGCCAGGGTGGCCGCGATATCCTCGCTCAGCCAGACGTCATCCTCGAGAAACAGGGCATAAGGCGCGTCGCCGTCCAAAAACGCCTGCCATGCCAGTGTGTGGCTGACCGTACACGCCCTGTCGCCACGGCCAAGCGCGCCCAATGGCCCGCCTTCGGGGATGACCGCGTCGAGTTCGGCATCGCTCGCAATGGTCGCATCACATGCCGGGATGGCCGTGAACTGCACCTGCCGATCCGCCAGATGTGCGGCAATCCGGTCCATCCGGTCGGACCGGCGTAAAAGGTTGATCACAAAGACCGGGATTGCCTGGGACATTGCTACGCCTTGTTTGGCCGCCCCTTGCCACGCGCCCGGCCCCCGTGGCAAGGGGCGTTCATGGCACGGCGGGTCCTGCATATGCATTTCGGAAAAGAAGGCGGGGCGGAGCGGTTTTTTGTCAACCTCGTGACGGCGTTTGGCGAGGCGGGCGTCGAGCAGCAATTTATCACCCGACCGGGCCGGGTCTGGGCCGATGAGATTGCGGGTCTGGGCCCCGTCATTCACAGCCATTATCGGCGCATCGCGCCCAGCTCAATTTGGTTGACCTGGCGCGTGCGCCGCCTGATCGACACCTGGCAGCCGCATGCGATCATGGCCTGGATGTCGCGCTCATCTCGGCTGATCCCGGACATGCCGGGCATCGTGAAGCTCACCCGGTTGGGCGACTATCCCCGCCATCTCAAGCATTTCCGGTTCAACGATCTGATCGTGCCCAACACACCTGGAATTGCCGCGCGGTGTCAGGAACTGGGCTGGCAAGGCGGGCTTGAGGTGATCTCTAACTTCGTGCGCGATGTGACGCCGGAGCCTGTGCCGCGCGCGGCGATGGACACGCCCGAGGGCGCCTTTGTGGTCGCAGGCTCAGGCCGGTTCATCCGCCGCAAGGGTTTTGCGACACTGGTCGAGGCCGTCGCCCGGCAGCCCGATACCTGGCTTTGGCTGATCGGCGATGGGCCTGACCGGGACGATCTTGCCACGCAAGCCGAAGCTGCGGGTCTGGCTGGGCGGCTGCGCTTTACCGGCTGGGTGGAGGAGCCGCTCCACCATATCGCCGCCGCCGATTGTTTTGTCATGCCGTCGCGCCACGAGCCCCTGGGCAATGTCCTGCTCGAGGCCTGGGCGGCAGGTACACCAAGTGTGACAACAGCCTCTGAAGGTCCAAGCTGGTTTGCCAGTGACGGGCGCGATTGTTTGATCGTGCCCATCGATGATGCGGAAGCCATGGAAGGCGCAATCACCCGCATCCGCACCGATTCTGCCTTGGCGCAAAGCTTGGTCGCGGGCGGGCAGGCCACCCTGTCGGCGCGCTTCACGCGCGAGGCTGTTGTCGGCCGCTACCTTGAGATCTTTGACGGCAAGCTCTGACATGCGCGCGCTGGTGATCAATATGGCCGACGCGACAGATCGGATGCAGATGATGGCGCGCCAGCTTGACCATCTCGGCCTGCACTGGACCCGCATTGAGGCCGTCACGCCCGAAACCCTTGTGCCGGATGCCGCCGATCGGTTTTGGCAAAACTGGCAGCGCCCGCTTCGCAGCACTGAGATGGCCCTAACCGCGTCCCATATCCTGGCGTGGAAGGAGGTGACCGAAGGCCCGGCGTTGATCTTGGAAGATGATGCGCTTTTGTCGCCCTGCCTGCCCGATTTCCTGGCGCGCATGGCCGACGAGCCGGGGATCGAACATCTTAGCCTGGAAACCCGCGGCCGCAAGAAGCTGCTCGAGCGCGCGCCGGGGCCTGCTTGGCGGATGCGGCAGGACCGGACCGGATCAGCTGCCTACATGCTTTGGCCCGCCGGTGCGCGCGCGCTGATTGAACGCTCGGGCGATGCGGCGGCCCCGTCGGATGCGCTGATCTCTGAGACCCGGCTGGAAAGCTATCAGGCGGTTCCGGCCCTGGCCGTGCAGTTCGATATGTGCCGCGCCTACGGGATCGAGCCGCCCCTGGCGACGCAATCGCTGATCGACCGGGTCGCCAAACCACCCGCGCAGGCCGGGGCAGGGTTCCGTCGCCGCCGGATTTTGGGTCAGCTTGGCATGGGTCTTAATGCGCTGAGCCATCCGCGCGCCATCCGCATCCATGTGCAGCCTGCCGCAGATCTGGCTGAGATGGCGGCGGTTCTGCGTGCTTGAGGACCGAAGATTGGTGTGGCGAGATGGAACCCAGGGTCTTGGCCCGCGCCGCAATGGCCGGTAGAGCGTGCATATGTACGATCACGCAACCCAAGCGATGGCAAACACCCGGCCACTTTCGACCGGTTGCGATGCGTCCGCGCCGGAAGCCCAAGTCGCTGGCGTCGCAATTGCCGGAGCTTCTGCGCGTAGCGCGCTGAAAAGACGGTGCGAACATAGAACACCCATCGCCGATGTGATCGACGTTCCTGCCAAGTGTAGCTTTCGCGATGTGGTGTTGGACCGCGGTCATTTGGCTGGTGCAATCGGCTATCGCGCGAATGCCACGCGTGAGATCAGTGTCGAAAGTGATGCATTGGAAGCGGTGATCGCGGCCTTTGATCCAACTGTCATCGTGATGGATGTCGAAGGCGCTGAGACCGCCCTGCAGCCCGGCGCCGATCTTGGCCGCGTCCGGGCCATCATGCTGGAAACCCATCCCCATATTACCGGGTACACCGCGCGCGATGCCCTGCTCATGGCCTTGCGCGAGGCGGGGATTCAGCAACAGGTCAAGGCGCGTTGCAATGTCTGGTTGCAGGGAGAAAGACCATGAAAGGATTTCCCGATCTGCCGCCGCTTTGGCTTGCCGGTTTCTGCCTGCTGACCTGGTTTTGTGCGCGCGAGATTCCGATCGGCTATTTCGGCGGACCTGTCTTGCAGCTCTTGGCCGGGCTGCTCAGCCTGTCGGGCTTGCTCATAATCGCCTGGTCGGCGATTTGGTTTCAGCGCAAGGGCACCACGATTGAGCCACATGAACAGCCCGCGACGCTCATCATCGAAGGCCCTTACCGGTTGTCACGCAATCCGATCTATCTTGGCATGGTGATGATTTTGCTGGCGCTGGTTCTCTGGTATGGCGCGCTTTCACCGATCATCTTCCCAGGCCTCTTTATCTCGGTTCTGACGCTGCGCTTCATTTTGCCCGAGGAGGAAATGCTGCGAACACGCTTTGGCGCCGAGGCCGACCGTTACCTCGCAACAACACGCCGTTGGATTTAACCGTTTGTAACGGTTTCTCGCAAAGGCTTGATTGGTTCGGACCGGCACGAACGGCTATGTCAAAAAATCTACACTTGTCGCAGAGGCTCGCGGATTTATGCAGGCAATAAGGGCAGCATTGGCAGGATTACTGCTATGGGGCAGCGTGGTTTCAGCGCAGGCCCAAGGCCCGGTTGTGGTCGAGCTTTTCACCTCACAAGGCTGCGCTAATTGTCCCCCGGCTGATGCGCTTTTGGGCGAGCTTGCCGGGCATGAGGACGTCATCGCCCTTGGCCTGCATGTCGACTATTGGGATTACATCGGCTGGGCCGATACCTTTGCCGATGCCGCACATACTGCGCGGCAATACGGCTATGCCCGCGCGGCGGGCTCAACAGTTGTCTACACGCCGCAAATGGTCATCGGCGGAATGGGTCATGTCGCGGGCCACCGTCCGATGGCGGTGCTTGAGGAGATCATGGCCCATGTCGCAGCACCCGATCCGGTCGCGCTCGATATCAGTGCCGAAGGCGAGGGCGCCTATCTGGTGCGCGCAGATGTCACCGATGGCGATGCGCCGGAGGCTGGGATGGTCGTGCATCTGGTCAGCTATCTGCCGCATGAAGAGGTTGATATCCGGCGCGGCATCAATGCCGACCAGACGATTGACTACCACAATATCGTGCGCAGTTGGCAGGTTGTGGCGGAATGGAACGGGGCAGGGCCCCATAGCGTTCAGATCAATCTTGAGGGCGCCTTGCCGTTTGTATTGATCGTCCAACAAGCGGGCTTTGGCCCGATCATGGCGGCGGCCCGGCTGGATTAACGTCGCGGCCCATACGGGCCAGCCGGTCGGGCTTCCAGCGCCGATGCGGCCATAGCCATTGTTCAGGTGAGGCTGTGACGCGCGCGGCCAGACTGTCATTGAGCGCTTGCATCATGCTTGCCGGTGTCTGTGCGGAAACCGGCGCCTCTAAAACCACATCAAATTCTGCCGTGACGCCGCGCCTGATGCCGTAAAACGGGATAAGTTCGGCGTTGTAGCGGAGCGCAAGCTCTGCCGCAGACAGGCTTGTTGCTGCCGGTTTGCCGAGGAAATCCAGGAGATCTCCGTCAGCGACAAACTGGTCATGTAAAATGACACCGGCGCCGCCCGATTTGAGCAGTTTAACAAAGCCGCGCAAACCTTCTCGACCACGCGGAAAAACCGGCCCCGAAAGCCCCGACAGGATCGCCGCCCATCGCCGATCCAGATAGCCGTTATTGAGCGGTCGGTAGAGGCCGCCGATCTGATGACCGCGATGGGTAAGCGCTGCCCGCGCGGCCTCCCAATTGCCAAAATGCCCGGTCGCCAGGATCACGGGCTGGCCCGCGCTCTGGGCTGCCTCAAATGCGCTGAGGCCGGGGCCGTCCGGTGTCCAGTCCCGGGCCCGCGCCATCAGACCCTTGGCAGAAGCAATCTCCATCACGCCGCGCAGCATTGCCTCAACCGAGGCGCGTGCGATTTGGCGCCGGGCTGCTGTGTCCATCTGGGGCCAGACATAGCCAAGATTGTCCTGCGCGCGTGCCTTTGCCTGACCAAGCGCGGCCGTGGCGAGGCTGCGGGCCAAAACCCGTTGGCCCGTGGCAGGCAGGGCTTGGCCCAGGCCCATTGCGCCTGCCGCCAGCAGGTCGATGATCCGGTCGCTGGCTGTGAAGGTTTGATCGCGGGGTGCGCGTGCCATCAGCCGCAAAGCCCTTGGTGTTGTCTGCACACAGATCGCGGCACGATCTGTGCCGCTGCGGCGGTGGCACGGTTGGGCGGGTCAAAATGGTGGATCGGTTGGGGCATCGATGGTCCGTCTCAAGCATGTCAGCCTATGACATGATCCGATGCCCCGGCCAAGACAGTGGCGCTTGGCTGGCCCTGCTAAGGCCGCCTCAACGCTCTGGTCCGAGTTTACTGCGGCGCGTGCGCCTGATTAGCGCCGCATCTTGCCGATGCCCTCGATCTGGCCGAACAGATGGTCCATGGGATAGCCGGCCTTGGAAACGGTCGCGAGGATTTCGTCGGTTGGTATCTGGCCTGATGCGGACAGCGCCCAGATCAGCGCAGAGCGCATGCCAGAGGCGCAATAGGCCACAACCTGACCTTCTGCCTGCTCAATCGCATCGGCCTGCTCATCGATGGCTTCATGGGACATGCCAAAGCCGACGACCGGATTGTAGACAAACTGCAGGCCCGCAGCCTCGGCTGCTTCTTGCAGGGCTGCTGCCTGCAGTTCGGGCGGTACTTCGCTGTCGGGCCGGTTGCAGATGACAACCGTCACGCCGGCCTCCGCGAGCTTTACCATTTCTTCGGGCTGCAATTGCGGGGCTACGGCGTAACGATCTGTGAGTGCTCTGTGATCCATCTCGTTTCCCTCTTCAAGCGAGCCGCAAGTGACGCCGGGCAGGAATTGCCATCATCATCCCTGCGGCCATCGCGGCTAAAAACAACACCGCCATCGGCCCGCCCCAGACAAGGGCCGCCAATGCCGGGCCGGGGCAGAGGCCCACCAACCCCCAACCGGCGCCAAACAGGAGCGCGCCCAGCACCAGGTCGCGCCCGATCTCGCGCTTCGGCGCGGCCGGGAACGCCCCTCCTGCAATCGGGCCGCTCCAGCGGCGGCTCAGCCGCCAGGCCAGCGCCATGGGCAAGATTGCACCGGCAAGGACAAATGCCAGCGTCGGATCCCAGGCGCCGAGGATGTCCAGCCAGCCTTGCACTTTCGATGTGTCGGTCATGCCAGATATCACAAGGCCAAGGCCAAATAGGCTTCCTGCAGCAAAGGCCAGCGCGACACGCATCAGATCACCCCCAGCCCATGCCGGAGCAGGCCTACCGTCGCCATTCCGGCGCAAAGAAAAAGTACCGTAGCCACAATCGCACGCAACGACAGGCGGGAGATACCGCAGACACCGTGCCCGGACGTACAGCCATTGCCAAGCCGGGTGCCGATGCCAACCAAAAGCCCTGCCAGAACCACAAGTCCGGCATTGACGGTCAGATTCGTCTCCGGCGCGCCAAAAATCACCACGGCCAGGGCAGGCATTCCGATGAGCCCAACGAGGAAGCCCAATTTCTCAAGCCGTTCGGTGCCGCGCGCCGAGCCATCGATGAGTGATCCCAATATCCCGCTCGCCCCCATGATGCGGCCCGTCCCGAGCAGCAAAATCGCCCCGGCTGTGCCGATCATGATCCCTCCCAGAAGGCCCCAGAGATATGCCTCATTCATCATTCAGATCCGGTTTAGCGGCACCTTTAGATAGGTGGTGCCATTATCTTCGGCCTCGGGCATGTTTCCTGCCCGCATGTTCACTTGTATCGACGGCAGGATCAGCCTCGGCATGCCCAGCTTGGCATCGCGTGTCGTGCGCAGGGCGACAAAATCCTCCATTGGCCGGCCCTCACCGACATGGATGTTGAGCGCCTTTTGCTCACCGACTGTTGTTTCCCAGGCAAATTCGTCGCGGCCCGGCGCCTTGTAGTCATGCCCGACAAATATGCGCGTCTCATCCGGCAGGGCCAGAATGCGTTGGATCGAGCCATAAAGCGCCTCGGCCGAGCCGCCGGGAAAATCGCAGCGCGCGGTGCCGAAATCGGGCATAAATAGCGTGTCTCCAACAAACGCGGCATCGCCAATGACATAGGTCAGGCAGGCTGGTGTGTGGCCTGGTGTGTGCAGGATGTCGGCCCGCATCTGGCCAATATGGATCGCATCCCCGTCTTTGAACAGAGCGTCAAACTGACTGCCATCGCGCTGGAAGTCGGTACCTTCGTTGAATATTTTTCCAAACGTGTCCTGGACGGTTGTTATCTCAGCGCCTATCCCGATCCGGCCGCCCAATCGTTCCTGCAGATAGGGCGCTGCGCTCAAGTGGTCGGCGTGCACGTGCGATTCCAGGATCCACTGAACGTCGAGCCCTTGCTCGGTCACAAAGGCCGCAATCTGATCCGCGCTGGCTGTCTCGGTACGCCCAGCAGCTGCGTCGTAATCAAGCACGCTGTCAATAATCGCGGCCGCCCGGCCCTCAGGCTCAGCGGCGACATACGATACTGTGTTGGTGGCGGCGTCGAAAAACGCGGTCACGCGTGGTGTCATCCCTGGGTCTCCTTCATCCCATGTCTGGTCCAAAGGTTACCACAAGGGGATGCCCCTGCCACGCTCTTGGCGCAACCTGTCCATTGGGTCTGGTTTTTCGACATTATCGGCCAGACTGGCGCCGATCAGTGGCCAATCAGGGTGACAATTGGCCGTTTGAGCAATATACTTGCACGTGAGGAGGAACGACCGATGCCCCAGCCGTCCGAACCCCCAATAGTACCTGAGCCTGCCAACACAAAACCTGCCGCGACCGCATCCATCGCATCGACAAAAGCTACGCCGCACAAGTACTACGCGCCGCAAGCGGTTGATGACGATGATGAGGAAGACTTTTTCGACAACATGCCGGTTTGAATGCGTCAGGCCAGCATGACAGCCAGCACAACTGACATCAGCCCAAGCGCGGACAACAAAAGCGCCCCCATGTTAAGCGCCACCACCCGTTGAAGCCGGGATTTCAGTTCTGCGTCCTCCAGGCCGGATCGGCGCAGGCGCAGGGCCACGACAATGCAGAAAATCACGATGCACAGCCCCAAAAGGGTGAGCGCTGTGCCTGTCCAGACCAGCCATGTCATCGATCCTGCCTCCGCGTCCCCCGATCGCGGCGTAGCTATCCACAACTCAAAGGCCGCGCAAGGCTTGTGGTGGGTGCCCGCGCGGGATAAATCATCGCCCTGCAGAACCGCTTGGGGACCTTCCGATGGATGATCAACCACACGCCGCGTCCGACACCTACAGGGTAACCGCAGATGAGCTGCGCCAGTTCATTGAACGGTTTGAACGGCTGGAAGCGGAGAAACAGGATATTGCCGATCAGCAGAAAGAGGTGATGGCAGAGGCCAAGGGCCGCGGCTATGACACGAAAGTCATGCGCAAAGTCATCGCGCTGCGCAAACGCGATGCCGACGATATTGCTGAGGAAGAAGCGGTTTTGGAGATGTACAAAGAAGCACTCGGCATGCGTTGAACTGGTCGTTAGTCGCCCGTATGCACTGGCCGCCAGGTCCCTGCGCGCAGGTTACGGCGTTATGAAATCGACGTCTTCGATCTCGGCCACCCGCTCCATATCCGCATCGTAATTTTGCGACATCTCTTCGACCATGTTGGCCGTCCAGCCGGGTGCGACCAATTCCTCTTCCATCGCGTCGCTGCGCACGTATTTGTCCAAAAACGCGGCAACCACGCGGCGGCGCTGGTATTCATTGTCGGGTTTGTGTTTCGCGAGATACGCCATCAGGCGCCGGTAGCCGCCAGGCTCCATGATCGTCTGGACCAGATCCTCGCGCCCCTCCAACCCTTCCGGCCCAGGAATACCCGCCATGGCGGCCATAACCTCGGACCAGATCAACGGCGTGTCCTCGTTGCACCAAACGGTGATGCGCGCAGAGGGATGAGCCCGGCGCAACCGGGTCAGCGTCTCAGACCAGCGCACGTTAAGCGGGTCCATATTGTCTGTGAATTCAGAAAAATCGGAAAACCGCGAGGCACGGAAAAGCGCCGGGATAAGCGTGGCCGGATCGCGCATGCCGATGAAAAACTCGGTCTCTGCAAGCGGAAAGAGGTTGCGCAAAAGGCGCGTGCGCCGCTCAATCATCGGCCAAACCCGGTGCGCTTGCACAACCAGTCGGTTGATGCAGATGAACCGCGCATCCGACAGTACGAGGCGCTGGACGTTGTCCTCATCGGCAATGGAGTCGAGGATTTGCATTTGCATCGGCGTATCTGCCGGCTGTCCTTCGAGCGACCGCGCGGTTTCGCGCAAGAAGCTGCGATAGCGGCCTGGCGGCGGCACAACAGTGCCGACATTCATCAGCCGCGCACGATTTTTCAGCAATGATTTGATGAGCAAATTGTCGTCGGTGCAGGGGGCGCCGAGGTGATAGACGACTTGCATGGGCGTGATGACTGCTCTGGTGGTTTTAATCTGCGTTAACCTATAGGAGGCTTCGGGCGCGCGCAATTCGACCGTTAAGGCAGCTTGCCAGGCCCGTTTGCCTAGCGTAAGAGCCTCTCTCACTGCCCCTATAGCTCAGCTGGTAGAGCATCTGATTTGTAATCAGAGGGTCCGCGGTTCGAGTCCGTGTGGGGGCACCACAAATCTCTACAACCACACGATTTAATTTGAAAAATTGATCTAATGAGATTTCGGCCCCCGCCCCCCGTTTAGTCCACGCGTTTTGAGGTGATACCATGTTCCCGCATGGTGCTAAGTGAGAATGTGATCTTTAATTGTTTTACCGGATTCGACTCCTACTGGGATCTGTGGCCTGGCCATCACTCAGATTCGACCCCTTCCAAATTTTATGATATATTCCAATTATTTGGATACCGAATACGACGTCCCAGCATATGCGTTAAAGAGCCTTATCGAACGGTACGGCCTGCCTGCCGATAGCGATCAGACCGTAAGAACTATTCTTGCCACTCTCAGCGGCGACGACGCAGTTGAAGAGCGCCAGGTTTTTGCCAGAAACTGTTATCGCAACGACCCGAACGACCCTCGCTACGACGCCAATGGACAGTCTTTCCCGCGTGTGAGTAAAGGCGCCTATGTGGCCGGCGCGTCGATCAAATTTGGCGGTATCGCGCCGTTTGCGCTACCGTGAGCTGCTCTCGGGGGATTTGTCGAAACCTAAGGGCATCGCGTTGCGCTCCAATCACAGAGACGTCGTGATGTGGATAACGGCAAGCGTCAGACTGGTTGCAATTGTAGACCGTTACGAATGTTGCTTCTGTTTTTTCACCTTTTGCTCGCACGACAAGCTTTGGGTGCAATCAAAGGGTTGGGTCGGACGGCGTTCTTGGTAGATTGTTTACGTGTTACCCGTGTTGTGACCGTGTGATGGGGCTACCTATAGGCTGGAATAAACCTGTTCGGCGAGGCCTATAGCTTGTCTCGCACTGTGTCGCGATCTGCGGTTCAGCCAATCCTGCCCCGATACCGCATGGAATAGGTCAATAAAGGACCCAGCTGGTGCAGGCGGAATGCTTCCGCTTTGAGCCCCGGTTAGCCTGTTGTTGCTTTTACTGCCAAGGCCAGCGACATGGCTGCAACCAAGATGATCAATTGCGTAGGCCCGGGGCGTCTAATGGTACGTCTCATTGTCGGGTCGCCTCTAAGTTGTTGTTGGTGGATAGAGTTTTGGCCATGGCAGCAAACGCCGTGCTGTGATCCGGGCCACTTTCTTTGCGCAGCCCGAAGCACTGCAAGATCAGCCGGCCTTCTGCGTCAAACGCTTCCAAAGACGTCGCGGGCCCGCGTTTTGCCGGCTTCTCAACCAACCAGAGCTCGGCGATGTGATCCGCCCTGAGGTGGAGATTGAAATCCGGGTCCATCACATTCTGCCACGGCCCCATCGGCATCAGCCGGTCGATCGGCCCGGAATGGATTTGGATGCAGCCGCGATTGCCGACAAAGATCATCACCGGTGTGCCACTCTCACTGAGCGCTTCGAGCGCGTCATTCAATGCGGTAGGCACGAGCGCTTGGGCAAACGGCGCGCCGACAATACGGTAGGCGCCCAAGCGGTTCATCTTGAGCTTTGCTGTGAGGCGCATGAATTGATGCGTGTCGCTCAGCTTTGCCCATTCCCGGCGCAGAATGTCAGTTTTCGATTCGTCAGCTTTTGGTGCTTCGACTGCTGAACGGGGGCTCAGCCCAGGTGTGCTGGACGCGTGCGGTACGGCAAGCTCGGCAACGAGCTTGTGCCAGGCGTCCAGGTCGGATGTATCGCGCAGGATAACCTTGTGCACCGCATCTCCGGCGGCATCAAAGATTTGCAGCGAATGCCGGGTCTGGCCATCGGGGCCGAGCTTGTTGACGGCATAGGCGTGTTGCCAATGCTTCGGGAAGATGCGCAAATCGATGGCATCAGCCAGAACCATCGCGGCGTGGTCCCCGGCATGGTAATTGGCATATGTGCCGATTTTCTCATGCACGGCGCTGATGTTGCGGGTCAGTGCCATGACCTCGCCCAACGCACAAATTGCGGGCATCAGCTTGTCAGGATGGGCTTCAACTGCAACGCTGCCATGGCCGATATGGGCTGCAACCAACGCGCCCTCGGCGATCCCGAGCTTGTCCGCCAGGTCCCTTGGCCGGGCCTTTGGGTTCTCAAAGACCTGCGAGCGTATCGCATCGGGCGTGTAGGCAACTTGCTGCTCCATCCCGCAGGCAACTCCTTGATAATTCGTCTGATTAATCCTGATCTGGCGGAGCCGTCGGGCCGGGCTAGCGGCTGTGGCTGTGTTGACACACCCCGCACGGCCGGTAGTTGACAGTTTTAGTCAGGTGTTTTAGCCATTGCAATAGCATTTGACGCCAAGGTCCACTGGGTGGGTCGCTTTGGCGCACATGGGCGAGCGCGAGTAATCGACCAGCCAGCCAAGGGACAATCAAACAAAACTGCACGTGGGGGAACGATGTCGTATGCATCGCCGCGCGTTTGGCTTGGTCTGACCACGGCGTTGGTTGCGGCTAACCCGGCCATCGCGCAGAATATAGGGACGCCATTGGGACGGGTGGTCCTTGGTTGGGGAACGGAACAGGTGGCGCTTGATACGCCCCAGGCCACAACGGTCATCGACCAGACAGAGATCGAACAACAACAGGCAACGACTGTGGGCGAGTTTTTCGACCAAGTGCCCGGTGTTGAGGCGATCGGTTCTGATAGGGTTTTGGGCCAAACCTTCAATATCAGGGGTTTTGGTGATGTGCCCGCAGGCGACGAAGGCCGGGTTATCGTACAGCAAGACGGCGCGACACAATATTATGAGCAGTATCGCATCGGGTCGTTTTTTGGCGATCCGTCTGTCTTCTGTAATATCGAGGTGCTTCGTGGGCCGGCATCTGCGACGCTGTATGGCGGCGGCGCCATTGGCGGTGTTGTGCGATTTGAAACCTGCACCGCGCGCGACTACCTCGAGCCGGGCGAAGTTAGCCAGCTTCGCTTCACGCTTGGCGGAGAGACCAATGGAGATGGGCGTCGCGCCACTATTGCTTATGCTGCGGCGCCGTCAGAGGATTTAGAGCTTCTCTTCAACGTCACATATCGCGACTCCGAAAACTATGTTGACGGGGATGGCACCGAGATAGGCGGGTCGGCCTTCGATGCTCTGACTGGTCTAATCAGTGCTGTTGTGCATCTAGAAGGAAATCGCCAACTGAGATTTTCGTATGAGCGCTGGAATAGCGACCTCGACGACACGGCTTATGAGCAAACCGGCACCAGCAATTTTGGTATGTTTCTCAATGCATTTGGGAATGTCGATCGAGACACGACCGATCAGACGCTTTCTGCAAGATACGAAAGTCCGGAAGCCTTTGGCGATCTTGAGGTTACGTTTGCCTATGCCATGTCATCGGTTGAGCAAACGAATGCGACCGATCCGTTTGGATTTGGCGGCATCCTTTTCGAAGATACCGATTATGGCTACACAAACGTTTCACTGGATGCGCGTGTCGCAAATGAAGGCCTGCAATTTGGAAATCTTGATGCGACGCTAATCTACGGTGCAACTTTGTACCATCAGGACCGCGAGGCTGAAACGGCTGCCGGTGATTTGGTCGGCTTCCATCCGGAAGGCACCCTGACGAGGTTGGCCCTTTTCGGTCAAGCAGAGGTCGACTATGGGAACGGCTTGGTTTTGATCCCGGGTCTGCGTGTTGAATATGCCATGCACCAGCCAGGCCGGGATGATCCCGCTCAAACCATTGATACGAGAGAAGAAGTTAACGTCTTCACGGTATCACCCAAGCTTGCATTCACGTATGACGTGAACACCGAATGGGGTGTGTTTGGCTCGATTTCGCAAACACAACGCGCGCCCAACCTCGATGAATACTATTCATATCTCAGTGGAGCGGGCGCACCGGTATTACCGGCAACGGACCTTGATCCCGAAACTGCGCGCAGCGTTGAGCTTGGCTTCACCTATTCGACTGGTGGCCTTGGTGGGCAAAACGATGCGTTGGATCTAAGGGCCACCGCCTTTTATTCGCGCGTCGATGACATAATCGAAACAAATCCGGCAGCTTCGGCGACAGAGCCCAGCCACATCAACGCGGGAGAAGCGGAATTCTTTGGCTTTGAATTCGAAGCGGCGTACGAGTCTGAGCAGTTTTTCGCCCGGACACATTTCTCATCCATCAGCGGTCGGAACTTGACCACAGATGAGATTTGGGACCAGACCCCACAGCAAAATCTGGGGTTCACCGTTGGCGGGCGCATCCCGGATATCGGGCTGGAATATGGCTGGCGGGCTAATTTCTACAATGACATCGAAGTCGATGGGGACCGGTTCGGCGACTACCAAGTGCATGATATCTTTGTCGATTGGCGACCTGAGGGCGGTCTGCTCGAAGGGTCGTCGGTGCAGTTCGGCATCGATAATGTCTTTGACACAACATACCAAAACAGCCTCGATGATGAGCTTGGGCGGGGACGCTCGTTCCGCCTCACAGCTCTTCGCGAGTTCTAAGATGGGAAACAAACCATGCGCCATCTGATGACAGCACTATGCATGGCCGCCGCAGCGCCCGCCGCTGCACAAGAGACCAGCCCGGGACCCTCGCTCGGGCTGGAGCTCAACGCGGCAGAAAGTACAGAAGCCGGTTGCCGCCTTACCTTTGTGGTCGAAAACGGCCTTGGCGCCGCGTTGGACACGGCGGTCTTCGAAGCGGTGCTGTTTGACGGCACGGGCACCGTGGAACGCCTGACGCTTTTTGACATGCAAGCCCTGCCCGAGGGGCGCATGCGGGTGCGCCAGTTTGATTTGACGGGTCTGGTCTGCAGCGATCTCGGACGCGTGCTGATCAACGGTGTTCATGCCTGCGCCGGCGACGGCATCGACGCTGCCACCTGCGAAAGTGCCCTGCAGACAGAAAGCCGCCTTGATGGTGTCGAGGTGCTCGGGTGAGACCCGAAGATGCGCTCAATGTCTTTCGTGATCTTATCGCACTTGGCGGGCCGGTTGTTGCGGCTTTGGTCATTCTGTCGGTCGGCGCGCTTGCCGTTGCGATCTGGAAATTTGTGCAATTCACGCGGCTGCGGGTCGGGCGCCACGATCAATTGCGATTGGCGCTTGAAGCTTGGGATCGCGGGGACCTGCCCAATGCGGAGGCTGCATGCAAGCGGTCGCGAAGCCATCTGGCCGTTGTGGTGGAGATGGTGATCCGAAGTAGCGGTCAACTTGGGAATGCAGCCTTTCGCAACCGGGTCGAGACAGCGGCAGGCGCGCGGCTGGATCATGCGGAGCGCGGCCTGCGTCTTCTCGATAGCATCGCCCAGGTGGCGCCGCTTTTGGGGCTGTTTGGCACGGTTCTGGGTATGATCGATGCGTTTCAGGCGCTCCAGGATGCTGGTGCGTCGGTCGATCCCTCCATTTTGGCGGGCGGCATTTGGGTGGCGCTACTGACCACGGCCGTGGGTCTGGGTGTGGCGATGCCAACCACCTTGATCCTGGCGTGGTTTGAGGGACAACTTGACCGCGATCGGGCTTTTGCCGAACGGACAATCAGCCGGCTCTTTTATCCTTTCCCCGAAGCCGCGGCTGATCCCGATTGTGCACCCGCGGGGAGCTTCGGCTATGCTGCGCAAAGCTAGGCGACGGCGCGTCATTTCGGTTACCTCACTTATCGATGTGATCTTTTTGCTGCTGTTGTTTTTCATGCTGACCTCGACCTTCACGCGATTTGCCGAGCTGCCGCTTTCAGCTGCCACGGCAGGTGCAAGCCTGGCCGCCGATCGCCCGCCGCTCTTTCTTAGGCTGGAGCCGGAGGCGGTGTCGCTGAATGGCGAGGTGTTGCGGCTTGGGGCGCTTGTGTCCCGCCTGGGCAACGAAGACGCGGATACGCTTTTGGTCAGCCTTACCCCAGATGTCACAGCGCAGCGGCTGACCGACCTGCTGGTGACGCTTGCGCCGTTGGACGGGTTGAACGTCACGGTGTTGGAATGAGGCGGCGGCGGCGCGCGGAGCCGACGATCGCGCTGATCAACGTGGTCTTTTTGATGCTTGTGTTCTTTTTGGTGGCAGGCGCGGTCGCACCACCTATCGATGATCGCGTGACACTTGTGGACACAGATACGCTTGATGGCCGGGCGCCGCCCGATGCCGCTGTCGTGCTGGCTGACGGACAGCTCCTTTACCTTGGCGCGCCGACCGATCCTGCGGCCATCATTGCCCGCGATCCGGCCCCGCGGCTTGTCCCCGACCGCGACCTGCCGGCCACAGAGCTCATCGCACTTGCGCGCGCGCTGCAAGAGGCTGGCGCAGAGGAGGTCTGGATCGTCACCGAACGGGGCCTGGAATGAGCCGCGCGCTCATTGGTGCAAGCCTAGCTGTGGTTGGATCCATGGCGCTGCATCTGACCGGCGCCATCCCATTTGCCTGGAGCACGCCCCCCCGCATTGAAAGCGGCGGTGACCCGACGCCGGCACGGCTCGGCACCAGCTTTGCTGATATGATCGCAGGCAGCAGCGGTGCCTCGGTGCCCGTGCCGGAGCCCGCTGAGGTGGTGGCCACAGCGCCCCCGGCCGACCGGCCCGAGCTGACCCAGACGGCTGAGAGCGTAACGCCTGGTGCCATAGCTGATACGCAATCCGAGACAGAGGCTGCTGAGCTGGCGGAGCCACTGCCAACAGAGGCGCCCGATGCGACGTCACAGGCCCAAAGGCCCACGATCTTGGATGCCAGCGCCGTCAACGACACGCCGCGCGCAGAAACGGCGCCGAGTGCGACGGCAAGTGCCGTGCTGCCCTATGCTGCGCGTCCGAACACGGTCATCGACATGAGCGTCGGCGCGCGTCCCGTTGGCCCGTCCGAGCCTGCATCACCCGGCGATGCGAGCGCCCCTGCAGCGCCGCCGCAAACGGCTGTTGTTGCTGTGCCAATCGCCGCGGCTGCTGTTGCGACCACCGAGACCGTCGTGGCCACGGCACCGGAGCCGCAAACACCCGGGCCTGACACGCAACGCCCAGTCACCCGCCCCGATCCCAATGCCACGCCCGAGCCCGCCGCCCCGGCGCCGGTTGCCACCGGAAACGCAAATCAAAACGCGTCGGCGGGGGCGGCCGATGGGCAAGAGGCGGCAAGTAGCGAAAGCCAAGCACCGGCACCCGCACCGACACCGCCGCAGCCAAGCGCCAGTGCGGCTGAGATATCGAACTACCCGGGACTGGTGCAGCGACATCTGTCTCGCCGAGGCAGGCTTCAAAGGGTCAATGTATCGGGTATCGCCTATGTCACCATGGTGATCGGTCCGTCGGGCGCCTTGTCATCCGTCTACATCTCCACATCGTCGGGCGATGCGACATTGGACCAGGCGGCGTTAAACTATGTCAGCAGCGCATCGCCGTTCCCACCGCCTCCGCCAGGGGCTGAGAACACGTTTTACATCCCGGTCCAAGGCGGTCGTTAGCGCGCTTCATGTGACAATTTGCGCGGACAGTTAAGTTGTTGGTTGTAATTTCCGAGTCATTTTGTCAGATATGATCCACCAAGTCCCGCAGCGTGCGCTCTGCCAGCCCGGTTAGTCGACATTTTCAAATCCGCTGAGGTCTCGGTGCAGAAAAAAACTGAACATGATTGTGGCCGTCGGCCGTGTTCAAAGGAATGGGCAGTCGCCAAACTTGGACTCGACCCGATTGAAGAGCAATTTTTGGAAATTGCGCGCCACATTTTTCAAAGCTTCGCCACACCGGCCACGCAAGGCTGGATTAATGGGTTGATGCGCGCGCAACACGCCTTTGGCCATGACGGACCTTTTTTATTCGCGCGCATCGTGGATGCCCTGCAGGCCGTGCGCTGCGCGCGTAGCTCCTGTTTTATGTTCAATTCGGCGACCTGCCCATGCTGTGCAAAGATCGCCACCGAACATGAACGGCGGCTCATCCTTGCTTTTGCCGCGATCCGGCGCGGACAGATGGGCTGTGCCAGGACGGAACTGATGATGCTGTGTGAAGGCGCCGAGACCGCCCAAGCGGTCCGCGCCCTGCATCTTCTTGCAACCCATTTGCCGAGCCCTGACGTGCAACCGGCGCAAACACAGGCGGCAACATGACCAATCCGACGTTTCACAACCTTCTGGCGATGGATGAACACGCCTCAAAGCTGGGTATGGGCTTGCACCCCAAGCTGCGCGCCGCATTAGAGGCCGAGATCCGATTTTCAGCGCGAAGCTCCGGGCCCGCACAGAAGCTTCCCGATGGGATCGCTCCGGATATCACCCCAGAAATTGCCGCTGCACGCGCATCGACAAGGAAGACGGGATGAGCTTCGTACCCGCGCCGCAGGTCATACTTTTGTTGCCGATGATGCGGATGTTTCTGGCTGTGGCCGCTGAACCGGAAAACCATGTTTGGCGCACTGCCTATGACGAGGCGGCGATCACTTTCGGCGAGGCCCGCGGATTGATGCTGGCCCACAAATGCCAGAAGATGCTCTGGGCCCTCATGCGCGTCCGACCTGTACCGATTGAGGTCGCGGAGGAGGCATTCGCAACCAAACTTACCGATGACGAAGTTCTGATCCTCGAAATGCTCACTGCGATGCGCGGCGATGATATGCAGCGCGCGCGGGACGTGCTGTCGCGTTTGACCCATGGCTGCGTCGATGCAGAAGCCATCCGCCTCGGGCTGGAATTGGCCGGGCGCATCGGCGCCCAACCACCGCGCCGCCAAGAACGCCCCAGATTGCGGGTCGTTTAAGCACAACAGGCAACAGCGATTTTGCCGATCCGATCCAGCACCGACGCGCCGCGCCGGTTGCCTTGTGCCTTTTCACGGCCGTGGAAACAGCCCTTCACGTCTCCTGTTGACGGTCAGCCAACCGCTTCTTGCGCCGCGATCGTTTGGATCGATGAGAAGCCTTCGAAATTCGGGTGGCCGACATAAAGCTTTGTCGTCTGTCCGGCATCGCGATGGGCTGCGCGGAATTGCTCTGATCGCGTCCAGGCGGAAAATGTTTCCTCAGACGTCCAGACCGTGTGAGAGGCATATAAGATATTGCCGTCCTTCTCGGGCCCGCGCAGCATATGAAACTCCACGAACCCGTCCATGTCCTTAAGGTGGCTATCACGCCCGAGCCAAATCGCCTCAAAAGCGGCGGCGTTTTCGGTCGGAACGGTGAAGCGGTTCATGGCAAGATACATTGCGGTCTCCTTAAGCGGCAGTTTCGCGTTTGAATTTCTGGTGCTCGTCTTCGATCAGGCCGATCTTCCAGTAACCAGAGATATAGGTATCCACCTTGGCAAGGCGACGCTCGTTCATCAAATGGGCCCGTAGCGCTTGGATGACCGTGCTCTCGCCTGCGATACATGTCTGAACGCTGCCGTCGAACGGGGGCAGGTCTCGAATGATGTCAACGGCCTGTTGGGACGAGATATGCGGGTGTGGATGGGTCAGCCACCGCAGCGCCACTCCGGACGGCGCATCAATGGCCTGGGCGTCATCGGGATGGGTGATCTCAAAGATCGCAAGACCCTTGGCGTCGCGCGGCATGGCTTCAAGTGTTGCCGCAGCAACGGGCAGGGCCGACATATCCGCGGCGACAAGGTAGGTGTCTGCATAGAAGGATTTGAGCTTCACCGGACCCGGACCGCCAAAGCCGCACACGCTGCCCGAGACTGCCGCACGCGCCCAAGCTGATGCCGGGCCCACATCGCCGTGATCGACGAAATCAATCTCAATCTCAGAGGCTTCTGGGCGAATATGTCTGATCGTATACGTCCGCACTTCTGGACGTGGCCCAAGCTGTAACCGCATCTCAAATGTACTGGCGCTTTCGCCAGGCTCGGGCAGGTATAGCTTGCAATGTGCACCCTCAATGCCTGCGGGCAGTTCGCGCACAAACGGGGCCGTCAGGGTCACACGGATCATGTTTGGGGTGATATGTCCGGCACCGGTTACGGTCAAAATGCGCGGGGAGGGTCTGGGTTTTGCATCGGCCATGTGTCGCTCCTGATAAAATCACTGGCGCTTCGGCTTGCATGATCTGTGTTCTTGAGTATTTCTATCAGGAATACGGACGCAAACCAGACCTTTCCAGCCGCGATACCGAAAACCTCGTGTAAAGTTCACCGGACTTTTCGATCTCAAAGGACACGCCATGAAATCGACCCTTGCCCTTTGCGCCACACTTGCGCTTGCAACGCCCGCCATTGCCCAAGACATTGAAACCATTGCCTCAGCTGGTGGCGACATCACTGAAATCCTTTTTGAATTTGGGGTAGGCGCGTCTGTCATCGCGGTCGACAGCACCTCGATTTACCCCGAAGAGGTGAGCGATCTGCCCTCTATCGGCTATGTGCGAGAGCTTTCGGCTGAGGGCGTGCTGGCCACTGGTGCAGACTTGCTCATTGGGGCTGATGATATGGGGCCGCCGGCTGTGATGGACAATCTCGAAGCCGCCGGCATGCGCGTGGAATACGCGCCCTTGGGAACGGGGGCCGAGCGCTATGCCGACAAGGTTAATTTCGTGGCTGAGGTCCTCGATATGCCCGAACGCGGGGCTGAGCTGATCGCCGAATACGAAGCCGCGCTCGAAGAGGTGCGCGCGCGCGCTGATGCGTTGGAATATAGCCCCCGCGTCATGCTGATCCTCTCGGTGCGTGACGATGCTCCGATTGTCGCAGGCCTGGGCACAAGCGGGCATGACATCGTCGAGATTGCCGGTGGCACAAATATTGCGGATTTTGAGGGCTGGCGGCCGATGAATGCCGAAGCCATCATCGTCGCGGCGCCCGATATCATTGTGCTGTCGACGGCGCATATTGACCGTTTGGGCGGCATTGATGCGGTCATGGGCCGGGCTGATATCGGCTCCACCCCGGCCGGGCAAAACCAAACCTATGTCTCGCTAAACGCGCAGATGATGCTGCAATTTGGCCCACGCGCGCCGGTGGCAATGAACGATCTGATCACCGCATTTGAGCAGATCTCATCAAGCTGATGGCGGTCCGCTCCGCCCGCTTTGTGGGCTTATCTTACGTGGTCTTGCTGGCGCTTTTGACGTTAGCGGCTTTCCTGGCGCTTAGCATCGGGCCAGCGCGGCTTTCTTTCACGGACCTTCTGGCATCGATCAGCGGTGCAGGCACGGCCGTGACCGACACGATCCTCTTTAACATCCGCGCCCCGCGGATGGTTTTGGGTATGGTCGTGGGCGCTTCGCTGGCGATCTCTGGGGCATGCTTGCAAGGATTGCTGCGCAATCCGCTTGCCGATCCCGGGCTCATTGGCATCACGGCGGGCGCCTCACTTGCGGTGGTGTTCGTGATCGTGCTGGGGGACGTGTTCGTGGGCACTTTGCCAGACGCTATGCTGCCAGCGGTACATCCGATCGCGGCGTTTCTGGGCGGATTGGCCGTCACATTCATCGTCCTTGTGACCGCCAATCTGGGCGGCAGCTTTTCGGTCGGGCGCCTGATCCTCGTTGGCGTGGCGATCACCGCAATCGCCAGCGCGATGATCGGCATCATGGTCTATATGTCGACCGACCAGCAGCTTCGCGAGCTTACCTTTTGGACGATGGGGAGCCTGGCCAAAAGCAACTGGAACACTGTGCTCATTGCCTGCGTGGCCATGGTCATCTCAAGCATTTTGCTGCTGCGCTACCGGCGCGAATTGGACCTTTTTCAGCTGGGCGAACGGGCAGCCTTTCATTCGGGCGTGGATGTAAGCCGCGTGAAGTTTCAGATCTGCGCCTTAGTGGCTGTTGCGGTTGGGGCAGGTGTGTCGGTGGCTGGACCGATCGGCTTTGTGGGCCTTGTGGCACCACATATGACGCGGCTTTTTGTGCGGGCAAGCCACTGGGTCGTGCTGCCCATCTCAGCGCTTGTGGGCGCAAACATCTTGCTCTTTGCCGATCTTTTTGTGCGCAATGCGATCCCGCCGGCTGAGATCCCCATCGGTATCGCGACGGCGATCCTAGGCGGGCCTTTCTTTCTTTGGCTGCTGCTGAGAAACTCAAAACTGTGATCGTCGGTTCTGGCATCAATTTGGCGCTTGGCGGCAAGCCGATTCTGCGCGACGTCTCGCTTAGCCTGGCGCCGGGTCAGGTCGTGGCCCTTTGCGGCCCAAATGGCGCCGGAAAATCCACGCTTTTATCGTGTCTTGCCGGTGAGCACCGGGATTGTGCCGAAGCCATCCGATACTTTGACAAAACCGTTTTGCAGATGGTGGCGCATGAGCTTGCAAATCACCGGGTCGTACTTGAACAAAACCCAAGCCTGAGCGCGGCGTTCACCCTTTGGGAGCTGATTGAGCTCGGCGCGCCGCTGGCTTTGAAGCCTGCCGACTTAGAGCGTCTGAAGCAACAGACCCTGGTTGAGTTCAACTTCGCCGGGATGGAAGACCGTTTCGTCTCAGAGCTTTCCGGCGGGCAACAACATCGCGTGCATTTTGCCCGCGTTTTGGTACAGCTGCGCGCCAATCGGCAGCTCGGGCATGAGTGTTTTCTCTTTCTCGATGAGCCGACGTCGAGCCTCGATATCGGCTACCAGATCACGCTGTTGCGGCTGGTGCGCGCCCTGGCGGCCGATGGCGTGGGCACGTTGGTTGTCCTGCATGACCTCAACCTCGCCTCGGCGTTCACCGATCACGTGATTCTTCTGCAAGACGGGATGGCGGTGCAATCGGGGCCACCAAAAGAGGTGCTGACAGCGGCAAATCTAAGCGCGGTCTATGCCACCGACATCATCGTGGAGACCGCCAGCACCGGCCAAAACGTCATCCAACCTGTACTGTGATCAAATCCGTCGCACCTTGTTGCGCAGGCTGGACGAGTGGTGCTGCGTCCCTGGACATTCGCCGGCAGTTCGGGACCTCAAGGTGGTGGGGCGGGTGGTCTGCGTTTGACCTCCGCAAGAGGTGATCTCTGCGCAAAGGGTCGATAGCGCTAAACCGGCAATGCAATCGGGCTCGGCTAATGCCAATTGAGATTCATCACCGGTAAAGCGAGGTCGGCCGTGCGTTGGCGCACGTTCTCGACGCGTGGCGCGCGGCCAGGGATTTTGTCCTCGTGGGTCTCAGCAAAGATGTAGCGGAAGCGCGCCAGCACGTCAGGCGTGTCGAGCAGCCGTTCGGACAGGTCGGCCTCAGCCCCGTCGACATCCCTTTTCAGCACACCGACCTAGCGATCAAGCCCGTTAAAATGGGCCGTGAAATCGATTTCGGCCACGTCAATCGCTACCGTCTCATACACGTTTTCTATTTCAGCAAAGATCACGCCGCATTGCGCTTGGCGGTCACATGACGGACGCGTGCCCGCTCGCGGCTGGCAAGCAAGGCGGGTCGATGTCGGGTACGAAGAAAAATCGGGCAAAGACTTCGACAGATATTGCAAATTCCTGCCCCACGGAACTTTGCCCGATTGCGCGGTTTCGATCTATGTCGACGGCAATGTGGAGATCACAGCGCGCGCCCCCCGCGGAAGGGCAAGCATTTTTGGCATCAGGCGCTGATGACGCACGCAGAAGGGCGCACCATTACCCATGAGATCTCGGCTTGCCGATTAGCCAGCAATCCGGGCCCATATGCCCTGGCCCGTCTTGCCAGCTACCAAGTGGACGGGTTGTCACAGACGGCCCCCGTTTTTAATGGCGGCCTGCCGTGGAAAGCGCCATGCGCGCACATCAGTTGATGGCGCCGCTGCGCCCGCGTCTCGAAGGGCGCCTGCAAGTGGCTCTTTCGGCCATCCCTTCGTCGAAGAACGCGCCCTTGCAATGGCATTGGGCGCGCCGGATGCACCGCGCGGATCGCAGCATCTCGGCTCGCCGGAGACCTCATTGAGATTTGGCGGCGCTACACGGGGTGAGCGCTCAGTCCCGCGCGAACAGAAATGGCAAACGTTTGCGAAGACTTCGTCGGAGACGAAGGCGATGTTGCTCCAAGCGGGCGGCCTTCAAGTCTGCGCGGGTCACCACGGGGCGGCGGCCTTCGCCGGTCTTGCGCAACACAACCAAGGTACGAGCAGAATCAAATTCGTGGAAATTCGGGTTCTGTCGCAAAAAATGCGCGATGGACCAACCGACACCGGGGAAGCTCTCGCTGCGGTCGTGAAAGCAAATGAAGCCGCCGTCGCGCAACATGTCCGCCCATTGCATGTCGACCATGACAGGTGCTGCACGATGATCGCCATCAACGAAGATGAAATCAAACACGCCGCCGGACCTGCGCTCTGCGGCGAGGAAATCCTCGCTTGTGCCGGTCCAGAACGTCACCGCGTCGGGATCGATGCCAGAGGCGGCTAGGTTGTGGCGCACTTTCGACAGCTGATCATCGAAATATGTCATCGGGTCGATGACCACAAAGTCCGGCCGGGTGGCGGCATCGGGATATGTAAGCATCAATTCTTTAAGGGTGCCACCGGCCGCGGTACCTATTTCCAAGTGGCGACCTGGCAGGTCATGCCCGACCAGGATGCGCCGCAAAAGTGCGACCTCATCACCATGGCATTCCGATTGCAATGTCGTTGCAGACATCCGCGCCATTGTGGCTCTCCTAGTCCTCTTGGTGACCCTGTCGGCCAACCGCGCCGCGATGTCTAGTCAGAATGCCACTGATCGGAATGGTTCTGCTGCCGCGCATGGTGAATTTCGGGTGCCAGCGATCCTTTGATCCAACTTGCGACGGGTTTGGCATGCCGCGCGGGGTGCAACCTGCTGCGTCGGACAAGGTGGCGGGCGGAGAAAGGGATAGAGAATGTGCCGCCCTTTTGCTGTCTGTAGCCGATGTGTCCAAAGCACCGACGGCCAAGGCCGTTTGCGCTGCGCGTGACCGGATGACACCGCGCGGTCCCGATGGCGCCGAATATAGAGGGCTGCAGGGCCCCGGTGGCGTCTTGGCGCAATTTGGACATCGAGGCCCGGCCGTCCTGGACCATTGCGCCGCCGGTGCACAGCCCATGCGCGCGGCGTCAGATCGCTCTATCTGGCACTGGCCGCCGGCCATCTCGTATTTGCCTCTGAGGCGCGCCTTACGCGACCTCGGATATGGCGAGGCGTTAGACCCCGAAGCACTCGCGCGCTACATGATGCTGGGCTACGTGCCCGCACCTCCATCCTGTTAATCAAGCAAAATTAGAGGCTTGGGTGCAAAACGAGGCCGAAATCACAATATCCCGTGGCAGAAGTTCTTCACCGATATTAACCGCGTTTGGCTTCGGCAGCTACGCGGCTCTCGGGGCCTTTGACCATGAGAATATCGAGTTGTTCAAGGTCTGGTTCAACGAGACCGTGCCGGCGTTTCTTGCCGCGCGGCCGCATGCGGCTTTCTCGCTGCTGCATATCGACGGTGATCTCTACGAGAGCACCAAGGAGGCGCTTGGCCAGACACCAAAGCGGTTTGCGCCAGGCGATGTCAGTCTGATTGATGAGGTCGTCCACCGGGATTACTCCGGTGCGACGGCTGCGTTCTGCGAAGTCTACAACCACATGTCCAACGCTTTGACATTAGACATCCGCCGGGTGCAAAGCATGCTCTGGAAATGGTCTGCCGTGAGGACAAACTCATATGCGTTCGAATTTCGAAGGCCGTCTCGGATCTTGCGCTAGACGCCGTAATGACCCGGTCGTGTGTCATCGCTTGCACCCAGGAGGACCGCCATTTCGTACAAGCTTGCAAGACGTTTTTGCGCGATCACCGAAAGCCACTGATGGCTGTGCATCGTGATGTTTCGCGCACCTTGGACCTGCCGAACCACCAAACCCGTCGATCAACCATGCCCTTTTATTTTACAAATCGGGCCCAGTTCCGGCAACGCGCTGCCATCAGGACCGGCCTTATTGGTTCGGCATCGAATGGCATTGTTCCATATTCACAATCTGGGTCGCGCCGGGCGATGTGACCGAGACCATGGGACCGCCGACGCGCCGCGCCGCCCTTACTTACCGCCTCAGCTCAGGCCCGGCGTCGGGTGCGGCGGCGCTGCGGAGCAGCCTCACCGGTCCCGTCATGATCGGAGGAAAACCCGCCAAGCTCCGCCGCAATCATCGCCAAGCTCGGCGTGTCAGCCTTGGGTGCGGCCTCAAGGGCCGCGCGCATCTCAACCAGATGGGCCGCTTGCGTCCCGCAGCAGCCGCCAATGATACGTGCGCCCGCATCACGCGCCAAAACAGCGTAGCGGCCCATCAATTCCGGCGTGCCGTCATAATGGATATGCCCGTCGACATATTTCGGAATACCGGCATTGCCTTTTGCAATGATCGGCGCTCTTGGGGCGGTTGCCGAAAAGCCCAGCACGGTGCGCAACAGATCGGACGCACCGACCCCGCAATTTGCGCCAAAGGCCAGGGGTTTGTGGTCAAGCCGGTCAACCAGTGCGGCCATCGCCGTTGAGGTCAGGCCCATCATCGTGCGCCCGGCCGTGTCAAAGCTCATCGTGCCGCACCATGGCATGCCGGCTTGTGCGGCCGCCTCAGACGCGGCGCGGTATTCTTCGGCGGCGCTGATCGTCTCGACCCAGAGCACATCGGCGCCGCCGGCCTTCAAACCTTCGGCCTGTTCATGGAACATCTCGACCGCTTCGGCATGGCTCAGACTGCCCATCGGCGCCATGATCTCGCCGGTCGGCCCGATGGACCCGGCCACAACAACCGGGCGTCCGGCCCGATCTGCGACCTCCCGACCGATCTCTGCTGCAGCTTTGTTGAGCTCAAAAACACGCGCCTGCGCATCATGCAGCTTCAGCCGTGCCGCGGTGCCGCCGAAAGAGTTCGTCAAAAATAAGTCGACCCCGGCATCGACCGCGCCCTGATAAAGCGCTGTGATCCGCTCAGGATGGTCGGTGTTCCACAATTCCGGCGCATCACCCGATTGCAGACCCATGTTAAATAGTGTCGTGCCGGTCGCCCCATCGGCCAAAAGCCAGTCGCGGGTCGACAGAAGGGCAGACAGGGCATCGGGCATCACAAAACCGCACAGATAAGGGATGACCCGGCCTGCCTCAGGCGGCGTGAAAACGCAATCTCATCTCATGCATGATCATCATGAGCGCGCTTTGTACGCGGTTAGGATTCGTCCATGATCTGCGCTTTGGCTTGGCCCAAAAGCTCGGCATATTTGGCCCGCACATCTGCCTCGGGCGCGGCGCCGCCAAGGTCGGCCAGCACTTTGCGCATGACATCCTCGTGGCCCGGCTCCTCGAAATCGGCGCGAACGACCTCTTTGGCGTAATTCTCGGCCGCGTCGCCCGTTTTTCCGAGCAATTCTGCAACCCACAGGCCCATCAGCTTGTTGCGCCGCGCCTCTGCTTTGAATTGCATTTCGGCATCATGGGCGAACTTGTTTTCAAACGCGCTCTCGCGCTCGTCGAAGCTGGACATTGGGCCTCCTTGGGCAGGCAGCTGGCATCGCACTTGCATAAAACGCCGATCCGGGCAGGGCAATAGCCAGCCGATGCGCCGAGCCGCCGCGCCAGCCGTCGCCGCAACGGCGGCGCGACACAGGCGAATGTGCCCGACCGGCTTCTTGCGGGGCCAGGCGGATTGGCCTATAGCGCCTTGGTGGTGCAGGGCTTAGCATCACCTGTGACAGGGACCCCTGATGGCGCGACGCAAGAAGGTCTACGAAGGCAAGGCCAAAATTCTTTATGAGGGGCCAGAGCCCGGCACACTTGTGCAGTATTTCAAAGACGATGCCACTGCTTTTAATGCCGAAAAGATGGCCACAATCGACGGCAAAGGCGTGCTGAATAACCGCCTATCAGAGTTCTTTATGACTGGTCTTGGCAATATCGGCGTGCCAACGCATTTCATCCGCCGGATCAATATGCGCGAGCAGTTGATCCGCGCCGTTGAGATCATTCCGCTTGAAGTGGTCGTGCGCAATGTCGCTGCCGGTTCAATCTCTACCCGGCTGGGCATCGAAGAGGGCACCGCATTGCCGCGTCCGATCGTGGAGTTCTACTTCAAAAACGATGATCTGGGCGATCCGATTGTGTCGGAGGAACATATCATTGCCTTTGGTTGGGCAAGCCAGCAGGATCTCGATGACATGGTGGCGCTGGCCCTGCGGGTGAACGACTTTTTGTCCGGTTTGATGCTTGGGGTCAGCATCAAGCTGGTTGATTTCAAGATTGAGATCGGCCGCATCTGGGACGGCGATTTCATGCGTCTGATTGTGGCCGATGAGATCAGCCCCGATAGCTGTCGGCTGTGGGATGTGAAATCCGGCCGCAAGCTTGACAAGGACGTGTTTCGCCGCGATTTGGGCGATCTGGCGGATGCCTACACGGAAGTGGCGCAGCGCTTGGGCGTGATGCCTGCAGGGCCGCAAGGTGCCGCCAAACCGACGCTGATTAACTGAGGTTTTAGGATGCGCGCGACGGTCACGGTGATGCTGAAAGACGGCGTTCTTGACCCCAAAGGGGAGGCCGTTCGGGTGGCTTTGTCGGCGATGGGGTTTGCTGGCGTTGAAAGCGTGCGTCAGGGCAAGGTGATCGAGCTTGATCTGGCGCCTGATGCAACCGAGGCGCAGGTTACTGAGATGTGCGAAAAGCTGCTGGCCAATACTGTGATCGAAAGCTACCGCGTGGATATGGGCTGAGCTCTGTCATCCGGCTTCGCCGGGCCACACGCCGCATAATTTGTGGTAACGTCGTCGCGCAATACGCTGTAATAAAATAATATTCCATTTCGCTGGCATCGCGTCCGTAAATCGGGCAGCGTCCGGATAGGGTGTTTCTGTGGAAGGATCGTGGGATGCGCGCAGCAGTTGTTCGTGAGTTTGACGCGCCATTGGCCATTGAGACGGTGCCCGATCCCGCCTGTCCGGCTGATGGGGTTGTGCTCGAGGTTGGCGCCTGTGGTGTGTGCCGGTCGGATTGGCATGGCTGGCGCGGCGAACACCCAAGGGTCAAGCCGGGCTCGATCATGGGTCATGAATATTGCGGCACGGTTGTTGCCGCCGGGCCGGGTGCGCAATTTGAGATGGGCGAGCAACTGATCGCCCCCTTCATTTTGGGCTGCGGGTCTTGCGCGCAATGCCGCCGGGGCGTGTCGAATACCTGCCTCGATCAGATCATCCCCGGCTTCACCGATCCCGGCGCCTATGCCCAGTTTGTCGCCGTGCCGCGCGATCATAACCTGGTGCGCCTGCCAGAGACTTTGACGCCCGCGCTGGCTGCCGGGCTGGGCTGCCGGGTGACAACGGCCTGGCATGCGCTGACCGACCGCGCGGCCGTTGAGCCGGGCGATTGGGTTGCCATTCACGGCACGGGTGGCATCGGCCAGGCGGCAGCACTTTTGGCCCAAGCACTCGGCGCGCAGGTTGTCGTTGTTGATATCGTTGAGGAAAAGCTCGACCTGGCCAAAGAACTTGGCGCCGATGCGGCCATCAATGCGCGCGATGGCTCTGTGGCCCAGGCAATCCGCGAGATTACCGGCGGCGGCGCCCAGGTCTCGATCGAAGCGCTCGGCCTGGTTGAAACGGTCAACGCCTCTCTTGAATGCCTCGCACCGCTTGGCCGGCATGTACAGATCGGCATGCCGGTGGGCCATACCGCGCGCATGGAGATCAATATGAGCGCGGTGTATCTGGGCAATCTTGCGCTTTACGGCACACGCGGCATGCCGGCCTGGAAATACCCCTCGCTTCTGTCACTGATCGAGCGTGGCGTTGTCGATCTGTCGCCGCTGGTGGCGCGCGAAGTTGGACTGAGCGATGCCAGTGCGGAGCTTGCGGCGATGAACGGCCCCACAATGCCCGGCACCGCCGTTATCACGGATTTCATGGCATAGATTGTCGGAACGCGGCGTCTCGGCCCTGGCGCTGGCGGCGGAAATGCGGCATGAGACGGGCATGAAAGCAGCCGTGCTTGTCTTCCCCGGATCAAACTGCGACCGCGATCTTGCCGTGGGGTTTCGTGCTGCCGGCTATGACGTAACCATGGTTTGGCACAAAGAGACAGAGCTGCCGCAGGGCACCGATCTGGTCGGTGTGCCGGGCGGCTTTTCATACGGGGACTACCTGCGCTGCGGCGCCATCGCCGCGCAGTCGCCGATCGCGGGCGCATTGCGCGCGCATGCCGAGGCTGGCGGTTATGTCCTGGGCGTCTGCAACGGCTTTCAGATCCTGACCGAAACGCGGCTTCTGCCCGGCGCATTGCTGCAAAACGCGGATGTGAAATACATCTGCCGCACGGTGCGCTTACGCGTTGCCAGCGACGAAAGCGCCTATACAAGCGGCTATGAAACGGGCCAGGAAATTGCGCTGCCCATCGCCCATCACGAGGGCAATTATTCAGCCGATCCCGCAACGCTGGACCAGCTCGAATCCGAGGATCGGGTGGCGTTTCGTTATCTCGACAACCCCAACGGCGCGGCCCGCGATATCGCTGGCATCCTGTCGCCCAACCGACGGGTGCTGGGCATGATGCCCCACCCCGAACGCGCCATTGATGCGCAGCATGGCGGTACCGATGGGCTGGGTCTTTTCGCGGCACTTAGCAAGGTGATGCAATCGGCGTGAGGCCGCTGACGCCGTGCCGCCTCTCTTGCCGCCCCAAAGGGGGTGAATTACGATCCAGCCAGAATGCGTCAAGTAACGGTAAAACCTAATTCAGATCAGCACCCTTCGGGGCATCGCCCGTGGCTGCTGCGGGTGGCGGTTTTTGCCTTTCTGGCAATTTCTGTAGCGGTGATTTGGGTTTCAAACATCCTGCTGACGGAGCGGTATACCGCCGCGGTACGCAACGGCTCTGAGGTGCGGCTGGCGATCTATTCCGGCTCGATCGTGTCGGAGTTGCAGCGAAATTCGGTGGTCCCACTGTTGCTGTCGCGCGACCCGACGCTGATCCAAGCGCTGCAGGGAAACGAGTTCACAACGACATCGCAGCGGCTGATTTCTTATGTCGAGGAAGTCGGTGCTGCGTCCTTTTTGTTGCTTAACCGAGATGGCCGGGTTGTCGCGGCAAGCAATCGTCAGAGATTGGGCGAATTGCGCGACACCGAGCAGTATTTCGTGCAGGCGCAGCGTCAGACCGACACCGTCTTCACGATCAACGAGCGTGAGACAAACGCCTTCGATTTCACCTTTTCGCGCCGAATTCGCGCGGAAAACCGGACAATCGGTGTGATTGTCGTTGAGGTGGATTTCGACCATCTGGTCGGGCGCTGGCGCGGCACGGGCGAGGCCGTCATGGTAACCAATTCCGAAGGCCGCATCATTCTGTCAACCGAACATCTGTGGCGTGGCCTGAACGAGGCCGACGCGCTGGCCGTGTCCGATCCGCCATCCGCGATCCAGCGCGCGCTCGATGCGACGGGCGCCTTTGGCGGGTTCGACCTGTCGGACCGGTATCTTTTTGACGATGATACGCTGCGCATCGAAAGCCGGATCGGGTTCCGCGGCTGGCGTCTGGTCGCCTTTACGCCCTATTCCTCGGTCCGCGAACGCGTCAATGGCGTACTGGCGCTGCAGATCATGAGCTTTGCGCTGCTGTTGGCCAGCGGGTTTTACGCCATCAGCCGCCGCGCACGGCACCAATCGCGGGCCTTCGCGCGCGAATCGGCGGAGCTGCGTCAGCTCAACGACCGGCTGCAAAGTGAAATCGCCGAACGCAAACGGGTGGAAAAGGATCTTCAAGAGGCCGAGCAAAGCCTAGCCCAGAGCCAAAAGCTTGCCGCGATGGGTGAGATGTCGGCCGCGGTCAGCCATGAGCTGAACCAGCCATTGGCGGCGATGAAAACGTATCTCGCCGGCGCCAAGCTTTTGCTGCAACGCCGCCGCCCCGAAGAGGCGCTCAGTTCCTTCCAGCGTATCGATGACCTTTTGGAACGGATGGGCGGCATCACGCGCCAGTTGAAAAGTTATGCCCGCAAGGGCGAGCAAGCCTTTGCGCCGGTTGACCTGCGCGATGCGCTGCAGGCGGCGCTGACCATGATGGAGCCGCAATTGCGCCTGCAGACCGTGGCGATCAACCAGACCTTGCCGCGTCGCCCTGTGATGGTCATGGCCGACCGACTTCGGCTGGAGCAGGTCATCATCAACCTTTTGCGAAATGCGCTGGACGCGATGCGTGACCTCGAAGATCGCCAGCTTGATCTGATCATTGCCGAGGGCGATGAGGCGGTCCTGACCGTGCGCGACAGCGGCGCATGCATTGACGATCTCGATCAGCTTTTTGAGCCGTTTTACACAACCAAAGCGCCGGGCGACGGGGTCGGGCTGGGCCTGGCGATTTCGTCAGGCATCGTTGCCGATCTGGGTGGGCGGTTGACGGCACGTAACGGGGAAAGCCGCGGCGCGGTCTTCCAGTTGCGGCTGCCACGTCTGGCCGAAAGTGACACGGCGGCGGAATAAGACAGAAGGGTGGAACTATGAAGATCGCCATCGTCGATGACGAACAGGACATGCGACAATCGATCAGCCAATGGTTGGCGCTGTCGGGTTTTGAGACCGAAACCTACTCTTCTGCCGAAGAGGCGCTAAAAAGCCTCAGCGCAGATTTCCAAGGTGTTGTTGTCAGCGACATCAAGATGCCCGGCATGGATGGGATGGCGTTTCTCAAACGCCTGATGGGGATGGATAGCGGTCTTCCAGTGATCATGATCACCGGCCATGGCGATGTGCCGATGGCTGTCGAGGCGATGCGGATCGGGGCTTACGATTTTTTGGAAAAACCGTTCAATCCCGACCGGATGACCGAACTTGCCAAGCGCGCCACGCAAACGCGGCGGCTGACCTTGGATAACCGCGCACTGCGCCGAGAACTCTCCGACGGCACGGTATTGATGCGCAAGCTCATCGGCTCCAGCCCGGTGATGGAGCGGCTGCGCGAAGACATCCTTGATCTCGGCCAAGCCGACGGCCATGTGCTGATCACTGGTGAGACCGGGACGGGCAAGACGCTGGTCGCGCATGCGCTGCACGCAGTAGGTCCGCGGGCGGGCAAGACATTTGTTGCGCTCTCTTGCGCTGCCCATCCCGAAGAGGAGCTGGGCAAGATGCTGTTTGGTCCTGTCGATGACGACCAGGATTTGCCACTGATGGAACAGGCCCGCGGCGGCTCGCTGGTGCTGGAAGATGTTGAGGCGCTGCCAAACGCGCTTCAAGCCAGGCTTTTGACCGCAATCAATGACCAAGGCATACCGGCAGAGACGCGGATCATGGCAATTTGTAACGCGGCCGAGCCGGAGAATTGCGAAGCCGCACTTCGCCCCGATCTCTTCTACCGCCTGGCCGCGATGCGGATCGATATCCCGCCGCTCCGCCAGCGCGGTGAGGATATCTTGACGCTGTTCAACCGCTTCGGAGAGCAGTTTGCCGACGAATACGGCACTGATGCGCCGGAGGTTACAGCACAAGAGGCCGCCCAGCTTTTGCAGGCGCCCTGGCCGGGCAATGTGCGCCAATTGATCAACATCGCTGAGCGCGCAATTTTGCAGCAGCGGCGCGGATCGGGCTCCATCGCGAGCCTGCTGATGAGCGATAATACCGAGATCTCGCCGCAGGCGGTACAGGCCGGCAAACCGCTGAAGGAATATGTCGAAGCGTTTGAGCGGATGCTCATCGACAACACGATGCGGCGCCATCGCGGCTCAATCTCGGCGGTGATGGATGAATTGTCGCTGCCGCGCCGGACGCTCAATGAGAAGATGGCCAAATATGGGCTGAGCCGATCCGACTATCTGTGAGTTTTTGGCGCCTGATACGCGGCGCAATTCTAGCGGGGAGCGGCTCGATCCTTTGAAGGAAACCTTTTGGTTTGGCTGGTGCCTTTGGCAGTAAGGCCTTGGCTGCGTTGGTTGTCATTGTATGGGTTGCCGATGCGGGACAGTCGCACGGCCCGCGGGGACATCGGCAAGAGGGCCAGGCAGATCATGCTGCAAGCAGCGCTTTTTGATATGGACGGGCTCTTGCTCGACACCGAGCGCGTGGGTCTCAGGGCGTTTGTAGAGGTTGCGCGCGATCACGGCCTGGCGCCCCGCGATGCGGAGCTTTTGTTTTTGCGCCTTGTCGGCAAGACCATGCCGCGCGCTACTGATCTGATCTTGGCGGCGATCCCGGGCGTTGATGTGGCCAGACTTGATGCCGATTGGCACGCGGCATTGGATCGCGCCATGGCCCAAACGGTGCCGCTGCGCCCAAGCGTGGCGGAAACTCTCGCCGCGCTCAGTGCCGCGGGTATCGCGATGGCCGTTGTCACGACAACGCGGACCGACCGGGCGCGGCACCATTTGGCGCTGGCCGGTATTTTGGGCTATTTCGTCGATGTGGTGGGGATCGACCGGGTCAGCCGGCCAAAACCCGATCCCGAGCCCTATCACCTTGGCGCGTCGATCCTTGGTTTGGCGCCCGAGAACTGCGCGGCCTTTGAGGACAGCGATACCGGGACGCTTGCCGCGATAAGGGCGGGATGTGCCGTCTGGCAGGTGCCGGACCTCAGGCCCGACGGCAGCGCGCCAGATCAAGTTGGCCAAGAACTGGCCGATACCCTGGCGCAGGCCGTGGCCGCGTCGAGACTGCTGAGCCGCGGGTCTTTTCAAGCTTAATCATAGGGTTATGGGTTCAGAGGAAGGCGATTGTCTGCGTGGCGCATGAAATCGACCATTGTAATTTGGGCGCAAGAGACATTAGTGTGACGCTAGCGGCGGTCTGTTTCGACGCGCCGCCGATGAAAGATTCTCTGCCATTCCGGCCTTGCGCTCGCAAATCCGCAAACGGGATCGGTCAGGAAGAAAGGTTGGCCTTGCGGGCCGATCTGAATGAATAGCTCCGGTTTGGGGCACGAAGCGGGTGGCGGGTCTGGCCAAAAGGCAAGGCGCGTCATCGGAGAACAACCGCGATGAAACGCGTGACAGCAGCGACGCATACAGGCCGCCGGGGACCGATCCCGCTGGCATGTGCGCGCCTGCACCCCACAGCCATCGCAATTTCAGGACATCATTGCCGCTCTTCCGCGCCCTATCGGGCTGCGGGCGCGTGGCAATGGATAAGGACAATATGGCAAAAAAGATGCTTATCGATGCCACCCACGCGGAGGAGACCCGCGTGGTGGTGGCAGATGGAAACAAGGTCGATGAGTTCGACTTTGAATCACTGAACAAGCGGCAGCTTGCAGGCAACATTTATCTGGCAAAGGTCACACGGGTGGAGCCGTCGCTGCAGGCGGCCTTTGTCGATTACGGCGGCAACCGACACGGATTTCTGGCGTTTTCGGAAATACACCCTGATTACTATCAAATACCGGTCGCGGATCGCGAGGCGCTGTTGGCCGAAGAGCGCGCCTATGCAGAAGCCCAGGCGCTTGAAGAGGCTGAGCCCGACAGCAAGCCGAAACGACGCCGCCGCCGGCGCAAAAGCGAGACCAAGGCGGAAGATGCGGCATCGGACGCGGTGGCCGTCGCTGACGTGCCTTCGGGCATGGATGTGGTCGATCTTGATCCCTCAGACGCGCCGGAGGGTGACGATCTGGGCGCAGCGGAAGGCGAAGGGGCCGCAGGCACCGAAGCTGATCTCGGCGCGGAAGATTCAAGTGCGGCGGGCAGCGTGGAGGATGGGGCCAGGTCTGACACAGAGCAGAGCCCCGTGGCCGCCGATGCGGCGCCGGACGCTCAGGAGGCACAGGCCGACGAGACCGAGGCGCAGGCTGATCAGGCTGATCACGCTGACGAGGATCGTGACCCCGATGGCGACGCTGACAGCGATGGGGATGATGCCGCGCAAGAAGAGCCGGACACAGTCGCCGATGATGATGCGCAGGAGGATATCCGTCCCGTCCGCAAGCCCCGGCCGCGTCGCTACAAGATCCAAGAGGTTGTAAAAGTCCGCCAGATCCTTCTGGTCCAGGTTGTCAAAGAAGAACGCGGCAATAAAGGTGCTGCGCTGACAACGTATCTGAGCCTTGCGGGGCGCTATTGCGTGCTGATGCCCAATACGGCGCGCGGCGGCGGGATCAGTCGCAAGATTACAAATGCCGCAGACCGCAAGAAGCTCAAAGACATCGCGACCTCGCTCGATGTGCCACAAGGTGCCGGCCTCATCGTGCGCACCGCCGGCAGCCAGCGAACCAAAACCGAGATCAAGCGTGACTACGAGTATCTGCAGCGGCAATGGGAGCAGATCCGAGAGCTGACGCTGAATTCCATCGCGCCGGCACCGATCTATGAAGAGGGCAATCTGATCCACCGTTCGATCCGCGATCTCTACAACAAAGAGATCGACGAAGTCTTGGTCGAAGGTGAGGCTGGCTATCGCCAGGCCAAGGACTTCATGAAGATGATCATGCCGTCGCACGCCAAAAACGTGAAGCATTATGCCGATGGCATGCCGCTTTTCGCCCGCCACCAGGTCGAGGGTTATCTGGCGGACATGTTCAACCCGGTCGTGCAGCTGAAATCGGGCGGCTATATCGTGATTGGCGTAACCGAAGCCCTTGTTGCGATTGACGTCAATTCCGGGAAGGCGACAAAAGAGGGCTCGATCGAAGAGACCGCGACCAAGACCAATCTGGAAGCGGCCGAAGAGGTGGCGCGTCAATTGCGCTTGCGCGACCTGGCCGGTCTGATTGTGATCGACTTCATCGACATGGATGAGCGGCGCAATAACAGCGCCGTTGAAAAGCGCTTGAAGGACCGGTTGAAAAACGACCGCGCACGCATCCAGGTTGGGCGCATTTCGGCCTTTGGTCTGTTGGAGATGAGCCGTCAGCGGCTGCGCCCCGGCATGATCGAGGCAACAACGCAGGCCTGTTCGCATTGTCATGGCACGGGTCTGGTGCGGTCGGATGACAGCCTGGCGCTGTCGATCCTGCGTCAGCTTGAAGAGGAGGGCACAAGGCGCCGGTCGCGTGAGGTTTTGCTGACGGCGCCGGTGGGGATCGTGAACTTCATCCTCAACCACAAGCGCGAATATCTTGCCGAACTTGAGGCGCGATACGGATTGTCGATCCGGATCGAGGCGGATGCCGCGCTTGTCGTGCCGGATTTCCGGATCGAGAAGTTCAAGACAGCAACCCGGCGGGTGGCGCAAGCGGCACCGATCGTGTCGATGGATGCCGCGCTGATGGATGAGGTCGAAGAAGCTGATGAAGCCGAGGTGATCGACGCCGCCGAGGCGGAAGCTGACGAGGCCGAAGGTGACGGCGGTGCCAAGAAGCGCCGTCGCCGCCGTCGGGGCGGTCGCGGCCGCAAGAAGCCTGCAGGAGGTGAGAGCGAGGCGCTGTCATCGCCGGAGTCGGATGAGGCCAGCCAGATAGAGCCGACGGTCGAAGGTGAGGCGGCAGAGGCCCGCGCGGAAGATGCCGCACCTGAACCGGAGCCAGAAGAAAAGCCCAAGAGGCGCCGCGCGCGCGGCGGCCGCGGGCGAAAAAAGGCGGATGAGGGTGATGTTGTGAGCCCGGCGGCCGAAGCGGGCGACGCGGCGCCGGCAGAAGCGGCTGAGGCTGCGCCGGAGCCGGCAGAAGACGCGGAAGCAGCGGCCGAAACAACACCGCCGAAGAAGACCCGGCGCCGCAAAAAGGCCGAGCCGGTTGCCGCAGATCCGGCGGCAGCAGAACCGGTTGTATCCGAGGCGCCCGCGACAGTTGATGCCACGCCTGCCGCGGCGCCAGCGCTGCCGGAAGTGGCAGAAGAACGGGCGCCAGAGGCCACGTCAGAGAGCTATGCACCGGAACCGGCAGCGGCCGTTGCGCAAGCCGAGCCTGAGCCGGAGAAGCCCAAGCGCCGCGGGTGGTGGATCGGCGGCTGACCGTCTTTTTGGATTGCACGCATTTGGCGGAGCGCGCTGCCTCGGGCCCCCTTGGCGGGAGCCGCTCGGCCGCGCGCGGTCTTGGCCAGACGGGCTTTGCGAGGGGGTGGACCCCCTTGCGCTCCTCCCTTGGTTAGTCCTCTTGCGGGATGATTTGTATGTCGTCTTGGCGCGGTCATTGGTCGTAGCCGCGCGCGTTTCGTTTCGGAGCGGTTATTTGGACGATCAGGTTGGCCTCGCCCTTATTCGATGGCTGCCCGCTCTGCCGCGACAAGGGCTGCCATTGCGTCGGCATCGACAAAGCCGCGCACAACCTGACCGGACATCACAAAAGTTGGCGTGCCAGAGATCTGCAGGTTTCGGGCAAGCGCGTAATTGGCGTCGATCACCGCGTCGATGCGCGGATCCTCCATTCCGTCGAGGATCGCATCACCGTCATAGCCAAGATTGTCGGCCAGGCGTCGCAATGCGGTGACCGAGACATCCGCGCGCATCGCCAAAAGGGCTGCGTGCAGATCGGCATAAGCCTCTTCGCCTTCGACATAGCGGCTTGAAAGCGCAAATCGCGAGGCCAGAACCGATTGCTCCCCCAGGATTGGCAATTCTTTCACCACAAGCCGGATATTGCCGTCCGCTTCCAGAAGCTCGGCCATCTCAGGCGCCGCGCGGCGGCAAAATCCGCAGCGATAATCAAGGAATTCAACAATTGTGATATCGCCATCGGGATTGCCTTCGATCAGATCGTGCTCGGCCTCAAATAGTGCCGATGCGTGGCGGGCGACCAATTGCATATCGCGCGCCGTGGCTGCCATTTCCTCGCGTTCTTCAAGGATGGCGATTGCCTCCATCAGCACTTCGGGATTTTCCAGTAGATAGGCCCGGATCTCAGCTCGAAAGGCGTCACGCTCAGCCTCGATCATCTCTTCGAGATCTTGCGCGGCCAGGGGTGCGGCGAGCGCCGATGTCAAACCCATCAAAAGGGCGGGCCAGAGCGTTCGGGTCATCTTGATCCTTTCGGGCGCATTTATAGCGCGTCAGCGGCGCGCAGAACATCTTGTGCACGCAGCCAGGCAGGGGCGCCTTCTGGCAACAGGCCAAGCGCGCGTTCAGCGTGAATTGCAGCGGTTTCGAGCTGTCCGATCAGAGCATACCGCTCTGCGGTGACGGAAGAGGCAAGTCCGGGGCTGCCGGTGCGTGCGTAAGCCAGTGCGAGATCGCGCAACATGCGCGGATTGGCCGGGTCGCGGGCATAGGCACGTTCCAAGATATCTAAGGCGGCGCGATCATTGGCGGCACTTTCGACGGCCAACAATGCCTGGCCGAATCCGGCCAGGATTAGCGGCTCTCGGGGGGCCAGATCGACGGCGCGTCCATAGGCAGCGATGGCGGCCTGAAACTGGCGCGATTCAAACAAGATCTGGCCCTGAAGTTCTTGGTAATAGGGGTCACTGGGCCGCATTTGCAAAAGGCGCGCCATCTCGGCCAGGGCCCGGTTTGCATCGGCGGAGCGGTGATGGGCAATGGCACGCCGCAGGATCGAGATCTCATCATCTGCATTGCGGGTTTGGTTCAGGGTCCAGCGCGGGGCGCGCAGAAAAGCGGATAGCTTTGCCACGGTGCGGGCGAACCAGTATTGCGCCTCGAGGGTCGGGTCGAACGGGCCCGAGCCGCGCGCGGCCACGAATGCTTCGACCGCGCGCAGCCGGTCGCGGGTCAGCGGATGGGTGCGCACATAGGGGTCTTGGCGGTTGGCCGACAGCGCTTCTTGCCCGCGAAAGATCTCCAAAACATCGCGCATGGCCTGCGGGTCGATCCCGGCTGAGGTCAGGTAGCGCAAAGCGGATTGATCTGCGCTGGCCTCTTCGGCCCGGGTATGGGCGAAAAACCCACGTGCGGCGGCCGATTGCGTGCCTGCCGCGATGCCTATGCCGGCCTCGCTATTGCCGGCGCCGGTGACGGCCAGGGCCAGGGCCAGGCCCAAGGCCGCGCCGGTGGAGGCGCGACCGGCCGCGGCGGGCCGGGCGGTGAGATGGCCATTGGCGATATGAGCCGCCTCATGCGCGATCACGGCCTGCAATTCGGCCGGACGTTCCATCCGCATCAAAAGCCCGGAATGGATGAAGATGTGGCGGCCATCGGCGACAAAGGCATTGAGGCTGTCGGAATTCACGACAACGATCCGGATCGAGCGCGGCAGACCGGCTTCGGCCAGGATGGGTGCGGCCAATTCGCGCAAACCGCGTTCGATCTCTGCGTCGCGGATGATCGATTGGGCCTGCGCGCCTGCGGCCAGGAGAAGTGCCACAAAGACTGCCAGAATGCGTCTTGCCATTGACCTGCCGTGCCTCACGCGGTTTCACACAGGCGCGAGAATACGGAGGAAGCGATGCGACATTCAACCCGATCTGAGGTTGATCCCTTCATCGTGATGGATGTGATGGAGGCGGCGCGCCAGGCCGAGGCGGCAGGCAGGCCGGTCATTCACATGGAAGTTGGCCAGCCGGGCACCGGCGCGCCTGCCGCGGCGCGTGCTGCCCTGTCGGATGCGATGGCGACTGACGCGCTCGGCTACACGGTCGCTTTGGGTCTGCCCGATTTGCGCGCGGGGATCGCCGAGCTTTACGCGCAATGGTACGGCGTAGAGTTGGACCCGGCTCGTGTCATTGTGACGGCGGGCGCGTCGGGTGCGTTCTTGCTGGCCTTTACGTCACTCTTTGATGCCGGCGATCGGGTCGGACTGGGCGAGCCGGGATACCCGTCCTATCGCCAGATTTTGCGGGCATTGTCGCTGATACCAGTTGGTCTGCCGACGGATATGGCGAGCCGCTATCAGCCGGTGCCGCAGCAGGTCAGTGCCGATCTGGCCGGTTTGATCTTGGCCTCACCGGCCAATCCGACCGGCACGATCCTGGATCACCGCGCGCTTGACGCCCTGGCAGCGGCCAGTGATAGCGTCGGAGCGGCTTTGGTGTCGGATGAGATCTACCACGGGCTGCATTACGAAAACCGCGCGGTATCAGCGCTGGAAGTCACCCAAAATGTCTATGTGATCAACTCATTTTCGAAGTATTTTTCGATGACGGGGTGGCGGCTTGGCTGGATGGTGGTGCCGCCCGATCATCTGCGCCGGGTTGAGCGCTTGGCGCAAAACATGTTCATTTGCGCGCCCCATGCCGCGCAAGTCGCAGCCCTTGGCGCGTTAACGGCGAACGGGCGGGCGGAATTGGATGCCCATCGCGATACTTATGCGCAAAACAGACGTGTTTTGATGGCGGGCCTTGCTGCGGCCGGTCTGGATCGCATCGCCCCGGCTGATGGGGCGTTTTATCTCTATGTCGACGTGTCGGAGTTTACCCAAGATAGCTTGGCCTTCGCGGCCGAGATTTTGCGCGAGGTTGATGTCGCCGTGACGCCGGGATTGGATTTTGACCCGGCGCGCGGCGCGCGGTTCTTGCGACTTTCTTATGCCGCGGGCCGCGAAGAGATTGCCGATGGGGCCGCCAGGCTAGCGGCGTGTTTGGCCGCGCGACGCGGGCGCGGTTTTATCGGGCCGCCCGGTGGCGCGCCCCCCCCCCCCCCCCCCCCCCCCCCCCCCC
>JBCCXT010000033.1:0-43804 GCA_039191215.1 Pseudomonadota bacterium
ACGGCGCTGGCCCTTGCGGTATATGGCGCGGGCCTGCCAGCTTTTGTGCTGCAAAAGGTGCTGCAACCGCTTTACTTCGCCCGAGAGGACACAAAGACGCCGTTCCGCTACGCATTGGTTGCCATGGTCATCAACGCAGTTGTCGCTGTCGGCATGGCCTGGGCTATCGGCTTTCTGGGCGCAGCGATCGGAACAAGCGTGGCGGCTTGGGCGATGGTCTGGCTGTTGGCGCGCGGGCGTGTCCGGTTCGGCGAAGCTGCAAAGTTTGACACGCGATTTGTGACGCGTGTACCGCGGATTGTGGCAGCCACACTGGTCATGGCGGTGGTGCTGTTTGCCATGAGCCTTGGACTTGGCACCGCACTGGCGCATCCGGCTTGGCGCTATGGCGCGCTTGCCACGCTCGTATTCACCGGGATCGGCACTTATTTCGCGGCCGCCCATATCTTGGGCGCACTACGCCTGTCGGACCTGCGCGCCGCGATGCGCCGTGGCTGAGTAAGTCTGGGGATAATTTGGGAGTCGTTTGTGGATAACTGGGGATGCAGCGATCACATCGTGCACATATCCCCAGTTTTTCAGCGCTGCCGAAGCCGGGCCAATACCCGCGCCCAGCCACCGGGGCTGACAATAAACGAGAGCAGAAACCCGGCGGCAAAGCCGGATAAATCGGAGACGAGCCGCCCGAAATCAAGATCAAACAGGCTAAAAAGCAACTGCACCCCGGCCAGGATCGCGATGAAAGTGAAGGCGCGTGTCGCGTCAGCGTCGCTGTTGCTCAAGCGCATCCAAAGGATGAAAGTGAATGCACCGATCAGCCCATAAGCACCTGGAAACGCAGCAATAAGTATGCGCTCTGATCCACCTAGCACGACATAGCCGAGACCGCCCGCCAGGGTCGAGATGATAAAGATCGCCCAGAATGCGGCTTGCGAAAACTGCTCTGCCACCAGCTTGCCAAGGGCCAGCACAAAGACGATGGCAAAAAGGACCTCAACCGCGCCGCCATGCAGCAACGGATAAGTCGCAAACCGACGCAGTACATCCCAATCGACCGCGCCGATGTCCAGCATTCGATCCCAGAGCCTTGGATCCAAACCGAAATCTTGGATTGCGCCGATGCGCCACCCGACCCCGCCTGCGCCGCCCAGCAGGCCCGCATCGGCGAGCTGAAACATCGCCTCAAGCCCGCCGATGATCACCGCCAGCGCGATGACCGATGGCGGCAGTGCGTTGAACGGGGATTGAGTTTCGGGGTTCATCCACGCCCTCCGGTTGACGACCTCTCGCCCCTTGCGTATGCGAGCGCGGCCCCCTTGGCCAGAGGTCTTGCCCCCATGTCCGATTTCACTCCGCGCGTTTTCTCCGGCATCCAACCTTCCGGTGGTCTGACGCTTGGCAATTACCTCGGCGCGATCAAACGCTTTGTTGAAATGCAGGAGGAAGGCCGGTTCGAGACGATCTATTGCATGGTCGATTTGCACGCGATCACAGCAAAACTGCTAGACCCGGCAGAGCTTCGCAGCAATACGCGCGAATTATGCGCCGGATTCATCGCGGCCGGGATCGATCCTGAGAAATCGGTGCTTTTCAACCAGTCGCAGGTCGCCGAACACGCCCAATTGGGCTGGATTTTCAACTGTATCGCCCGGATGGGGTGGATGGGTCGGATGACCCAGTGGAAGGACAAGGCGGGCAAAAACGCCGAGGCCGCCTCGCTTGGGCTCTTTGCCTATCCTGCGCTGATGGCTGCCGACATCCTGGTCTATCACGCCACCCATGTGCCGGTGGGCGAGGATCAAAAGCAACATCTGGAACTGACGCGCGATATCGCGGCGAAGTTCAATCACGATTACGGGCTGGACTTCTTTCCGATCACCGAGCCTGTGATCGAAGGGGCCGCTACGCGGGTCATGAACCTGCAGGACGGCACAAAGAAGATGTCAAAGTCCGATCCGTCCGACAGAACCCGGATCAACCTAACCGACAATGCCGATGCGATCGCCAAAAAGATCCGCAAGGCCAAGACCGATCCGGACCCGTTGCCGGGTGAGGCGGCGGGCCTCGGAGACCGGCCCGAGGCGCGCAATCTTGTGAATATCTATGCCGAATTGGCCGGGATGTCGCCTGACGCGGTTCTGTCGCAGCATGCGGGCAGCCAATTCGGCACATTCAAGCTGGCCCTGGCCGATGTCGCTGTCGCCCGGCTGGCACCGATTTCGTTGGAAATGACCCGGCTTATGGATGATCCGGCCGAAATTGACGCAATTCTGGCCCGCGGCGCCGACCGCGCCCGGGCTATTGCGGCACCGATTCTTGAGCGGACATATGACGTGATCGGCATGCTCCGCTGACGGGCGGAACCAGTTGGCGCAATTTTTCTGCGCCTGCAAAGAGCCTGTGGCAATTTAATTGCTTTTGATACGGATCGTTCGGCGCGGGCGGTGGACTCTGCCAAATTCCTGTGTATGTATGCGGACCCCGACTTCTTGATCTGCAAAGGAGTTGCCTCATGCATATGAAGCACATGCCGAAGCCGGCCAAACAAAGCGCCGATGCAAGTGATGCATCGACCGCGAAACCCCAGCCCAAAGAAGGGCCGATGAGCTACCAGCAGGGTTTCGCAACCTCTGGATCTATGTGACGATTTTCGCCATGCTGGCCGCCGGACCTGACGGAGGCCAGCATGGCGGTTGGAACCAATATCAAAACCTATGCGGACGGCGCGTGGCATGACGGCAACGTGCCCATCATGCGTGCTGCCGACCACGGCTCCTGGGTTGGAACCACGGTGTTTGACGGCGCACGTCACGTCGATGGTATGGCGCCAGATCTCTATGCCCATTGCGAACGCGCGGTGCGTTCGGCACAGGCGTTGATGCTGAACCCAGTGCAAGATGCCGACGAGATTTTTGCCGTTGCTTGGGAGGGTCTGAAGCAATACGCCCCTGAGACCCCGATCTATATCCGACCGATGTTTTGGGGCATCGATTGCGGCTATATGGGCATCATGCCCAACCTTGACGCAGCGGCAGGATTTGCGGTCTGTCTCGAAGAGGTGCCGATCGCGCCGCCCGAAGCAAGCGTCCGGCTGACAACAACCCAGTTTCACCGCCCCATCCTGGCGGATAATGTCTGCAACGCAAAGGCGGGCTGTCTCTATCCCAACAATGCGCGCATGTTGCGTGAGGCTAAGTCCAAGGGCTACGACAACGCGCTTGTCTGTGACGCGCTAGGCAATGTGGCAGAGACGGCCAGCGCCAATATCTTCGCCATCCGCGACGGCGTCGTCTTCACGCCCGCGCCGAATGGTACGTTTCTCAGCGGCATCACCCGGGCGCGCCATATTGCGAACCTGCGCGCGGACGGCATCGAAGTCCGCGAAGAGGTTATGAGCTACGACGATTTCCGCGCCGCCGATGAGGTTTTCATGTCCGGCAATCTCAACAAGGTCACGCCTGTGGTCGAGTTTGACGGCACACACTACCAGATCGGTCCCGTTACAACACGCGTGCGCCAGCTTTACTGGGACTGGGCGCATTCCGAGGCAGCCTAGCGGCCGCGCCAAGCTCGGCAATTCCCCCAGCAGCTTGCCAGCCCACGGGACCTGGGCTGTGGCGGCCACCCGCCGCCGAAAGGGCACATGCCCAATTGCCAATACGGCGACGAAACGCGCGCCGACCGTTGGTCATAGCGCCAACAGCCTTGTGCAATCAAACGAGTGGACTGGCGCAAATCTGGCCATGGCCAAAGCCATTGCAACGTCGCCACGCTTCGGTGCATCCTGCCCGACGGAAGGGGAGAAGGCGCATGCGCAAGTTCCTGGTGGTGCTCGACGATAGCCGTGAATGCTTGAACGCAATGCGATTTGCAGCGATGCGGGCCTCTCGAACGGGCGGAGGGGTCGAGATCTTGTCGATCATCCCACCCGATGAATTCAACCATTGGATCGGCGTGGGTGAGATGATGCGCGCTGAGGCGCGGGAGCGGATCGAGGCCCATTTCAACGTCTTTGCGAAATGGATGCGCGACAAGCAAAACATCGACCCCGAACTGGTGATCCGCGAAGGTGAACCGGTTGACGAGATTCTGTCGCAGGTCCGGGATGACCCTGAGATCGGCGTGCTGGTCTTGGGCGCGGCGACCGGCAAAGGCGGCCCGGGCCCCCTTGTCACGGCTTTGTCAAAAAACGCCGGCACACTGCCGATGCCAATTACGATCGTTCCGGGTGAGCTTTCCAAAGAACAGCTGGAACACATTACATAGTATCATTCGTTCGGTCGGTCGGCATGTGCTAAGGCCCTATCGGCAAGTTGGGATCTGCGATACTGCGTCGAAACTGCCATGCACATGGTAGATTAGAACCATTCTAAAGATTGACACGTACGCCTTCCCTTCCTATTTCTGATGCGCGCAATAAAAGGCCGGACCATGTTCATCCAGACTGAATCGACGCCCAACCCCGCAACCTTGAAATTCCTCCCTGGCCAAGCCGTATTGGATGCCGGCACGGCTGATTTTCCGTCTGCGGAAACAACCGATGCTTCACCTTTGGCGCAGCGGCTTTTTGCCGTGGGCGGCGTCACGGGCGTATTTTTTGGCACCGATTTCATCACCGTGACCAAGCTCGAAGCACATGACTGGGATCATCTTCGTCCGGCCCTTTTGGGCGCTATAATGGAGCATTTTCAATCCGGCGCGCCGGTCATGGTCGGGGAGACATCGGCCGGAGGCGGGCATGCCGAGCATGACGGTGACGACGCGGTTGTGGTCGGCCAGATCAAAGAGCTGCTCGATACGCGCGTGCGCCCCGCTGTGGCGCAAGATGGCGGCGATATCACGTTTCACGGATTTGACCGCGGCGTGGTCTACCTGCACATGCAGGGCGCCTGCGCGGGCTGTCCCTCATCGACGCTGACGCTGAAGATGGGGATCGAGAACCTGCTGCGCCATTACATCCCCGAAGTCCTCGAAGTCCGCCCGGTTGCCGTCTGATCCGGCCTCGCCAGATCGAATGGCTGTGATTACCGGGCGCTGCTATTGCGGCGCCGTTGCGCTCGAAGCGGCCGACGGCCCGCAGGTTGTGACCTATTGCCATTGCCAGGATTGCCGCAGAAGCGCGGGCGCACCGGTTGCGGCCTTTGCCGCTTTCGCAGAAGAAGCGGTTTCCGTCGACGGCCCGTTGCGCGCGGCGCCGCCCGCAGGCCCGGGCGCTAAGCGGATGTTTTGCGCAGAATGCGGCACGCCCATTCTGGCGCGCTACGATTATCTTGTGGGCCAAGTTTATGTGTCGCTTGGCTGCTTGGATCAGGCGGCAGAACTTGCGCCCAGCCGCCATGCCCATCACGATGCGAAGCTGCCCTGGCTGGATCTGGCCGATGATCTGCCGCGCGATGCTGCCTCCGCGCGGGACGCGTTGAGACGCGGGTGACCGTAGCGTCGCCGATCCTTCTGGCCTTTGATGCATCGGGGCCGTTTTGCAGCGTGGCTCTGTGGGCTGACGGCCGCGTGGTGTCTGAGGCTCATGCCGAAATGGCCCGTGGGCAAGCTGAGATGATCATGCCCATGATCGCCGATCTCTTGGCCGAGGCTCAGATCGACAAAGGCGCGCTTAGCGGTATCGCAATCGGTGTCGGGCCCGGCAATTTCACCGGCTTGCGGATCGCTGTTGCTACCGGTCGCGGCTTGGCGCTCGGCTTGGGCCTGCCGGCCATTGGCGTCACAGCCTTTGATGTCCTCTATTGCGCCGCGGGCTCTCCGCCTGGCACGTGCTTGATGAGCCTCCCCGCCCCGCGTGACCAGGTCTATCTGCACCTGGCCGGGCCCGCAGCCCCGAGGGGTTCTAGCTGGCTTGCATCTGCAGACGCACCCGGTGCGGTCGCCGATCGGGTCATCGGCGCGCAGGCCAAAACCCTGGCACGTGCCATGGGCCGGGCCCGCGCTGAAGCCATCGCGCTGCCACGCCCAGCGCCCGTGATCGCGCAGATCGCGGCAGATCGCTGGCCCTGGCCGCAAGACCTGACCGCAAAACGCCCGGCACCGCTTTACATCCGTCCGCCGGATGCCGCACCGCCAAGCGGCCCGCGCCCCGTGCACCTGCCGTGACGCCCGCGGATATGGCGCACATCCACAGCTTGGCCTTTGTGCATCAACGGCCTTGGTCGCGCGCGGAGTTTGAAGCACTTCTCGACCAACCCTCGGTGGCGGCGGCAACCCTGCCCAAGGGCTTCGGCCTGATCCGCATCATCGCGCCGGAGGCTGAGCTTTTGACGCTTGCCGTGGCACCCGATGAGCAGCGCCAAGGCCAGGGCCGCCGGCTTTTGGCCCAACTCTGCGAGAAAGCCCAGTCGCGCAAATGCCATCGGATGATTCTCGAAGTGGCTGCCGGAAATTCCGCTGCCTTGGCCCTTTACCGCGCCACGGGCTTTGAGGAATGCGGGCGCCGCCCTGCGTATTATCGCTACCCGGCAGGCGGCACGGATGACGCAATCATCATGGCGCGGACGCTTGAGAATTAGGCGCCTGCCCAAAACCATGCACTCAAACACCAGAATCCAGTTGACCCTCCGCCCGGCCTTTGCCCTTATTTGTCCAGGGACACCGAAAGATGCCGGCGCGTGAGAACCCCCTAGGGTCAGCCGGCCCATGACTGGGAGACATCCATGAATTTCACGAAATCGCTTCTCGGAGCTGCGGCACTGGCTTTGGCGGCGGGCACGTCATTCGCCGAGCCGGGCTTAATCTATGACACCGGCACCAAATTCGATGGCTCGTTCAATGAAGCCGCTTATAACGGCGCCGAAGCTTGGGCGGCGGAAACCGGCGGCAGTTATGCCGAGATCGAACTGGCCGAAGCGGCACAGCGCGAACAGGCCATCCGCAGGCTCGCCGATCGCGGCCATAACCCCGTTGTCATGACAGGATTTTCCTTCGCCGACACACTCAATTCCGTGGCACCCGAATACCCCGACACAACCTTCGTCATCATCGACTCGGTCGTTGATCAGCCGAATGTGCGCTCCGTGGTGTTTCGCGAACACGAAGGTTCCTACCTCGTCGGCGTCTTGGCGGGAATGGCAACCGAGACAGGCACCGTCGGCTTTATCGGCGGCATGGATATCGGTCTGATCTCGCGCTTTGGCTGCGGCTACGCGCAAGGCGTGGTTTCTGTCAATGAAGGCGCAAGCGTCCTTGAAAACATGGTCGGCGTGGATGACAGCGCCTGGGTCGACGTGGTGCGTGGTGGCGAAATTGCCCGCACGCAGATCAGTCGGAATGCAGATGTGATCTTTGCAGCCGCTGGCCTGACAGGCGAGGGCGTGCTGCAGACCGCGGCCGAGAATGAGATCTTCGGCATCGGCGTTGATTCCAACCAAAACCACCTGCAGCCAGGATCGGTCCTGACATCGATGATCAAGCGAGTCGATCTTGCGGTCTATGACGCCTTTTTGGCCGGCGATGCAACCGAGACCGGCGTGTTCTCCTTCGGCGTGGCCGAGGACGGCGTCGGCTGGTCGCTGGACGAGCATAATGAGGCGCTCATCAGCGAAGAGATGCAAGCAGCGGTCGAAGCCGCGCGCGAGGGAATTCTGAACGGTGACATCGTGGTGCACAACTACACTGACGACGACACCTGCCCGGTTGAGATGCAGTAAACCCTCCATGAATAATGATCCGAGGGCTGCGCCGATCCAGGCGCGGCCCTCTGTCAAAGCACCACGCCTGCATCCGGGTAGCCCATGACCGCCCCAGCCATCGAGCTTAAAGGCATCTCGAAAGCGTTTGGCCCTGTCCAAGCCAACAAAGACATTTCGCTATCGGTCCAGCCCGGCACGATCCACGGGATCGTCGGTGAAAACGGTGCCGGAAAATCAACGCTGATGTCGATCCTTTACGGCTTTTATAAAGCCGATGAAGGTGAGATATGGCTGCGCGGGCAAGAGGTTAGCATTCCCGACAGCCAGGCCGCCATCCGCGCGGGCATCGGCATGGTGCATCAGCATTTCAAGCTGGTGGAGAACTTCACCGTGGTCGAAAACGTGATATTGGGTGCCGAAGATGGCCGCATGCTGCGCCCGTCGATCGCCAAGGCGCGCCAATTGCTGACCCAACTTGCGACGGAATACGGCCTGGAGGTCGATCCCGACGCGGCTGTTGAAGACCTCTCTGTTGGCCACCAGCAACGCGTGGAAATTCTCAAACAACTTTACCGCCAAGCTGACATCCTGATCCTCGACGAACCGACCGGCGTTTTGACGCCGTCTGAGGCCGATCAGCTGTTTCGCATCCTTGGCCGTCTGCGCGAGGAAGGGAAGACCATCATCCTGATCACGCACAAACTGCGCGAGATCATGGATGCCACCGACACGGTCAGCGTGATGCGCAGGGGTCAGATGACAGCCACGGTCAAGACCGCCGAGACCAGCCCCGCCGAATTGGCCGAATTGATGGTTGGCCGCAAAGTCCTGCTGCAGGTTGACAAAGCACCGGCCAAACCCGGTGAGACGATCCTGGAAGTCAACGATCTACGTGTCACAGACGGCGCCGGGGTTGAGCGGCTGAAAGGCGCCAGTTTCTCGATCCGAGCCGGTGAGATCCTCGGCATCGCAGGCGTGGCTGGCAACGGACAGTCGGAGCTTTTGGAGGTCTTGGGCGGGATGATTGCGGCCTCCGGCGGCCAGGTGCGGCTGCGCGGCCAGGAAATCGACCTGACAGGCCGCGACAGCGATGGCCAGTCGCGGCGCGCCCATGGCATCGCCCATGTGCCCGAAGACCGCCAGGTCGAGGGCCTAATCATGCCCTATGAGGCCTGGGAAAACGCCGCGTTCGGCTACCACCGCGACCCTAACTACCAACGCGGCCTGCTGATGAAAAACAGCGCGATCAAATCGGATTGCTCCGACAAGATGGACCGCTACGATGTGCGGCCGCCAAACCCGCGCCTGCCCGCGCGCAACTTTTCCGGCGGCAACCAGCAAAAGATTGTGGTCGCGCGCGAAATGGATCGCGTGCCCGACCTTCTTCTTGTCGGCCAACCGACCCGCGGCGTTGATATCGGCGCGATTGAGTTTATCCACAAACAGATCATCGGGCTGCGCGACCAGGGCAAAGCGGTGCTGCTTGTCTCGGTTGAATTAGATGAGATCCTGGGCCTCTCTGACCGCATCTTGGTGATGTTTGACGGCCATGTCATGGGCGAGCGTCAGGCCGACCAAACCGACGAGGCCGAACTTGGCCTGATGATGGCCGGGATGATCAAAGGGGCCGCGGCATGACACCATGCAACTCAAGCCAAGCCGAGGGCCCGGATCGAAAAGCCATGGCGCCCGGACACAGGCCACCAGCAAAGATCTTCGCGCGGCATGCGCGGCCGCTGAATAGCAGGCACTTGCTATGAATCGCATGCCACATTGGGCCGATGTGATCTTGATCCCGCTGATCAGCGTGCTGCTGGCGCTTGTCGTCTCTGGCCTTGTCGTCCTCATGATCGGCGAAAACCCGGTTGAGGCCATGGCGGTCATGCTGCGCGGCGCCTTCGGGTCGGCCTATGGCTGGGGCTATACGCTGTTTTACGCGACAAACTTCATCTTCACGGGCCTGGCGGTGGCCGTCGCCATCCATGCCCGGCTTTTCAACATTGGCGGTGAGGGACAGGCGTATGTCGCGGGCTTGGGAGCGGCATTTGCCTGCCTTTACATCCCCTGGCCGCATTGGAGCCTGGCGCTGATTGCCACCGCACTCCTCAGCGGCGCGATCGGCGCGGCCTGGGCAGCGGTCCCGGCCTATCTGCAGGCCAAGCGCGGCAGCCACATCGTGATCACCACGATCATGTTCAACTTCATTGCCGCCTCGCTCATGGTTTATCTGCTTGTCAACGTGTTCCGCGTTGAAGGCTCGATGGAGCCCGCAACCGCCCCGTTCCCTGAGGTGACGCATATCCCCAATGCCGGCAGTTTCGGCGCTTTTTTGGGCTTTCGCGCCTCGACCCCGCTGAACGTTTCGTTCTTTCTGGCCCTGGCATCGGCATTAGCCATATGGGTGCTGATCTGGCGCACGCGGCTTGGCTATGAGATCCGCGCATTTGGGCATTCGCAAACCGCCGCAGTTTACGCGGGGATCAATCCGGTTCGCATCATCATGATCACCATGCTGATCTCTGGTGCGCTGGCGGGGCTCATGGCCACCAATGCGGTGATGGGTGAGGCCGAACAGCTTCGGCTCGACTATGTGCAAGGCGCAGGTTTTGTCGGCATTGCCGTGGCCCTGATGGGCCGGTCCCATCCATTGGGTGTGGTCCTTGCCGCGCTCCTTTTTGGCATGCTTTATCAGGGCGGGGCCGAGCTTGCCTTTGAAATGCCCGCCATCAGCCGAGAGATGATCGTCGTCATCCAGGCGCTGGTCATCCTCTTTACCGGCGCGCTCGACAATATGGTGCGGATGCCGATGGAGGCACTGTTTTTGTCGCTTCGCAGCAGGTCCCGCGCGGGCGCAACGCAAGAGCCCGCAGAATGATCGACACGCTCCTGCCCTACCTGCCGGCACTCGCACTTGCCCTTTCGATCCAGGCCGCGGGCATTATCGCCCCGGGCCCCTCGGTGGCGCTGATCCTGGCGCAAGCAACGGGCCGCGGGCGGGGTGCTGCCATTCTAACAGCGGCCGGCATTGCTTGCGGATCGGGCGTTTTGGCCGCGGCCACGGTGTTTGGCATCACGTCATTGCTTGCCCAAATGGCCGAGTTGATGACGCTGATCCGGCTGATCGGCGCGCTCTACCTGGCCTTTTTGGCCTACAAAGCCTTTCGTCGTGCGCTTGATCCGCCCGAGCTTGAGCTAAGCGCGCAAAGCACCTCGCGCGCCTTTCTGTCCGGCTTCATCCTGCAAAGCTCCAACCCGAAGGCGATCCTGTTTTGGCTTGCCATCGCCGCGACAGGCGGCATCGGCGCCGCTCCAGCGCCGATTGTGGTGCTGTTTGTGGCACTTGCGGTCACCAATTCGTTCATAGGTCACGGGGCTTATGCATTGCTGCTTTCGGCCGCGCCCGTGCGGCGCGCCTATGCCAGCGGCCAGCGATGGGTTGATTGCGCGCTTGGCGGGCTTTTTTCAGCATTCGCGCTGCGGCTGGCGTTCGATCGGAGCTGAGACGTGGATTTTCTCACCATACTCCAGTTGATCGACAGCGCCATTCGCCTGGCCACGCCGCTCCTTCTGGCGTGTCTTGCGGGGCTTTATTCGGAACGCGCCGGTATCTTTGATATCGGGCTCGAGGGAAAAATGCTGGCCGCTGCCTTCTTTTCAGCCGCCGTGGCTTTTGCCACCGGATCGGTGTGGATCGGGCTTTTGGCCGGGATTGCCGCATCCATGGTGTTGTCGGGCATCCACGGGCTGGCCTCGATCACATTTCGCGGCAACCAGCTGATCTCGGGCGTCGCGATCAACTTCCTGGCGTCGGGCCTGACCGTCGTCATCTCACAAAGCTGGTTCGGCCAAGGCGGTCGCACCCCGGCGCTGGACGGCGCAGCACGGTTCGAAAACATCACTCTGCCCGGTGCCGCGAGCCGGATCCGTGACATCGCGGAGCAAGGACCGTTGGGCCAGTTCTATTCCGAAGTTATCTCCGGCCACGGGATCTTGGTCTATTGCGCAATCCTGCTGGTGCCGCTGACCTGGTGGGTCCTTTACCGCACAAGTTTCGGGCTGCGGCTGCGCGCGGTGGGTGAAAACCCGGCGGCGGTCGACACGGCCGGTATCTCTGTTGTCGGATTGCGGTTTGCCGCGGTGGCGGTCTGCGGCATCTTTTGCGGCATTGCCGGTGCATATCTTGCCACCAGTCTATCGGCCGGATTTGTCCGCGAGATGAGTGCAGGCCGCGGCTTCATCGCGCTTGCAGCCCTTATCTTTGCGAAATGGCGCCCCTGGGAGGCGCTCGGCGCCTGCTTCCTATTCGGCTTCTTGGATGCCGTGGCGAACCGCTTCCAGAATATTGGACTGGCAACATTCCTGGGCCTTCTGGCCACAGTGGTTGCGGTTATCGCGGCGATCATGGTGGTCCGCTCCCTCCTGTCGGGGGGAAAAGGCATCGCAACACCTTTGGTGGCTCTTGTCGTCGCAATCGGCCTTACGTTTCTCTTCAACGGCCTGCAGGGCGCGCAGACAGGCCTGCTGAGCTACGAGTTGCCGGTTCAGTTCATGCAAGCGCTGCCTTACATCCTCACTGTGGTGATCTTGGCAGGATTTGTCGGCCGCGCCATTCCACCGCGCGCCGGGGGGGAGCCTTATGTCAAGGAACGCTAACGCTTGCGCCACATGATCCGATCTGTCGCAGACCGGCCCCTGGCCAAGCCAAAGCCCGCGCGCTAAGGGACAGCCATCCAATCTGGATAGGGCCACCCATGCAAATCTACCTGCCCATTGCCGAGGTTAGCGTGAACGCGTTTCTGCTGCTCGGCCTGGGCGGGCTTGTTGGTATCTTGTCGGGCATGTTTGGCGTCGGTGGCGGCTTTTTGATGACCCCGCTGCTGTTTTTCATCGGCATCCCGCCGGCCGTCGCCGTGGCGACGGAGGCTAATCAGATTGTCGCATCGTCCTTTTCGGGCGTTTTGGCGCATCTCAGGCGCCGCACGGTCGATCTCAAAATGGGAACCGTACTGACAATCGGCGGTGTGGTTGGCGCGGCCGCAGGCGTTCAGGTCTTTGCGCTGCTGACGCGGCTTGGCCAAGTCGATCTGCTGGTCCGGCTGTGTTATGTGGTGTTTCTGGGCATCATCGGGGCGCTAATGTTCGTCGAATCCTGGCGCGCGATCCGCCGGGCCCGGAACCCACAATCGGCAACCGCACCGATCCGCCGCCAACGTGGCTGGGTCGACAGCTTGCCGTTCAAGATGCGCTTCCGTACCTCAGGCCTCTATATCTCGGTCATCCCGCCGGTTGCTGTCGGCGTGTTTGTCGGTGTCCTGGCCGCGATCATGGGGGTAGGCGGCGGCTTTATCATGGTTCCCGCGATGATCTATCTGCTGGGCATGCCCACCAAAGTTGTGGTCGGCACGTCGCTCTTCCAGATCATTTTTGTCACCGGCTTTGCCACGTTGATGCATGCAACGACCAATTTCACGGTCGATATGGTGCTGGCTGTGTTGCTGCTCTTGGGTGGCGTTGTCGGCGCACAGATCGGCACTCGGATCGGCGTGCGGATGAAGGCTGAGCAATTGCGCATCCTGCTGGCCCTTATGGTGCTGGCGGTCTGCGGCAGGCTTGCGCTCGATCTGCTGCTTGAGCCGGCAGAGCTCTACTCGCTTGGAACGGGGGGCGGTCATTGAGGTGCCTAGCCGTCCTCTTCCTTCTGATGGCAAGCCCGGTTTGGGCCGAAGACATCGTTGCGGGCCTGAGCCAGGATGAGATCTCGATCACGGCCAATTTTGACGGATCCGAGATCCTCGTCTTCGGCGCCGTCAGCCGCGAAGCTCCCGCGCCCGAAGGCCCTTTGGGCATCATCATCACCGTGGCCGGGCCGGACGATGTCGTCCTCGTGCGCCGCAAAGACCGCCGCTTCGGCATTTGGGTCAATACCGACACCGCAGAGATTGACGCAGCACCTGCCTTTTACGCGGTGGCGACAAATACCCCACTGAATGAAATCCTTTCCGCGACAGAGGATTTGCGCCATAGCATCTCAATCGGCCGAGCCATTCGGGCCGTTGATACGCGGGTCGACGACCAAGCCGCCTATACCCGCGCGCTTGTTCGCATCCGGTCTGCCGCAGGGCTTTACCAATTGCTGGAAGGCGCGGTGGAGCTGCGCGAAGAAACGCTTTTTGACACCCGTATCCGGCTCCCGGCCAATCTGGTCGAGGGCGACTACCTGACACGCATCTACCTGACGCGCGGCCGTGACGTTGTTGCGTTTCATGAAACTTCCATCGCCGTGCGTAAGGTCGGGCTAGAGCGGATGATCTACCGGCTCGCCCATGACCGGCCGCTGGTCTACGGCATCGTCGCCTTGACGATTGCCATTATCGCCGGATGGGGCGCCTCGGCTGCCTTCCAGCTTCTGCGCCGATAGGCCACATCATAGACTTGCGCCGTCAGGCGCGCTTTTTGGGAACAGCGCGCGGCCCTCAACCGCGCCCGACAAATGGCATCTGGGCGGCCATGATGGTGTGAAAGAGCACATTCGTTCCCGCCGGCAGATCGGCCATGTAAAGGACCGACTTTGCGGCATCGGCCACGTCCATTACCGGCACGGGCGGTTTTCCTTCCGCGACCAATCGGTCGTTCAGCGCGATCACCATCGGCGTCTCGGCATTGCCGATATCAATCTGCCCGGCGGTGATCCCCAACGGCCTGCCATCAAGCGCGAGCGATTTTGTCAGCCCAGTCACCCCGTGTTTCGTGGTGGTGTAACAGACTGATCCGTCGCGCGGCGTGGCAGCTGAGATCGAGCCGTTATTTACAATACGCCCGCCGCCCTGTTTGCGCATTTGAGCGAAAGCCGCTCGGGCCGCGTTGAACATGCCGGTCAGATTAACGGCGAGACTTTCCGTCCAATCGGCCGGGTCGATCTCGTCAATGGCTCCTTGCGGCGTGAAGAGGCCGGCATTGTTGAAGAGCACGTCAAGCCTGTTCCATTGCGCCACCAGTTGCGCCACTGCAGCCTCCACAGCGGCCAAATCCGACACATCGCCTGGCAGCACAAGGGCCGTGTCGCGCCCGGCTGCCACTTCGGCCAGCGCGTCCCGGCGGCGCGCCAGAAGCCCGACGCGCCAGCCCTCGGCCAGGGCAAGCTCGGCCACCGCCTGGCCAATTCCCGAGGATGCGCCGGTGACCAGCATCGTTTTCATTCGCCTTCCTCCTCCAGCGTCAGGGGCGCGCGCTCGGCCTCCAGATCTGCCACGCCCAAAGCGGCTTGCGGTCGGGCCAGCGCATAACGCGTCACCCAATGCAGGGTGTGTTCGGCCCGTGTGATCGCCACATATGCCAGGCGCTTCCATAGCTGCTGGCCCGCCTCTTCCCGGCCCGATCGGGCGGCCGCATAAAGATCGGGCGCAAAGACCTGGACAGCGGGCCATTGCGAGCCTTGGGCTTTGTGGATCGTCACAGCCGCGCCATGCAAAAACGCCGCCCCCATGCGCGCGGCATAGGGGATAAACGGCTCTTCCTCACCCGGTTTTTCAATCTTTACGATCGAGGCCGCGCCCAGCTTGGGGCTTTCCGCGCCGACGATATAGAGCCGTGAAAACCCAGGCTTTGAGCCGGGGCCCAAATAGACCACCTGCGCGCCTTTGATCAGTCCGCGCGCCTCCAGATCAATGCGGCGTTTGCGGTGCTTGACCGGCAATTCGATCCCGTCACAGATCAACGGCTCTCCGGGCAGAAGCGTGTCATCGGGCGCGCCATGGGCGGCACGAAAAGCGTGGATCAGGCGGATGCGCGTTGCATTGCGCCAGACCAACACGGGGCTTCGGGCCATGAGGTCGCTATCGACGCGCGGGGCAAGCTGGATGCGCGGGTCATCGCGCGCCGCATCCTCGACCATTCGCTCGAACGCCTCAAAGTTAAGATCGGCATCACCCAACGCATGGGCAAGATCGAGGATCGGGTTGTCCGCGTCCTGTCGGTGGATGCGGGCAAGCTGCAATCGGCTGGGTTCCGGCAGCTTGTCAAAGACCATCGCGCCGGACTGGCCGACCGGTGCAAGCTGAGCGGGGTCGCCAAAGAGCAAAAGCGCGGGAAAGATCTCCCGCAGGTCGTCAAATTGCCGTTCATCAAGCATCGAGCTTTCATCAACCAGGCCGATATCCAAGGCCTCTTCGCGACGCTTCCAGCCGGTTATGAAATCAGACCCGCGCAGGCCCGCAGCCGCCAGCGCGGCGGGTATGGATTTATGTGCCTGGTAGACGGCATGGGCCCGGTCCAGTGCCTCGTTGGTGAGACCCTCGATCTCAGGCCGTTCCCCTTGTCCGGCCAGCCATTCCGCGACACGCTCGTATTCAGGGTCGTAGACCGGTGTATAAAGAATGCGGTGGATGGTTGTGGCGGGCACGCCGTGAGTTCTCAGAACGCTGGCGGCTTTGTTTGTCGGAGCAAGAATGGCCACCGTGCGCCGGTCACGACGGCGCCGCCCTTCCCAATCGCCCGAGATCAGCTCAACCCCGGACGCCTCCAGCGCTTCAACGGTTTTTGCCAGTAGAAGTGTCTTGCCTGAGCCTGCCTTGCCGGTCACAGCCATCACCCGGGCGCGGCTCTCTGCCATCGGGCTCAGGCTCTCCTCGATAAGATCGACGCCCATCTCGGCCAGCATTTCGGTAATGCGGTCGAACGCCTCGGCCTGGTCTTCGGAAAACGTGATGGCGGGCGCGCGGTCGGCCATCAAATGGCGCCGCAAGACCGATCGCCGACCCGCAAGGTTACAGGTTCACCGGGGGTTTTAGCCAGCGCGTCCATGCGCTCAGGCATGCCGGGAATGCCCGGCAATGACAAGGGCGCCGTGTCGCTTCGGCGTTTCACGCCAAAGCGGCGATGACTTTAAATATTCGAACCCTGGTTGAGCTCAGCTTGCTCTTGCTCGTAATCGGCATGCAGCGCACGCACCTGTTCGGCCGTCATATGATCATCGGGAATATCAATGCCCCGGTCACGCAACACCTGTTCCTGGACCGCAATGTGATCGACAGAGCGCGGATCCCAGCTTGGATCGCTACGGTTGACCGCATTTTGATAGTCGCTGAGATAATACTCCGCCAAGACATCGGTGTCGTATTGCGCGTAGCTCGCATAGGCCGATTCCGCCCAGCTTTGTCCGATCTCATCCCACGTCCCATAGCTCGCTGCGAACGTGCTGTAGTTCAAGAATGGGCTTTGATCCGCGATATCGTCAAAATAATTGCTCGACGCGTCGTCAGATTCCAATTCGTCTGCGATTTCGTTGGTGAACGGCATCAGCCCTTCGAGGGTACCGTTATTGAGCAAAAATGCCAGCCCGACGCACAGACCTGCGAGCACAACCCAATCCACCGACGCCGCGCCGGATTCGTCTTTCGAGAAGTTAGGCAAAACCACGGAACACTCCCAATCACTCTAAAACCTTGATCAATAGAACCGAAAAAAAACCTCAATTTTGCGGAGAAACTTTGGTGATTGCGCCGCAAACCCGCCACAATTCGAACACATTCGGGCAGCACGGCCCCCACGGGGCCGTACCTTTAGCTGTTGAGCAGCGCGCGCATGGCTGTTGGGCCGTTCGGCCCAAGCCCGTGTCCAGCCCCAGGCAAGACATGCAAATGCGGCGCGGCGCCCAATGCCAAAAAGACATCTGCGCTGCGTTCTGCCCGGTCCAGCGGGATATGCGGATCGGCGGCGTGCAGCTCGATTATGACCGGAAGACCTGATAGATCAGTGCCGTAGTCAAAACGCTTCTCGATATGGCCATAAAGCGCCTCTTCCGGCGCGCCTTCCGCATCGGCCGTGCCGACAAGCGCGCCCGACAAGCCAAAAACCGCGCGTATGCCGCCACGGCGCGCACTGTATTCCAGGGCCAGACAAGCACCCTGACTAAAACCCGCCAGGGCGATCCGGTCGCGTGGAATACCGTTCTCCTCCAACGCTGAAATACCGGCTTCGACAGCATCCAACCCGGCCGCCAAATGCGGCGCGAGCGCCGCGCTTGGGGCCAGGAAGCTCGTTGGCCACCAGCTTCGTTGAGGGTGTTGCGGTGCAGCCAGTGCCAGGCCCGCGATGCCCAAGGACTGGCCAAGGCCGAGGATATCCTCGGCCCCGCCACCGCGACCATGCAGCAGCACCAGACCCTGTTCCGCCTGCGCCGGTCCTGCTTTGGCAATTCTCACACTCATGGCGCGGTCTCAATTGGCGGCAAGGCCCGCTCAATCCGTTCGCGGATCGGCTCGTATTTTGGCGGCAGCATCAGCTTTTGGCCCAAGGCCGTCGGCGCTTCATCAACCGCGAAACCAGGCGGATCGGTCGCGATTTCGAACAATACACCGCCCGGCTCGCGAAAGTAGATCGCGTTGAAATACTGCCGGTCGATCACCGGTGTCACATTCAGGCCGCTGCTGGCCACACGTTCGCGCCACTCAAGCTGGTTGGTATCGTCAAGCGCCCTGAACGCCACGTGGTGGATCGTGCCGGCGCCCTGGCGCCCGATGGAACTTTCATCGGATCGCAGGAGATCGACAACCGATCCGGGCGCATCACCCGGCGCCTGGAGACGCAACCGTTCCGTTCCGTCTGCCGCTTCGTGGCCGATCTCTTCATACCCGAATACATCTGTCAGCAAACGGGCTGTGGGCGCGATATCATCCTGCCACAGAGTGACGGAATGAAAACCGTCGGTCGGCCCGTCAGCAGAACGCGTGGTTTCGACCAATTCCACCGGCGCACCATCGGGATCGCGCAAGATGATCACGCGGCTGCCAAAGCGCATCTCGGGCCCGTCAAAATCAATTGCCTGCTCGGCCAGGCGTTCCATCCAGGCGTCAAACTCACCCTCAGGGACGCTATAGGCATAGGCACTAGCCATGCCCGGACCAGCGCGGCCGGGCCCTGCATCGGCAAACGGGAAGAAGGTCAGAATTGTGCCGGGACTGCCGGTCGCATCCCCATAATAGAGATGATAGGTGCCGGGGTCGTCGAAGTTCACGGTTTTCTTGACCAGGCTTTGGCCCAGAACGCGGGTGAAGAAATCGACATTGGCCTGTGGCGGCCCAGAAATGGCCGTCACGTGGTGCAGGCCAGGAATTGATGTGTTGTTTTGTGTCATGGAAACCTCCGATTGGCGGCGGGGCGCCGCGCTGCTTGACCCGGAAGTAGTTCATCCCTTCACGCACATAAATACGAAAATATATGCATTAATTGTGCAATCATGCACATACTAGCCTGACCGCACTCTGCACGATATCACGGGTGCCATGACTGATACGATCCTGCTTCTGAACGGCCCCAATCTCAACCTGCTTGGCACGCGGGAGCCTCAGACCTATGGGTCCGAGACACTTGCAGACCTTGAAACGGCCCTGCGTAGCAAGCTGGATGCAGGTTATGCGTTGGACATGCGGCAATCCAACCATGAGGGCGAGTTGGTCGATTGGATACAAGGCGCGCGCGTCGCAACGGCGGGGATTGTCATTAATCCCGGCGCCTATAGCCACACTTCGGTTGCGATCTTGGATGCATTGAACGCCTATGACGGCCCGGTCGTGGAAGTGCATATCTCCAACATCCACCGGCGGGAGAGCTTTCGCCACCATTCCTTCGTATCGCAGCGCGCCGATGGAGTGATCGCGGGGCTGGGCCTTGCCGGCTATCACGCAGCGATTGCGCGGATTATCGAACTTTCGAAGTCTTAACCCGCTGCCGCGCCGTTGCTGGCGTGACAATCTTTCCCGATCTGCACCAAAATTCTGCCCAAGTCCTGCGCCACAAATACCGTGTTGAGATTTAACGCGGTGGGCTGAGCATTATGCGCTTCGTTCTTTCTTTGATCGGCCTGCTGGCCTTCGCTTTCCCGCAACACGCGGCAGCCGATGGCATGGCGCGCGGCGTCAAGACGTCACTGGCTTTCGTTGCCGACACATACATCACCAGCAGCCGCGGCGCGTCCTTTGCACTTTGCCACCGCTATGAAATGCGCACACTTCTGGGCCTGGGCTATGGCCTAACCTCGCATGGCTATGTTCTGTCAGAAGCGCAATGCCAGGGCCAAGCCTATGTCGAAAATCCCGTTATCGTCGGGGCGGCTTTTGCCAGCGGTGCTGTGCGCGGCACTCCGCGTGAGCCCGAATTTACCCTGCAAGAGCAGCTGTTTGGCCATGCCTGGTTTGTGATCTGCGGCGTGCTCGTCGCGGCATTGCTGCTGCGCATCGCAGGCGCGCGTTTCTTTGGGCGATCCCAAATGGCGGAGCGGATGGAAGTGCTTGGCCTCTCCGATACGCCGGTTTTTCGCTTCATCGACGCGATGTTGCATGCCGCAAACGCGGATGGAAAAGCGCAGCAGCAGGAGATTGATTTCATCCGTGACAAGGCGACTGAGATCGCGCAACTGGAATACTCCGCCGAACATATCGAATGGGCGATCGAGCATACCGATCAGCTTAAAGGCGTGCGCGATTTTCAACGCTTCGGGCGCGGGCTGACCCCGCCGCAGGCTCGAGTCGTGCTACGCGCCGCCCTGGCTTTGGTGGCCGCAGACGGTGAAATGAGCCAGTCTGAGCAACGTTTTATCTCGCAATTGACCAAAGGATTGATGCTCGACCCGGCTGAGGTGACGCGCATACTCGAGGAAGATGATGCCGATATGGGCGATACTCTTCTGGCGTAATCCGGTCGCCCGTTCGCGAAACGATAGGAGGCCAAAGACCCCCCCCCCTCGGGGGTAACCTTCTGTCCACCGAACCCAAAGGTTCAAAGGTTGAAAGACGCCTAGCTGGCCAGCATGCGCAGGCTTTGGGTGACATCCGCACGCACAGCCAGCCGCAGGCCCGGCTCATCACCCGCCGTAAGCGCCGCCAGGATAAGGCGGTGATGCTGCGGCGCTTCCGTGCGGCCTAGCTTGCCGTAGAGCGACCGCATCGTCGGGCCAAGCTGCAGCCAGACCGTTTCGGCCAAAGCCAACATGGCAGGCGCCTGGGCGCGCAGATACAGCGTGCGGTGAAATTCCAAATTAGCGCGAATATAGCCCACAGCGTCACGGCGACCGATGGCCTGGGCAATCGTCCCGTTGATGGTTTCCATCCGCTCAATGAGTGCCGCATGGGCGCGCGGCAATGCCCGTGTGGAAAGCTCCGCTTCAAGCAATGCTCGGATCGCTGCCAGCTCCTCGATCCGTTCATTCGACAATTCTGTCGTTGAAACGCGACCCGATGCAGACAACACCAGGGCCCCTTCGGAAACAAGGCGCCGGACCGCTTCACGCGCAGGTGTCATCGACACACCGTGCTCCCGTCCCAGACCTCTGAGCGTCAATGCCTGCCCGGGGCTCAATTCACCATGCATGATCTGGCTGCGCAACGATCGGTAGAGCCGTTCATGCGCGGCAATCGCGGGTGTCTCTGTGTGTCTCGGGGGGGTGGTCAACATCGGTCCATCATGGCCCAAACGGGGCCGCGCCGTCAAAGTGGGGCCGTATTGAAATCCCAGGCCAATAATTCAGGGCCGTCGCGGCGCAGCCAGGCCCGGTGTGTCGCCATTTCCGGGCAAAGCTCGGCACAGAGTGCCCAAAAGCGATCCGAGTGGTTCATCTCAACCAGATGTGCCACTTCGTGGGCGGCGACATAGTCCAGCACCTCAGACGGCGCCATGATCAGGCGCCACGAAAACATCAAATCGCCCCGAGCGGAGCAGCTGCCCCAACGCGAGCGTGGATCGCGCAACGTCACCCGGCCCGCGCGCCGCCCCAGCCTGTCGGAATGCCGCATGACGGCCTCGCTGAGTCGATCCCGCGCAAGCGCGCGCAACAGCACGCGGATGCGAGCAGCCATTCGATCATCATCGGGCACCCGGATTGCGGCCCCGTCAAAACGCGCCGCCCGGCCAGGCCCGGCCAGGATCGGCCGATCGGTTCCACCGATCGGCAGCGTGCCGCCCATAACCGGTCGCCGCCTCCCCGGTGCCCGGGCGACATGGCCACGCAGCCAGGCCTCGCGCGTATGTAGAAACGCGATTGCCTCAGACTGGTCCGCCCATACCGGCAGGCTCAAGCTCACGCCACCATCCGTTCGGCTGACACGCAGCGAGAACCTGCGCGCCCTGGCGGATCGGCGCAAAAGCACTTCAATAGGCGGATCACCGGGCAAAATGTGGACTTCACTTGTGGTTCGCGGCATTGGTCCTCAAAGCCTTTGACAGACCCGCGATAGTGTGGCAGAGGCCATCGTTCTTCGATACGCAAATCTACGAAGGGGGTGTTATGCCCAAAGAGGAATGGGGCGTCAAACGCGTCTGTCCGACGACCGGAAAGAGGTTCTATGATCTAGGCCGCAACCCTGTCGTCAGCCCCTATACCGGCGAGGTTGTCGAGATCGATACCGGTAAGGGTTCGCGCACATTGGTGGCCGATAAATCCGACAAAGCGCCAAAGCCTGAGGCTGCGGAAGAGGAAGAGGAGTTGGTCCTAGACGATGACGAAGACATCGATCTGGAGGACGATGAAAACGTCAAGCTTGACGATGACGAGGTGCTGGAAGACGACGACGAAGACACCGTGTCACTCGATGAGCTTGCCGATGTCGGGTCCGGCGACGACGACGATTAATGCGGCCCGGGCCAGCGGATTTTTCCCTTGATCTGGCCCGGCCAAAACCGAAAACGCAGGCGGTCTTGGGGGCCTTAGCTCAGTTGGGAGAGCGCTTGCATGGCATGCAAGAGGTCAGGGGTTCGACTCCCCTAGGCTCCACCACTTTCAAGTTTCACCCTCGAAAACCCCTCTAAGGCTTTGAAGGGGAATGACATTTCCGGGGTTCTAACTGCGTTGCTTCGGCAGTATTCTATACGCGTGGCGAAGGCGAGTTTGAGGATGGTTCATCGGATATGTACGGAACCATTTTCTAAAATTTTTCAAGGGCTTGCTAGGAATTGAAGCAGGGGTTCTATTCGTTCCTCGAGTGTCCCTGCGGGTTCTACCTAGTACGCCTGTTTTTCGACCAACAGAGCTTCCTGCTTCTCGAGATCGGCGATTTTGTCCTTGTTGCACGCAATGACCCGCGCGTTGGTTGCCGCGGCGATCCGGCCGAGGACGGTGTCGATTTCTTTGTCCATCGTTTTGATCTGGCCCACCGCGGCCTGACGCATCTCAGCAGCCAGCTCGCTGCGCGCATCCCAGGCTATGCGGAACATGGCAGCCGCTAGCTTCATGAGGCCCTTAGTTGGCTGGAGGGATTTGACCCATTCTCCGACCTCACCCTCAAGCGCATCCCGCTTGGTGGATTTACCGTATTGCTCGCAACCTTTCTTGCCGCACATGTAGTATGAGATGCGCCCACCATGGCGTCCGGTGGCGAAGTAGGACCGCCGTGGCGTGCCACAGCAGCCACAGACAACCATCCCGCGCAGAACGAAGTCATCGCCGATATTTGCGCGCTAGGGTGCTTTGGTCGTTCCGCTGCGGCGGTCTAGGATTTATTGGTAAGTGGCCAGTGAGATCGGTGGCTCATGCTGCATCTTATGCCAAGAGAGGTCATATGCCTCGCTATTGATGTAACCCGCATAGATGGGCTTTTGCAGGAGCTGAGAAACCCGCTCTGGACCGACACGACCCGATTTACCACGGGTGAAACGCGGATCGTCATTCAGAAGGCGCTCGACTTCGGCTTGGGTTTGGAAGCGGCCATTAGGATAGGCTTCAAGCGCTTCTTGGACCATCGAAGCAACGGGTTCGTCCCGCACGAGCACTTTGCCCAAGTTTTTGGTCTTCTCAAACTTATGGCCTACCGGCGGGAGGCGGCACCAAAACCCCATATCCGTCCGCACATTCATCTTCTGCTTTACCTTACGTCTGTTCTGCTTGCGCTCGGGCTGGCCTTGCGCGGCGATCACGTCTTCGCAAACTCGCCCTCGGGCGTGTCTTCAAAACTGAAGTTCGGGCTTTCGATGTGCACGCAGCGGAGTCGGAACGCATCTCGAAGATCCAAGACCGCTCGGGTATCCCGGCTCATCCGCTTCAAATCGTCGAACACGATCACAAGGCTCTCGCCGGGTTGAGCGTCGATGTACATCAACAGCGCCTGCATGCCCGGACGCTTCATGAAGTCTCCGCCGCCGGTGATAATAGCAGGGAAAACGCTCACCACCTCGTAAAACCGTGCCTCTGCATGGGCGCGGCACCGGGCCTCTTGGCTATCTGAACCGTGGCCGTCTGTCTCTTGTGACTTCAAGCTCATGGTCTCCGCGTCCAGTGTCGCATCCGCAACCGTCCCAGCCGTGCCATCGCCGCGCTTGAATGTCGTCTGGCCGGTGACCCGCGCGCCATCGGGCAGCTGGATCATGGTGGCGTCACTCGTCAGGTCGATCTCAGTGATGTTGAGCTGCGCGAGGGTTTGGTCCTCGGTCGTGCGATCCGCCTTCGTCGCCAGCACCTTGGACTTGGCAAACGCTGCATCCGCGCCCGCCCGCTTGCCGTCGCTGTATCGTTGCCCTGACCGTGTACGTGGTCGTGGCGCTCCCACGACGAACCTGTCCCATCGCGCCCCCTTCCATTCCAGCGAAAAGATCACACCATCAAACCGCAAGTTCAAACGCCCAGGCCGTCACCAGATTACAGCGTGGAGAGAGGGCGATCCGGTTGGGTCGTCCGTTTCTTTTGTGCGCCCCGGCATAGCCGGTCAGTCTCTCGTGAAAGGGCCAAGCCCGCAGGGCGCGATCTTGGCCGTTCGGCGTCGATCCTTGGCGCGATTTTGAGGCGCCAGGACCGCCGCTTTTGATTATGCCGGGGAAGCCGAGAGACGTTGCCTGTTTTCTCCCAGCAAGAAAAACAGATCGAAGAGAGACTTGCTTTGAAGGCACCCCGCGTGCGGGAGCCCACCGACAAAGACAGAGCCTCTTTCGCCGGTTTTTCTTGTCCCCTCCCATCTCCACTCTTGGCGAGGGCCAAACCCAACCGGAAGATTGCAGGTCAAACCGGCCCTAGTGACGGGGGAAGGTTAGGAAGACCTGCGCAATCCAACATCCATCGGGCGCCCCATAATTTAAGGGTTGGTTTGAGGAAGCTGCGCGGGGGAAAGTGGCGGCCGAACAGGTCGTCGCGCCCGTCGTATCGACGCACATTTGCAGGGTGTTGCAGCTCGGCCAAGCGGGCATCGCGGACCCCACCGATCAAACCCGACACGCGCAATGCCAAAAGGTTTCCAAAACGGTGCCGTCTTGGGTTGCAGATTACGGGCGAAGGGCCTCCTCGGGCTATGGACTTTGCGAAAGCGCCATGCCACCGTGCGCGCGATGGTGTCCGGCTTGTTTCAAGCCGGCTGAAAAAGGGAACACGGTGCGGTGCAGCGATCATGCACCAAATCCGCGACTGCCCCCGCAACTGTAAGCGGCGAGCGACCCTAACGCTGTCCACTGGGCCTTCGGCGATCCGAAGCTGCCTGGGAAGGACTAGGGAAGCTTCGACCCGCGAGTCAGGAGACCTGCCATCGCAACTGAAACTTGACCGGGCGAGGTGTCCCGGAGGGAGAAACCTATGATCCAATCGGCGCGCGCCGTTCGAAAATCTGGTCCCTCACATCACCGTCCCAACGGAGGCGGCGATGGCCCGAGTGACAGGTTCGACGGCGCCTGACTTTTCGCGACACGGCAGTGGCCAGTTTGATCGGTCGGCGCGGGGCACTAAGCTTCTCGCCCAGATCGATAAGCGCGCCAAATGACTGGGCGCGCGCGAAGGGCTAAAGCGACGGCTCGGCCGCGCCTTTGCCTTACCGAACTCAGCGCGACGGTCCTGACGGGCATTGCGCTGGCGGTATCGGCACTCCTCTGGCTCATGATCCTGGCGGTGCTCTAGATGGCGACCGTCCTGCAAATCCGTAATCTTGCGCTTGGCTATCCAGATTGTGAGCTGTTCCGTGGGCTCTCGATTGACATTGATGCGGGCACCTCATTGGCGGTCCTCGGCGCCAACGGCGCGGGCAAGAGCACATTTATCAAGATGCTGCTTGGGCTGAATACGCCGCTTTCTGGGCGGCTAGAATGGCCAGCGGGGCGGCCGAACGAGATCGGTTATCTCGCCCAGATGAGCGAGTTCGATCATCGTTTCCCAATCCGGGTGCGGGATCTTGCGGCGATGGGTGCTTGGCGCGGCTTTGGCTTCAAGTCCGGCCTCGACCGCGCGGGCCGCGCCAGGGTGGATGCGGCGCTGAGTCAAGCGGGCGTTGCCGACCTTGCCGATCGCGCGCTGCACACCCTTTCGGGAGGCCAGCTTCAGCGGACGCTGTTTGCGCGGGTCATCCTCCAGGACGCGCCGCTTATCCTCCTCGACGAACCATTTGCGGCGGTCGATCAGACAACCGAGGCGCATCTGCTGTCGATCATCCGCGGCTGGCATGCCGAGGGGCGTGCGGTCGTGTTGGTGGTGCACGACCTGTCTTCGGTTCTCGACCAATGCAGCCACGCACTCCTGCTCGGGGGTGGAGAGGCGACGCATGGCAGGGCGGGCGATGTTCTGACGCCCGAACGGCTTGTCTCGCAGAAATACATGTCGGAAAGCCAGGCCAGTTGGATGTTCCGCCGAACCGTCAGCGCCGCCGAGGACGCACATGTTTGAGCTCCTCTCCGAGATGTGGAGCTTTGCCTTCATGCAGCGCGCTTTTGTCGTGACCACAGTGCTTTCGGTATCAGTGGCACCGGTGGGCGCGTTCCTCGTTCTACGGCGGCTGTCGCTTGCCGGTGAGGCGATGGCCCACGCGATCACACCCGGTGTTGTCATCGGTTTTGTCGCGGCGGGCCTTTCGGTCGTGTCGCTTCTTGTCGGCGGGTTGATCGCCGGGATCGGCGTCGCCGCCCTGACCGCCTGGCTCTCACGCAAGACCATCCTGCGCAACGACGCCAGCCTTGCCTCGCTCTACCTGATCGCGCTGGCTTTGGGCATATTCATCCTGTCCGCCGCAGGCTCTGCCGTGCCGCTCAAAAGCTTCCTCTTCGGCTCGATCCTGGGCATCGATGACGCCTCGATGATCCTGGTCGGCGGGGTTGCGACGGTAACGCTGGTCGCATTTGCCTTTTTGCTTCGCCCGCTTGTCGTCAGCACCTGCGACCCGGTCTTTTTTGAGGCGCAAAACCGCAGGCCTTGGCTGGTCGATCAGGTTTTCATGCTGCTCTTGGTCCTGAACCTGCTGGCAGCGTTCAAGACGCTCGGCACGCTCATGGCCGTGGGTCTGATGATTCTGCCGGCCACAGCGGCACGCTATTGGGCCAGCACCATCACCGGGCAACTGGGTTTGGGCATTGTGTTTGCGCTTGTGAGTTGCTGGATCGGCCTGACCCTATCCTACGTCTTTCCCGAAACCCCCTCTGGCCCAGCCATTGTTTTGGTAGCCGGGGTGGTATTCTCGATTTCGGCCGTCTTCGGCCCCCTCGGCTTCGGTGGACGGCTGAAAAGGCCCTCACCCGTTGAGCCCAAAACTCTATCCAATCCTGTCACAGAAAAGAGGACACAATGACCCTGATCAAGACCCTTTCCGTCAGCCTTGCCTCGGCCGCGCTCGCCTTCGCCGCGGTGCCGGCGGCGGCAGATGAGCTGAATGTCGTCGCCAGCTTTTCCATCATGGGCGATATGGTCGAACAAGTGGTGGGCGAGCATGCCACGGTCACGACTATTGTCGGGCCGGACGCGGACGCACACGTTTATGAGCCAAGCGTCGCCGATGCACGTGCGGTGGCCGAGGCAGACGTCATCTTCGTCAATGGTCTGGGTTTTGAGACCTGGTCAGACACACTGATTGAGGAATCGGGCACAGAGGGCGCGGTTTTTGTCGCAACCGAAGGCGTCGAGCGGGTGCTGGTCGATGGCGAGACCGATCCGCATGCCTGGAATTCGCTCCTCAACGGTGTGGTCTACGTGGAAAACATCGCAGCGGCCATGTCGGATGTCGCTCCGGAACACGCCGATGCATTCGCGGCCAATGCCGAGGCCTATATCGCGGAGCTGACGGCTCTGGATGCCGAAACGAAGGCGCTTCTTGCCGAGCTTCCGGAAGACCGCCGCACGGTGGTTACCGCGCATGATGCCTTTGGCTATCTTGCGGACGCCTACGGGTTGAACTTTCTTGCCCCGGTTGGCATCGATACCGAGGCCGAGCCGTCCGCGCAGGAGCTTGCCGCGCTGATCGAGCAGCTGCGCGAGGAGCAGGTCGCCGCACTTTTTGTCGAAAACATCACCAGCCCGGCGCTTATCCAGCAGATCTCTGAAGAGACTGGCATTGAAATCGGCGGGCGGCTGTATTCGGACGCGTTGTCCGAGCGCGGCGGCCCGGCGACAAGTTATTTGGCGATGTTCCAACACAACCTCGGAACGCTCCTTGCCGCGCTCGGCCAAACGTCCGGCTGAAACCGCGCGACTTTTGGTGAGGCAGCGCGTTTGCGCTGCCTCCATCCGTCTCAACCGAGAATTCGATGCCAAAAAGTTAGAGCTGACGGTTTCCTGCATCGTCATTTTGTCGGCCGCGCAAAGAGCCTCGCGCCCTAGAGCTTTAAAAACCCACGCTGCACCAACAAGCGCCGTTTGCGACTTCTCTGTCGCAAGCGCGCTCGATCACCCATGGCTCGTTGGATAGCCCGCCTGAAAGCCGCCTAAGGTTTTCCCATCCAGCCTACGGTCTTTGGTGGGGGGGCGGCGCCTGTCAAACGCAAAGGTGATGGGCGAAAGTAGGGACGTCGCACATTCCTTTTGATGCGACATCGGCGCGGGAGGGTTTGGTCAGGCCTGTTTTCGGATCAGGTACGTGTCCATGATCCAGCCATGCCGCGCACGGGCTTCAGCGCGCCTGGCCACAATGCGCGGCCCGGCCTCCGCCAGTGGCCCGGCATCGAGCACCTGTTCCGCCATCCCGAGGAACCCGCCCCACCAGATGTGCAGCCCGTCCGGCGGTAAGCGCTGAAAACTGCATTCCCCGTCAAGCATCACGGCCATGGTCTCAGCCCCGTCAGGCCAGCCATGATCGCGCAGGCGTCGGCCGGTTGTGACGGTCACGGCGCCGTTCACCGTGTTGAACGGCATGGCATGGGCCGCCGCCAGCGCCTGCAGCGCGGTTATCCCGGGCACGACGCGTAAACGCGGCCGTGGCGTTAGCCGCTCAGCGATCCGCAGCGTCGAGTCGTAAAGTCCGGGATCGCCCCAGACGAGCAGCGCACAAGGCCCGTTTGGCTGGTGCGTGGCAATCGTGTCGGACCAAATCTGGGCAATCGCGTCATGCCAGCGGACAACCCGTTCGCCATAGGGCAGGCTCTCATCGCGCACCGGCATGGCGAATTCGGCAACCGGTGCGGTGCTACCGGAGGCGTGCAGGATTTGATGGCGAAGCTCTGCAAGGTCGGCCTTGTCCGGGCCTTTGTGCGGGACCATCACAAGCCCCGCCTCGCGCAGTGCCGCCTGGCCCTCCAGCGTCACATGGGCCGGGTTGCCGGTACCGATCCCAACAAGCCAAAGGTCAGGCATGCTTGCCGCCGATCTCGGCCAGAGACCCGTAAAAGATCAGCGCAGGCAGCGGTCCGGGATCAGCCGCCAACCGCTCGGCCAGCGCGGCCATGGTGCTGCGTGTGAGGACCTGTTCGGACTTTCCGACCGCTTCTGCTAGAATGGCAGACGTGTTTCCGGGTAGACCGCGCGACATCAGCGCCTCGGCCAAAGCCGCAAAGGTGCGCTTGCCCATGAAAACCACGGTGCAGGCCAACGGATCGGCCAACGCATCGAGATTCAAGTCGGCTGGTAAGCGCCCGTCGACATCGTGCCCGGTTATGAATTGAACCCGCCGCGCCGTCAGTCGCCGGGTCAGTGGAATACCGGCAGCGGCCGCCGCGGCGAGTGGCGACGCGACGCCGGGCACGATCTCATGCGCGATGCCCGCCTCGTGCAGTGCCACCAGCTCCTCCTCAAGCCGTCCAAAGAGCCCCCCATCGCCCGATTTCAGCCTCACGATGCGGCCGCCGCCTTGAGCGTAATCGACCAGCAGACGGCTCACATGGTGCTGCTTGGGCGAGGGTTGCCCCGCCCGCTTGCCGACACCGACAAGGTCAGCGCCCGGCTGCGCATGCGACAGGATTGGCCCGGCAGCAAGATCATCGTAAAGGATCGCATCAGCCCGCTTTAGCCGGTCGAGCGCTTTCAGGGTCAAAAGTTCCGGATCACCCGGACCTGCCCCCACAAAGCTGACAAAGCCGGTCATGCGTCTTCGCCGGCGATGAGGTGGAAGAAGGTGCCGGTGACTTGGCCGCGCCGGGATCCCGTCTCGGGCACCGGATTGCCGTCGGCATCCGCCACGTCCGCAAGCGGTGCGTCGGGCTGGTCGAGGATCGTGGTGTAGTGAAACTCATGCCCTCTAAGTGCTGCACCCGCTTGTTGGCCGAGCGTCGGCGTCTGCAACACGGCGCGCCTGTAGCCGAGATGAAACTTGCGCGCCGCATGCGAGGTCACAAGACCCAGAAGGCCCGCCATTTCATGCCGCACCCCTTCCTTGTCGATCAGGGCGTCGCCCAACACCATGTAGCCGCCGCATTCGCCATGGATGGGATGCCCTTCGGCATGTCGTCGCAGACCTTCGAGGAACCGCGTTGCGGCCGCCAACCGCCCGGCATGCAATTCCGGATAGCCGCCCGGCAACCAGACCAGATCAGCGGACGGGTCGGGCGGCTCGTCGGCGAGCGGTGAAAACGGCACAATCTCCGCCCCCGCTGCGCGCCAGCCGTCCACAAGGTGCGGGTAGGTGAAGGAAAACGCCGCATCCTGCGCCAGCGCGATCCGCTGCCCGGGCGGTCTCAGACGATGGCCCGCTTTTGTCGGCGCCTTCCCCTGCGCTGCAGCTCGGATCGCGGCGAGATCGACATGATCGCGCAGGAAACCGGCATAGCCCACAATCGCGGCGTCGAGATCGGGATGCTCAACCGCCTGCACAAGTCCCAGATGCCGCTCAGGAAGGGTCAGATCGCCACGCCGGGGCAGAACGCCCAAAACCGGCAGTCCGGCGCGCTCCATCCCCAGGCGCGTCAGCCGCTCATGCCGGGGGCTGGCAACGCGGTTCAGAATCACACCCGCGAAAGGCAACGCCTCATCGTAGCGCGCAAATCCCAGTGCCGTTGCCGCCGCCGATTGCGCCTGACCGCCCACGTCGAGGACCAAAATCACCGGCCAGCCCATCGCATGCGCTGTCTCTGCGCTGGAGCCGAAACCGCTACACCCCTTCGTGGCGACCCCGTCAAAGAGGCCCATGGACCCTTCGGCCACGCAGATATCTGCGCCATGGGCCTGCATCGCAATCCTCGCAAAAAGCCCATCATTCATCGCCCAGGTGTCGAGGTTGAACGAGGGCCGCCCGGTTGCGGCAAGGTGAAAGGCAGGGTCGATGTAGTCCGGCCCGGATTTGAAGGCCTGCACGCTAAGCCCGTCTTCGGCCAGCGCCCGCAAAAGGCCCAGCATCACGGTTGTCTTGCCGGTGCCAGAAGCCGGGGCGGAGACCAGAAGGCCCGGTGGGAAGGCGGTTGAAGTCGCTGTTTCAGTCATCGCCGTCGCTCCAACCGGCCCATGGGCTGCCCGCCGATTGCGGGCGGTAGCGGCGGTCATAGTCGGACGCATAAAGCCGACTTTCGCCGAAATCCTCTGACCGCAGCGCGGGACCGACCAGGATCAGGGCCGTGCGCTCGATGCCGTCGGGCAGCGCGTTTTCGATCGTGGCGAGCGTGGCGCGCACGATCCGCTCATCAGGCCAACTGGCGCGCCAGACCACGGCCACCGGGCAGTCCCGCCCGTATTGCGGCGTCAGGTCTGCCACCACGCGGCCGAGATTTTGGATCGAGAGGTGGATGGCCAGTGTCGCACCTGTCGAGCCGAAAGCGGTGAGCGTCTCACGCTCCGGCATGGCTGAGGCGCGGCCCGGCGTGCGGGTCAGCACGACCGATTGCGCAACACCCGGAAGCGTAAGTTCAGCAGCGAGTGTTGCCGCGGCCGCGGCGAAAGACGGCACACCCGGCGTCACGGAGTAGGCAATGCCCATCGCATCTAGGCGACGCAGCTGTTCACCCATCGCAGACCAGACCGACAGGTCGCCCGAATGAAGGCGCGCCACGTCATGACCCGCCGCATCCGCCGCCGTGATCTCGGCCATGATCGCATCGAGATCCATGGAGGCAGTGTTCACGATCCGTGCGCCTTCGGGGCTGTGCCCCAACACCGCCTTGGGCACCAAAGAGCCCGCATAAAGGCAGACCGGGCAGAGCGCGATCAGATCGCGGCCGCGCAGCGTCAGAAGATCGGGGGCGCCCGGCCCGGCGCCGATGAAATGCACCGTCATGTCCCCTTCCCTTTCGCCAGCGCGCAAGTTGCCATTCCGTCACCCGATATAACCCGCGGCGCGACCAGCTGCGCGCCCTGTCCGGCTGCTGCCAGGGCGGCGGCCTCGGCCATGCTAGCCGTGCCGCGCGCGGCCAAAGAAGCGCTCGAGCGCGTCGCGGTCTCCTGCCGTGAGATGATCTCGGCGTCAACCGCCCGGATGGGCAGACCGAGCGATCGCGCTAAACCACAGAACGCCCCCGCTTGCGCCTTATCCCTGGCCGTGGCGAGCACCGCAACCTTGCCCATCCCGCCGCTGCGTTCCAGCGCGTCCGCCAAGCTTTCAGCCGTCGCTGCGGCCCGAAACCCAAAGCCCGCCACAATCACAAAACCACCCGCCATTGAACCACCGGATAGGCGGCCTTCCACCCGCGCTTTGCCCCAAGGGGTGATGCTTCGGAAAGGTCCATGCGCAACAGCGATCCACCAATCCGTTCCGACCAGGCAGACAGCAGCGCCTCAGAATCCAGTGTTACCGCATGGGCGACCAAACGTGTGCCCGGCGCAAGGCGGGCGGTCAGATCACCCAGCAGCGCATCGCTGAGGCCACCACCGATGAACACGGCATGCGGGACTGCAAGCCCGTCAAGCACCGACGGCGCCTCCCCCTCGACAACCGCAAGCCGGTCCACGCCAAGCCGGTCGGCATTCGCCCGGATGCGCGCTGCGCGGTCGGCGCGGCGCTCGATGCTGACAGCCTCGGTCCTAGAGTGCGACAGCAGCCATTCGATGGCGATGGAGCCCGACCCGCCACCGATGTCCCACAGCGTCTCAAATGGGCGCGGGGCCAAGGCCGACAGGGCAAGCGCCCGGACCGGGCGTTTGGTTATCTGGCCATCGGTGTCGAAAAAGCTGTCCTCGATCCCGGAAGCGCATGGGATAACGGCGCCCTCACCGGCAACATCAAGCGCCACTGCCGCGGGGTGGGCATGCGCTGTGTCGGGAGGGTTTTGGGCAGTGCCGGCGGTCACCCGCTCGCGTGGCCCGCCCAAGGCCTCCAGAACGGTGAACTGCGTCGCACCGAAGCCTTCGCCGCGCAGATACGCGGCCAGTCCGGACACCGCCTCGCCGTCGCGCAGGAGCGCGATGGCGCGCGTGCCTGGGGCCAGATATGGCTTCAGCCGGGTCAAAGGTGCCGCATGCAGGCCGAGGCAAAGCGTGCGATCTAGCGGCCAGCCCAGCCGTGCCGCGGCCAGCGAGAAGGTAGATCGGCCGGGCAGCGCGTGCCATTCTCCGGGGTCGAGGCCGCGCGCGATGACGGCACCTGCGCCGAACCAGAACGGATCGCCCGAGGCGAGCATCACCACCCGTCGCCCGCGATGGGCGTGCAATACCGGTATCCCATCCGCGAACGGCACCGGCCATTCGACGGTTTCGGCCTTCAGATCAGGCAGGAGTGCCAAATGCCGCTTGGCTCCGATGACGACCTCGGCCGCGTCCAGCGCGTGCCGGCTTGCCGGCAGCAGCCCGTCCGGTCCATCCTCGCCCAGGCCGACAATCGTTAGCCACGGCCTAATGCCCGGAGCGTCAGCCATGTTCGAGAACCTCCTGATCCTCGCCGGAACGACCGAAGCAACGGCGCTCGCCCGGGCCGTGGCCGAGCGCGAGGTGAAGGGCGTGGTGTCCTATGCAGGACGGGTCAAACGGCCTATGGGCCAGCCCCTGCCGCAGCGGGTCGGCGGTTTCGGCGGCGTCAAAGGGCTTGCCCAGTACATCCGCAGGGAAGGGATCACCCACGTGATCGATGCCACACATCCATTCGCCGTTCAGATGAGCCGCAACGCCGTCGCCGCCTGCGCGCTGGCCCAGGTCCCGCTTATCGCATTGACGCGGCCGCAATGGCAGCAGGTCCCAGGTGACCGCTGGCAGCGGGTGCCCGACATTGCCGGTGCGGTGACCGCACTCGACCGGCCGCGCCTGCATGTCATGCTGGCGGTGGGTCGCATGCATCTGGCCGAGTTCGCACCGAACCCGCAGCACCGCTATTTGCTCCGGCTCGTCGATCCGCCAAGCCAGCCCCTGCCGCTCCCCGAGGCCGAGGTCATCGTTGGCCGCGGCCCGTTTGATGCAGCGGCCGACCGCGCCTTGATGGCGCGCCACGGCATCGGGCTTGTCGTTTCGAAAAACGCCGGCGGAACCGGCGCTTACGCCAAGATCAGCGCGGCGCGGTCCCTTGGTCTGCCTGTCCTGATGATTGATCGGCCGGCCCAGCCGGATCGCCCCGAACTCCACGACGTCGCGGAGGTTTTCGATTGGCTGGCTCATTCCGGCACCGATCTCGGCGTGTAGACGAAGGGCGCGCCATCGCGCGTGATAATCCGCGTCGCCGAAGACCCGATCAGAACGACGCTGCGCATGTCTGCCATGTCAGCGCACGCGTCGGCCAGACGTACTACTTGGAGCTCTTCATCCGGTGTCGACACCGCGCGGGCGAAGATAATCACGCGGGACGGCTCACAGCATTCGCTGAGCAAATCGAGTGCGCGGCTCATGCCCGCGGGCCGCGCCTTTGATCGCGGGTTGTAGAGGCCGATGGCAAAATCCGCCTCCACCGCAAGGCGCAGCCGTTTCTCGATCAGCGCTTGGGGTTTGAGGTTGTCGCTGAGATTGATAGCACAGAAGTCATGCCCGAGCGGCGCGCCCACCCGGGCGGCGGCGGCCAGCATTGCAGTAATGCCGGGCAGAACCCGGATATTGAGGTTGCGCACCGTTTCGGGCCCATTTTCGACCGCTTCATAGACTGCAGCGGCCATGGCAAAAACGCCTGGATCGCCGGAGCTGACGACGACAACACGCCGCCCATCCTCGACCATTGCCAGGGCGTGCTGGGCCCGCTGGAGTTCCTCGCGATTGTCCGTCTCATGGCGCTGCAGGCCATCGCGGTGGGGGACGCGGCGCACATATGGCGCGTAGCCCACAACATCCGTGGCCTCGGCCAATGCCTGAGCCACCTGCGGCGTGACCATCCCCGCATCGCCCGGCCCCAAACCCGCGATAACAAGCCAGCCGGTCATGGCCGTCGCCCCTGCCCGTGCACGACGACGATCGAAAAGTAGGGCGCGGTGCAATCGCCCGCCTCAGCCAGCGGCACAGCCCGTTCTTCGGCCATGCTGGCGCATTCCACAAGCCAGGCGCGGTCAAGCTTTCCCGCGGCACCAAGCGCGTCCCTCACCTTGCCGAGATTGCGACCGACTTTCATGACAACAATCGCATCGGCATCCGCCATCCGCCGCGCGAGGTCATCCCGCGGCATAGTACCAAGAAGAACCGTCAGTACGTCATCACCCCAGGTCACGGGGATGCCTGTCACGGTCCATGCCGCCGACATGCCGGTGATCGCAGGCACGACCTCGACCGGAACGTCGGCCTTCAGCCGCGTGTAGAGATGCATGAAAGAGCCGTAGAAGAACGGATCGCCCTCGCAAAGTACGACAACTTGCGTGCCGCCAAGCGCCAGATCCCGCAATTGCGCCGAAACCTCAGTGTAGAAACCCGAAAGGCAGGACGCATAGGCTGGATCGTCGAGTGGAATCTCCGTTGTGACGGGGTATTCCATTGCAATTTCGACAGTATCGGGCCGCAGCATCCCCGCGACCATGGTCTTTGCCCGTCCAGGGCGCCCGGCTTTGCGGAAAAAGGCGACATGCGTCGCGCCGCGCACCAATCGGTCCGCGCGCACGCTCATCAACTCCGGATCCCCGGGGCCAAGACCGACACCGTAAATCTTGCCGCCAGTCATTCCGCGCGGCTCGCGATAGCATTGATCGCGGCAACGGTGATCGCGCTGCCGCCCAGACGACCTTCGACGATCAGGCAGGGCACGGGTTGTGCGGCCCACAACGCGGCCTTCGATTCTGCGGCGCCAACGAAGCCCACTGGGCAGCCAATGATCGCGGCGGGGCGCGGGCAATCGGGGTCTTCGAGCATCTCCAGAAGATGAAAAAGTGCGGTCGGCGCGTTGCCGATGGCAACAAGACTGCCGGCCAGATGCGGGCGCCACAGCTCCAGCGCGGCAGCCGAACGCGTGGTGCCCAATGTCACGGCACGCTCGGGCACCGAGGCGTCGTGCAGCGTGCAAATCACCTGGTTCTGCGCAGGCAAGCGCTTGCGCGTGACCCCCTCGCTAACCATACGTGCGTCGCAAAGGATCGGCGCGCCTGCCTCTAGCGCAGCCCTGGCCGCCGCGACCATGCCGGGCGAAAATCGCACATCGCGTTCCAGCCCTACCATCCCGGCGGCATGGATCATGCGAACTGCAACCTGTTCCTCGTCTTGGGCGAAATGCGCAAGGTTTGCCTCGGCCCGGATCGTGGCAAAGCTCTCCGCGTAGATCGCCGCACCGTCTGTTTCGTAGCTGTAGGGCATGTGTCAGCCGTCAATGATGTCCGCTACTTGCCCCGGAGTGATCCCATGGCGAATGGGCTCATCCCATGGCGCGCCGTTTGTGACAAGATCGAACTGGCCGTCGCGCCCCACCAGCGTGAACGCGGCCGCACGCGGATGGGCACAGCCTTTGGCACAACCCGATATGTGCAGGCTGGCATCCGGTGGCAGGCCGCGCGCCAGGTTTCGGCCGAGCGCACGGGTCTCGACACTCGATTGCGGGCAAGCCGCCGCGCCAGCACAGGCGTGCACGCGCAGCAATGGATTCGAGGGATCGGTCAGCAGGGTGGCATGCCCCGCCAGGACCTCCGGATCAGCGATTTCTGGCAGGAAAATCATGCGCCAGGGTGTCAACCGCAACACCGGCAAACCGAAATCGGCCAGAGCTTCGAGGTCTTCAGGCGCGAGCTGCCCAAAGCCTGTGGCAACCAGAAGCCCGCCTGAGTGCGGACCGGCGCCAGGCATTTGGGTAGCTCGGTTCGGCGGCACATCGCCCGAAAGGTTGGCGGGCAGCGTCGCGCCCGCGGCCAGATGGCGGGCCATGCGCCCACGGCCATCCGCCCCTATACCGCCCGAAGCGATAAACCAGCGCGCAAGGTCAAGCGCGAGTTCAACCGCTGCCTGGGGGTCACCTGCGTCTTGGCCGTTGTCGCGGCCATCGGCGCGCACGATCAGACCATTGCCTGAGGCCTCGATCCGGATGTCGCCACTGATCTCTGATAGCGAGCGCTGTGGGCGTGCATCCACGACGAACCCAAACTTGGACGGAAGCGGCGCAAACTCGGGCGCACGAAGCGCGTCGGCAAGGTCAGCCGCGATCTGCGTCTGGGGATCATCTGAGCCGCCGCCGCGAAACGGATTGACGACGATGTTGCGCCGTCCTTCCGTTTCGGCTTCTTGATCGAGAAGGCCAAGCCGGGATAGGTGTTCGAGCAGTGGTTCATGGCGCGCCTCGCTCACGCCGCGCAATTGCAGATTGGCCCGGTTCGTCAAGTCAATGAGGCCGTTGCCGTTGGCCCGAGCTGCGGCGGCCAATCCCTGGGCCTGAGCGGCAGTTAATTCGCCCAAGGGCGGGCGCACCCGCACCACAAGCCCGTCGCCCGAGGCCATCGGCCGGTGTGCACCTGGGCACCAGCCGCGAATGGCGGGCGCGCTCACGCGCCGGTCTCCAATTGCGATTCCAATTCGGCAAGGATCGAATTGCGGCGCGACTGCCAAAGGCCCGCCGCGTGCAATTCGGCAAAGCGCGCCTGCATGGCGGCGAGAGCCTCTGGGTTCGCCCCTTGCATGAACTCAGTCACGTCGGCATCGCCAAGTGTCGCGTCCCAGAACTGGTCGAAAAGATGTGGACCTACAACGCCTGCCAGATGCGCAAAGGCTGCCATGTTCTCCAACGTCGCTGCAATCTCTGCTGCGCCTCGGAAGCCGTGGCGGCGCATACCGGCGAGCCAGGCCGGGTTTGCCGCGCGGGCTTGCACGACGCGCGCAATTTCTTCGGTCAGCGCGCGGGCGCGCGGGTGCGACGGGTCGGTATTGTCGAAATGATAAAGCCGCGCTGCACCACCGGTGATCTTTTGTGCCGCCGCGAACCCGGCTTCGTGGCTGGCATAATCTTCGGCCAGGAGCAGGTCGGTTTCGGGCAAGTCTTGTAAATGCACAAAGGCGTCGGCCCGCTTGACCCGAGCCTTGAGCGCCTCGGCGTTGCGTACCTGCCGATCGCCGTCAAGCGCCCAGGCCGAGGCCGCCAGCCAGGCCTCACCGGCCGACCGGCGCCCGGCCTCCGAATAATCGCCGAGCGCGGGGCCCATGCCCAACCCGAAGCTGCCCGGCGCCGGACCGAAGACGCGCGGTTCCTCCGGGCCGATATAGGGGTTCCAGTCCGCCGCCTCGTCGCGCTCACTTAGCGTTCGCACAGCCTGCTGGAAGAGCGCCGACAGCGTTGGGAACACGTCGCGGAAGAGGCCCGAGACCCGCAGCGTCACGTCGGTGCGCGGACGGTCGAGCTCCGCGATTGGGATAATTTCGATGCCCGAGACCCGCTCGGATCCGGCATCCCAGCCCGGGCGCACACCCAGCAGCGCCAGGGCCATGGCAAATTCCTCACCCGCCGTGCGCATCGTGGCAGAGCCCCACAGATCAACGATCAGCCCCCGCGGCCAATCGCCTTCATCCTGCAGATGACGCCGGATCAGCTCGTCAGCCAGCACAACGCCCTGCCGAAATGCCGCACGCGTAGGCACACTGCGCGGATCGGTGGTGAATAAGTTGCGCCCGGTGGGCAGCACGTCGGTCCGGCCACGATAGGGCGAGCCTGAGGGTCCAGGCTCAATCCGGCGACCTGAGAGTGCATCGAGAAGCGCCTGGCGTTCACTATGGGCAGAGCGGACAGCGTCGAACGCATCCTGCGCGTCCGGCGCGCGGCCCCAGACATGCAGACCGTCGCCGAACTGGCTTTCCTTAACGTCGCAGACGAAACGGTCGATGCGGGTGATGGCCTCAGCTGCGCAGGACGCCGCTTCGATGCCAAGGTCAGCCTCAACGCCCAGAACCTGAGCCTCGTCTCGGATATCGGCCATCAGCCGGTCGCGGCGGCGCGGGTCGAGTCCGTCTGCGTTGGAGAACTCATCGAGCAAAGCCTCGAGACGGGCGAGCCTTTGCGGCGTTTCAGACGCCTTCAGACGCGGTGGTATGTGGCCGATTGTGACCGCCCCAATCCGCCGCTTGGCCTGCGCAGCTTCACCGGGATCGTTGACAATAAAGGGGTAAATCACCGGCAGATCACCAATCAGCGCCTCGGGCCAACACACCCCCGACAGCGCCACAGACTTACCCGGTAACCATTCGAGCGTGCCATGCGCACCGATATGGACGAGCGCATCGGTTTGGGAACGCAGCCAGAGGTAGAAGGCGACATAGGCGTGGCGCGGCACGCGGGATAAGTCGTGATAGTCGGCGTCGCGCGTCTTTGGCGTACCACGCTCGGGTTGCAGCGCGACCAGCGCATTACCGCGCCGGACAGCTGCGAAGGCAATGCCCTCCGGCGTTGCATCCGGGTCATCCTCGGGCATACCCCAGGCGGCCTGAAGGTCTTCGCGTAGGCTATCCGGAAGTCGAGATAACGCGTCGCGGTAGGCTGCCATCGACCATGTGATGCGCTCGGTCGCCAATGCTTCATGCAATGATGCGCCAGGGGTGACACAATGCCCAGCCCCTGCCAGATCGGCCAGGATCGCCTCGGCGGAGGCCAGCGCGTCAAGACCAACCGCATGGGCCATGTTCCAATCGCGGCCCGGATACGTGGACAGCACCATCGCCACGCGCTGGTCTCCGGGCGGTGCGGCTGAGAGCCGGTGCCAAGCGACCACGCGGTCGGCGATGGCGGCGATGCGACCCATCTCGGGCGTATGCGCGAAGCGGGCGAATTGCAGGTCGGGATCGCGCGCGCCCGGCTCCTTAAAAGAGGCGACACCGGCAAAAAGCCGCCCGTCGACCTCGGGCAGCACGACATGCATGGCGAGGTCCGCAGGCGACAGGCCGCGCTCCGCCTCGGCCCAGGCCTTTCGCGTCGAGGTGGCGAGCGCGACCTGGAAGACTGGCACGCCGGCGGCGTCAAGCGGTGAGGCTCCCGCATCGCCCCTGCCCGAGAAAGAGGTGGCGTTGACGATGGCCGCCGGAGCCAGCGCGCGCACCTGCCCTTCCAGCCATTCCCGCGCGTCTGGGGCCTTCAGCGATGGCGCAAAAAGCCCAAGCGCGCGAAAGCCGCGGTCTCGCAAGGCGGCGAATAGCGCCTCGATCGGCGCAAGATCGGCCGCGACAAGGTAGGAGCGGTAAAAAACCACCAGGACCAGTGGGCGGGCCCTCTCGCCGCAGGCGTGAGACTCGTCCAGCGCAGTGCAGGTGACCCCATCCTCCGGCGTCCAGGCGCCGAATTGCAGCAGCGATTTCGTCCCCGGCACCGGCCCGGCATAGTGACCCGCGGCCAGCGCCATCTGGGCCAGCGCCGCCTGTGCCGCCACTGCGCCGCCGGCATCGCATAGATGCGTAAGACGACGCAGCGTCGAGGCCGGCACGGTCGACACCGCATCAAGCCGCGCGTCGGGACGACCATCGGCAGGCAGGACGGCCAGCGCAATCCCTTTTGCCCGCGTCAGCGCCTCGATCTGCTGCAGCCCATAGGGCCAATACGGCACGCCACCGATCAGTCGGATCAGGATGCCCTTCGCATGCGCCAGCGTCTGCTCGACATAGGTGTCGACCGACAGCGGATGCTTTAGCGCCACGATATTGGCCAATCTCAGTGTCGGCAGCTTTCCCTCGCGCCCACCGCCCCGGTGCCATCCCGCCGCGAAGGCGCCGAGGTCGCTGTCGGAAAACGACAGCACAACAAGGTCCGCGGGCGACTGCCCCAGATCGGTCGGTGTCTCGGTCTCTTCGAGCCCGTGGCTTTCGCGGAAGATGACATGCATTCAGGCTTGGGCCTCACCTACTCCGCAGCTTGTGCGTCCGGCACCAGAATACCCTGGATCACGGCGGCGTCGACATCGTTATGCTCGGCGATCACGACAAGGCGTCCGCGGCGACCTTCTTCGGGCGTCCAGGGCCGGTCATATTGGTGGCGCACACGCGCGCCCACGGCCTGCACCAGAAGGCGCATCGGCTTGCCCGCCACTGCCGCATACCCTTTGACCCGAAGGATGTTTTGACGCTCGGCCAGCGCCTCAATCCGTGTGACGAGGTCTGCCGGATCGGAAATTTCAGGGATCTCGATGACGACGCTGTCGAAATCGTCATGCTCATGGTCGTCATGCCCGTCATGATGGCTGGGACGCGCGTCCATGTCGTCTTCGGCCGCGGCCTCCAGTCCTAAGATGACCCGTGGATCGACCACGCCCTCGCCCACCTCAATCACCGGCAAGGGCCGTGGCGCCTCGGCCTCGATCACGGCCTTGGCATTGGCAACGCCTTCGGGGCCGGCCAGGTCGGGCTTTGTCAAAAGTACGATATCGGCGCAAGAGATCTGGTCCTCGAAGACCTCGGAAAGCGGCGTCTCGTGATCGATGCTTTCATCGGCCAGCCGTTGCGCGTCAACCGCCGCAACATTTGGGGCAAAACGGCCAGCCGCCACCGCCTCGGCATCGGCCAGGGCGATCACACCATCGACGGTAATCTTCGACCGGATGTCGGGCCAGTCAAAAGCTTTCAGGAGCGGTTTGGGCAGTGCAAGACCGGAGGTTTCGATCAAAATGTGGTCGGGGCGCGGGTCGAGCGCCATCAGCGCCTCAATCGTCGGGATAAAATCGTCGGCCACCGTGCAACAAATGCAGCCATTGGCAAGCTCCATAATGTTCTCGGCCGGACAATCGGGGATGGCGCAGCCCTTAAGGATCTCACCATCAACACCGACATCGCCGAACTCATTGACGACAATCGCGAGGCGTTTGCCGCCCGGGTTCTTCATGAGCTGGGTGATCAGCGTCGTCTTGCCCGCCCCGAGAAAGCCGGTGATCACGGTGACGGGGAGTTTTTCGAGGCTGGCCATGTCAGGTCTCTCCAAAGCTAGGAACGGGGGGCTCAAGCGGCGGGATGCGCGCGATGCAGTTCTTGCGGAAGTGTTCGGGGCGTTCGCGCCAAGGCACGAGCCCGTCTTGCGACGCGGCGTATTTTACGGCCCCCTCACTGATCGCATCTGGATGACCGGCGGGATCAAGGTTGCCATAGACATAGGTCCAACGTCCCGGCCCGCGGAGCGCAATCGTGCAGCCCTTTGAACAGTTCGAGAGGCATTCGACCGGCTTAATGGCTACGCCGTCGATACCTGTCTCGCCCAAGCGGCGATAAAGCGTAGCACCTGGCCGTTCGGCGTCTTCGGGCATGTCCTGCCCGTGCCGGCAACGCGTGCAGACGAGGAGTTCCACCTGGGATATCGGGCGCGTCATGCCATCTCCGTTTTTCCGGCGGAAAAGGGCACGGCGCGGAGGTACGGCAGGCAGCTGCCGGTCCGACACCGGGGCACCCCGCCCGGGTTCATTCGTCGCGCTGGCAGGTCTCCCGGCTTGCGGATGTCAGGGGATACCTGTCGAGGTTTCCCTGTCGGTCGCCCGGCCTTCCCAATCCGCTTTTGCGGTCAGTGGCCAATGGGCGCCCTCTCCGGTCACGGTCGCGGGGGCGGCTGTGCTCCCGCCCACCAGACAGACGCGTCCGGGGGCCTCGCACATTCCCTTTTCACCTGTTAGCACAGGCACCAGCAGTGCCACATGTTCAGGCATGGGCTGCGCTGTCAAGAATGAAGGAGCGCTCCGATGGATGACGTCACCGCCCGCCACAACAAAAAGATGAAGCGCATCAAAGCCGCGCGGGACGAGATGATGAAAACTAAGACCGAAGAAAAGGGTCTGATCATCGTGCATACGGGTCCGGGCAAAGGCAAATCGTCAAGCGGGTTTGGCATGATCATGCGGTGTATTTCGCACCGTATGCCCTGCGCAGTGGTGCAGTTCATTAAGGGGACATGGGCGACCGGCGAGAAGACCTTCCTGCGCGAACGCTTCGCCGAGGAATGCCGGTTTTTTGTCTCCGGCGAAGGCTTCACCTGGGAGACCCAAGACCGCGAGCGCGACATCGCGGCGGCCGAGAACGGCTGGCGCATCGCCAAAGAACAAATCCTGGACCCCGAAATCCAGTTCGTGATGCTCGACGAGATCAACATCGCGCTGCGGTATGATTACCTTGATATTGACGAGGTGGTCGAGTTCCTGCTGACCCGGAAACCGCCGATGACCCATGTCTGCCTAACAGGCCGGAACGCCAAACCGGAGCTGATTGAGGCAGCGGATTTGGTGACGGAGATGACGCTTCTGAAGCATCCGTTCAAAGACCTGGGGGTTAAGGCGCAGAAGGGCGTGGAGTTTTAGGCTTACATGCCTAAGCGGGCTGAAAGTGACTGGTCACCCCGATAAGCGGCACCCATCGCACAAAAGGTGCCTTATTTGAGGTTTGCAGACCCCGCCAGATGGCGCGAAGATTTAAAACTTTGCCGCTCTTCTCGGCAGAAAAAAGGCCGATATCGCGTGATGAAAGTTAGCTTGGAGCCGATTACGTTGAAAGACGCCTGCTTGATTGGGTGGTTGGCGGATGATTCAAGTCCTCTTGTGGGGAGGGATTGGTTATGATGGGCCCGAAGCGGGAAGCCCAGGCGGCGCTGTTTTATAAGGTTTCGCTCGAAGAGCAGGTTCCTCACAACCACATGTCGCGGTCGATTGGTCGGTTTGTCGATCCGAGCAGCATCCGCGCCCGTCTTGCGGCTTTCTAGAGCCATACCGTCCGTTTTTCGATCGACCCTGAACTGCTGATCGGGATGCGGCTGGTCGGGTATAGCTCCGACCGGATGCCAAAGCTA
>JBCCXT010000034.1:0-43736 GCA_039191215.1 Pseudomonadota bacterium
GAAGGACGCGGGGCACCCGGCGTACAGGGGGTTCGTCTCGCTCGGGTGGCGTGCGGATGATCCGGCCAACCCGACGGCGTCCGGGTCGTTGCTCAGCGCGACCTGGGCGGACTCGGGAGACGAGCACCGGTTGGTGACGCTCTTGGGTGTCAGCGCTCCGACCGAGGCGCACCGGCTCGATCCGGGCGCGTACTACGGGCTCCGCCGCCCGCTGGGGACCCATCCCGGCTCGGGAACGCATGTCTGGTTGCCGTATTCCCGTTTACGTCAAGAACCTGACTGGCCGCCCCATAGTCACAACTCTGATTTGTTCAGTCTTTTGCTTATCGGGGAGATCGAAAACCATGAATGGAACTGGCAATCAAACCCAATGAGCAAAGAGGTTTTGTACGAGGTTGGATACCAGGAGAACAGGTCTATGATACTGAAGACCGATGAATTTGGCCGAACTACGGACTTATCAATCACCAAGTTCGAGCAGGGCCAAAGTTACTATGTGCCAAAAGGCCAATTTCATGCTTCCGAGGTGGCCTCAGATCAAACAGCGGTGACGTTGGTTCTGTTGTCAGAGACCAAAGTTGGCAACAGTATCGTGGTCGGCTCCAGAGATGGTGCTTCAAGCTACACGTTCGACAGAAACGCGGTCGATCCCGAGCAGCATGTCAAAGCGCGGCAGGCGGCCCTCAAAGGCATTAACGATCTGCTACAGTAGACTGCTACAGTAATTCAACGATTTGCGAACTATAACATATAATATAACAAGTTACAGTATGCCGGTTAATTTCCCTTCGTCTCCGCCACAAAAGTCGTGATCAGCCCCACTTGAGGGGTCCGGTTTGAATGTTCGTGCATGACCGGGCTGGGTTCCATCGGGACGAGTGTTTCTGGGGCCGGCGGGCGATAGCGCAGGGCGCTGTGTGGTCTCTTTGTGTTGTCGTGCTTTCTCCGTTGTTCGATCAGGATCTGAGCCTCGCGCAGGTTGTAGAAGATTTCTCCGTTGAGCCGCTCATCCCGAAGCCTTGCGTTGACCGACAAGCACGTCAAAGCGTCGAAGCTTCTGAACAATCTCCTCGGGCTTATGTCGCTTCGGTCCCATCCTGATCCTCCGTTTTCCTAAACATAAAGGCGGACCACTTCAGGGGGGAGGCTCACATCCGCGCATGCCGCTTCAACCGCTTCCAAGCCATCAGTTAGGATGGCCCCAAGGATATCGACCATTTGCCGGTCGCCGCCCGTTGCCCCGGCAACACATGCTTTGCATGTGTGAGAGGGGGCTGACGTGCCAATTTGCGCTGAACGCGGCAAATAGGCGTTGGCAATTCCCATTCTTTGAAAGGTGCGTTCGCCTTGGGTCTCGAACCAATGGCGACCACAAGGCTCACGGCGCGGAGCGCCCGGTTTGGGGGCGAGCACAGCCAAATAATGCAACGGATCACAGATCGTCTTGCCGCGCCCAAAGGCCTGCTCCTGTTGGCCGGCGATCTTGCCATCTTGCCAGCATTCCAACTGGTCTGCATATGCCCGGACCTCTACTGGGCGACCGACCGAACGGGCGTCAACAGAGTAGCCGTTATTGTCAAACCGCACGAGGCAAGTCTTTGAGACGGACGCGGGTACCGCATGGAAGCCGTCAGACGGCCCGATATAGGGAACCAAGCCTGGGTGTTTTTCTTCGAACACCTCCCAGATGGTTTTGTCACGCATCTCCGGGTGTTTGTTTGCTTTGGCATAGGCCCGAACGAACGGCATCCGGCTGTGACTGAAGCGCACATATGCGCCTTGACTGTCGTAGTAACCCCATCGATAAACACGACCTCATGGCGCCCGTCGAACTGCTAAGCCTCGCCCGGATCAAAGCTCAGCGGCGCAAAGGCGGCAACCGATGCTTCTTGTGTCTCGCGCGACCAATTGGCCGTGTACCGGCGCACAGCATCGTAGTTTCCGTCATAGCCGAGATTGCGCAGCTCCTCGTAAATCCGAACCAGGGTCAGTCGTTCGCGCTTGGGTTTGCCAGCGTCGTTCTCAATCAGGCTAACAAGCTTGTCTTTCCAGGGATCAATCTTCGGGCGCGGCTGAACGGAGCGATCATAACTGAACTCGGTATCGCCAGAGCAGATGACTTTCCGAACTGTGTTGCGCGACAGCCGAAGGTCGCGGCAGATCGGTTTAATCGACTTCCCATCAATAAAAAATACGCGCCTGATCTTCGCAATCGGTTCCACAACCAACATCCCCAATCTGCTCCCCAAAACTCCTTTGGAAAGCATCTGACCAGAATTATCAGGGGGGCACATTTGGACGCCGATCACCCCCAATGGGGGTCAATTTTGCATGCCGTTTCACAATCGACCTCCCTGTTCATAAAGCGCCGTTTGCCTGAGGAGGCGTAGATATTTGGCGCGCAGCTTGGAATACATCGTAGAAGCGTGGCTGCCTTGGCAAAGTCGGACAAATTCGGATGTTTCGTGAGGCAAGGGTGGGCAAGCATACATGCGCACCATAGAAACGCGCACCAAAAGTGCTTCCGGGATGCAGCCCAAGCTGTTAGGCCTGATGCGCGCCTTGGGCAAGGCCAGCGACAAATTCCAGGACCTCCGCGGCCGACTTGCCATCTGCGATCTGGGCGACGATGGCTGTACCGACCACAACGCCATCGGCCACTCCGGCAATCTCGCCCGCCGCATCAGGCGTTCGGATGCCAAACCCGACCACAACGGGCAGATCGCTCGCGGCTTTGATCCGGGCGACTTCCGGGCCGACATCGCTGGCTTGCGCGGCCGCCGCCCCGGTGATGCCGGTGATAGAGACGTAATACACAAATCCACTGGTATTTTGCAAAACAGTCGGAAGCCGTGCGCCATCGGTGGTTGGCGTTGCAAGGCGGATAAAATCGAGCCCGGATGCGAGCGCGGGCAGGCAGAGCTCCTCATCCTCTTCGGGGGGGAGATCGACGACAATGAGCCCGTCGATCCCGGCAGCTTTGGCATCGTTTAAAAACTGCGCCACGCCGCGGCTATAGATTGGGTTGTAATAGCCCATCAGCACAATCGGTGTGGTATCGTCCTGGGTGCGAAACTCGCGCGCCAGATCGAGTGTTTTTTGCAGTGTCTGCCCAGCTTCCAGCGCGCGCTGGCCGGCAAGCTGGATGGTCGGCCCGTCGGCCATCGGATCGGTGAAAGGCAGGCCAAGCTCAATGATGTCGACCCCCGCACCCGGCAGGCCGCGGACAATTTCGAGCGAGCCAGCATAATCCGGATCCCCGGCCATCACATATGCCACAAAGGCCTTTTTGCCATCGGCCTGAAGCCGTTCGAATGTGCTGGCGATGCGCGTCATGGGCCCCTCTTTGGCATTGCGGCTTGCGGTGTGCGCCAAAGTCCCGACGAAAACAAGGGGGGGCGAGGTGACCGGTCGGGCGGGTCGGGCACGCCAATCTTGCGATTTGGGATACACCTTGGGCCCGGACCGCACTACATGGGGCCCGCTGTTGAGGCATCGGAGAGGTAAGATGGGTTTCAGAATGGGCATTGTCGGATTGCCGAACGTGGGCAAATCGACGCTTTTTAACGCGTTGACGCGCACTGCGGCAGCGCAGGCGGCGAATTTTCCGTTTTGCACGATTGAGCCCAATGTCGGCGATGTGGCCGTACCCGACGATCGGCTCGATCGGCTGGCTGAGATTGCGAACTCCAAGCAGGTGATCCCGGCGCGCATGACGTTTGTCGACATCGCCGGGCTGGTGAAAGGCGCGTCCAAGGGCGAGGGGCTGGGCAACCAGTTTCTGGCCAATATCCGCGAGGTCGACGCGATTGCACATGTACTACGCTGTTTCGAAGACGGCGACGTGACCCATGTGGCGGGCCACGTTGATCCCCTTGCAGACGCCCAGACCATCGAGACGGAGCTGATGCTGGCCGATCTAGAATCGATTGAGAAGCGCCTGCAAGGCATCACCCGTAAAGTGCGCGGCGGCGACAAGGAGGCGGTGCAGGCCGTGCGTCTGATGAAGGCTGCGCAAGAGGTGCTGGCCGAAGGCCGCCCGGCACGCAGCGTTGAGGTGGCTGAGGAGGACCGCAAGGCCTGGGCCATGTTGCAGCTTTTGACGGCAAAGCCGATTTTATATGTCTGCAATGTTGAAGAAGCAGCAGCGGGCACCGGAAATGCGCAATCGGCTCAGGTGGCAGAGATGGCCGCGGCTGAAGGGGCGGCGCAGGTCGTGATCTCTGCCAGGATCGAAGAGGAGATCAGCCAACTCGACGCCGACGAGCAGGAGATGTTTCTGGCCGAGATGGGTCTGGAGGAGGCCGGGCTCGACCGGCTTATCTGCGCAGGCTACGCGCTTTTGGGGCTGCAGACGTACTTCACCGCGGGTCCGAAAGAGGCGCGTGCCTGGACAATTCGAGAAGGTATGCTGGCGCCGCAAGCTGCAGGCGTGATCCACGGCGATTTCGAGAAAGGGTTCATCCGGGCGGAGACCATCGGCTACGACGACTACGTCGCTTTGGGCGGCGAGACAGCGGCCAAGGAGGCTGGTAAGATGCGCGTCGAAGGCAAAGGCTACGAGGTCAAAGACGGCGACGTGCTGCACTTTCTCTTCAGTTCGTGACATCGAAGACGCTTAATCTTGCGACCCTTCTATACCCCGCCCGATCCCGACCACAGATATGTGCAGCGGATATCCTTGCCCCCTAGAATTCGGTCATTATTTTGGCCGTGAGAGGCGGATGTGGAATGGCGAGAAGGCGACACCCATTCAAAGACGTGCTGACGCTGCTGCGTTAGGTCGAGCTGATCGCCTTGGGAGAACGGATAAAACGAGCGGTTCAATGGATCGCTCCGACGCAAGCTTCTCAATGCCGAATGGTTCACGACGGACACAGCAGGCGCAAATTGTGATCAATCACTTGCGTAGGCCGTACAACTGTATCCGGCCGCATCTGGCGCTCAATATGCGACCCCCGGTTCCCGAAACCATTTTAGAGAAAGCCAAAATCAGTGGCACAGTAAAAGGGGACTAGACACATGAGGACACTGATCGAACGCTATCAACTCTGGTCGGATCGATGCGCATTTGATCATTGGCGAGCGCACTTCCGCCCGGCCAGCCCCTTCAGGGGTGCAATCTAGGGTCAGGATACATAACCAGAACATGACCAGTGTCGCCAACGCGTACGCGGACAAGAGAACTTTCGGACATGCCACCGCGCCGTTTTGAACAGACGAGCATCACCTACCAAAACCGAAATCAATGCATCCTGATCCTAAGACCATTGACCAGAGTACCGGCTCCTGCACGGGCATGAAGTCCACGATTTAGTGGCGGGATCGGCCAGACCACTGTGGGTGCCACGCAGATCACAGCCGCCGCTGCATCATCGGCAGAAGTAAAAGTGGCACGACCAGCAGCGCCAAGGCAGCGAAGCCAAATGCCACCCGAAGCCCCGCTGCTTGGGCGAGAAAACCCATCAAGGGTGGCCCCATAAAAAAGCCAAAATAGCTGATCATGGCGGCGCGTGCGACGGCTCGGGCGCGCAACTCGGCGCTCGCTGTTTGGCCCGCAAGGCTTAGCGCCAAGGGTGCCACGACCGACACGCCCAGGCCCAAAAGTGCAAATCCCAGATATGCCATCCAAACAACGGGCGCCAAGGCCGCCAGCATGAGACCGAACGAAGCCACAAGGGCGGCCACACGCATCAGCGCGGTTTCTCGCCCCGGCAGGGTCAGAAAATGCCCGGCAAATCGACCCAGCCCCATCGTCAGCCCGAGCATGGCCGGGCCAAGCGCGCCAAGGGCAGCGCCCTGGCCCAAAGTGCGCTCGATATGAAGCGCGGACCAATGCTCGGTCGCGTTCTCGGCAAAAAAACTCATCATCGCGACACAACCGGCCAGGATTGCCATTGTTCCAATCGGACCGCGCCCGCCGGTCGTGCCACCCTCATAGCTGTCTCGCTTCGACGGGGCCGCGCTATCGAGCGCCATGAGTGGCACCATGAAAAGTGCGGCGACCATCATCACGCCAAACCAAAGCGAAATCGACAGCCCCGCATCGCGCGCAAGCCCGGTGGCCACCGCTGCCCCGGCATATGACAGCGAATAGGTGCCGTGATTGAGGTTCATCAGTCGCAGGTCGGTTTCGGCCTCAAGCATCGCGACCCTTGCATTGCCCAGGATATCAAGCAGCCCCGTGCTGAGCCCCACGCAGATCAATGCCAGCGCCAGCACCCATAGGCTGGCCGTCGACAGGCCCAGAAAGCCAAGCGACAAGGCCAGCGCAATGCCTGATAGTGGTAGCGAAAGACGCGGCGCCCAGTCGCCAAAAGCCGGCGCAGCTCCCATAGCGGCGACCGAGCCAATTGCGGCCAGAAACAGCACCGCGCCCAATGTGCCGTCATTGATCCCCGCGGCGGCCTGGATCTGCGGCATCATCGCTGCCGTGCTTCCCCAGACAAAGCCAATCGCGGCCAGGGCCGAGGCTGGCGCGCGCGAGGTGTGAAAGGCAATCCTAAGCGACATGTAAATCGCGCTAGCGCAAGGCCCAACCCCCCGCAAGCGCACCGGTGCAATTCGCTCTGGCCAAGCGCCAGATTCTCGCCTATAGCCGCCCCCTTGATAGATGGGGCCGACACCCTTGGAGGCGCCCCGGACCAAATAGGAGAGACAGCAATGGCTGGTGCGATTCCCGATCTTATCGCCGAGGCACGCGCGGGGACAGGCAAGGGGGCCGCCCGCCAAGCACGCCGAGAAGGCCGCGTGCCCGGTATCGTATATGGCGGCGGCACAGACCCGCTGCCCATCGCGATCCCCCGAAACGTACTGCTCAAGCGTCTGAAATCGGGACGCTTTTTGTCGACGCTTTTTAACCTCAAGGTTGAGGGCCAAGACGATGTGCGGGTGATCTGCCGCAATGTGCAGCGTGATGTCGTGAAAGACATGCCGACCCATGTCGATTTCATGCGCCTGCGCCGGACAAGCCGGGTGAACCTGTTCATCCAGGTCGACTTCATCAACGAAGACTTGGCGCCGGGCCTGAAACGCGGGGGCGTTCTGACGGTCGTGCGCCCCGAGGTGGAGCTGATCGTGACCGCCAGCGACATCCCCGAATCCATCGTTGTCGATTTGGAAGGCAAGGATATCGGCGACACGATCACCATTTCGAACGTTGATCTGCCCGCGGGTGCTCGGCCGACCATCGACCGCGACTTTGTGATTGCCAACGTCACCGCGCCGTCGGGCCTGGTTTCGGCCGACAATGCTGCCGATAGCGATGATACCGGCGACAGTGAAGCCGAGCCCAGCGGCGAGGCCGAAGAGTAATCTTCGACGACACGTAGACATTCGGGCCCGCCGCGTCACCTACGCGGCGGGCCTTTTTCTTGGAACGCACCGCCGCGGATTGGTTTTGGGTCGCGTCGTTTTTCGGCCGCATCAGAGGGTCGCGATGCCTTATAGGCTCCCAGTAAATAGCCGGCATGGTTGCTTTGGCCTGGTGCGAGTAAGCTCCGGACGTCCCGATATCTCCGCGCAGATCGGCATCGACATTCAGCTTGGCTTCATCGGACTTTTGCGTTGCGTTGGAGCGGCCATGGCCTTTTACACCGGCTGGATCGAGACCCTTGCCCGGCTGCATCAGCACTGGCATGACATGGCCAGCTTTAGGAGGCACGCCATGAAACTCTGGGTCGGCCTGGGCAATCCCGGCGCAAAATACGCCAGAAACCGGCATAATGTCGGTTTCATGGCGCTTGACCGGATTGCCGAGGATCATGGCTTTGACAGCTGGCGGGCGAAGTTTCAGGGCCAGATCACGGAGGGTCGATTTGGCAGCACCAAAGTGCTGCTTCTTAAGCCCCAGACCTTCATGAACAAATCCGGCCAATCGGTTGGCGAGGCGATGCGGTTTTTTAACCTTGAGCCCGGTGATGTCACGGTCTTTCACGATGAGATCGACCTGGCGCCAGCCAAATTGCGGGTCAAGCGCGGCGGCGGTCATGCCGGGCATAACGGGCTGCGCTCGCTCCATGGTCATATCGGTGAGGCTTACATCCGCATCCGGCTGGGCGTCGGCCATCCCGGCCATAAAGACCGCGTTCCGGGTTATGTTCTGTCGGATTTTGCCAAGGCTGACGGCGATTGGCTGGCCGATCTTTTGGCCGGGATCAGCGATGGCGCACCGTCCCTGGCATCAGGTGACACGGGCCGGTTCATGAATGCAGTGGCGCTCCGCGTCGCACCGCCGCGCAGTTCGACCAGCATGCCCAATGCAACGCCCGTCGTTGAAGCGGCACCGGCAAGTACGCCAAAGCCCGATCCAGAGCCTGAGGCCCGGTCGGCGTTGCAGCGGCTGGTGGATCGGTTCCGGTGAGCCTGACGGAGGCTTTTCGGTTTCAGGCCGAAGCCTGTGAGAAGCTGGGCTCACCTTTCATGGGTCGTTTGTGTCGGCTCTTTGCCGATCGCCTGGTGCCAGGCGGAGCGGTTGCCGATAGGATGTTGAGCTGGCCCGGCGACGTCACCGCTGGAGGCCAATCGCTGCCCTTGCGTATCGCCGGGGCACTTCATGGCTTGGTGTTAGATGGCGCCGACACGCGATTGGCCGCCGTCTATCCGCCGCACCAGACGGGTGACGCCGATCTGTGGGCAGCAGTGGCAGCGGCTTTGGCCACGCATGAGGCGCGGCTGATGGCCTGGCTCGACCAAACGCCGCAAACAAACGAAGTGCGCCGTTCGGCGGCGATGCTTTATGCAGCCGCGGAATTGCGCGGGCGGACAGGGCTGCCGCTGGTCATTTCGGAATTGGGTGCCTCAGCCGGGCTGAACCTGCAATTTGACCGCTTTAAGCTGGCCCTTCCTGGCCGAGAGGTCGGGGCGGCCAATGCTGCCGTAGTGCTGACGCCGGATTGGGAAGGCCCACTGCCGCCGGCTGAGCCGGTGCAGGTTCTGAGCCGTGCTGGCGTCGATCTGAACCCACTCGATGCCCGCGATCCAGACCAGGCACTGCGTCTTTTGGCCTATCTGTGGCCTGATCAGCCCGATCGCTTGGCGCGGACGCGGGCTGCGATTGCGCTGGTTGATGCCGTGCCGGATGCGGGCGATGCGGCCGATTGGCTGGAGGCACGACTGGCCGAGCGTCGTCCGGGTGCTGTGCATTTGGTCTATCACACAATCGCTTGGCAATACTTCCCGCCGCAGACCCAGGCGCGCTGTCGCGCGGCACTGGAAGCAGCCGGCGCCCGCGCCGATCCGGACGCACCGCTTGCGCATCTGGCGATGGAGGCCGACGGCGTGCCCGGCAGCGCGGAACTCAGCCTCGCGGTATGGGACGGCCTTGTCCATCACGGTGCGCGCCAAGAACTGGGCCGGATCGATTATCACGGCCGATTTGTAAAGATTTCTCCTGGCGCGAGGTGAATCCGTGCTACATCTGTCAGTACAGTCTGACAGAGGAACTGTCATGTCGACCTATGTCGAGCCGTCCATCAGTGTTTTGGGTACGCCGCTGCAGCCCTGTTCTCACGCGCCGAAATCGGGCTTCTTTCGCAATGGTTGCTGCGATACCGGCCCAATGGATACCGGCAGCCACACGGTCTGCGCGGTTATGACGGCGGAGTTCCTTGCGTTCTCGAAATATGTCGGCAACGACCTCAGCACAGCGCGGCCGGAATTTGAGTTTCCGGGTCTAAAACCCGGGGATCACTGGTGTTTATGTGCGGCGCGCTTTCTGCAAGCGCATGAAGAGGGCGTTGCACCAAAAGTCGATCTGGCCGCCACACATTTCCGCGCGCTGGATATCGTGCCAATGAGCGTGCTGATGGCACAAGCTTTGGAGCCCGAAAGCTAAGCGCACTGTATCGGCTCACGCGGTTGCGTCTAAGGGATCGTCTTCAAGCAGACTGAATGGCTGAACTCGACTCACCCGCGTTTTGGCAGATCGAACTGGATTGCGCATTTACACGTCCTTCATATGTTTTGCGCAGCTTGGTGGTCTGCAAACGGCGTGTGCGGATTGCGCAGTTTTTTGCCGAGTCGCATTGCGGCAGAGTCATCCCCCACTGGTACCAGGATCCTACATCCCCTTCGATGAGAGCGCTTATCTCCATCCAAGCCATAGATCGCCATAAAAGCAATGCACCCGACAGGCGGAGTCTCACCTGCAAAGTATCTGCCACATCAATGCGCCTTTGCACCTGAGCTGTCGGGTTGGCAGGGATCGTTGGGATCGGTCTAAAGGCGTAAACACAAACACCGCCATTGATGAATGCGCTGCGCGCGCCATTCAAGCCGCAGCTCTGGATTTGGCACCCTAACGGCAGAGTTCTCGACAGCTCTGCTGCTTGTCTCGGTCCCGTGAAAACCCAGGGCCAAGGCGTTAAAGCAAAGGCGGCAATCCTAGTCGGCTTCGCCCATCTGCCAGCCAAGCGCGCGTGCAACGGTGAAGATGTCTTTGTCGCCGCGGCCGCACATATTCATGCAGATGATGTGGTCAGCCGGAAGCTCAGGGGCAATCTTTGCGACATGAGCCAGGGCGTGGCTGGGCTCAAGTGCGGGAATGATTCCTTCCGTCTCGCAACAAAGCTGGAAGGCTTCCAGCGCCTCGGTATCGGTGATGGCCACGTATTGCGCGCGCCCGATCTCGTGCAGCCAGGCATGTTCGGGACCAATCCCAGGATAATCGAGACCGGCAGAGATCGAGAACCCTTCCAGGATTTGCCCGTCCTCATCTTGTAGAAGATACGTACGATTGCCGTGCAGGACGCCCGGCCTTCCGCCGGTAAGCGAGGCGCAATGTTCCATCTTCTCGGTCACACCTTTGCCGCCCGCTTCAACCCCAATGATGGCCACATCATTGTCGTCGAGGAACGGATAAAACAGCCCCATCGCGTTTGATCCGCCGCCGATCGCGGCGATGATTGTGTCGGGAAGTCGTCCTTCGGCCTCTTGCATCTGGGCCTTGGTCTCTTTGCCGATGATGGCTTGGAAGTCGCGCACCATGGCCGGGTAGGGATGCGGGCCCGCAACCGTGCCGATGCAGTAAAACGTATCACGCACATTCGTCACCCAATCGCGCAGCGCGTCGTTCATTGCGTCCTTAAGCGTGCCGCGGCCCGATGTGACCGGCACAACCTCCGCGCCCAAAAGCTTCATCCGGAAGACATTCGGCTTTTGCCGTTCGACGTCATGCGCACCCATATAGACCACACATTTCAGCCCGAACTTGGCGCAGACCGTCGCCGTTGCCACACCGTGCTGGCCGGCGCCGGTTTCAGCGATGATGCGGCTTTTGCCCATCCGGCGGGCCAGAATTATCTGGCCCAGCACATTGTTGATCTTGTGCGCGCCGGTATGGTTGAGCTCATCGCGTTTCATATAGATCTTGGCGCCGCCCAAATGTTCGGTCAGCCGCTCGGCAAAATATAGCGGGCTCGGGCGGCCGACATAGTGCTTCCAAAGAAAGTCCATCTCAGCCCAGAAGCTGTCATCGGTCTTGGCGCGCTCGTATTGCGCCTCCAATTCCAGAATCAACGGCATCAGCGTTTCAGAGACAAAACGCCCACCAAAATCACCGAACCGGCCCTGTTCGTCGGGGCCGGCTTGGAACGTGTTCAGCTTGTCATCTGGCATCGATGGCTCCGAGCGGTTAGGAATTCAGGACGAGATTTGAGCGATGCAACCTCAGCGTAGAACTATAACGGCATTCCATGATTAGACACCTATTGGCAAGTGGGCTAATGGCGGGATTGGCTGGCGCGGCTGCGGCGGAATGCCCTGTCTTTGCGCCCTTGTCAGAACCAGGCGAGCAGATTTTCTACGACAGCCCGCCGATATTGGTCCTCGGTCTCATCGGATTGGCTCGAAATGGCGATGCTCAGGAAATATGGCGGTATCCCGATTTGCCGGACGGCGGCATTGCACAGCAGCATATCTGTGGGCCCGTGCAAGTGATTCCGTTCTCAGATGGGCACAGCTGGGCGTCCGAGCCACCCGAAGACGCGACCGCGCACCACAATATGGCTATGCTCGGCTTGGCCCTGCGCGATGGCGTCGATTACGCAAGCGCTTATCCTAATGCCCATCCCGTCATCCTTGAGCGCCAGCAATATTTCAACCACCCCGGGGGCAGGTTTTGGGCTGGGCAATTTGCCGAAGACACCGTGCCCGCCATCGATTCAGATGATCTCAACGCCTTGATTGCTGAGCATAGCACTTGCGCCGAAAACAGGCTCCTGATCGTGGAGGAGGCTATCCTGATCCCGACCTGCTGAGGCGTTTGCGCCGGAGTGAAGCTTTTTCAGTACCTAAGTGCCGCGGCGAATTCGGCCATAAGCTCTGGGTCTTTAACGCCGCGGATGCGTTCCACGCCAGAGCTGACATCGACCTGGCGCGCGCCGGTCAGGCGAACGGCCTCGGCGACATTTGCCGGGGTCAGGCCGCCAGCCAGCAACCAGGGTGTCTGCCAGCGGCGGCCCGAGATCAGGCGCCAATCGAATGCCACCGCGTTGCCGCCCGGAAGATCGGCGCCTTCGGGCGGTTTGGCGTCGACCAAAAGCTGATCGGCGGTTTGAGCGAAAGCGTCGAGCGCGGATAGGTCCTCGGGGCCAGAAATGCCCACCGCTTTCATAACGGGCAGGCCAAAGCGCGCTTTGACGTCTGCCACGCGGGCCGGGCTTTCGCGGCCATGGAGCTGTAGCATATCAAGCGGCACGCGGTTGAGCAGTGCTGTGATCGCGTCGTCATCCAGATCAACCACAAGGCCAACCTTGGCAATACCGGGGGCCACATTCAAGGCCAGGGCCCGGGCTTGGTCATGGCTGAGCGCGCGGGGCGATTTGGCGTAAAACACAAAACCCACGTATCGCGCGGCGGCAGCCTCTGCCGCACGCAGATGGTCAGGCGCCGTCAGGCCGCAAAACTTGATCGCGATGTCCAATGCGGTGTCAGCCGGTCCGGCCGCCTTCATCCAACAGCGCCAGGACATCGTCTTTGCCCTCGTTGCTGTGACCTTTGAGGTTTTCAACCTCGCGTTCCAGCCTGGTGCGGGCACGGCGCTGTTGCTTGGCTTCCGCGCGGTGGCGATGCTCCCGCAACCATTCCCAAATGAAGCCGATCAATAGCCCCCCGATAACGCCTGCAAAAATTACCAAAAAGAGCGGCAATTCAATCGGTGGGAACGGGATGCCGACCCATCCGGCAATCTCGGGCGGCAGCAATTCCAGCGTGACCGTTTGGCGGTTGGCAAGTGCCAGAACAATGAGCACGAGGGCGATGGCACATAAGATCAGGTACTTAACAAAGCGGATCATCGTGACGTCCCCCAAGGCCAATCAGTCGTCGGAGTTAAGTCGGTCTCGCAGCAGTTTTCCAGCCTTAAAAAACGGAACATGTTTTTCGTCAACCTCGACGCTGTCGCCGGTGCGTGGATTGCGCCCGACGCGCGCGTCGCGCTTCTTGACCGAGAAGGCGCCGAAGCCCCGCAGCTCGACCCGGTCGCCGCGGGCCATGGCTTCAATGATCTCTTCAAAGATCGCGTTCACGATACGCTCGACATCTCTTTGGTAGAGATGCGGGTTCTCATCCGCGAGCTTTTGAATAAGCTCAGATCTAATCATCCATCCCTCCCGTCAGGCGCGCAGATAAGGCCCGACTATAGGCCAAGGCGAAAGCTTAAGAAACTGGAAAGGCGCATGTTTTCAGGCCGTCGGTGGGTTTTCGCCCGCCTGAGATGGCGGATGTGGCTTTCAAGCCGCAACAAATGACCAGCATCCCCGCATCTGCGCCCTTTGGTGATTCGCTCGTCGCACCGGGCCCGTTGCCTGTGGATAAACACAAGTCCGTCAGCGGAATCCGTAGCCCCTTTCGCGCGCTGCCATCGCCCTGCAACATGGCGCCAGCCAGAAGAGGATTCGAGCTATGAAAAAAGTATCTGTCGCTGAATGGAGCAGTCTACCTGATCGTGAACCGAAATACGCCTTGGTTGGTGAGGTCGACTTGGTTGTCGTGCGGTTTGATGACACGGTTTCGGTTTTCTACGGCAGATGCTTGCATCGCGGTGCGCTGATGTCGGATGGCTTTGTGCGCGGCGACAATCTGATCTGCGGCGTGCATGACTGGGATTACCGGCTGGATTCGGGCGTGTCGGAATACGCCAACGAAGAGAAGCTGCCGAAATTTGGCGCCTGGATCGAAGGCGATAACGTCTGGGTAGATGCCGAGGAGGTCGCTGCCTGGGCGCAAAAGAACCCCCAGCCCTTCAACCGTGACGCCTATCTTGGGCTTTATGCCGATACGTCACATGGCACGGCCGAAGAGCCTCATACCGGCCTGATCCAGCATTACGCGCGCCACGGTTTGAGCCAGACGGGCCATCATGGACGCACCGAATCGATGGGTGTGCCGCGCGATCAATTGCCAAGCTGGGACGATGTGCAGATCGTAACCGCGCAATTGGCCCGTGCGCCTCTGTTAGACGAAGATGTGGTGGGCACCGAGGTTGTGATCGGTCCGAATGCGCAGCGGCCGTTGCGCCTCGACATACCGATTTTTGTATCAGACATGTCCTTCGGCGCGCTGTCGGAGCCGGCAAAGGTCGCGCTGTCGCGCGGTGCCGAGATTGCCGGGACAGGTATATGCTCGGGCGAAGGTGGCATGTTGCCGGAAGAACAGGCCGCCAATTCGCGTTACTTCTATGAGCTGGCCTCAGCCCGGTTCGGCTTTACCTGGGAAAAGCTCGCCAACGTGCAGGCGTTTCATTTCAAGGGCGGGCAGGGCGCAAAAACCGGCACAGGCGGGCATTTGCCCGGCAACAAGGTGCACGGAAAGATCGCCGATGTGCGGGGGCTGGAGCCTGGCACATCGGCAATTTCACCGCCGCGGTTTCCCGAGTGGTCGACGCCGGCTGAGATCAAGGTCTTCGCTGATGAGGTGCGAGACCGGACCGGCGGCATTCCGATTGGCTATAAGCTGTCGGCGCAGCATATCGAGGCTGATATCGATGCCGCGTTAGAGGTTGGTGTCGACTACATCATCCTGGACGGGCGCGGCGGGGGCACAGGGGCCGCCCCGATCATCTTCCGCGATAACATTTCTGTCCCGACAATCCCGGCCTTGGCGCGGGCACGACGACATCTGGATAAAACGGGCCGCACGGATGTGACCCTGGTCATAACCGGCGGTTTTCGCAAACCGGCCGATTTAGTCAAAGCCATGGCCAAGGGGGCCGATGCGATTGCGGTTTCGAACTCTGCGATGCAAGCCATCGGATGCTTGGGCATGCGCGCCTGCCATACCAATAATTGTCCGGTCGGGATCGCGACGCAAAAGCCGCACCTGGTCAGTCGAATTGTGGTTGAAAAATCGGCCCAGCAATTGGCCAATTTCTTTGGTGCATCTGTGTCGCTCATGCAGGTGATGGCACGCGCTTGCGGGCATGATCATCTGTCAAAATTCACAACCCAAGACCTGACCACCTGGAAACGTGAGATGGCGGACCTTTCCGGGGTGGCATTTGGCGGGCTGGGCTAGGCCGCGGGCTCAGTGCATGCCGTCTTTGCGCGATGCCCGAGCCAGTGCGACCAGTATCTCTTCGACCTCGTCGAGGGCATGCACAGCCGAAAATGGCGCGCTGCGGGTGACCTGCGCGCGCGCGGTGCGCAATGTGCGGATCGCGCGGGAATAAATCGGCCCGAGATTTTCGCCCAGCTCGCTGCCGAATTCTGCGATCAGTCGGCCCGCTTCACTACTGCGCGCGACGCGCCGTGACTTGAGAAACTCGGCCAGCAATTCGCCGATATTGAAAGCATTCAACTCGTCTTTTGAGAGCGCTGTGATGCCGTGGTCGAGCCCGTTCACATCGTCGCCTGTGATCACAAATATTGGTGTGTCGTCGAGCCGTGGGTCAGCGCGCAGCTCGATCGCGAGGTCACTACCTTGGCCGTCAGGTAGGCGATTGTCGAGCATGATCAGGTCAGCGCTGGCGGTTTTCAGATATGTCCGTGCTTCTGAAAGGGTCGCAAATTCATAGGTTTGCATATCAGGTCGCTGGCGCAGGATGGCCTGTTTCATCTGGGTGCGATCAAAGGCGTCATCATCAACGATGAGACAGGTTTCCATGACGCGAGCCGAAGATGGGCTGGGCTCTAGAATGTGATCCATAATAGCTCTCCGATGGGGTTAGACAGGGGTGTGGGCGGTGCGGGGCAGCCACAGCGTGACTGTTGTGCCCTGCCCGGATGAGGAGTTGATTGAAACCTGGCCGCCATGCAGCTCCACCAGCAGTTTCACGATTGCCAGGCCAAACCCCGTGCCGCTGAATTCGACCGCGTCAACGCCGCGAATGGTCGGCTCAAACACCCGGTCTAGCATGTCCGGCGCAATCCCGATCCCGGTATCCGAGATGGTGATCCGCGATTGCCTTCGGTCTGCATCGCCGGTGATTGTGACTTGGGAACGCTGGCCGCGCCAGTATTTCAGCCCGTTGGCAACCAGGTTGCGCAGGATGTGGAACAAAAGGGCCGGATCGGCGGTAACCGTTGCATCGCGCAGCAATTTGATCCGGCCTTGTGTGTCGGGGTCGAGATCGCTGCGGACCCGGTCTATGACCTCCGACAGCGCCACATCTGCAGGCGCGGCCTCCGCGGCGCCATTGCGGGCATAGGCCATTGTGGCGTCGATCAAATCGCGCAGATGGGCGCAGCGGCCGCGGATCGCGTCGAGATGCGTAGCCACAGCATTGCGCGCGTCGGGTTCGAGTGCAGATTCGATCCTGTCGCTGAGGATGCCGATCTGCCGCGGCGGTGATTTCAGATCATGGCCAAGGATCGCCACCAGCGTGTGCAGCATCTCATTGCGTTGCTGGACCTTGCGCAGCGCATCGAAGCGTTCTTTGGCAAAGACGATGCGGCGAGCAAGGCCCGCTGTATTGAGGGATTGTTTGTCGACGAAATCGGCCGCGCCGGAATGGATCGCCTGGCGGCCTAGGATCGTGTCATCATCGGATGTCAGAACCAGAATTGGACAGTCCCGGATGAAGGCGCGGGCGGCGGGTACGGTGGCGATGCCACGCGATTCAGGCAATCCCAGGTCAAGCAGGACAAGATCGAACCTTTGATGCTCGATCAGGACTTGCGCCTCAGTCAGGCTGTGGGCGCGGGTCAGCCGCATGCGCGGTTCTTCTTCGGCCAGTTGCATGTCGAGCAGCAAGAAGTGATCGTTGTCGTCTTCGACGACCAAAAGGTGCAAAACATGGCTGGGAAGCAGATCGGGCAGCGCGGGTTCAGCAAGTAGCGCCATGGCCTCAGACCTCCTCCAAATTGCAGGCACGGTCATGCGTGCTCCAATAATCGCAGATGGCATGCAGCGCAGCCTCCCACCGGGTGAAGTCGGTCGATTTGGTGACGTAGCTGTTGGCGTGATCAGACAGCGCCCGCATGATATCGCTTTGATTGGCAGAGCTCGACAGCATGATCGTCGGGATCAGCCGTAGCTTTGGGTCAGATTTGATGCGACGCAGCAATGTGAAGCCGTCCATTCCGGGCATATTAATATCCAGCAGAATGAGGTTGGGCCGCAGGGCGTCGCCGTTTCGTGCATCCTGCAGATGGATCCAGGCGCTATCGGCGCTGTCGCGGCACTCAACCTGGATGTGGGCGCCATGCTCACTTAGCGCGGCCGAGGCAAGAATGGCGTGATCGGCGTTATCTTCAATCAGAAGTATACGAAACATCGCCTAGCTCGCTGTGTTCTGCATCGGGGCGGTGATTTGACTTTTGGACTGGCTCAGATCCGGCAGATGGACCCAAAACGTAGTGCCCTGATCGGACGTGGTGAAAGAGACCGAGCCACCAAGTTTTTCAATGAGGCGCGACACGATGGTCAGACCAAGCCCGCTGCCAGCGCTGCCATCATCGCGGCGCTGATACATCTCAAATACCCGCGGCTGCAGGTAGTCGGGGATGCCTGGCCCGCTGTCGCTGACAAAAATCCGCGCCATGCCGGGATCTGTCGTGGCGCCGACTTCAATTGTGGCGTCAGGCGCCTCACAGCCGTATTTGGCAGCATTTTCAACGATGTTCTGTAAGGCGCGGCTCAGCATGTCGGGGTCGACCACCAGTGTGACATCAGAGACGGCCACAAGATTGATGCCGCGCGCAGTCAGGACGCCGTCTAATCGCAGTTCTAACGCTGCGACGATGTCGCTGAGCTGGATCTCTTTCGGCTGCGGCGTTTCCTGGCCGATATGGCTGACCTGCAAAATGCCCTTAATCAGCGATGACATCGAGCCGACATTGGCCTCAACACGCTCCAGAAACTGGGTAGCCTTTTCTGCCTGGCCTGCGTGCTGGGCCCGCATCGCGCCGCGGGCGAAGCCCGAAATGGAGACCAGCGGGCTCGATAAATCATGGCTGACGACGTAAATCAGCTCCTCCATGGCTTTGTTTTTGGCAACCAGTGCGGTGTTCTTTTCGCGCAATTCGTCGGCTGCGCGGCGTTCGATCAAAGCGGTGCGCTCTGCTGCTTTAAGCAGATCGCGCGAGGCTTTGCGCCGGGCCCGGATCAGCAAAAGGCCCGCAACCGCGCTGACCAGGGTTGCGATTGTGCCGATCGCATAGGCAAATTCCGCCGTGGCGAAAATGCCAGGCTCTTCGCCCAAGGTCCGGTCATGCAGATCGCGATATTCGGCGCTGGCGATAAAATCGGACAGGATCGGGTTCAGTCGGTCAGCCAGGCCCGGTCGGAGATGGGAGATGCCCAGACGCAATGGCACTTCGTCCAGCGGAGGGCCGATCGCCTCGAACCGCCGACGCGTATCCAAGAGCGCCACGGTTTCATGAAACGCGATCTCGGGATACATGGCCGCGTCAATCTCTCCGGTCAGCAAGCGGCTTAGCGTTTCGATATTAGACGGAGTTGCTACCGGTATGGCCTGATCAAAGCGCGCGGCAACCACACCGGGATACGAGCCTTCCGAGATGCCGACGCGCGTGCCAACGGGCCAGCTTTCGCGAACCTGGCTGGCGTTGCGGCGCAGCGCATAGAGGCGAATGATAATCGTTTCGTGGGCAACCGAGAAGATCACCGCATCCTCGCGCCCGGGGTCTTGCACCAGGACAGGTGTCAGATCGGCGGCGCCGCTTTGTAGTGCCGCGACCACCTCTGCGGGATTGGCAACAACGATAAATTCAATCTCCGCGCCGATGCGCGCAGCCAGCGCCTGGACCAATTCGACACCGTATCCGGCCGGCTGGCCAGCATCGTCGACATATTGGTAGGGTCGAAATTCGTTGAAGATGACGCGCAGGTCGCTTTGCGCCACGAGCCCCCCTGGCAACAGCGCCAAGAGCCATGCAACCAGCAAAGCACGCATTCCTGCACCTCATTCTAAGACGGCGCGGGTGTCACATGGCTGGGGTTTCGGCCAAGTTAAATTGGGTCGTCCAATCCTTGCGCGTGCAATTACTCGGCCGGGGTCTGGGCAGTTTCCACCGCCTCATCTTGCCGTTTTTTCCGCGCAAAAAGTCGATAGGCATCGCGGAATGGCACCCAGTAAAGCCGCCAAACGCTGTCTAAGTCGCGCCCGTCATGTTCCGGCACCCCGAATTTCACGTCACGGTTATCGTCGGGCATTGTGTAGGTGCCAAAGACGACGTCCCAAAGCGGGAACATGAAAGCAAAGTTCTTGTCGATGTGGTCGGGGTGGCAGGAATGGTGCACATGGTGGTGTGCAGGCGACGGGAAGATCGCCGACCACCGCCCCGGCCAGCGCAGCCAGACGTGGCTGTGGCGCAAATTATAGGCCGTGACATTGAACAGAAACATCAAGATCGGCACGCCGAAGAGCGACGGCGCGGACGGGACCATGCCAAAGACGCGCACGGCCAGCGCATAGATCATCCCATAGCCCAAACCGGTGAAAAACGAATAGGTCAGGTTATCGATCGGGTGTTCGCGATAGTTGGAGATCGGGTGCATAACTTCGGCGGAATGGTGCACCTTGTGGAACTGCCACAAAAGCGGCACGCGGTGTTGGAGATAGTGCAGCGTCCAAGCGATGAGATCGAGGATCAGCATATTCACGATCATGAAGACAACCGCGATACCCCAGCCGCCCAAGCTGGCCGGTTGGCTGCCGTGCAAAATCTCGGAAAACGGCGCACCGCCGGAAGCGGTATGATATCCGATGACCACTGCCACTGCCGTCACGCTGATCATCAACGCGTTGGAGACGGTCTTGTGAAACAGCGCATAGCGCAGGTCGAGCCAGGCGGAAGGGTGCGACCAGACCCGCTTAGGAAACAGGAATTGTAGAAACGAGCCGCTGGCCGCGTCAGCATCTAGGTCCGTTGCGTGGCTGCCGCGGCGTTTAATGGCGCGATAAACAAACCAGGCCGCGATAATCGAGGTCGCGATATAGAGCCAAAAGACGCGATGGCGCGGGTCGAACGGAAATTGCAAAACGTCGACAAATTGCCCGAAGAAGGCAGTCAGCATCTCGAACAGATTGGCCATTGCTTTTCACGCCCCATTGCATACGAAGTCTGACTTTAGGGCTGATTGTGGCGGGTCTTAGACCGCCGCCTGGCAGGGATGCGGAGTTTGGCGCAAGGCTCTTTTTTCTCGCTTCAGCCAGGATAGGGACCACGCAAAAAGAGCTGCAGGTCCGCGACGTTGGTGCCCGTGGGCCCGGTGACCAGAAGATCGTCTGTAGCCTTAAGCGCGTTATAAGAGGCGTTGTCGGCCAGCACATCCTCGATCCGTTGTCCAGCACTGCTCAACCGGTCGAGGGTTTTGTGATCGACCAGCCCGCCGGCTGCATCGGTCGGCCCGTCGCGGCCATCGGTCCCGCCGGACAGAAACCACCACGGCCCGTCCAGCCCCTGGGCGGCGGCCTCGGACGCGACGCGCAAGGCCAGTTCCTGGTTGCGCCCGCCCAGGCCCTCTCCAGTCAGTTTGACAGTGGTCTCACCGCCAAATGCTAGGGCTGTTCCAGGGCGGAGGGTTTGCGCCTCGGCAACGATCTGGGCGGCTGCATCGGCCACGTCGCCCACCAGATCGGCAGGTGATATCTTCGCGCCGGCGGCCTCGGCCATGGCCGATAGTGACAGCCGGTTGGAGCCAATTAACGTGGCCGTGCTTGGCGGCAGCGGTGCTTGGGTAACATCCTGGCTGAGAACGTCTTTTACAGCCTGTGGCAGATCAGGCCAAAGCCCGGCATCCTGCAGCAAGGCCCTTGCATCGCTGGCGCTGCCAATGGGGCCGACGCTTGGCCCACTGCCGATGGCGCGCAAATCGTCCCCCAGCACGTCTGACAGGATCAGTGAACGCACAGAGGCGGGTTCGGCATGACGCAGCAACCCGCCGCCTTTCAGCTCGGAGAGATTTTGGCGCACCAAATTCATTGCCGTAATATCTAGGCCCGAGACCAAAAGCTGGGCGTGCACAGCCATTTTGTCGGCCAGGGTCAGGCCCGGCGCAGGTGTCGGCACAAGCGCTGAAGCACCGCCTGAGATCAGCGCCAGGAGCCGGTCTGATACACCAAGCTTGTCGAGTTTTGCCAGGACTGCCTGCCCCGCCAGCAATCCCGGCTCATCCGGGACGGGATGGCCCGCGGCATAGACCACTGCACCGGAGACGGGGCCCGCATTTTCGTGATTGGTGACCACAAGCGCGGGCGCGGACGGGATGATTTCAAGCGCGGCCTGCGCCATCGCGGGTGCGGCTTTGCCAAGTGCGATAATGTGCCACTGACCACCGCGCTCTAACGGCTCATCGGCCAGCGCGCGCCTGACAGCCTGTGCTGGGTCCGCGGCCGCGACGCCGGCGAGAAAGGCCTCCTTCAGCAGGGCCCGAGTTTGAGTGGAATTGCGGTTCTCCATGCTGTGCTGGCTATCACAGCCGCCCGGGCGTGCAAGGGGCGGGCCGCGCTGTGGCCATGCCGCAAACAGGCTGATAGGAAGCGACGCAGTGAGATGGGGAAGGCGATGATGGACTGGCCAGTCTATCTGATCAATCTTGACAAGGACCGAGCACGGCTCGAGGCGGCCACGGCGGAATTGGCACGCGCCGGGACAAGCTGGCAGCGCATTCCGGCCGTCAATGGCCGGCTCCTAAGCGCCGAAGAGGTCGCCGCGGTTTATGACGGCAAAGCCAATCGCCGCTATGCAAGGCACCCTTTAACTGGCCCTGAAATCGGCTGCTACCTTAGCCATTTGCGGGCATGGGCAGCGATCCGTGCATCAGGGCAGCCTGGCGGCGTGGTCCTTGAAGATGACATCCGAATTAGCGGCGATTTACCGGCCACATTGCGCGCGCTGGCGGCAGATGACGGAACCTGGGATATTGCTAAACTATTTTCGTTTCGCCACGATGTGACGCTATTGCACGAACGGTCTTTGGCGCCGGGTCTGCGTCTGGGCACGCCCTACCGTGTGCCCTCGACCACGCTGGCTTATGCAATCCGCGCGGAAGCGGCCCATCGCCTCCTGCGTCTATCGCAGCCGTTTTTCCGACCCATTGACGAGGACCACAAATTCTTCTGGGAAAAACGACTCGCGATCGTGCAGGTCGACCCGCTGCCGGTTGCCATGGGCAAGCAAGACACCAGTGAAGGAACGGTTGGCGAGGCCCGGCGCTCCGCAACAAGGGGCGATCCGCGCACAGCACTGATGCGGGCCTGGACAGGAATGCGCTACCAGGCCAGCTATGCTGCCGGCCTGCATCTTCGGCGCCTGCGCCAACGGTGAGGCTGTTTCACATCCAGATGGGCCGCGATGGCGGGACGGAGCGGTTCTTTGTCACCCTGTCCCGCGCTTTTGCCGAAGCTGGCCTGAGCCAAGCATTTGCGGTGCGGCCGGGCCAAGACTTCGCAGCCGACGTTGCCGGATTGGGTCCGGTTCATACCGGGCCGTTTCTGCGCCATACGCCCCGCGGCGCTTGGGCGCGCAGGCGCCTGCATCGCGCGATTGATCGCTTCGCGGCGGATGCAATTTTGGCCTGGCGCGCGCCAGCGGCGGGCCTGATCCCTGCAAAGTCGCCGGCGGCAAAGCTTGTCCGGCTGGGCGACTATCCCGGCCATCTGCGCCATTTTCGCCATATCGACGCGGTTATCTGCAACAACCCCGACATTGCATCCCATGTCGAGCGCTTGGGCCATCCCGGCCGGATCGAGGTGATCTCCAACTTCGCGCGTCCGCATAAGCCTGCGCCGATCGCCCGTGCCGCACTGAACACGCCCGAGGACGCCTTTTTGATCTGCGGCAGTGCCAGGTTTGAGGTCAATAAGGGCCTCGATACCTTGGTCCGCGCGGTGGCCGATCTGCCAGATGCGTGGCTTTGGCTGTTAGGCGACGGCGCAGAAAGGTCGTCGCTTGAGGCACAGGTGGCCCAGACAGGTCTTGCGGAACGCACGCGCTTTGTCGGCTGGGTGCGCGAGCCGATGGATTACGTCGCCGCGGCTGATGCTTTTGTTATGCCATCGCGCGATGAACCTTTGGGCAATGCTCTGATTGAGGCCTGGCATACCGGCACGCCGTCGGTCACCACAGCCACTAACGGCCCGAATTGGTATGCCCAAGACGGCCGCGATTGTCTGATTGTGCCGGTCGATGAACCAGCCGCGATGCGTGTGGCTTTGGAGCGTTTGGAACGCGACCAGCGGCTCGGCTACACGCTCAGCGCGGGCGCGCGCGACACGCTTGCGGCACGGTTCTCAAAAGAGGCGGTGGTGGCGCGTTACGTGGCGCTGATCGCGGACCTTTGACCCTCGGCGATCGCTGCTAGCGCTGGCGTCAGTTCTGCCGGCGCGTCGCGCAGGGGGGGCAGGCAACGGCGCCAGTCTGGCTCATTCGTTCGCGTCGCAATAATGGCCTTGGAGGCCGTGATCAGACCTGCTGAGGCCAATGCTTTGCGGACATGGTTGACCTCAAGTGACAGGTCCTTGGCCTCACCGTCGCTCCCCTCAAGGAGTGCATCATAAAGCGCTCGGATCGCGGGCAGATTGACGTTGCAGCTGGCCGAGATGCAGCCCGCACCACCGGCTGCCATGGCCTGCGGCAGAAAGCTCTCCGATCCCGGGAAGATCGCCAGCCCGGGTGCGGCGCGCAAGATCTGCACGGTGTGGCCCCATTGGCCGGAGCTATCCTTGTAACCCGCTATGATGCCGGGATAATCCAGCGACAGACGCCGGGTTAAAGCCGGGCTGAAACCAAGCCCGGTATTCTGTGGGATGTTGTACAAAATAATCCGAAGATGATCGCTGCCGACATCCTCGATGAGCTGCGCCATATAGCGATACAGGCCTTCATCTTCGGCATCGCGATAGAAATACGGCGGCAAAATCATAACCGCGCGCGCACCCACGGCCAAAGCCAGGCGGGTCAGCGCAACCGTATCAGCCAAAGATGTCAGCCCGGTTCCGGGGATTAGCTGGTCTGGTCGCGCGGCATTCTTGCTCACCAGCTCCTCCAATGCCTTCGTTCGTGCCGCGACCGGCACACTGGCCGCTTCTCCAGTTGTGCCGAAAGGCGACAGGAAGCTGCTGCCATCGGCCAAGCATCGGGCCGCATGCGCGGTGTAGAGCCGGGTAGCGATGCTGCCATCGGCGTTGAATGGCGTCAGCAGCGGAGTAATCACGCCGGAAAGTTTGGGGTCGTCCATAGCGCGGCCTCCTTACGCTGTGGCGTATCCTCGCACGCTATGCGGCGCCCAGCTTCAAAGCAAATCATGCCCGGCTTATTCATACTCAAACTGGTTAATCTAGGGATAATTGCACCCCAAAGGCGGCGTTGACCCGGGACTTTCCTGACAGTGTTTCCGGGCCAGGCGAGTCCGCGCGTACACAATGTTGCGAGCTATTCTCATTCCAGTTGACAAACTGCGAATGGTTCGCAAAAAGAGAGCCACTGACTTCGTCAAAGGAACTTCCCGCATGCGCGTGTCCGCCCTTGCTTTCGCTTTTTTCGCTGCCCTGCCGCTTGATGCCGTGGCCCAGGACAGGCTTGTCGTCGCAACGACCTTCACGGTCCTGGCCGATATGGCCCAAAACGTTGCAGGTGATGCAGCTGATGTTGTCTCGATCACCCGGCCGGGCGCAGAAATCCACGGCTATGAACCCACGCCGCGCGACATTCTGCGCGCGTCTGAGGCCGATCTCATCTTGTGGAACGGGATGAACCTGGAATTGTGGTTTGAGCAATTCCTCGCCAATCTCGGTGATGTGCCGTCCGTCACCGTGTCTGAAGGCATTGATCCGATTGCCATTGCCAGCGGTGCGTATGAGGGCCTGCCCAATCCGCATGCCTGGATGAGCTTGGGCAATGCGCTCATTTACGTCGACAATATTGCCGCAGCCTTGGCCGAAGCTGATCCTGCGAATGCAGAAGTTTACAATGCAAATGCGCAACGCTACGCCGAAGAACTTCGCGAGGCCGTCGGGCCGCTGCGCGCTGCGATGTCCGAGATCCCAGAGACCGAACGCTGGCTGGCAAGCTGCGAGGGCGCCTTCAGTTACCTCGCGCGCGATTTCGGCATGAAAGAACTCTACCTCTGGCCGATGAATGCCGATCAGATCGGCACACCGCAACAAGTCCGCAGCGTGATCGATACCGTGCGAACACATGATATCCCGGTCGTGTTTTGCGAATCGACTGTCTCCTCCGCCCCGGCCGAACAAGTGGCACGCGAAACCGGCGCGTCGTTTGGCGGTGTGCTTTACGTCGATAGTCTTTCTGTCGAAGACGGCCCGGTGCCGAGTTATCTCGACCTGCTTCGCGTCACGTCTGAGACCATAGTTGCGGGCTACGGCCTCGACTGATGGAACGCGGCCAAATGCCAGGCGCCCGGATCGTGCCGCGATCCGTTCTGCGATGGGGGTTCGATGCCCCCTGAGCAGAAACCACCTGTGCCCGGTATCTACGCGGCCCAGCTGAGCGTGACGTACCGCAATGGCGTCACTGCGCTCCATGACGCAAGTTTTGAAGTGCCGCGCGGCTCTGTGACCGCACTTGTCGGCGTGAACGGTGCGGGAAAATCGACACTCTTCAAAGCAATCATGGGTTTTGTCCCAGCCGCACAAGGGGAAATCCGTGTGCTCGGCCTGCCCGTAGCAAAGGCGTTGCGCCAGAACCTTGTTGCCTATGTACCCCAGGCCGAAGAGGTCGACTGGGATTTTCCGGTTCTCGTCGAAGACGTGGTTATGATGGGCCGCTATGGGCATATGAAACTAATGCGGCGGCCGCGCACGCGTGACCACGAGGCGGTTGGCGCCGCACTCGACCGTGTCGGCATGGCAGCGTTTCGCACCCGTCAGATCGGTGAGCTATCCGGCGGCCAGCGAAAACGCGTTTTTCTTGCCCGAGCCTTAGCGCAGGACGGACAGGTGATCTTGCTCGATGAGCCGTTTACGGGCGTCGACGTCACCACCGAAGAGGAAATCGTAAAGCTTTTGGGCGAATTGCGCGCAGAAGGCCGGGTCATGCTGGTCTCAACCCATAATCTGGGCTCTGTGCCGACCTTCTGTGACCGTACGATTTTTGTCAAAGGCACGGTCCTCGCCTCCGGGCCGACCGAGACGACATTTACCCGCGACAACCTCCAATTGGCCTTCGGCGGTGTGCTGCGCCGCTTCACGCTCGGCGGTCATGATCTGCATGATGACGACGACACGCGCGAGATCACCATCCTGACCGATGACGAACGGCCTTTCGTGGAATACGGCGAACGGGACGATAAATGAACGAGCGCAAAGATCCGACCTGCCGCATATCGCAAAGCGGCGCCTCGTCACCCGAAACGGCCGGACGCAGAGTGGTGGACCGACGCCAAAATCCGCCACGACCTGAGGGCTTATGATCGGGCATGACTTGGCTGGAACCCTTCACCTATAGCTACATGCTCAATGCGATGTGGGTTTCGTCACTGGTCGGTGCAGTGTGCGCTTTTCTGTCGGCTTTTCTGACGCTTAAAGGCTGGTCACTGATCGGAGATGCCTTGGCGCATTCCGTCGTTCCAGGCGTTGCCGGGGCCTATCTATTGGGTCTGCCATTTGCGCTTGGGGCATTCTTGGCGGGCGGGTTGGCCGCGATCGGCATGCTGACGCTGCAGGAGCGATCTGGCCTGAAAACGGACGTGGTGATCGGTCTGATCTTCACCAGCTTTTTCGGCCTGGGCCTATTTCTGGTTTCGGTTTTCCCGGTATCGGTTTCCGTCCAAACCATCGTGATGGGCAACATCCTGGCGGTGTCGCCATCCGATATCTTGCAGCTGGCGATCATCGGCTTTGTCTCGTTGGCGATTTTGCTGCTGAAATGGCGCGACATCATGGTGGCGTTCTTCGACGAAACCCATGCCAGATCAGTAGGTCTGAACCCCCGCCTCTTGCGCGCGCTTTTTTTTACGCTGCTATCGGCCTCGGTGGTGGCCGCGATGCAGACGGTTGGCGCCTTTTTGGTGATCGCGATGGTCGTGACGCCGGGGGCCACGGCGTATCTGCTGACCGACCGATTTCCGCGATTGATCGCGGTTTCGGTTGTGATCGGTGCAGGGACGAGTTTTGTCGGCGCTTATGCCAGCTATTTTCTCGATGGGGCGACCGGCGGGATCATCGTGGTTCTGCAGACTTTGCTATTTCTGGCAGCCTTTGTCGCCGCCCCGAAACACGGCATCCTTGCCAATCGCAAGCGCGCGCAGCGCGCGACGGCTGCGGCCGAAGCGGCAGAGGCTTAGCACATGTTTGAAGAGCTCTTGTTGCCGTTTCAGTTTGCGTTCATGCAGCGCGCTTTTCTAATCGCGGCGATCGTGTCGTTGCCGACCGCTCTGCTGAGCGCGTTTTTGGTGCTGAAAGGCTGGGCCCTGATGGGTGATGCGATCAGCCATTCTGTCCTGCCCGGGATCGTATTGGCCTATATCGCAGGCTGGCCTCTTTTATTGGGTGCGTTTGGCGCGGGCATGTTATGTGCCGTGGCAACGGGCTTTATTGCCGACAATGCACGGGTCAAAGAAGACACCGTGATGGGGGTTGTTTTTTCGGGGATGTTTGGGCTGGGGATCGTGCTTTATGTCTCGGTCGAGACAAATGTGCATCTCGATCACATTCTTTTTGGCAACATGCTGGGTGTCGCACCTGATGAGCTTTGGCGGGCCGGGATCATTTCGGTCGTTATCGCGGGTGGCATAGGTCTGTTCTGGCGCGATCTGTTGCTGCACGCGTTTGATCCCGCCCAGGCGCGGGCCGCGGGATTGGCCGTCGGCTGGTTGCACTACGGATTGCTTGCCGCGATTGCGCTGACTGTCGTTGCGGTTTTGTCGGCGGCTGGCCTGATTCTGGCCGTCGGGTTGCTCATCGCACCCGGGGCGACAGCCTTCTTAGTTGCGCGCAGCTTCGGTGCCATGATGGTTTTGTCGGTTCTGGTTTCGGCGGTTGCGATGTTGAGCGGGACGTATCTGTCATTCCTGATCGACGCCGCGCCCGCGCCGACCATCATTTTGGTCTTTACTATGCTGTTCCTTTTGGCTTTCGGCCGCCGGATGGTGGTGAACCGCCGCGCTTCCCTGTCAAGCTAGTCGCGCCTCCTCATGCCCCCTTGCGGGAGCGTTCGTCGGCGCGGTCGCCGCAACGCGGCTCGGGCCCGGTGGACAGCGGCGCACGAGCTTGGCAAGGATAGGCCCGATGGAAAGCTTTCCGCACATTCGGCTGATGGGGGTAACGGGCGTGCTTGTCCGCTTTTCCGACCGCCTTTCCGAGCCTGCCAACCGCGCCGCCTTAGCCTTTCGTGCGGCTGCAGAGGCAGAGGCCTGGCCGGGCGTCGCGGAGACGTCAACCGCGCTGGCATCGGCCTTTTTGCGCATCGATGTGCAGGTCGCCGATCCGCGCGATGTGGCAGAGCGCGCCGCGGCACTGGTGCGGGCGCGGGATTGGCTCTCCGAACCTTTGCCAACAGGCCGCAAGCTATGGCGTATTCCCTGCGCTTGGGGCGGCCAGTTGGCGCCTGATCTGGCAGATGCTGCCGCGCATGCCGGCCTAGACGAAACCGCTGCGATCGAGATGCTCAGCGCGGCGCGTGTGCGGGTGCTGACCTTGGGATTTGCCCCCGGCCAGCCGTATCTGGGTGAGCTGGATGCCATATGGGATCTGTCCCGTCGCACCGAGCTTGCGCCGCGCGTGCCGGCCGGCGCGCTGCTGCTTGCCATCCGGCAACTTGTTTTGTTCACAGCGCCCGGCCCGACAGGCTGGCGCCATGTCGGGCAGTCGGCCTTCAAAACCTTCCGGCCTGACGATCCGGCACAAGCCGCGCCGCTGCGACCGGGCGACGAGCTTTGTTTTCCGGCCGTGCGCGAGGACGATATGGCCGCACTTTTGCAGTCAGGGGACCCTGATGGCGGCGCCACGGCGGAGCCGATGCCATGAGTTTGCGTGTCGTGTCCGCCGGGCCGGGGCTGAGCGTGCAGGATTTGGGCAGGCCGGGGCATTTGGCCATCGGGCTGGGCCGTGGTGGCGCGATGGACCGGCTGGCTTTGGCCGAGGGCGCGGCACTTCTGGGCCAAGCGCCCGGTCTTGCCGCGCTTGAAATGGCCGGCATGTGCGGGGTCTTCGAAGCGCAAGCAGACATACGTATTGCTTTGACCGGCGCGCCGATGCGCGCGCGCCTGAACGGACAGCTGCTTTTGTGGTCGGCAAGCCATCAGGTCCCTGCCGGTGCGCAATTGGAAATCGGACCGGTCACGGCCGGTAGCTACGGCTATTTGCATCTGGGCGGCGGGATCGACGCGCGCCAGCGTATGGGCGGGCGCAGCGCCCATATTGCTGCGGCGCTGGGTGGCCTGGTTGTTGCGGGCGATGTACTTGAGGCTGGTTCTAGCCCAGGCGGACCCGTTGGCCGTGTCCTGACGCCAAAGCCGCGATTTGCCGGTGGGGTTATTCGGCTGTTACCGACGGCGCAGAGCGACGATTTTGGCGCGGAATTGTGTGGCCGGTTGGCCAAAACCGCCTTCAAACGGGATCCACGCAGTAATCGCCAGGCGGTGCGTCTGGCATTTGAGGGTTCAGGCTTTGCGTTGGAGGGTGGGCTGACTGTGCTTTCAGAGATCACCCAGCCGGGTGATGTGCAAATCACCGGCGACGGTGTGCCAGTGATCTTGATGGCCGAAGCGCAAACAGCCGGCGGCTATCCAAGGATTGCAACGGTTCTGCCTGCAGATCTGCCATGGGTCGCGCAAGCGCCTGCCGGTGCGCCGCTGAGCTTTCGATGGATCACCATCGACGAGGCGCTGCTGGCAGAGCGCGCGCCGGTTTCGCTGCACGCGAGACCCTTAGTGCGCGATCCCAATGAGATTGCCGATCTTCTGAGCTTGCAGCTTATTGGCGGTGCCGTGACGGGGACAGAGGAGGAGGACGGAAAATGAGCGTCAGTGTCGATCTGAATGCCGATATGGGTGAGAGTTTTGGGCCTTGGATCATGGGGGCGGATGCAGAGCTTTTGCAGATCGTGACCTCGGCCAATATTGCCTGCGGGTTTCATGCCGGAGACCCCGACGTGATGGCCGGTGCCATGGCGACCGCTGTGGCGGAGGGCGTTGGAATTGGCGCCCATCCCGGTTTGCCCGACCTGCAAGGCTTTGGCCGTCGCCGGATGCAGATAAGCTTGGATGCGGTGGGAAATCTTGTGCGATATCAGTTGGGTGCTGCCCAAGCCATGGCCCGCGCGGCCGGCGGGTCGGTACGCCATCTAAAGCTGCACGGGGCGCTGGGTAACATGTCTTCTGAAGATGTTGAGCTGGCCAAGGCTGCCTATGGAGCGGCATTGTCGGTCGATCCTGACATCATCATCATGGTGCTGGCGGCGACCCAACAGGAGGCCGCGGTACGCGCGCTCGGCTGCTTTTGGGCTGGTGAGATATTTGCCGACCGGGCCTATAACGACGACGCCACGCTAGTGGATCGGCGGTTGCCGGGTGCAGTGATCCATGACGCCGCGACCGCAGGCCCGCGGATTGCCGCAATGGTCCAAGCGGGCGCCATCATCACCGAAAGCGGCGCGCATATTCCAGCAGCGATTGACACAATCTGTCTGCATGGGGACGGGCCAACGGCCTTGGCCATTGCACGCGCAGTGCGCGCAAGCCTGGAGGAAGCTGGGATCGGATTGCGCGCCTTCGAAGGGCGCCGCTGAATCGATAAATTGGGGATAGATCGGCGGACAACTTTGGCATAACGGTGAATGACCCAGGGGATAGCTGTGCGCTGGTGATGCCCGTGCGATGCAGGGGCGGAGCGGCCTCGGGGGGCATCGAGCCCCCGCTCGCCCGCGATCCTGAGGCCGGATCGGGCCTTTGCGGGGGCCGTGCCCCCGCGCCCCCAAATCCCTACCGGGTCCGGCTGGCGCATCTTTTGGTGCTTTAGCAAGATCTGACACCGCCCTCTGGCCCGGCCCGTCGCGGGCTGCTACCTGTGCGGCTGATCCGCGCCGCTTAGGAGACAGGCAATGGCAAAACTGGCATTTCTGGGACTGGGTGTCATGGGCTTTCCCATGGCCGGCCATCTGCAAAACGCAGGCCATGATGTCACGGTCTATAACCGCACGGCTGCCAAATCGGAGGCTTGGGTCGTGCAATATGGCGGCGCCAGTGCTGCCCGTCCTGCAGACGCCACAGCAGGTGCCGATTTGGTTTTCGCCTGCGTCGGCAATGACGATGATTTACGCAGCGTGGTCATCGGCGATGGTGGCGCTTTGGCTAGCATGTCGCCGGGTGCCATTTTTGTCGATCACACGACTGTGTCGGCGATTGTCACGCAGGAGCTGGCAGAGGCCGCAGCGGCCCAAGGTATCGGCTGGGTGGATGCGCCCGTCTCTGGCGGCCAGGCCGGTGCGGAAAACGGTCAACTTGCGATCATGTGCGGCGGACAAGATGCCCATTTCGCGACCGTTGAGCCAATCATCGACGCCTATGCCAAAGCCATCGTACTTTTTGGACCAACCGGCTCGGGCCAATTGGTCAAGATGATCAACCAAGTCTGCATTGCCGGTGCTGTGCAGTCGATCTCTGAGGGGCTTTTCATGGCCATGGAGGCTGGCTTGGACGCTAAAAAGGTCGCCAATTTGGTAGCCAAGGGCGCAGGTGGGTCGTGGCAATTGGCCAACCGGGCGGGCACCATGATCGATAACGAATTCGACCATGGCTTTGCCGTCGATTGGATGCGCAAAGACCTCGGCATCGCGTTGGGTCAGGCCAAGGCGCTTGGCCTGTCGCTGCCGGTGACCGCGATGGTCGATCAGTTTTATGCAGAAGTGCAGCAGCTTGGCGGGGGTCGGTGGGATACGTCGAGCCTCATCCAGCGGCTTCGACATATGAAAGGGCAGAAGCTCTGATCGATCTGGCCGCGCCTCCTTGGGATGGGTTTGACACGCTGATCGATGTTCGCAGCCCGGCGGAATTCGCCGAAGACCATATCCCGGCTGCGATCAACCTGCCGGTGCTGTCGGACGAAGAACGTGCACTGGTCGGCACGATCTACACGCGCGAGAGCCCGTTCAAAGCGCGCAAGATCGGCGCGGCTTTGGTGGCGCGTAATTCTGCGGCCCATATCGAGCGGGCGTTGATGGACAAAGACGGCGCTTGGCAACCGATGGTCTATTGCTGGCGGGGCGGTCAGCGGTCCGGGTCTTTTGCGACTATTCTGGGCCAGATCGGTTGGCGCACGCAGCAATTAGAGGGCGGCTATCGCAGCTACAGGCGGGCGGTGGTGTCGATGCTCTATGAGTGTGATCTGACCTATAAGGTCTTGCGGTTGGACGGATATACAGGCTCGGCAAAGACCGAACTTTTGCACCTTTTGGCGGCACGTGATGTTCAGGTCATCGACCTGGAGGGGCTGGCGTGCCATCGCGGGTCGGCATTGGGCGATGTGGATGGACCGCAGCCAGCCCAGAAGGCATTCGAATCCGCGCTTGCCGCGCAGCTATTGGCACTTGATCCGGCGCGGCCCGTGCTGATTGAGGCTGAAAGCGCCCGCATCGGAGAGCTGCGCCTACCACCTGCGCTTTGGGCGGCGATGCGCGCCGCACCACGGTTGATCATTGATGCGCCGGTTGCCGCGCGGGCGCGTTACCTGGCACAGCGCTACGCCGATTTGGCTGAGGATTGCGCGGCACTGGCCGAACGGCTCGATAAATTGCGCGCCTTTGTCGGGCATGACGCGGTTGATGGCTGGCTGGCGCAAGCCCGCGCAGGGGCTATAGAGGCTGTGGCCGAGGGTCTGGTTCGGCGCCACTATGACCCGGCCTATGCGCGGCTGCGCACCGCAGATACCGGCGCAGTGCTGGCCCGTTTTGAGACTGGCTCGCTTGACGCGCCTGCGCTGAGCGATCTGGCTGGCCAAATTGCAGCCTGGATCAGAGCCGCGTAATATTTGGGGCGCTGTCTGTGATCCGGCCGATTTGTGCCGCATCATGACCGGCGGCCCGTAGCGCTGCCACGCATTTGTCAGCGGCGTCGCCAGGTATCGCGGCCAGCAGACCACCGGCGGTTTGCGGGTCGAACAGGAGATCGGACCATGGCGCTTCTTTGCCGCGTATCCGGCTCGCCAGGTAAGCGCGATTTTGTGGCAGAAGCGTCGCAGAGATTCCCTGTTCAGCGAGCGCTTTGGCGCCGCACAATAGCGGGATATCGGTCAAGGACAGCTCCGCGCCAAATCCAGAGGCAGCGCATATCTCCCATAAATGGCCCGCCAGCCCGAAGCCCGTCACATCCGTCATCGCATGTGCGGCTTGAACAAGGATGGCGGCGGCGCTGCCCTGCGGCTGCCCCAAAAGCGACCAAAGCGCCACGACATCCGGGCCAGCGGCGCGGTTGGCCATCTCAGCGGCCAGGATCACGCCTGATCCGATCCCGCGGGTGAGGATCAGCGCATCACCAGGCTGCGCGCCAGATAGGCCTGTGGCTGGCCCCTTCAGCATGCCCGTAACTGTGACGCCGATTTGCAGCTCGGCTCCCATGCTGGAATGGCCGCCAACAATTTCCGCGCCGGTTTCCGCAACGGTCTGATGCGCGGTTTTCATAATTTCGTTCAGGCTGCGGCGCGCCAGCTCATCGCTCTGCTGGGGCAGGGTGATCTGCAAAAGAGCGGCCTGTGGTTCAGCCCCCATGGCCCAGACATCACCCATCGCGTGAAACATCGCTGTGCGGGTCACAAGCACCGGATCCTCCGCGAAGCCGCGCAGATGGTCGGTGCTGATCACTTGGCGGCCCTCGCCGATGGCTAGGATCGCGCTGTCATCGCCAGGCCCAAGCGCGATATCGGTGCGCCGCGACGCAGGTAGGGCGGCCAGCGTCTCAGCCAGCGCACCCGGTCCGATCTTTGCACCACATCCGCCGCAGGGCGCGGGTCCTGCCAGGGCCGCGGCCACGCCACGAGCCGCCTGTGCCGGAACGGCCCGTGCAGGCATCGACGGTAGGTCGGTCAGCCGGTCCATGAAGCGCCGGTCGATCCCGTCCTTCCAGCGCCAGACCCAGTCACCTTTCACCAATAGGCCAGACTTTTCCCCCAAGGCGGCCTTGCGTCCGAGTGAAACGAGTTTGAGGTAGTCGCCCTGCGGTTCAAATCGCCGTCGCGGTTGCCCGGTCAGATCGGCACGCAGGTTATGGGCAAGTACCGGTGCTGCGCGGACTGCAAAGACACCGGCTTTGGGCCGTGGCGCGTGGATCAGATGCACGCAGTCGCCAGCGCCGTAGATAGACCGGTCATCCAGCGCGCGAAGCGTCGCATCGACGCGCAGAAACCCGGCCTCGCAGTCGAGCCCGCTGGCTGCGATCCAAGAATGCGGGCGCGCGCCCGCTGCCCCGATTGTGCAATCCGACGGCAGTTGGCGCCCGTCGCGCAGTGTGATCGCATGGGCGTCAATCGCAGCCACTTCCGCGCCTTCGATCACAACAATGCCCGCCTCATCCAGGGACCGACGCAGGGATTGGGCAACACGCTTGCGCAACGCTCCAAGCGCCTGGCCACGTTCGATCAAGGTGACCCGTGCGGAGACATGGGCCAGCCGGTGACGGGCGGCCATGGCCAGTTCGGCCCCGGCAACACCGCCACCAATGATGGCAATCTCAGCCCCATCCGGCGCGCTGGCAGTGAATCGGGACCAGCCATCGGCCAGTCTATCAAGCGGTTTTGCCGGCAGGGCATGGGCCGTGAAGCCTGGAATTTCAGGCATCTCGGCGCTGACGCCCACATCAAGTGATAAAATGTCATAGGCAAGCGCGCCCCGCCCCGGCAGGGTGAGCGTCTTGGCCTGCGGATCAAGCGCTGTGACCGCGCCGACAATCAGCCGCGCGCTGGCGAAACGCGCCAAGCGCACGATATCCAGCTCAAGCGATGCGCGCGGGTAATGGCCGGCGATATGGCCAGGCAACATGCCGGAATAGGGCGCGCTTGGGCCGGGATGGACCACCGTCAGTCGCGCACCCGGTACAGGCGCTATGCCCCAGTTGCGCAGGACAAGCGCATGCGCATGCCCGCCACCCACCAATACAACATCGCGCACCAGGGGGATTGCCCGTTCCATGCCGCCTCCACCAATTGCCGCTTCGGCTTTAGACCACACTTGCAGCCTGGGCTGCCACACCTCTGCGTGAGCGCCCGGTTCGGAGTGATCCGCGGCAGCACGCGCGGCCGGTGGCTCCCTTTGGGGGCCTGAGGTCGCGCGTCCGGCCCCTCATCACTCAAATGGGTCGTCTGGATAGTCAACATCCGTCAGGTACAAACCATCGGGCGGGGCAACCGGTCCGCATGCCGCCCTGTCTTGCGCTGCAAGCGCACGGCCTACATCTTCGGGCTGCCACTTGCCAGCGCCGACCCGCTCCAGTGTGCCGACAATCGAGCGTACCTGGCTATGCAAGAACGACCGCGCCCGCAGGCGAAATTCAAATCGCGCCCCGCCGGGCCCTGTAAACTCGTCAATATCCACGGCGTCCAAGGTCTTTACCGGACTCTTAGCCTGGCAAAGCGCAGCTCGGAACGTGGTAAAATCATGCCGCCCAATCAAAAACCGCGCAGCCCGTCGCATCGGCTCCACCTCCAGCGCGCCTTTCACCAACCAGGCCTTGCCCGCCTCCAACGACAAAGGCGCGCGCCGATTGGCAATCACGTAAAGATACCGCCGCCCCTGTGCTGTAAACCGGGCATGCCAATCACCTTCCACCAAACCTACCGCCCGGATCGCAATTGGCGCCGGCTTGAGATGGTAATTCAACGCCTCGGCGAGGCGGAACGGATCCCAGTCGCGTGCCATATCACAATGCGCAACCTGGCCCCATGCATGCACACCTGCATCTGTCCGTCCGGCCGCCGCAACAGACGGCAGATCCGGCTCAAGCTTGGCCAATGCCGCTTCGAGCGCAGCCTGCACGCTCGGGTCGGCGTCCTGACGCTGCCAGCCGGAAAACGGGCGGCCATCATATTCGATCTTCAACGCATAGCGTGGCATTGCGCCCGGCCCCTAGCGTAAATTATCAGCCTGCTCCAGCCTCGAATACAATCGCCATCAAATGCCCCCCTGTGATCTGCGCGCGTGAATGCCTATTGTCAGGGCCGGGCGCATTGAAAGGGCAGTCGCGGATGGTGATCGGGGTTTTGGCGGACACGTTGGGCCGCAGCATCGACATGGCCGCACAGACCGTCTCACAGACAATCTGGGATCCGGTGATCCGGCTCGGCGTGACCGGCCTTGCCCGCTCCGGCAAGACGGTATTCATCACCTCTTTGGTGGCCAATCTGATGGATCGCGGACGCATGCCTGGTTTGCAGGCTGCAGCCTCGGGCCGGATTGAGGCCGCCTATCTGCAGCCCCAACCCGACGACATCGTGCCCCGGTTTGATTTTGAGGCCCATCGCGGCGCGCTTTTGTCGGCCGAGCCGCATTGGCCGACTAGTACGCGGCAAGTGTCCGAACTGCGCCTGTCGCTTAAGGTGCGTCCCGCTGGCCTGCTGTCGGGCCTACAAGGGCCGCGCACGATCCATCTCGATATCGTCGATTACCCGGGCGAATGGCTGCTTGATCTGACACTGCTGGAACAAGACTACGCGCGTTGGTCGGCCGCAGCGTTGGAGCTTGCTGCGGCGCGGCCAATGGGGGCGGCTTATCTGGCCGCACTCGATCAAACCGACGCCTCTGCGCGCCTGGACGAGACACAGGCCAAAACACTGGCGCAGGCCTGGATCAGCTATCTTTGCGCGGCCCAAGCGGCGGGGTTTACCAGCAACACGCCGGGCCGATTTCTTTTGCCCGGAGAGCTTGCGGGCAGCCCCGCATTGACGTTCGCACCGCTACCGCCGGGTGCTGCGCCGCGCGGCAGCTTAGCGCGCGAATTTGCCCGACGGTTTGAGGCCTATAAGTCGCGCATCGTCAAACCCTTCTTTCGCGATCATTTTTCGCGGATCGACCGTCAGGTTGTCCTGCTCGATCTGCTCAATGCGATCCATCAGGGTCCCCAAGCGCTGGAAGATGTGCGCTACAGCATGGCCGGGATCCTGCGTGCGTTTCGGCCTGGCGCCAATTCGTTCCTCTCAGCACTGACCGGCAAGCGGGTGGAACGCATACTTTTTGCCGCCACCAAGGCCGACCATTTGCACCACAACCAGCACCCGCAGATGATCGCGATTACGGAGGCCTTGCTGCGTGAGGCCCGCGACCGCGCCGATTTTGCCGGGGCGCAAACCGCCGCGATGGCCATCGCGTCCTTGCGTGCGACAACCGAGGAAACCCGAAGCGTTGAGGGCCGCAGCCTGGGTCTTGTGCGCGGTGCCGTCGACGGCAAAGAGGTAGCGTTCTACCCCGGTGACTTGCCATTCGACCCCTCAGCACTGCTTGGCCCAGCCGCGGCAAATGCAGAGCGCTGGCTTGATCGGGACTATGGCCGGATGCAGTTTGCCCCAGCACCGCTCACCCTTAAACCGGGCGACGGCCCACCCCATATCCGGCTTGATGCCGCGGCCGAGTTTCTTCTGGGTGGCAAGTTATGAAGGTTCGTCTCATGCCGGCAGGGCCCGAGGATGCGCCGGCGATGGCCGCGATTTTGGGCAATTGGGTTGCCGCCACAGATTGGATGCCGGATTTGCACACGCCTGCGCAGACCAAAGCCTTTTGTGCAGGCCTTACGCCGCAAACGGTGATCGCGCGGGGCATTACCGGTGTCCTGGGGTTTTTGGCGCGGCGCGAGGCGGAGATTTTATGTCTCTATGTCGAACCGCCAGGCCACGGCGTGGGCTCGGCGCTGTTGGCCCAGGCGCAGGCTGTGCGACCGCGTTTGGCGCTGTGGACTTTCGCAGCAAATACGGGCGCGCGCCGGTTTTATGCCCGCCACGGCTTTGCCGAGATCGGCGGAACGGCGGGCGATAACGATGAGGGCCTGCCCGATATCCGGCTGGAATGGAGACGGCCATGAGCGACGAGAAATCGACCGGTCCGGTGATCATCGAGCTTGATGACACTTTCCCGCCGGCCCCCTCACCGGCGGATGCACCGCCTGTGCCGACCACAAGCCAAGGCCAAGCGATGCAGGCCGCTGCCCGGATTGCTGCGCGCCCGACATCGCGGCTGGCGCGGTTTTTTTGGACCGCTGCACTGGCTGTGATTGGTTTCGTGGCTTCCGTCTCCGCCTGGCAATTTGTGACCAATCTTCTGGCGTCGAATCCGGTCCTGGGCTGGATAGCATCAGGGCTCTTTGGCCTGTTGCTGGCGGCCTGCCTTCTGGTTGCGCTGCGTGAGGCGGCGGGCTTCGCCCGGTTGGGTCGGCTCGATCGTCTGCGCCGTGAAGCAGAAGGCGCGGCAAGTACCGGCGATCTGACCGCTGCGCGGCGCGTGGCCAGTGATCTCGGCCAGCTCTACGCGGTCCGGGCCGAATTGGCCCAAGGTTGTGCCACGCTCGCGCGCCGATCTGGTGAAATTTTTGAGACCGGCCCGCTTTTTGCCGTGGCCGAAGCGGAGGTGCTGGCCCCGCTCGACAAAGCGGCCGAGGCCGAAATTGCCACCGCCGCGCGGCAAGTGGCGACGGTGACGGCCTTGGTACCGTTGGCCCTTGCCGATATCGCGGCCGCAATGGTCGCCAATCTGCGCATGATCCGGCGCATCGCTGAGATATACGGTGGGCGCGGCGGCACGCTTGGCGCCTGGCGTCTGACACGCGCGGTCCTGGCCCATCTGGTGGCCACGGGGGCTGTGGCGGTCGGCGACGACCTGCTGGGCTCTGTTGCGGGCGGCTCGGTCCTGTCAAAACTGTCGCGTCGCTTCGGGGAAGGCATGGTCAACGGTGCGCTCACCGCTCGGGTCGGAGTGGCGGCACTTGAAGTCTGCCGTCCCCTTCCATTCGGAGATGGCCGCCGCCCGCGTGTCACGACCTTGGTGCGCCAGGCGTTGGCCGGTCTCTTCGACCGTCAAACATCCGAGAGCTGAGAAGTGGGGGGTGCGGGGTCTCCCCGCCGCAAATCTTCGCGTCGCGCGTTAGCGCGGCAATTGGTTCACGCCAAGACCGCGTGCGACGCCCTTGTCAGACCCGTGCGGCGGATGCGACCATGCGGCGCTGGATGACGGCCACGGTAATCGCGGCCCGGTCCAAACCGCTCAGCCCCATATCCCGAAGTGCGACACGGTCAAGCCGCTGCGCGCGGCGGTATTCCACCCAGGCGTCATGCCAGGGCCAATGACCATAGCTGGCCACAAAATAAGGGAAGAAGCCAGACATGTCAGGCCAGGTTCGGAACAGTGTTGCGCGCATTATGGAAAGACCGATCAAACGAGAGCAGGAGCCGTGCATGCGTCATGCCGCAAACCCCTGACACTTTGGTTAACACCGCCATTCGACAGGGCCTGAAATCCATGCCAGGGCATGCGCCCATGCAAGCGACCGACACCAACAGGGACCAACCGTTATTGGGCATCTGCCTGGCGCTTGGTTTTTGCCTGGTTATCCCCTTCTCGGATGCGTTGGCGAAAATCCTGGGCGACCGGTTTCCGCTCTTGCAACTCATTGAGGCACGATTTGCCGCCCAAGCTCTGATCTTTTTGCCGCTGACCTGGTGGGCTAGGACGCGGCTTTTCCGCTCAACCCGCGCTACTGGCCTTTTGATCGCCCGCACAATCCTACAAATCGCGGGCCTCGGCGCGATGTTCACGGCGCTGCGGTTCTTGCCACTGGCTGATGCGGTCGCGATCGCTTTTGTGATGCCGTTTCTCATTCTTTTGCTGGGCCATTTCGCCTTGGGGGAAGAGGTTGGCCCACGCCGCCTGGGCGCCTGTCTGGTGGGCTTTGCCGGGACGCTGATGGTTGTTCAACCGAGTTTCGCAACGATTGGCTGGCCCGCTTTGTTGCCCTTGGCCGTGGCGGTGATATTTGCCCTTTTCACACTGGCCACGCGGGTCCTGTCGGCGGAAATGGATCCCATTACGATGCAATCGGGCTCGGCCCTCATTGGCCTGACGATCCTGCTGCCACTTGGCCTTTTTGAGCTGCCGGGCACGCCGCCGCCTTTGGGCTGGATCATGCCCTTCGGCACCGATCTCTGGCTGCTGATCGCGCTTGGCGTGACAGGCGCGCTTGGCCATCTGCTTTTCACGGCGAGCCTGCGCTACGCGCCGGCTGCGACCATCGCGCCGATGCAGTATCTGGAGATTCCCATCGCGACGCTGTTGGGCTTGGTGCTGTTTCAACAACTGCCAAATGGGCTGGCTGCGGCCGGTATCGCGCTGACCTTGGCCGCAGGTCTCTACATTGTCGCCCGAGAACGCCGCCTTAGCCGCCGCGCGGCGTGAGGCTGGGCATCGTCGGGACCAGATCCCCGCAGACCAGCCGGGTCAGGATCGCCTGCACCGGCGGCACTTGCGAAAGTGGCGCTAGGACGCGGTCGCGCAGGACCGGCAGCACCCGGCTGCTGGATTGGTATTGCGGTGTGAAGGCCGCACTGAGCGCTTGGTAGATCGCGATATGCCAGCGCCGCGCCATCGCGTAGCCCAAATACGGGTCGTCCCGCCCGCGTAAGGCAAGTCGAAGCGCTAGGGCATCCAAAAGCGCCATATTCGCCCCCTGTCCGAGCTGTGGGCTGGCGCGGTGGGCTGCATCGCCGATATGCACGATCCCTTCGCTGTAAGGCCTGCGCATTGTGCCATGGGTGTAGCGCGCGACGGTGAAATCGGCATGGCGCAGCCCGGTATGGAAAAACGGTGCCGCATCGGGCCAAAGCGCCAGGACTTCGTTGCGCCAGGACGCGATCGATTGCGCGCGCCATGCACGCTCTCCATCGGCGGGCAGCGACCAGAATATCGCCGCCAGCTTTTGGCTTTGGCCAGGCAGCGTTCCGATCGGCAAGACGCCTGCCATCCGGTCCGCGCGACGGTAGCGCTGGCTCAACTGATCGCCCGCCATCGCCGATTTGTCCGCCCAGGGCACGCTCGCCCAAACCGCACCATAGGGCAGGGGCCGTGCGACCAGCGGCGACAGGACGGAGCCCGCGCCAAGCGCATCAACAATCACATCAAATGCCTGATCGTCGCCGCCGGCAAATTTAAGCACCGCGCCATCATGGCCCGTCACGCGATGGCCGAATTCAAGGGCGGCGCCGGCCGCGCGCGCCGCTTCCAACAGGCCGTGATGCAGGGCAGCGCGGTGGATACCCAAGCCAGGGCGCGCGCCATAGGACACCGACAAGACCTTGACCCCGGTATCAGCCTCAAACCCCTCCATCTTTGCAATCGGCGCACCAAGCTCGGTTACACGGCCAGCCCCGGCAGCGTCGAGAACGGCCTGTCCGACGGGCTGGATGACCAGACCTGATCCAACAGGCTGGGGCGTGTCGAACTGGTCAAAGACGCGCACTTCATGGCCGTCGCGCGCCAAAAGTGATGCCGCCGCCAATCCGCCGATCCCCGCACCGGCAATTGCAATTTTCATGCCCGCACCTTTCGCAATGAGCGCCTCCTGCATGCAAGACTCCGCCGCGCAGCACTATAGGACCTTTCGGCGCGTATGGTTATGATGGGTCCATTATTTTCAAAATGAGATTCGAACGATGGAGAAAACTGAAAGAAAAGCGAGCCCGGCGCGATTTGCCCTGCTTGCCATAGTATTACCAGTGGCCGGTGCTTTGGCGGGCGCTGTGCTGGAACATGGTGCCGGTTTTGTCTGCCAGATCGGCCTGGGGCAATGCGCGCCCACAGAAAGTGAGGCGGCTACAATGACGGCGGTAACAAACAAATTGGCGGAGTTGTTGGAGGTCTCGCAGGACCAATTAGGCCAGTGCCATGCCGTGCTGACCGATACGCGCGAGGCGCTGACAGCCGCAGAAAGCACGGCGACAGCCGCGATGCGGTCAATATCGGGCGGTCAGAATAACTTTTTTGGGCAAAACGCTGACGAAGTGCTGTTGGCCGACGTTAATGGGGCGGAAGCGGTCGGTGAAGACCTTGTCGCAGAGCTCGAAGCGGTTCGCGCCGCGCTGGCGGAAGCTGAGATGACCTTTGACCCCGCTGCGGTGATGCTTGACCCGCAACTCTTTGACACCGGCTCACTGGAGACGGTTTTTCCCGGGCTTGAGCTGGACGCATTCACGGTCGAATAGACGCAGCTTGCGGCTCTTGCCGCGTTTTGATTGCCCGCGTATACAGCCGCCATGGCTGAAAGGCGGATCATTCGTCGAATTATTGGCCCGGCTCTCAGCTGAGAGGCCGGGACAAGGTGCTTGAGCAATCGCACCGACCATGCCATGCCCCCCGAAATTCAGGCCTATCGCGCCCCAAACCGCGTCAGGCCAAAACGCCCGGATGAAGGACGCCTGAAATGTGCGCCGAGACCGCCCCGAAACCTGATTACAAAGATACGCTGAACCTGCCGCGCACCGATTTCCCAATGCGCGCAGGCTTGCCCAAGCGAGAGCCTGATTGGCTTGCGCGGTGGGAGAAGATCGGCGTCTATGACCGCCTGCGCGAGGCTGAGGGGCGCACGCCGTTTACGCTGCATGACGGGCCGCCTTATGCCAATGGCAATCTCCATATCGGGCATGCGCTCAACAAGACTATCAAAGACATCATCGTGCGGTCGCATCAGATGATGGGTCATGACAGCCGGTATGTACCGGGCTGGGATTGTCACGGGCTGCCCATCGAATGGAAGATCGAGGAGCAGTACCGCAAGAAGGGCAAGAACAAGGACGACGTTGATATCGTCGAGTTTCGTCAGGAATGTCGGGCCTTTGCCGATCATTGGATCGACGTGCAGCGTGCGGAGTTCAAGCGCTTGGGTGTGACCGGCAATTGGGAGCAGCCGTATCTGACGATGGATTTCCACGCCGAGCGCGTGATCGCCGAGGAATTCCAGAAGTTCCTGATGAACGGGACGCTCTACCAGGGCTCCAAACCGGTGATGTGGTCGCCGATTGAGCAGACGGCCCTGGCCGAGGCTGAGGTCGAGTACCACGACAAAGAGAGTTTCACGATCTGGGTGAAATTTAAGGTTCGCAGCATCGGGTCGTCGACGGAGGCCGGTCTTGACGAGAACGGTGATTTGCACGGCGCATATGTGGTTATCTGGACCACAACGCCCTGGACTATGCCGTCCAACAAGGCCGTCGCCTTCGGTCGGGACATTGCCTACGGGCTCTATGAGGTCACAGAGACGCCTGAAGAATGTTGGGCCAAGGTTGGCGACAAATACCTTTTGGCGGACACTCGTGCCGATGATGTCATGTCGCGCGCGCGCCTAACGTCCGAAATGTA
>JBCCXT010000035.1:0-42782 GCA_039191215.1 Pseudomonadota bacterium
CCCACATGATTGGTCGGGCGGCATGCGCCAGCGTGTCGTGATCGCCATAGCACTTGCTTGCGAACCGCGCCTGTTGATAAGCGCCAGAATTTCAGCCTGAATTGTCACATCCAGGGCCGTTGTCGGCTCATCGGCGATCAACATGCGCGGTTCGCAAGCAAGTGCTATGGCGATCACGACACGCTGGCGCATGCCGCCCGACAATTCATGTGGGTATTGCTGGAGCCGCCGTTCCGGCTCTGGAATGCGGACCTGCTTTAGTAGCTCCAAAGCGCGGGCGCGGGCCTCTGTGCGGCCAAGGCCGCGATGCCGCCGCAACCCTTCGGTCAGTTGTTCTTCGACGGTGAAAACGGGATTGAGCGCGGTCATCGGCTCTTGGAAGATCATCCCGATCTCATTGCCGCGCACGTCGCGCATTTTCGCGTCAGAGGCGCGGCGCAGGTCCAGCTTGTCGCCGGACTTGGACGAAAATTCCAGCGCGCCGTCGGCGATTGTGCCGCCGCCGAATTCCACCAGCCGCATGATCGATAGCGACGAGACCGACTTTCCCGAACCTGATTCGCCGACAATGCAAACCGTCTCGCCGGACGCGACCTGGAAAGAGACGTCTTCCACGCCGACGACCTTGCCGCCTTTGGATTGGAACTCGACCCGCAGATTTCGGACTTCGACAACCGCTTGGTCGAGCATCGCGCCCCTCCTGGTTAGCGTTTGGGTGACGCTACGGACAAGCCAGAGCGCTGTCAAATATTGCAAGTGCGGAAATATTAGGCGTTTAGCACCACGACGAGGCTTGCAAATTGTGACGACCCGGCGTGTGATACCAGCCATGGGGTTGGCAATCCAAAAAGACTTGCAGCGCAAAATGGTCGTGCAACTCTCCGGACCGGAGGGGCAATGAAAAAGAACCCGCAAGAATTGCAGCGCCGGAAACCGGGAAAAGAGCAGCCAACAAGGAGAGGATGATATCCATGAAGTTAACAGCACTCTTGGCCGGAGGTGCAGCGCTCGCGTTAATGCCGCTTGCTGCAACCGCAGACGGGCATTTGTCCCGCGGCGGCTCTGGCCATCTCAACATCATCTATTGGCAGGCGCCCTCGACGCTGAACCCCTACCTCTCGGGCGGGACGAAGGAAGTTGAATCCGCCTCGATGATCTTGGAATCGATGGCGCGTTTCGACCAGACCGGCACCATGGTGCCTTGGCTGGCATCGAGCATTCCGACCGTCGAGAACGGGGGCGTGTCCGAAGACTTGACATCGATCACCTGGACGATCGCTGATGGTGTGATGTGGTCCGATGGCACAGCACTTACCGCGGCCGATTTCGTTTTCACCTGGGAATACTGCACCCATCCCGAAGGCGGCTGCGCCCAGTCGAGCTATTTCGACGGCGTGACTTCAATCGACGCGGTTGATGACAGCACGATCACGATCAATTTTGAGAGCCCGACGCCGTTCCCCTACACGGCATTTGTCGGCTCGGAGAGCCCAGTTTTGCAGGCCGCGCAGTTTGCTGACTGCATGGGCGCCCGCGCACCGGAATGCACGGAGGCGAATTTCGGCCCGATCGGCACAGGCCCGTTTGTGGTCAATGATTTCCGTCCCAATGACGTGATCGAGCTAAGCGCCAACGAAAACTTCCGCATTGCAGATCAGCCTTACTTCGCCACCGTGACGTTCAAAGGCGGCGGTGACGCAGCGGCGGCCGCACGCTCGGTTCTGGAAACGGGCGAGTTTGACTATGCCTGGAACCTGCAGATCGACCCGACCATCCTGGCCGAAATGGAAGCCAATGGGCTTGGCACGGTTGTGACCGCGTTCGGCACAAGCGTTGAACGGTTGCATCTCAACCAATTGAACCCTGATGCGGCCCTGGGCGATACCCGCTCGACGGCGGATGCGGGCCCGCATCCGTTCCTTACCGATGCGGTGATCGGTCAGGCGATGTCGATGGCGATCGACCGCTCGCTTCTGGTTGAGATCGGTTATGGTGCCGGCGGCCAGCCGACCTGTAACGTCCTGCCTGCGCCGGACCTCTATGCCTCGACGGCCAATGACGGTTGCCTTGTGCAAGACATCGCGGGCGCCAATGCGCTTCTCGATGAGGCGGGCTACATGGATACCGACGGCGATGGCATCCGAGAAGCCAACGGTGTGCCGATCAGCGTGCTTTATCAGACCTCAACCAATGCTGTTCGTCAGGATACTCAGGCGCTGGTTAAGCAATGGTGGGCTGAGATCGGCATCGACACGGAGCTGCGCAACATCGACGCGTCGGTCTTCTTTGGCGGCGACCCGGCCAGCCCGGATACGTTCCAGAAGTTTTATGCCGACATTGAGATGTATACCAATAACTTCGCTGGTGTGGATCCGCAGGCTTATATGGCCAACTGGATCTGTGACGAGTGGCCCGGCCCCGATACGCAGTGGCAGGGCTCAAACATCCAGCGTTTCTGCGACCCGGCCTATGACGCGCTTGTCGCCGAAATGGCAGGCACGGCTGATCTGGACGAGCGCGGCCGTCTGGCGCGTGAGATGAACGATATGCTTGTGCAGAGCTATTCGATCATCCCGCTCATCCACCGTGGTGGCGTTTCAGCGCACGCAAATTCCCTGGGCGGCATCATGATGTCGGATTGGGACAGCGAGATCTGGAACATCGCGGAATGGTACCGGATCCCCGAGTGATCTGATCGCCTTTGCACCGCCCCGGCTTTTCGGGGCGGTGCGCCTTGCATACCGGGCAACCCAGCATGACAATCGAAGTCTATCTTGCATATCTTGCGGCGGTGGCGGTCTTTTTCGCCTCGCCCCCGGGCCCGAGCGAGATATTGATCGCATCCAACGCCATCAAGCATGGGCTTCGCAAATCGCTTTGGACAGGCGCGGGCGATCTAAGCGCCAATGTCTTGCAGATGCTCGCCGCGGGCTTCGGCCTAGCGACACTGATTGCCACAACAGACTGGGCGCTTGACGTGATAAAGTGGGTCGGCGTCGCGTACCTTGCCTATATCGGCCTGCGCACGTTTTTCGCCAAGCCCGAGACAGCCATGGCTCCCGCTGCGCCGCCAACGGCCAAAGCGCTTTACCTTCAGGGCTTTCTGACATCGGGCTCTAACCCGCAGGCGGTCTTTTTCTTTGCCGCTCTGTTTCCACAATTCATCACATCTGACGCAGCCATCTTGCCGCAAATCCTAGCGCTCGGCGCCACCTATCTGGTGTTCGACGCGCTGTCATTGCTTTTGGTCGGCGCCACGGCAAACCGCCTGTTCGCCCGCTTGGCCCATCGCGGGCGGCTGCTCAACCGCATCTCAGGCAGCCTGATGGTCGCCGCTGCAGGCCTGATGGCGCTGCGTCAACCGGAGGCCCGCTAGCATGCTGACATACACCATCCGAAGGCTGATCCTGGCGGTCCCGACGCTGTTGTTCATCAGCTTCATCATTTTCCTGATCGTGAAACTTAGCCCGTCGGACCCAACAGCGGGCTTGCCGCTGACCATCCCGCCAGAGGTGCGGGAGCAAATTCGCGAGAGCCTTGGCGTCAATGATCCGGTCCTGGTGCAATACTTCAAATGGCTCAAGCTCATGGTTTGGGATGAGCCGCTGCATCTGCTGGAGGGCGCGACGGGGTTGAATTTCGCTCCAGATGAGGGCGCGCGGATCATCAGCTACCAAACCCGCTCGCCGGTCATGGATTTGATCATTCAGCGCATGCCGCAGACCCTTTGGGTTGTCGGCGTCAGCTATATCGTGGGCATAATCATCGCGCTGCCCATCGGCATCATCTCTGCCTACAAGCAATACTCGGTTTTCGATCAGGTCGGCACGTTCATCTCTATGTTGGGCTTTTCGGTGCCGACGTTTTTCACCGGCGTGCTCTTCATCGTGATCTTTGCGGTCAATCTTGGCTGGTTCCCGAGCGTCTACGATACCACGCATGAGGTCACGGATTGGGACAGTTTCATTGTCCAGCTCAAACAGATCATCATGCCGGTGATGGTGTTGGGGCTGTTCAACGCCTCCCAGATCAGCCGGTTCATGCGCGCCTCGATGCTCGACAATCTTGGCCAGGATTATGTCCGTACGGCGCGTGCAAAGGGCATGGGCGAACGGGTTGTGGTGCTCAAACACGTTTTGCGGAATTCGATGATCCCGGTTGTCACGGTGATTGCGCTCAATGTGCCGGCTGTCTTTGGTGGTGCCATCATCACCGAGCAGGTCTTTAAAGTGAACGGCATTGGCCAATTGCTCATCATCGCCATTCAGGGCGGCGACATCCCCGTTGTTCAGACCGTCAGTTTCATCTTCGCCATTCTGATCGTCCTTTTTAATCTCATCGCCGACATTCTCTACGGCATCCTAGATCCGAGGATCCGCTATGACTGACGCCGCCGCGCCAAAGCAGCTTGAGGCCTCGCAGCCACCGCGCAATCAGTGGTGGGATGTCTGGGATCAGTTCAAATCACATAAAGGCGCGCTTTTCGGGCTTGGTTTTTTCATCTTTGCACTTCTGTTTGTGACGATTGGGCCGCTGATTTGGACGCTGGACCCGACCTATATCGATGTGCGCGCGCGCAATACCGGTCCGTCCTGGGCGCATCCGATGGGCGCCGACCAACTTGGGCGCGATACCTTGGCGCGGATGATGATGGGCGGTCAGACATCGATTGCTGTGGGCTTGACGGCAATGCTGCTCAGCCTGGTTCTGGGCACGCTCATCGGCGTTCTTGCGGGATATTTCCGCCGCCTTGATGGGCCGCTGATGCGACTGACTGACCTGTTCTTGGCGTTGCCGCTGCTGCCGCTGCTGTTGGTCATCATCATGCTCTTTCGCGACCAACTGCGATCCGCCTTTGGACCTGAAGGCGGGATCTTTGTGCTGATTGTTGTGGTGATCGGCATCACGTCATGGATGCAAACTGCGCGCGTCGTCCGCGGCGATGTGCTGGCACTGAAGGAACGGGAATTCGTTTTGGCCGCGAAATCCATCGGCACGCCGTCATCGAGCATGATCACGCGCCACATTCTGCCCAATGTTATGTCGCCGATCATGGTCTCAGCCACACTTGGCATCGCCAATGCGATCATCACAGAATCGGCGCTGAGTTTTCTGGGCCTTGGGTTTCCAAGTGACTTTCCGACCTGGGGACGGCTTCTTTTTGACGCGACCGAGTGGCTTCAGCGCAACCCAGAAAGGGTGATCTGGCCGGGGCTCGCGATCTCTCTGACTGTGCTAAGCGTGAACTATATCGGCGACGGGCTGCGCGATGCATTGGACCCCCGCATCCGCGGGCGCTGACCCGAATGCGGCCAAATTGCGGAGAACTGTGTTGAATCCCGACGCAGTTCTCACAGACACGCCGTCGGCTAGCTGTATTTCCGCCATTTTCCGCGCCTAACCGATAATCAGACAAAACGGCGGTTAAGGGGTTGAAGATGTTGCGTCAGGATTTCGCGATTTACTACGCAGAAACGCAAAATGGCGTTCGGGTTGAAATAGGCGCGTCTCTGCTGCTCTTGGCGCTGGTCATGATCCCCTTGCTTGGCGGTGCGGCGGCTTTTCTACACGGTGTCGCAGTCTTCCTGATCGTTCTTGCCGCACTTCATCTGCGCGAGGTCGCGCGGAGTATTTTGGCTGGCAGGCTTGGCTTGCGCCTTGACGGTGTTGTTCTGTCCGGCGCGGGCGGGCGTACGCTGACCGAACGCCGTTCTTGCGAATACGATGAGCTGATCGCAATCTCTGGTCCGCTGGCAAGCTTTTCGCTCTGGGCGCTTGCCAATCTCGCGCTGACAATCGTGCCCGATGGCGAGGCGCGGTATTGGCTGGAAATTTTTGCCTTTGTGAACCTCTTTGTCGGCCTATTTACAATATTGCCGGTCCAGTCTTTGGATGGCGGACGATTTTGCTATCTCTGGCTACGGCGCCGTGTCGGCGCGGCCATCGCCAACCGCTTGATGGGTGCCGTGGGTCTTTTGCTGGCTGTCATTTGGTTGCCAGCCTCCCTTCTTGCCTTTTTGATCTGCGGCATTGTGCTCATCGCGCTGCCGTCAATCGGTGAGCATTGGGCGATGCTAAAAGGCGCGGATGCGATCGAGGATTAATCCCCGAACAGATCGCCCTGACCCGGCTTCGGCGGCTTGCCAGACCGTTTTGCGCTGCCCGCGCTGACCGACACCTCACCATCGGCAAATTCGATCTCCAGCCGTGCGGCCTTGTTCGCGGTTCTAGTCTCAGTGACAATCCTGCCTTCGGCGCGGATGACGGCATAGCCGCGTTTGAGCGTCTCTTTATAACCCAATGATTGCAGCAGCCGTGCAGCGTTTGCCAGCGCCTTTGCGCGGGCCTCAATCCCGCGAGCCAAGCCAGAGGTCAGATCGATCCTGGCCAAATCTCGCCGCATCATAGCAACCCGGTCGGTCAACCGACCAAGCGACAATCGCCCGGTCGCCCGCCCAAGCTGCAATCGCTTGGCCGCGATGCCGCGCTCCAAGGCCGGCTGTAACGCGGCGCTGAGATCGCGGGCGGTTTGCCGTTTGATCTGGACGTTACGCAACAGGGCCGGTCCCAGGGCATCGCTTTGCCGGTCGAGCCGTTGGCGCGGCGTTTCTAAAAGCGCATCCGGCCGCGGCAGCGCGCGCGCGAGATCGCCCAGACGTTGACGCCTTTGGCCGGTCGCGGCCGAGATTGCCCGACCAAGTCGGCTGCCAAGCGTTGCGACGGCGCTCAAAAGCTCAAGTCGGACCGGGACGGCCATCTCGGCGGCAGCTGTGGGCGTGGGCGCGCGGCGATCTGCGGCATAATCGATCAGCGTGGTGTCGGTTTCATGCCCCACCGCAGAGATCAGCGGGATGTCACTGGCCGCGGCGGCACGCACGACTGCTTCGTCATTGAAGCCCATCAAGTCTTCAAGCGAGCCTCCGCCGCGCGCGACGATCAATAGGTCCGGTCGCGGCAGCCGGGCGGAGCCGTCAAGCGCGTTGAACCCGGCAATGCCACGAGCCACCTGTTCGGCGCTGCCCTTGCCTTGAACGGCCACCGGCCAGATCAACACTTTTGTGGGGTAACGGTCGCGCAAGCGATGCAGGATATCGCGGATCACAGCGCCGGTGGGCGAGGTCACAACGCCAATCACACGGGGCAGATACGGGATCGGCTTCTTGCGTTCCTGATCGAACAGCCCTTCCGCGGCGAGCGCTTTGCGCCGCCGCTCCAGCATCGCCATCAGCGCGCCTTCGCCGGCAAGCTCCATCGTATCGACATTGAGGTTGTATCGCGATTGCGGCCCGTAATTGCTGAGCTTGCCTGTGACAATGACCTCCAGGCCCTCCTCCGGCACCATGCCGAGGCCCGATGCCTGACCCTTCCAGGTATTGCAGGAAATCACGTTCCGGTCGTCTTTTAGATCGTAGTAGAAATGCCCAGACGAGGCTCGGATCACCCGGCCGATTTCGCCGCGCACGCGCACGCGGCCAAATGCGCCCTCAAGCGTTTTCTTGATCGCGCCGGTCAGATCAGAGACCGAAAATTCCGGCGCATTGCCGGCCGGTCCGCCATCATCAAGAAGATCATCGATCAACTGCCGCAGCCTCCCCCGCCACCATCACCTCCGCCATCGCTACCGCTGCCACCTCGGGCGCCGTATTCCAAGCCAAACCAGCTCTCCCGCGCATTCGACTTATTGCGTTGGTGCTTTGGCTTCGACACCGATGCAAGATAGCGAGCCGCAAGTATGCTGGCAAAGAACCCAAAGAACGGTATGAAAAACGAGATGTTCAGCAGTTCGCCACCGGTGAGAAACATACCCAAAAAGCAGATCACGGTTACGAAGCCCAAAAGCCTGTACCATGGTCGTTGATGGGTTGACTTGAGCGGATCGTCGGTGGCGCCGGATGGCCAGATATCAGCAGGCGGGGGGCCGCCAAACTCCGCCTCATACAGCGCCAGTGTTTTGAAATATTGCGCTTTGTAGCGCGGCAAATCGGCCTCGGAATTGCATGGCCGGTGATGCAATCGGGCTCCAATCGTCTCCGCACATAGCTTATCCCAGTAGTTTTCCGAATAGGTCAGGTGCAGATGCCACGCGCGATCAATTGGGACGGAGGGGGTGATCTGATCAGCGCCCAATTGGGTCAGATACAGAAACCGGCGGTATTCCTCGATCAAACGGTCTGTATAATCATCGGTCCAACCCTCAATCTCCGCGAGTTTGGCCGAAAACGGCGTGTCGACAGCCTCATCGAACGCGTGGGTTTGAAGTCGAGCCCATAGCTCTGGATCGCGCATATTGTGCCCCGAATGCTGGCCCGCTATTCGAGAGCGACACTAGCAAGGGGATTGGCGCGCGTGAATATCCTGATCTTGGGCGGCGGGGGCCGGGAACATGCCCTGGCATGGGCTGTGCTGCAAAATCCGAAATGCGACAAGCTGATCGTGGCGCCTGGCAATGCAGGGATTGCGCTGATCGCAACTTGTGCCGCGCTGGAGATCACCGACCCGGCCGCTGTTGTCGATTTTGCCGCCGAGGAAGCGGTTGACTTTGTCATCATTGGTCCCGAAGCGCCCTTGGCGGCCGGTGTGGCCGATGCGCTGGAAGCGGCCGGAATTCTGTCCTTTGGCCCATCTGCCGCGGCTGCGAGGCTGGAGACGTCTAAGACCTTCACCAAAGAGGTCTGCGATGCTGCGGGCGCGCCGACGGCGGCTTGGGCCCGGTTCACCGATGCGGTTGCCGCGCGGGATTTTGTTGCCGCTCAAGGCGCGCCAATTGTGGTTAAGGCCGATGGGCTTGCGGCGGGAAAGGGCGTTGTTGTCGCGCAGACTGTGTGTGAGGCGCAAGCTGCGATTGATGAGATGTTTGGCGGCGCTTTTGGCGCGGCCGGTGCCTCGGTGGTGATCGAGGAGTTTATGGCCGGCGAGGAGGCGTCTTTTTTCGTTTTATGTGACGGCGAGACGGTGCTGCCGGTGGGCACAGCGCAGGACCACAAACGCGTGGGCGAGGGTGATACGGGCCCCAATACCGGCGGGATGGGGGCCTATTCGCCAGCACCGGTTATGACTCAAGCTGTGACGGAAGCCGCCCTGGCCCAGATCATCCGACCGTCGATGGCCGAGATGGCGCGACGTGGCACGCCTTATAGAGGTGTGCTTTATGCCGGGCTGATGATTGAGGCCGGTCAGCCGCGCTTGGTGGAATATAATGCACGATTTGGCGACCCCGAGGCCCAGGTCTTGATGATGCGGTTGGGGGCGCAGGCGATGGATCTGATGCTGGCCGTGGCCGAAGGACGCCTGTCCGAGATGGCTGTCAATTGGGCCGATGACCATGCCATGACCATCGTGATGGCTGCATCTGGTTATCCAGGAGCCTACGAGAAGGGAAGCGTGATCAGAGGCTTAGATGAGATGCCGGGTGATACGCAGCATATGGTCTTTCATGCCGGGACACGCCGGGAACAGGGCCAGTTTCGCGCCGCGGGCGGGCGGGTGCTGAACGTCACAGCGCGCGGCGCTGATCTTGCCGAGGCACGGCAGCGCGCCTATCAGATGGTTTCGCAGATCGATTGGCCCAGTGGGTTTTATCGCCGCGACATTGGCTGGCGCGCGCTGGATTGACGGGGCAGGCGCCCGGGCTCGGGCCGGGGTGCGAGCACCCCAGCCGCTCCCCCGGGCGCGCTGCCGCAGACTGGTCATCAGCCGCATGGCCAAGATTTGGCCGGGCGCATTGCGCGACTGGGCGTTCGATTTTTTGTTCGGATTGCCGTCTGCGTCCCCTCGTGGAAGCAAGTATGGCGGGGCCGCAGAGCAAAGCGCTCAATCAGCCGCCGGTATGGCTCATATGCCGGGACATCTGGCCGCCCACGCTTTGCCTTGTATAGTCGAAATCATGACCTTTGGGTTTGCGCGCAATCGCATCGCGTATGGCGCCCGCAAATGCGGCATCATCGCTTTGCGCGCGTAGTGGGCCACGCAGATCGGCCATATCCTCTTGGCCCAGGCACATATATAGCTGGCCCGTGCAGGTCAGCCGCACCCGGTTGCAGCTTTCACAGAAGTTATGGGTGAGCGGTGTGATGAAGCCGATCTGTTGCCCCGTTTCTTCGAGCCGCACATAGCGCGCCGGTCCGCCGGTGCGATAGGCGAGATCGGTGGTGGTGAAGCGTTCGGCCAAGCGCTTTCGCAGGTCTTTCAAAGACCAATACTGGTCGAGCCGGTCCTCATTGCCCAGATCCCCCATTGGCATGACCTCGATGAATGTCAGGTCCATGCCCTCTTTGGCGCACCAGGATTGCAGATCGAACAACTCGTCCTCGTTCACGCCCTTGAGCGCAACGGCGTTGATTTTGACCCTTAGGCCTGCCCCTTGAGCGGCACGGATCCCGGCCAGGACTTTGTCCAGCCGGCCCCATCGCGTGATCTCCGCGAATTTCATGGGATCGAGCGTGTCGAGCGAGACATTGACGCGACGGATGCCTGCGGCGAAGAGCTCATCTGCAAACCGACTAAGCTGGCTGCCATTTGTCGTCAGCGTTAGTTCGTCCAGTGCGCCGGTTTCGAGGTGGCGGCCCATCGCACGGAAGAAGGTCAGGATGTCTTTGCGAACAAGCGGCTCGCCCCCGGTAATCCGCAGCTTGCGCACACCCAATCGGATAAACGTGCTGCACATTCTGTCCAATTCTTCGAGCGACAGTAATTCACGTTTTGGCAGGAAGGTCATGTTTTCCGACATGCAATAGACACAGCGGAAATCGCAGCGATCGGTCACAGAGACACGCAGATAGCTGATGCGCCTGGCGAAGGGATCGATGAGCGGGGCGTCGTTGTCCATGGCAAAGATGTAATTCCGCCGACCCGCCACGGCAAGCGCCGTTGGCCGTTGCTGCGACGACAGATTGTGCCTAGACTCCGACCCATGACACGGCGCCTTCCCCTGACCGGCATTTTGATCCTTTCGCTGGCGGGGTGCGGTTTGCAATTGCCGCGCATCGGCGGCGGCGATGTGCCATCAGCCGCGCAGGCGCCTGGGGCGGAGACGCCCCGGCCTGAGGCAAGACCGGATGGCGCCCCGCCGGACGTGGCCGAAGGGGCGGAGGAGCCCGCTGCCGGGGCCTCAGAAACACCTGCGACAGGCGGCACGACATTGGCCACATTGGGCGATGCGACACTTGCCGGATTGTGGCTTGAGACGCCTTTGGTCACAGCGATTGGGCAGGGGCGGGTGACAACCGGAACCGGCCGCAGTACCATGCTTGAATTGCGTCCTTCTGGTGGCCAGCCGGGATCGGGAAGCCGCCTGTCGCTGGCCGCGATGCAGGCATTGGGCCTGGTCCTGACTGCCGTTGTGGAGGTCACGGTCGAGCCATTGTAGGACGTGCGCGGACCCCCTGCGCGCGCGCCCGAAGACCTTCTGCGCTATCGCTCCATTGACCGCCGGATGCGCCGCACGGTTAGCCAAACCGCGGCCAAAATCGGCCCCGCGACGATTGCAGTGAGCACGGTTTGCGACAATTCCAACTGTTCCGCCAACGGCGCGAGGATATAGACCGCAAGGTTCACCGCGTAATAGCTGATCGCCACGACCGACAGTCCTTCGACCGTTTTTTGTAGCCGCAATTGCAGGTCGGCGCGTTTATCCATGCTTTCCAGCAGCGCCTGGTTCTGCGCGGAACGGCCGACATCGACGCGGGTGCGCAAAAGCTCGCCCGCCCGGATCGCTCGGTCCGTCAGCGACTGGATGCGCCGTTCGGTGGCTTTCACGGTCCGCATGGCCGGATCGAAACGGCGCATCATAAACTCTGCGAAAATCTGGCGGCCCTGAAAACGGTCCTCGCGCAGAACTTCGATGCGCTGGTTCACAATCGCCTCATAGGCTTGGGTGGCGGCAAAGCGGAACGCTGCCTGAGCCATGATATTCTCGAGTTCCGCTGCCGTTGACAGCAGCCTTTGCAGCGTCTCATCTGGGCGCGCGATCTCACCGGTCATCTCGGCGGTCAGCTCCGACAGCGCCTCTTCGATCGGGCCAAGCTCGGCGCTGATCTTTCGCACGCGCGGCAGGGCCAGCATCGACATCGCTTTGTAGGTTTCGATCTCGCAAATGCGTTGCACAATCCGGCCCAACCGACGCTCACCGATATCGGCCAATGCAAAGACGGCAAAGTGCATATGGCCGGAACTGGCGATGCGGAAATCGCCCGCAACAGTGGCCACATCGTCCAATACACGGCTCACAGCAAGGCTTTCGGGCACGAACCATTCGGCCAGTGCCGAGCTGATGTCTTCGTCGGCGGCAGGGGCGTGGGCGATGCGGATATGGGCCGACGTCACGCGCACCCCAGGCGCGTCCGACATCCAGTCATCGGGAAAGATCTCCCACAAAGTGGGATCGAAGGGCCGCGTGCCATTGCCGTCGGCAAAGACGGTATAGGTCACAAATTCAGTGTGTTGTTCCCATTTCAGGAAGTATTTGCCGAGATGGCCGGAATAATGTGTGGCATCGGGCTGCGGGTGGGCGACACCGTAGCGATCCAAAAGTGCAACCAGATGCGCCCGGTCCTGCCCCTTGTCGCGCTTAGCAGCATCAAATTCCGGTTTGATCGCGATATAGGCGACCTGGCCGGGGCAACTCATCACCGGGAAGGGGCGGGCATGCAGTTCGTTGGCCAGGCGGTAGCGCAGCGGGTGGTCTTCGATGGGCATGGGCGCGGTCCTTAAACAATGCGCGGCGCGTAGCACGGTGACATGGTCGAGAAAAGTAGTTTGTCAATAAAATGAACGTCTTGGTGGTATGCGATCGTGTGCAGTTTGGCCCGCTTTAGCTAAACCTGTCCGCCAGCGATCTGAATGTTCTGGCCGTTCACGCTGCGTGCGGCATCGGAACATAGCCACAGCACCGCCCCCGTCACCTCATCGATTTCAAGCAGGGTTTTGTGGCGGTTGCCGCGCGCCAGGTATGCGCGCGCCTCGGTGTCTGAGATGCCCTGCCGCGCGGCGATTTCGGCGGCATTCCGGGTCACGATGGCAGTGTCGACATAGCCGGGGCAGATCGCATTGAAAGTCACGGGACCGCTGAGATATTCCTCGCTCATCGCGCGAATCAGGCCGATGACCCCGTGTTTTGACGCGGTATAAGCCGGGGCGAATTTGAGCCCGCGCAGCCCGGCGATGGAGCTGATGGCAATCATCCGGCCCCAATCTCCGGGGCTGAGCGTTGCCATCGCGGCCTGCAGCGTGAGAAAACAGCCATCCAGGTTGATCGCCATGACCTCGCGCCAATGGGCAAGTGTCTCCTGGGCAAAAGGCGCCGGCTCCGCGATGCCAGCATTGGCCACACAGATCGCGATCGGGCCGCGCGCCGCCGCCGCTGCGGTGATGCCGGCGCGCAAATTGGCTTCATCGGCAACATCCATCGCCAGCGGATGAAGCCGCGCGTGATCTGCGGCGACATGTTCGAGCCGGGCGAGATCGCGACCGGTGATCGTGACCTCTGCCCCGGCGGCCGCAAGCGCCTGCGCCACGCCCAGGCCGATGCCTGTGCCGCCGCCCGTTACAAGGGCGTGTTTTTCCTGAAGTTCCGACATGATCGCCCCTTTTTGTTGAAAGACACACGTGGCATGCCAGTTCGTTGTGCAGCCTTGCGGCACTTGCTACACGGACAGCGCTGACTCGGCCTATCAGAGGGGGATTTAGAGTGAAAATCGGCGCGCCGAAAGAGATCGAACCGGATGAAGCCCGCGTAGGCATGACCCCCGACAGCGCAGTGCAGCTTCAAAAGCTGGGATATGCGTGCGCCATCGAGAAGGGCGCGGGTCTTGCGGCAGGCTTCACGGACGCGGCCTACGAGGCGGTGGGCGTCGAGGTCATTGGCACGACGGCCGCATTGATCGACGGCGTGGATATCGTCGCCAAAGTGCGCCCGCCCAGTGAGGCCGAAGTGAAACGGCTGCGCAGCGGTCAACTTTTGGTGTCGTTTTTCTACCCCGGCCAGAATGAGGCGCTGATGGAATTGGCCAAATCCAAAGGCGCCAATGTCATTGCGATGGACATGGTTCCGCGGATTAGCCGGGCGCAAAAGATGGATGCGCTCAGCTCAATGGCCAATATCGCCGGCTACCGCGCGGTGATTGAGGCGGGCAATAACTTTGGCCGCTTCTTCACCGGCCAGGTCACTGCGGCGGGCAAAGTGCCACCTGCCAAGGTGCTGGTTGTGGGCGCGGGCGTGGCCGGTCTGGCCGCGATTGGGACGGCCACAAGCTTGGGGGCCATCACCTACGCCTTTGACGTGCGCCCCGAAGTAGCCGAACAGATCGAGTCGATGGGCGCGGAATTTGTCTATCTGGAATTTGAGGAATCGAGCCAAGACAGCTCCGCCACCGGCGGCTATGCCGCGCCGTCGAGCCCCGAGTTTCGCGAAAAGCAGCTTGAGAAATTCCGCGAGCTTGCGCCAGAGATCGACATTGTCATCACCACCGCTTTGATCCCAGGCCGCGATGCGCCGGTCTTGTGGACACGCGACATGGTTGAGATGATGAAGCCCGGATCGGTCATCATTGATCTGGCCGCCGAGCGTGGCGGTAATTGCGAATTGACCGTGATGGATGAGCGCATCGTCAGTGAAAATGGTGTGGTGATCGTCGGCTATACCGATTTTCCCAGCCGGATGGCGTCGCAATCCTCAACGCTTTACGCCACCAATATCCGCCACATGATGACCGATCTGACGCCCGAGAAAGACGGTGTCGTGAACCATGATATGGAAGATGACGTGATCCGGGGGGCAACAGCTGTTTACGATAGCGAGATCACCTTTCCGCCGCCGCCGCCCAAAGTCGCCGCGATTGCCGCAGCACCGAAGAAGGAGCCGGTCAAGGAATTGACGCCAGCGGAAAAGCGCGCCGCCGAGCTTGCCGCCTTCAAGGCCCAGACCCGCAATCAGGTGACGCTAATTGGCGTCGGTGCAGTCTTGGTATTGGCCGTCGGTCTGATCGCACCCGCGAGCTTCATGCAGCATTTCATCGTATTTGTGCTCAGCGTCTTCATCGGCTTCCAGGTGATCTGGAACGTGGCGCATAGTTTGCATACGCCGCTGATGGCAGTGACGAACGCGATCTCATCGATCATCATTTTGGGTGCGCTGATCCAGATCGGCTCGAGCTCGACATTGATCACGATCTTGGCCGCATTGGGCATCCTGATGGCATCGGTGAATATTTTCGGCGGTTTCCTCGTGACACGGCGCATGCTCGCCATGTTCCAGAAATCGTAAGCGAGGGCAGGGGACATGGATTTCGGATTTACGATTGCGGCCTATGCGGTGGCCGCGGTGCTGTTCATTCTCTCGCTTGGCGGGTTGTCGAACCAAGAAAGCGCCAAGCGCGCCGTCTGGTACGGGATCGTTGGCATGGCAATTGCCGTTATCGCAACGATCATCGGCCCGGGCGCGGGGCTTTGGCCGGCATCGGTGATGCTGATCGCTCTGGGTGCGGGCGTTGGTTATCAATTGGCGACGCGGGTCCAGATGACCCAAATGCCCGAGCTTGTGGCAATCATGCACAGTTTGGTGGGGCTGGCCGCCGTCTTTGTGGGCTTTAACGCCGATATCGAGCTGGCACGCGTCGGCGCGGCTTTTGTGGATGCAGGTTTCCCCTATCCCCGGCCCGAGGATCCGACCGCTGCAGGCGTGGCATTTGCCCATGAATTCAACGGCTTTGCCTCCATCCTGGCCAAGAAGACGGCCGTGGAAGTGGGCATTCTGCGAATTGAGCTTGTGCTGGGTATCTGGATTGGCGCGGTCACGTTCACGGGCTCTGTCATCGCGTACGGCAAACTGGCGGGCCGGGTTGATACAACCGCCCAGCAGTTGCCTGGCGGGCATATGTTGAACGCCGCAGCGGCGGCAGCATCGCTCCTTCTGGCGTTTCTCTATCTGGGCGGGTCGGGGTCTTGGACGCTGGTCCTGCTGACGCTGCTGGCGCTTTTCATTGGCTACCATCTGATTATGGGGATCGGTGGGGCCGATATGCCGGTCGTGGTCTCGATGCTAAACAGCTATTCTGGGTGGGCGGCGGCGGCCATTGGGTTCTCACTGGGCAATGATTTGCTGATTGTGGTCGGCGCGCTGGTCGGATCTTCGGGCGCAATCCTAAGCTACATCATGTGTAAAGCCATGAATCGCAGCTTTGTCAGTGTGATCCTGGGCGGCTTCGGCGGTGCGTCGGGCGAGGCGCAGGCGATCGAGGGCGAGCAGATTGCCATCGACACAGACGGCGTGGCCGCGTCCCTGAACGATGCGGATTCGGTCATCATCGTGCCGGGCTACGGGATGGCCGTTGCCCAGGCTCAGCAATCGGTGAGCGAATTGGTGCGAAAGCTGCGCGCGGCGGGCAAAGAGGTGCGCTTCGCGATCCACCCGGTTGCCGGTCGCCTGCCGGGACACATGAATGTGCTTTTGGCGGAAGCGAAGGTGCCCTATGATATCGTGCTGGAAATGGACGAGATCAACGATGATTTCCCATCTACGGATGTGTCGATTGTGATTGGGTCAAATGACATTGTGAACCCGGCGGCACAGGATGATCCGGGCTCTCCGATTGCGGGCATGCCGGTTCTGGAGGTCTGGAAAGCCAAACAGACCTTCGTGCTGAAACGCGGCAAGGGCACGGGTTATTCCGGCATCGAGAACCCGCTTTTCTTCAAGGATAATACACGGATGTATTACGGCGATGCGAAGGCTTCAATCGACGCGTTGTTGCCCAAAGTGTCCTAGGCGGCGCCGCGTCCGGTGCGGCGCGGATTGCATGCGCGAGCCCGCGGCGCGTGTCGGGCCGATGCGCCCTTGGCGGTCGGGCACGGGCGGCGGGTGCGGCACGGTCGTATCAGTCGTGTGGGTCATCCGCCCGGTATAGGCTGCCGAGCAATTCGGCGTTTGGATAAACTGAGAGCCTGGGGATGCTTGGTTAGGGCCAAGCCGGGCAATTGTGCCAGCCGGGTGTATAGCAGCTTGACCCACCTTGTTTCTTGGGTGGCCGAGTGTCTCGCGGAAAACGGCAAAATTGCCCCCCCCTCCATCACCAAGAACACCGGTTCTTCGCTGTATCGAGGCAAGCTGACGCAAGATGGCGTCATTCATCTTATCAATTTGCGGCGATTGATCTGGTGATGTGCTTGATCTGACTTACTTGATCGGATATCTGACAAATAAGATCAGGAATTCGCCCATGGCCGCCGCACTGGCATTTGCCCACCCAACCCAAACTCAAGGACCAGCGGTCCCGGACCGGGCACTGCTCGATTGGCTGCGCGGCCGGGCGGCGCGCGCACGGTCCTGCGGCAGCGCAGATTGCGTTGAGGCTTGTGCCATTTTGGGTGCGCAAGGCCGCGATGTCGCGGCAGAGACCTGTGCGCGCCTGCTGTTTTGCAGCTTGCCCCGGTTGCTGGAGAACGGCCGATTGCGGCTTTATGAGCCGGGCGCTGTGGAGCAGCATTTCGACGAAGCCTGGCTTATGGCAGCGCTGTCTTCGGTTCAGCGGCGCGACACCGATAGCCTGACCTTTTTGTTGGCCCGAAGACTGCCGCGTTGGTCGTGGAGATCGGTTCACTTTTTGCTGCAGACTTTGGCGGATGCCCTAGACAGCGACGTGACAGACGCTAAATCTATCCTCGGAAAGTTGTCCGGACATGTTGAGGATAGATATGACGCAGCCTGCCATTGACCTGAGCCCGACCGCCCAAGCGGCGATCTGCGAAGCTCTTAATCAATCGGTGGCGGAAACAGCCGTCACAACGATGTTGGCGCAGAATTTCCATTGGAATGTGACCGGCATGGCTTTTGGCCCGCTGCATGCGCTGTTCCAGGAGATCTATGAGGATCATTTCACGGCGCAAGACGATCTGGCCGAGCGGATCAAAGCGTTAGACGGCCATGCCGAAGGTCAGCTTGTTGGCATGCTGGCGCGCAGCGAGGGCAAGATCGATGAGCATGACGGCAAAGCGGCCGACGCGGTTATGATCGCGGCCATGCAATCCGCCCAGGAAACGTTGGCCGCGACGCTTGGCGCCTGTGGCCAGGTCGCCGCTGATAACGGCGACACGCTGACCGAGGATTTGTGCATTGCGCGCGGCCAGATACACGAAAAGTTCGCCTGGATGTTGCGCGCTCATTTGAGTTGATCGCAGCCTGACACGCCATGAAATCTCAGCCATTGTTTGGCCAATCGGGAACGCCCGATCTAAGCGGACTTTTTGAGCAGCTCCGCAGGTGGCGCGACACCACGTTTGAGGCATTTGCGCAGGTATCTCGGTCGCCAATGGCGATACTTACTCAAGACAGCCTGTTGAGCTATCAGCATGGTCAAAAACGCCGCCCGGTGGGTGGGCTTTTTCAGCTTCTTGAACATCGACTTTTGCGCTTTTGTCATCGAACAACCGATGCAGTGCCCGGCGCGCCGGAATTTGCAGACGTCGATACAAGGGCTGGGGAGCTTCTCCATGCCGCGTACTGTGGCGCAGGAACCGGCCAGAGGTCAATCCCGACTGTTTCTATCGGTACGATTGCCGCATGCTTGTCAGGCGCCTCAAAATACGCGGGATTGCTGACAGTCAACTAGCTGTAGTCAGCGCAGGCCAGCCGTTGGGGCCACAACCTGACGCTGTACGCCCCACACCGCAATGATGGCTATTTTGTCAGGATAAGTTTGCCTGCCCGAGTGATGCGCAACGTGTAGATCTGGTCACCAAGCGTGATCAGGGCGCAGCCATCCTCGCCGGTGAGCTTTTGGGCATCGTGAAGTGGTCGGTCAGCCAAGGCTGCGAGAACGGTTTCGGATGTTGGCGCGTTCATTTTTGCCTCCGCGGCGGTCTGTGTCATTGCGCAAAAGCTGACGGAAAAAGTCAGGTAAGTCAATCCTGACTTTTTAACTAAGGAATTGCCTGCGGCGTAATGCAGCAAGCCGATCCCGGATCTGCGGTCGGATCGGGCCCAGGCGAGGCGCGTCGCGCAGGGTCGTAAACCAATGTTCTGGCGGCGCTTTTCCGCCGCGCGCATAGGTCCATTCAAGCGCACGCAGCACTGATTCAGCCGCGTCCGGCAGGCGCTCTGGTGCGCTAAATCCGTTAAGTATGCCCCAGATACCTGTCCAAAGTCTGCCAACCGACCATGGATTATAACCGCCACCGCCCAGAACCAAGAGCCTGGGGCAGTCGAGCGACATTAGACCGCGCAACACATCCCAATGGGCATTATTGGAAAGCTCAAGCCGGCTCAGCGGGTCTTCGGTCACCGCATCGGCGCCGCATTGAAGCACAATTGCTTCGGGCGCGAAGGCCGCCACATTAGGCAGAATCAGCGCCTCGCGGGCTTCGGCCATTTCGCTGTCATTAAACCCGCGCGGCACGGGGAGGTTGAATACATTGCCGCCGCCATTCTCACCAAGCTGGCCGGTGAAGGGCCAGCGGCGTTCTTCATGCAAATCGACCAAAAGGACATCGCGGTCGCCGGAAAATGCAAACGCCACACCGTCGCCATGATGGGCATCGATATCGATATAGGCGATGCGGCGGATACCGGCTGCGCGCAGCGACAGCATCGCCAGGACGGGGTCGTTGAGGTAACAAAAGCCAGCCGCCCGATCAGGCATGCCGTGATGCGTGCCGCCACCTGGATGATAAACGATACCGGCGGTCTTTAGGGCCGCGCCAGCCATCAGTGATGCCCCGGCGGAGGTGGCCGGACGGCGGAACATCTCGGGATAGATCGGGTTGGATACCGTGCCCAAACCGTGCCGAGTGCGGGTCGCTTCGCTGACAGACTGATCCGTTTCGGCCTGTTCAAGGGCTGCGATATAAGCCGCCGTATGCCAAGCCAAAAGTGCCTTGGGCTTGGCCCGTGGGCTTGCTTGAAATTGGTGGGCGGGCAACCAGCCAAGCGAACGCGACAGGTCCATCACGGTTGAAACACGCGGGACACGCAGCGGATGGCGCGCGCCATAGCTGGAGCCGCGATAGATCTCGGAGCCGAAAAAAAGGGGTTTGGGTTTCATCGACAGGCAAGCTAAGCAGCCCAGGACATTCGGCAAGTGCTGCGGTTGCTGCCCGATGTCGGCGACAAACGATAGCGATGGACCTCCGCGCCTCTTAGGGTAAAAACTGCCTTCACAGTGACTAAGAAATCTAAGACCGGGCCGAAACGCGCGACGCGCGCGCAATTTGCAGCCATCTGTTACCGAAGACGCAAATCCGGCTGCGAAGTGCTGTTGATCACCTCGCGTGAGACCGGTCGCTGGATTATACCCAAAGGCTGGCCCATTAACGGGTTGAGCCCGGCCGCGACTGCCGCGCAGGAGGCTTGGGAAGAAGGCGGCGTGCGCGGCAAAGTGCGTGATCTTTGTTTGGGTGTCTACGGGTATGAAAAGAACTTGGGCAAGGGCCGCGATCTGCCTGTCTCAGTTGCTGTTTTCTCGCTTGAGGTCAGCAAGCTTGCCGATGATTTCCCCGAAGCCGGTGAGCGGAAGCGGCGCTGGTTCACGCCGAAAAAAGCAGCGGCCCGGGTGGAAGAGCGGGAATTGAAGCAACTTTTGCGGAATTTTGAGCCCATAAAGTCGCACTAGGGCGCCTGGCGACGATCTCGGGGCTTGATCGTTTCGCGTGAAGGCGTAGATCGAACGAATGATCCGCTACACCCTTTGCTGTGCCGACGGGCACGAATTTGACGTCTGGTTTCAATCCTCCGGCGCATTCGACGCTTTGCAGGCACGCGACATGGTTGCCTGCGCCGTTTGTGGGACGACCGAGGTGCGCAAATCGCTGATGACGCCGCAGGTCGGCGGACAGGACGCGACGGTGGCGCCGTCGAAAGCGGCGGTGCCGCACGCCATGGCCGCGGGGCCGCTTTCCGCGCCAGGGTCGAAGATGGAGGCGATGCTGAGAGAGCTGCGCCGTACCGTCGAAGAAAACTCCACATATGTTGGGCGCGGCTTTGCCGACGAAGCGCGTAAAATGCATCTCGGCGAGACGCCGGAGCGCCAAATCCACGGCGAGGCGACCTCGGCAGAGGCCAAAGCGCTTCTTGAAGATGGCGTGCCGGTGCTGCCGCTGCCCGGCGTGGCAAAGTCCAAGACAAATTAAGCCGCCGGCACGCCGCCAGGCACAAGCGCGCCGGCCAACGCATGAAAGTCGTGCACGCCGATTTGGGCCATGTTGCTGATCATATCATCGCGCAGGATCGCCACCAGGTGATCAAGTCCGGCATCACCGAATGCGCCCAAGGCATATAGAAACGAGCGGCCCATCGCGACGATATCTGCACCCAATGCCAAGGCGCGTAAGATGTCGAGCCCACCGCGCAGGCCGCTGTCAAAGATGATCGGCACATCGGCGCCGAGGGTTGCACGAATTGGCGCGAGCAACTCGATCGCTGCAGGTCCTGCTTCGAATTGGCGGCCGCCATGATTGGACACCCAGATCGCATCAATGCCGCGCTTGACCAGCCAAACGGCGTCGTCAACTTCGCCGACGCCTTTCACGATCATTGGCCCGTCCCAGATGTCGCGCAGATGCGCGATATCGCTACGATCGGGATAGCCACGCAGCAATTTGCCAGCGTGCACAAAGGCTTCCGCACCGCGCGCCTCTACATAATCTTCGCAGAAATGCATGCGCGGGGCGCCGTGGTGTGACATGGCAAGCATCCAGGCCGGGCTGCGCAAGGTCTCCCATACCAGGCGTGCACTCAGCTTCGGCGGCATGGCCAAATGCGCGCGGCGCTGGCGTTCGCGCCGACTTTCGGCTGGCACATCGACCGTAACAACCAGCGTGTCAAAACCGGCAGCCTTTACGCGGGCCAGCATATCGCGGCGCACGGTATCGTCTTTGACCGGATAGTGCTGGAACCACCCCAGGCCGGACGGCAAAAGCGGCCCTGTATCTTCGGGCCGGGCTGCGGCGACGTTGGACTGGCAATAGATCAGCCTGTGGCGGGCAGCTGCGCGGGCCAACATTGCCTCCGCCCCAGGCCAGACCGTACCGGCCATGCCAATCGGTGCCATGATTAGCGGCAGCGACACATCCTGGCCCATGAACCGGCAGCTTAAATCGGGATCAATGGCGCCTGCCATAACGCCCGCGCGAAAGCCAACTTGGTCAAGGCCAAGCCGGTTCCGCCGAGCCGACATCTCCGAGCCCGTGGCGCTATCGAGATATTCGAAGGCAAATCGTGGCAGGCGGCGGCGCGCGGTCTTGCACAGGTCTTCGACCGCGGGATGGGTGAGATCCAGGCTCATTCGCCGCTGTCTGATGTGAGGGTTGGTCTGCCCATGATCGCTATCCGCCGATGCTCCGGCTGTGATCATGCCGACCGTTGCGATCGGCTAAAAGGGCAAAGTTCGGTTATTCCGCAGCGATGATCGGTGTAGACGGATTAGCGCGCTCTTGCCACATCATCTGCAGCGCGGCGGAGCTAATCAAGCCGGCCGTGCCAGCGGTCGCGTAAATGGCCATGATCCCCAGCACGCCAAAGCCCGAAAAGCCAGCAGCAATCGCTGCGACAAGACCGACCAAAACGCCGAATACTAGATGTGCCATACAGTCAACCTCTGTTACCGTTCCGTAAATCGTTGTAGCCCAGACGCGCGCACCTTTCGCCTGTGCAAAGGCGTGGCGGCGCAAGCGGGAGTATGGCTGGCCTACCCTTACGGATAGGTAAATGTGCAGATAGGGTATGGCAGATCGGTTAAAGCGAACGGGCCCCGCGCCCAAGGTCGGCATCCTGCATCTTGGGCCGGGCGCTTTTTTCAGGGCTCATCTGGCGGTCTATACCGATGAGGCGATGGGCGCGGCGGGCGGCGATTGGGGCATCTGCGCGGTCAGCCTGCAAAGTGCACGCGCGCGCGATCAACTGGCCCCGCAAGGTGGCGTCTATAATGCCGTGGAACTTGGGCCAAAGGGCCGCGTGCCGCGCCAAGTCGGCGCCATTGCGCAGGTGCTCGTTGCACCAGAAAACCCTAATGCCGTGATTGCCCGTCTGGCTGATCCGGCTGTGCGCATCGTATCCCTGACAATCACTGAGAAGGGTTACGGCCATGATCCGGCCACGGGAAGACTGGACGGTGCCCGGGCTGGTATCGCCGCCGATCTGGCTGCACCCGATTATCCCAAGACGGCGATTGGACTGCTGGCCGCAGGTCTTGCCGCACGTCATGCTGCTGGTGGCGGCCCATTAAGCATTCTCAGTTGTGACAATCTTATGGGAAATGGCGCCGTCACACGGGCCGTTCTATGCGACTATGCCGCGCGACGAGATGCTGGCCTGGCCCGTTGGATCGAGGCCGAGTGCAGCTTCCCCGCGACCATGGTTGACCGGATCACACCGGCCACGACGCCCGCAGATCTTGTTCAGCTCGAGGCCCAGATCGGCCTGCGCGACGAGGCCGCCGTGATGCACGAGCCCTATCGGCAATGGGTGATCGAGGACCGCTTTGCGGCCGGTCGCCCGGCATGGGAGCAAGCAGGCGCTGAGATGGTCAGCGATGTCGCGGCGCATGAGCGGATGAAACTGCGCTGTCTCAACGGGGCCCACTCTGCGTTGGCGTATTTGGGCGGTCTGATCGGGCATACAACAATCGCCGAGGCCGCGGGCGATCCGGTGCTGGCTGCGTTTTGCACCCGGCTTTGGCGCGAAGATGTCGTGCCCACGGTGCCTGCGCCCCAAGGCAGCGATATGGCGAGCTATTGCGCGGCCCTATTGGCCCGTTTCCAGAACCCCGCCATTGCTCATCGCACGGCGCAGGTTGCCATGGACGGTAGCCAAAAACTGCCCGCGCGGATCGTGACGCCGATGACCGAGCATCTGGCAGTCGGGCGCGTGCCCGGCGGGCTCATCTTGGTTCTGGCCGGATGGCTGCGCTATATTGCTGGGAAGGATGAGGCGGGACGGCCCGTGGCCCTGTCCGATCCGCTGGCCGCGACGTTACGTGCCGTCCATCGGCACACGACCGACCCCGCTGAGATCGTCAACCGGATCCTCGCGCTTGATGCTATCTTTCCGCCCGCGCTTGCCGCCGATCCGCGACTTCAATCGGCGCTGAGAGATGCGTATCGCGCAATCGCAAGCCGCGGCGTGCGGGCCGCTTTGCGCGGCTTTATCTCGTCATGATCATCGCCTGCTGGTCTGGTCCGCGCAATCTGTCAACGGCGTGCATGTATGCTTTTGGCGCACGCAGCGACTTCACGGTTTGTGATGAGCCGTTCTACGCTGCCTATTTGGCGGTGACAGGCCTGCAGCATCCGATGCGCGACGCGATCCTGGCCACGGGTGAGACCGACGCGGATTTGGTCGCACGCGCCTGCGCGACGCCGCCCCCCAAGGGTCATTGCTATCAAAAGCACATGAGCCAGCACATGGTCGAAGGCTTCGACCGGTCCTGGTTTGCCGCCGCCTCGCATGTCTTTCTGATCCGCCACCCTGTGCGTGTTCTGGCAAGCTATGCAGCCAAGCGTGAAGCCCCGACCCTGGACGATATCGGCTTTCTGCAGCAGGCGGAGATCTTTAATCAGGTGCGGGATGCAGGCCTGCCCGCCTTTGTCATCGACAGTTTCGATATCCGAGCGGCAACCGAGCCTGCCCTCGAAGCGCTGTGCGCGGCATTGGGCATCGCGTTTGAGCCATCGATGCTTTCCTGGCCGCCGGGCGGCCATGACAGCGACGGCGTCTGGGCGGCACATTGGTATGATGCGGTCCATCGCTCAACCGGATTTGCCGGGCCCGAGGGCGCCTTGCCGGATTTGCCGGGCAGCCTGCAGCCCGTGGCGCAAGCCGCCATGCCAGCCTATGACATGTTGCGCCGCCATCGGCTGCGGTTTTAACCGCAGGTCTGCAAAGCTGCCGGTGCTAATGCGGTGTTGCGCTGGCTTTATCCATCGCGACTGTCAATTCGCCGACCGCGGCACTCACGGCGGCTTCGGTCAGAGCAAGGTCAGCCTCATCAAGTGCAAGGCTGGGATAAAGTTTGCCCGGTGATTTGAATATGCCGTGGGCCCGAAGGGCTTCGTTATAGATCTCATTCTGCCGCGGATCACGGTGCCGCGCGCTGCGGTAATCCAGGCAGTTGGCATCGGTGAAAAGGACATCAAACAGCGTCGGATCACCGCAAATCCGATGCGCGATACCTGCGGCGTCCAACGCGCGCGATTGCATCTGTTGCAGCCGGTCGCCAAGTGCGCGCAGGCGGTCATAGGTGCCGTCGCGGCGCAAAACTTCCATCGTTTTTAGGCCTGCCGCTGCCGCGACCGGATTGCCCGAGAGCGTTCCTAGCTGCATCAGCCATTTATCCGCCCCCACTGCGGCCTTGTCGAAATGGGCCATGATCTCGGTTGAGGCGCCAAGGGCCGCCAGCGGAAAGCCACCGCCGATGATCTTACCCAAAGTGCAAATATCGGGGACAACGCCATAACGTTCCTGCGCGCCGCCATAGGCGAGGCGGAAGCCGGTGACGATCTCATCGAATATCAGGAGCACGCCACGCGCATCGCACAGATCGCGCAAGCCCTGCAGAAACCCGGGCTTGGCCGGGATGATGCGCTGCAAGGGTTCCACGATGATCGCTGCGATATCGTTATACTCACCGAGCAAGGAGGTGACGGCGCCGAGGTCGTTGAAGGGTGCGATCAGCATCTCATCGGCGACCGATCGGGGAATGCCCGCGCTGTCGGGCACGGCTTGGGGAAAGTTCACCGATTTGGCCGGCGCGAGGCTCATTTGCGCCTCAGCCGACATGCCATGATAGCCGCCTTCGAACTTCACGATCCGGTCACGGCCGGTATAAGCACGCGCCAGCCGCATTGCGTACATATCGGCCTCACCGCCCGAGGCCACAAACCGCACTTGCGCGCAACAGGGCACCGCCTGGACAATCGCTTCGGCCAGCTCTATCCCTTTGGCGTTATTTGCGAAAAAGGTCATCCCCTTGGGCAACTGTTCCAGCACAGCCTCCAGCACTTCGGGGTGGCCATGGCCCAGAAGCATCGGGCCGGAGCCGATAAGGTAATCGACATATTCGCGGCCGTCCTCATCCCAAACCCGCGAGCCCGCGCCACGGGCGATGACAACACCCGGATCGAAATTGCCAAATCCGGCCGCCGGTAGCACGTCGGCTGCGCGGGCGATCCACTCTGTCTGGCTGTGTACTCTGTTCATGGTCTCACTCCACGATTGTGTCGGGTTGGCCAAGCAGGTCGAGATCGGGAGTTATGCCAAGGCCAGGCCCTTCAGGCGGGGCGATGCGCCCGGCGCTGCGTAGTGGTCCCTCCGGCGCCAGGCGCGGTGTTACATAACCCGAAAGATCGCAGACATTAAGCACACGCGCGGGCTCCGTCGCGGCGGCGAGGTGCAGGGCTGCGACCATCGCGATATCGCTGCCCCAGGTGCATTCTATGCACATCTCTGGTCCCAGATGGAGGCACAGATCGCGCGCCTGGCGCAGGGCCGTGAGCCCGCCGAATTTCGACAGTTTTAGCGCCACGGCATCCATGATGCCAAGCTTATGGGCCGCAAGAAGGCTGGCTGTGTCGTAAGCCAGCTCATCAAGTTTCATCGGCAGACCAGTGGCGGCGCGGACGCGCGCGCAATCGTCAAGCGTGGCACAGGGCTGTTCGAGCATCACATCAAGATGGGCCACGGCGCGCCCGACCCGGATGGCCTCCAGGCTGGTCGCGCCGCAATTCCAATCGCCGTAGAGGATTGGACCGGGGCCGACGGCCTCACGCAGCTTTGTCAGGCGTTCGACATCGGCCCGCCAACCGCCGCTCGCACCCAGCTTTGCTTGGAACTGCGTCATGCCCCGGGCTTGCGCGTCTTGCGCGATGCGCACCATCTCGTCCGGGTCGGTGCAGGTGATCGAGTGGTAAAGCGGCAAGTCGCTTCGGCGACGCCCGCCCAGCAACGAAAACAGCGGCATGCCTGCGACCTTGCCGGTCAGATCCCAAAAGGCGATGTCGAGGGCAGAGCGAGCATAAAAATGGCCAGGCAGCCAAGCCGCGACCTGGGCCGTCAGCGCCTCCGCGCCGGTCGGGTCTGCGCCGATGAGCAATGGCGCCAAATTCGCCAGCGCCGGGGCCACGCCGCGGGCATAGGCTGGCAGGTAATGTGGTATTGGGCAGACCTCGCCCCAGCCGGTCTGCCCGGTATCGGTATCAACGGCGACCACAACCGTTTCAACGGTCGCGCAGGTTTTTCCGGCTGCCATGTAATAGGTCGCATGTGAGCTGAGCGGGATATGCCACAGGCGTAAGCGGGTGATCTTCATGCCCCGCCCCCAGCTGTCGTGTTCAGTGCCAAAATCTCGCCCTGAGGACGTCTTTGCCGAACAAGTGCCGGATCAGAAAGCGGACCGCCGAAAACCACGCAATTATCGCTGCAATAAGCCACATGATCAGGAATAGCTGGCCGCCATTGGGCTCCGACAGAATTTCTCTGGCTGCGACGAAGATCCCAAAGCTCCAACCGGTCAGCCAAATGAGCGTGAAGATCACCGAGAATATACGGCCGAGCGTTCCCATTTCTGCTTCGGCCTCGCGCGCCGGTCCTACGGCGGCGCTGTTGGCTTGCTGCGGTGGAAAGGCAAGTCGATCGCGCTGCTCGATTCGGCGCTGACGCTTCCGGGCCCACCAGGCGCCAAGTGCTGCGGCGAAGATCGCGACGAGGACGTGCGACAGATCGAAAGTCATCGGGCCTCCAAATGCATACACTTGTATACATAAGGCGTGATCTCCGTATTTTTAGCGCCTTGGGCATCATTTGTACATCGCTACCGCAGGACCAAGCGCGTCTTCGTCGGGGGCCACGCCCAGGCCCGGCGCTTCCGTTAGCGTTAAGTGGCCGTCTTGCGCGCGTGGGCCGCGGCCGCCGGCGATTTCAACGCTAATCATGTCTTGGCAGCACCACACGGCGCGGCAGGTGTGGTCCGGGATTGTCGCGGCCAAATGCAGTGCCTCAGTGTCGGCCAGAACAGTGCCGCCGGTGGCCATGACAAACATATCAATGCCATGGGCCAGGGCGACGTCGCGCATGCGCGCCGCGCGGGTCAGCCCGCCGACCCGGTTGAGCTTGATGCCAAAGACCTCCGCGATGCCGTCGCGCGCTATCCGGGTGGCGTCCTGCAGCCCAACCAGGCTTTCATCGACGGAAACCGGTGCAGCGTGGCGCCCGGCAATGGCGGCTATATCATCCAGGCTTTCGCAAGGTTGTTCGAACGTCACCGCCAGATCTTCGGTTGTGCGCATTACTTGCAGCGCCTCGGACCGGCTCCAACTGCGGTTGACGTCATAAAGGATCAACTCACCTGGCAGCTTGTGGGCCTCGACATCTCGGATGCGGGCGATATCGCGGGTCACATCCCCGCCGATCTTCACCGAATGGGCGACATAGCCGCGATCGCGGTAGCGCTTCAATACGGCACGGGTTTCCTCGACGGTTTTGGCGCCGACGGAGCTGGCGATGGCGCGTGGGCTGCGCGAGCCGCCGCCCATCAGATCGGCGATCGGCTGGCCGGCTGCCTGGCCGGCGATATCCCAACACGCCATATCAATGGGCGCTTTGGCATAGAGATGGCCGGGCAGTGCCAGATCCATTGCACGCTCCACTGTCAAAACATGGCGCGGATCAAGGCCCAAAAGAAACGGTGCCATCGTCTCAAGGCCAGCGCGTATTCCGGGTCCATGGGCGGGCACATAAGTGTGGCCCCACGGTGTGCCTTCGCCCCAGCCGGTCAGACCCTCATCGGTGTCAAGCCGCACGAATGTGGCGTCGAGCGCTTCGAATTTCAGCCGTCCGCCCGAGAGCCAATAAGGATGTTCCAGCGGCAGATCGACTTGGTAGACACTGATCCGGGTAATCTTCAAACGCCACACTCCGCATCGGGCACGCCTTGCCTGCCGAGTTTGATCTTGGTGGCGGGGTCGGGCGCAACTTTGGCGCTGCGCATCCGATGAAATTCTAGTATAAGATTACCCCGACCATCGGCGCTAGGCCGAGCAATAACGCGGCCAAAGCCCCGATCCGCATGATCGAGCCAAGCGGTTTGGCGTGCATCGGTTGGGCGTGGGATGATGCGTGCGAAATTCATGGCCAAACCTAAGGCAGCACCACGATATTGCCGGTATGGGCTTTTTCGACAAAAGCGGCCTGAGCTGCGTGTAATTCACGCAACGGATAGGTAGCGGCCAAAGCCGGTTTAACCTCTCCGGCTTCGATATAGCCGACCAAATTGCGCGTCACCTCCGGGTCGATCACGGTGGAGCCAGTGAACGTCAGATCGCGCAGGTAGAAAGTGCGCAGATCAAACTCAACCAGCGGCCCGGCAATGGCGCCCGAGCAGGTCAACCTTCCGCCTCGTTCGATCACGTCGAGCATTTGGGGCCAAAGCGGTCCGCCGACAACATCTGCCAGAACGGTGATCTTTTCGCTGCCCAAGGCTGCGCGCAGGTTGTCCGGTTCGCGCGGTAGGACCAGATCGGCGCCAAGCGCGCGGACCGCATCATGCTTGGCCTCTGCTGCAAGTGCTATGACGCGCGCGCCCCGGCGCTTGGCAAGTTGGACGAGCCCTGTGCCCACACCGCCCGAGGCGCCGGGAACCAAAACGGTGTCTGAGTGCGTGACCTGTGCGCGCGTTAGCATCCCTTCGGCGGTGGAGTAGGAGCATGAAAAGGTCGCAAGTTCGGCATCCGACAGGGATGAGGCAACGGGCACGGCATTGCCGGCGGGTAGGGTGGTGAACTCCGCAAATCCGCCATCGCGTTCCGATCCGAAATAGCCAGTCTTATTCAGGTCATCCGGATCGTCCGCGTCACGCAGCCAATTGTCGGAGATGATGCGCTGGCCGATCCGCGCCGTGTCAACGCCCTGGCCCACGGCTACAATCTCTCCGCAGACATCGGCGCCCTGGATGCGCGGAAAACTGATGGGCGCCGCGCCCCAGGTCGGATCGGCGTCGTCGACGCGAGCATAGCCCGCCCCGCTTGTCGCCTCGGTCACGGCTTTGGAATACCAGCCAACGCGGGTGTTCACGTCCGTGTTGTTGAGACCACATGCTTTGATCCGGACCAGGACCTCACCGGCTGCGGGTTCGGGCCGGGGCCAATCTTCGTGCCAGATCATCTGACCGGGGCCGCCATGACCCATCGTGACCATGGCGCGCATTGTGGCGGGCAGGGTCATTGCGCGGGCTCCATCGCGGCGTCCATGCGCGGCAGCAGGCTGTCGGGATCATAGGCGGGCGCGCCTAAGACGCGTGCGGTGCGGTTTTGGCCATGGATGACAACGTCAAGGTTCGTGCCAGGTGCGGCCGCGTCGGGCCGGATATAGGCGAAGGCCAATATTTTGCCGACACTCGGGCCGTAGGCCACGGACGCGGTTGAGCCAACAACCCGGCCGTCATGCAGGACCGCCTCTCCGCCATGGCCGTCGATTTCGCCGTCGGGTGAGATTTCTAGATAGGCGCAATGCCACGGCTTGGCGTCAGTATTCAGCGTCAGGTCGCGGCCGAGATACGCCTTGTCGGTCCGTGCAAAACGCAGCACATCGGCTTCGGCCAGCGTGACCTCGTTGGTCAGCTCAGCGGCACCTTTGAACCCCTTTTCCATGCGCATCGCGTTCATTGCAAAACTGCCGTAGTCGGCGATGCCATGCGGCCGCCCGGCTGACCAAAGCGCATCATAGACCGCACGCAGCGCGGCGTTGGGCATGTGAAGCTCCCAGCCGAGCTCCCCGGCATACGACATCCGCATGGCCCAGACGCTGTGCCCGGCGATCTCGATCTTTTGCGCCGAAAGCCAGCGAAAGGCTGCGTTGTTGAGCGGGGCTTGGGTGCAGGCGGCCAGCACATCGCGCGACCGCGGGCCGTTCAGCGCCAGAGCGCCCCATTGGTCCGACAGCGCGGTCACGGCGGCTTCCTCATCGCCGCGGTTATGCGCTAGGTGGTCGAGCAGGCGCTGTTCGAAAAAGGCCGCGCAGACCAGATAGAATCGGTCCGTGCCAAGGCGAACAATTGTTGTCTCCAGCTCGATACGACCGCGCCGGTTGAGCATATGGGTCAGCGTGATCGAGCCCTGTTTCTGCGGCATCCGGTTTGCGGTGAGCCGGTCCAGCAATGCATATGCATCACGCCCTTCAATCAGGACTTTGCTGAAGGCCGTGACATCCATCAGCCCGACGCGTTCGCGCACGGCGCGAACTTCTTCTGCGATGCGGGCGTCAACCTCCGTCCGGCGAAAGCCATAGATGTCTTTGGCTGCCATGGCGCCGGTTGCAAACCAACGCGGGCGCTCGAAGCCGTAGACCTCTTCATGCACGGCGCCTTTGGATACCAGCGTCTCATAAAGCGGCGAGGGCTTGATCGGACGCCCGGCAAGCCGGTTGAAATGAGGATAAGGGATTTCGTGGCGTAGACAGTAATCTTCCTTGGCCTTGACCACTTGCCAGTCTTTGCGGGCATAGCTGCCAAAACGGCGCGGATCGTAGTCGCGCATCGATATGTCGGCTGCGCCATGCACCATCCAGCGCGCCAATTCCCGGCTGAGCCCGGGCCCCCAGCCAATGCCAATCTGTGTGCCGCAGCAGCACCAGTAATTGCGCACGCCAGGTGCGGGGCCGATCAGCGGGTTGCCGTCGGGCGGATGGCTGATGGCGCCGTGCACGTCGCGCGTGATGCCCAGATCGGCCAGGACGGGCATCCGCACCATCGCTTCCTCAAGCCACGGCATCACCCGGTCATAATCGGCCTCAAACAGCTCGTTTTCGGCCTCCCAGGGGCAGTGATCTTCCCAGACTGTGTTGGGATTGGCCTTCTCATAGATACCGATCAGGCCCTTTTTCTGCTCCATCCGGATATAGCCCGAGACCTTCTGGTCATCGCGGATGACCGGCAATTCGCGGTCGAGGTCGCGGAATTGCGGCACCTCGTCGGTCACAAAATAATGGTGGGTCATCGAGGTCATCGGCAATTGCAGTCCCGACCACTCACCCATCTGCCGGGCATAGGTCCCGCCGGCATTAACGACGTGCTCGCACCGGATTGTGCCCATGGGCGTCTCGACCAGCCACTCGCCGCTAGGCGCTCGCGTGATGTTGGTGGCCTGACAGCGGCGCATGATGCGCACACCTTTCGCGCGCGCACCGGCGGCCATGGCCATGGTCACGTTGGTCGGATCGACATGACCGTCATCTGGCGTGTGCAAGGCGCCCAAGACCCCGTCGATATTGTAAAACGGGTGCAGTGCAGCGACACGATCGGGGCCGACTAATTCGATGTTGAAGCCCAGGCTGCGCCCGACCGATAGCGTATGGCGCAGCCAATCCATCTCATCCTGGCTATAGGCCAGGCGGAAAGAGCCGCAGCCATGCCAGGTGACGGCCTGGCCGGTTTCGGCCTCAAGCCCACCGGCATAGAGCCCAATATTGTAATCGACGCATTTGCCCAGGCTGAATGAGGAGGTTGAATGGGTGATTTGACCGGCTGCATGCCAGGTCGAGCCCGAGGTCAGCTCAGCCTTTTCAAGCAGGATCGTCTCGGCCCCCCAGCCTTCGTGTCCCAGATGGTAGGCAAGCCCCACCCCCATCACCCCACCACCGACGATCACCACGCGGGCTTGGGTTGGAAACGCCGTCTCAGCCATGGCCTCAATTCCTTTTGCGGCGGGCAACAAATCGCTCGACAGGCGTAGGGGACGTATGTACCAATGTCAATCATGAGTGGGACAAATGTATCATCAACAGTCTTGGAGCGGCTCTCCGCGGAATGGGATGCGCTGACGCCCGAGGCGCAAAAGGCCGCGCGATATGTGTTGGAAAACCCCGCCGATGTGGGGGTGTCGACCGTGCGCGAGATTGCCGAGGCTGCCAAGGTGAAGCCGAACACAGTTGTGCGCATGGCGCGCCAGGTTGGCTTTGAGGGCTACGACGATTTCCGCGCGCCGTTTCGTGATGCCATCCGGCAGGGGGCCGTCAGCCTGCCGGACCGGGCGCGCTGGCTGCAAGACATCCGGAAATCCGGCGATCTGGGCGGGCTCTATGCCGATATGGTCGAAGGCGCGATCAGCAATCTGGAAGATACCTTCGCCGGCATTGATGCCGAGGCGTTAAAAGCGGCGGCCGAGGTGATTTGGGGATCGCGCCAGGTTTTCACCCTGGGCGTTGGCGTCAACAATGCCAATGCGCGCAACTTCACTTATCTCGCCTCAACTGGGATGACACAATTTCACGCCATCCCGCGCCCGGGCTCCACAGCGATTGATGATCTGGCCTGGGCCAATGAGCGCGACGTGCTGATTGCGACCACCTGCAAGCCATATCGCAGTGAGGTGATCGAGGCGGTCCAGCTTGCCCGCGACCAGGGTCTATCGATCATCGCTTTGTCAGATAGCCCGGCCAGCCCCATCGTGCTGGCCGCCGATCACGGCTTCGTTCTGGCCGCTGATACGCCGCAATTCTTCCCCTCATCGGTCTCAACAATCGCGCTAATGGAGACGCTTTTGAGTTTTGTGATTGCCGTTGCCAGCGATGAGATCGTCGACCGGGTGGAGCGGTTTCATCGCCGCCGTCACGAGCTTGGCATCTACCAAGAGGCCCCGGAATGAACCATCAGGTCCCGCCCTTACGCTCGCTCGATGCACGCTACTACACCGATCCGGCGATCTTTGAGGCGGAAAAGTCGGGCCTTTTTCTGCGCAGCTGGTTATTTGCCGGCCATGCCAGCCAGCTCGACGCGCCGGGTGATTACTTCACTTTCGAGCTCGCCGATGAAAGCCTGTTTTGCATCAAGGGCCGTGATGGCGAGATACGGACGTTCTATAATGTCTGCCAGCACCGTGCCCACCAGCTCTTGTCCGGCGAAGGCACAACCCGCGTTGTCGTCTGCCCCTACCATGCCTGGAGCTACGAGTTGACCGGCGCATTGCGCGCAGCCCCGCATTCGAAATCGGTGCCCGGTTTTGACAGATCGACGATCTGCCTGACAGAGCTGCGCACGGAGGTCTTTTTGGGCTTCATATTTGTCAATCTCGACCCCCAGGCCGCCCCTATGGAGGACTGGTTTCCGGGCGCGCGCGCCGAACTTGAGGAATTTGTGCCCAATTGGGTGGAGCTTAAGCCGCTGGAATGGGTCGAGATCGCGGAGAATTGCAATTGGAAAGTGTCGGTCGAAAACTATTCGGAATGTTATCACTGCACGCTCAACCACCCAACCTTTGCCACCGGTGTCATCAAGCCCGAGACTTATGACATCCAGCCCCAGGGCTATTGCCTGCGCCACCGCACCGAATGCAGCTCACTTGACCAGCTAAGCTATGATATCGACAGTGGCTTTGCCAACAATGAGAAGTATTCAAGCTGGTTTCTCTGGCCAATGTTTTCGTTTCAGGTCTATCCGGGCAACCTGCTCAACACCTACCATTGGCGCCCGGCTGGCGCGGACCGGGTTGTCGTCTGGCGCGGCTGGTATTCGGTCGGCGGTTTAGATGATGAAACCGTGCGCCGAATGGCTCAACAAGACCGCGCCACCACCGTGGAGGAAGACATCCATCTGGTGGAAAGCGTGCAGCGCGGATTGAAATCGCGGGGCTATGTGCCGGGGCCCCTGGTCGTCGATCCGGGCTGCGGCGTGAACTCAGAACATTCCATCATGCATTTGCAGCGCTGGATGCGTGAGGCTGTCGATGGCTGATCTCCCGGCCTATTGGCAGAATTACGTTGCAGGCGAGTGGGTTGACGGCGCGGCAGGCCGAATGCCGGTCAGCGATCCGGCCACGGGCGAGCATTTGGCCGAACATGCGCTCGCCGATGACGCCGATATCGACCGCGCCGTCGAGGCGGCCCGCGCCGTGCATTCGGCCCGAACGCTGGCTGATATGCGTCCCATTGAACGCGGTCGCTTAGTCCAAGAAATGGGCCGGTATCTGCTGGCCCATAAAAGCGAGATCGCGCGGGTCTTGACACTGGAACAGGGCAAGCCGCTTTGGGAAAGCGAGATCGAGATTGAGGGCGCCGCGCTTTACTTTGAGTATTACGGCAACCAGGCCAGCACCATCGAGGGCCGCTCGATCCCTTTAGGCGCCGGCTATTTCGACTGGACCGAAAACGAACCCATGGGGGTGTCGGGCCAGATCATTCCTTGGAATTACCCGCTTGAGATGACCGCGCGGTCGCTATCGGCGGCATTGGCGACGGGCAATGCCTGCGTTGTGAAATCGCCCGAATTGACGCCCCTGAGCCATGCCTGGATCGCCCAGGCTGCCGAGGCGGCAGATTTCCCGCCTGGTGCTGTGAATATCCTTTGTGGTCGGGGCAGCGATGCGGGCGCCGCACTTGCGGCCCATCCCGCTGTCAATCAGATCGTCTTCACAGGCTCTGTGTCCACCGGCGTCTCAATCGCCACAGCTGCGGCGCAAAATGTCGTACCATGTGTGCTGGAGCTGGGCGGCAAGTCTGCCGCGATCGTGCATAGCGACGCCGATCTGGCCGCCTTTGAGAACGATATCCGATGGGGCATCTATTTTAATGCGGGCCAAGTCTGCTCTGCGATGAGCCGGGTCATCGTGCATCAAAGCCGCGCCGCAGAGTTGATCGAGCGGGCCGAGGCTGTTGCTAAATCCTTGTCGGTCGGGCCGGGGATCGAGCGCAGGGAGTTCGGTGCAAATATGGGCGCGATGGTGTCGTGCGCGCAGCGCGACCGCGCCGTGGGGATGGTCGCGGCGGCACAAAAAGATGGGGCCCGAGTGGTGACCGGCGGGCGCGCGCTCAACCGCCCCGGTGCCTTCCTGGAGCCAACGGTTTTGGCCGGGGTGCAGCCCGACATGGATATCGCCCAAAGCGAGGTATTCGGCCCCGTTCTGTCGGTTCTGTCCTTCGATGACGAAAAGCAGGCCATCGAGATCGCCAATGGTACGGATTACGGCCTCGTCGCGGGCGTCTTCACCGCCGATCTCGACCGCGCCACCCGGGCCGCGCGGCAATTGCGGGCAGGCCAGGTCTTTGTCAACGAATGGTATGCAGGCGGCGTCGAAACCCCGTTCGGCGGCTACGGCAAATCCGGCTATGGTCGCGAAAAGGGCCGCGAGGCGCTTTGGAACTACGTGCAAACCAAAAACATTGCCGTTAAGCGGCAATAGCGCCAACCACACGGCGGCCGGATATCGGACAGCGCGCGTGCGGGTCTGCGTGCGAAATGGGCGGAGGTGGAGAATGGACGAAGACCTATTTATGAAAGGCTTGGCGCAGCGCAAAGCGACCCTGGGCGACGCGTATGTCGAAAAGAACCTTTTGGCGGCGGATGATCTGACCCGGCCCTTTCAAGAGGCGATGACCGCTTGGTGCTGGGGCTTTGGATGGGGCGACGACGTGATCGAGCCCAAGACCAGATCAATGATGAACCTCGCGATGATCGGCGCTTTGGGCAAGATGACGGAATGGGAAATCCATTGCCGCGGCGCGCTTAATAACGGTGTGTCGAGGGATGAGATCCGCGCGATCATTCACGTGGTTGGCATCTATTGCGGCGTGCCGCAGGCACTGGAATGCTTTCGCGTCGCTCGAAAGGTTCTTTCCGAGGCCGATCAGGGCTAAAACTGATCGCGGGACGAAGGGCGCCTTAGTCCGGAAATAATAAGTGGGTGTGCAGCAGTGACCTATCAGATCGGTATCGGTCCAAACCTTCGCAAATCGGCCTACTTTGACGCCACCATTCGCGACGGCGTGCAAAGCTTTTCGGTCTATAACCACATGCTGATCCCGGGCCATTTCGGCGATCCGGCGGCGGAATATGACAAGTTGCTGACCGGTGTTGTCATGTGGGATGTCGCAGCACAGCGCCAGGTTGCCCTGACCGGCCCCGATGCGGGTCAGTTGGCGCAATACCTGACCCCGCGCGATCTGGCCAACACGCGGGTCGGGCAAGGCCGCTATGTCCCGATCTGCGATCACGATGGTTGGTTGATTAACGACCCCGTGCTGCTGAAGCTGGCCGAGGATCGCTATTGGCTATCGGTTGCTGACAGTGACATCCACCTCTGGGCCGCAGCCATCGGACGCGAGCGCGGCTGGGACGTTGTGGTGGCCGAACCAGACGTCTCACCGCTGGCAATCCAAGGGCCCAAAGCCGTCGATGTGGCGGCAAAGCTCTTTGGCCCTGGGGTGTGCGATCTCAAATACTTCGGCTTTCGCGAGACCGAGCTTGACAGCATGCCTATGGTCCTAGCCCGTTCCGGTTGGTCCAAGCAGGGCGGCTATGAGCTCTACCTGCAAGACGGCAGCTTTGGTGGCGCCTTGTGGGACAAGGTCAAAGAAGCAGGCGAAGAATTTGGCATTGGCCCAGGCGCGCCAAACGACACCGAACGCCTCGAAAGCGGACTGATTTCTTATGGCGCGGATATGCGCTGGCAGAGCTACCGGGCCAATCCGTTTGAAATGGGCATGGGGTCGCTTGTTGATCTTGCCCGTGGTCATGATTTTGTCGGCCGCGCCGCGTTGGAGCGTGCCGCACAGCAGGGTTTGGCACGAACCCGCATTGGCCTATTCATCGCCGGTCGGCCCAACCCGCCAGGGCATGCCGTGGCGCTTATGTCGCGTGGCGTCGAGGTCGGCTATGTCAGCGAGTTTGCCTATTCGGCCCGGCTTGGCAAAACCATTGGTGTCGGGCTGTTGTCGGTGGAAGCCTTGGGACGCGGCGATCCGTTGCAGATCGAGATTGCGGGGATGTCGTTTCAAGCGCAGACCACCGAAATACCGTTCATCTAACTTGCGCGAGAATCGCCGCGAGATTGGGGCAGATCGCATGGCTGCATTTGCCAAAAGGCCGCCTGCTGCAAGAGAGGGAATTGGGGTCATGTCGCGCTATGAAAACCTGATGAAACGGCTGGCCGATGGCGCGCAGATCATCATCGACGGCGGCACGGGGACGGAAGTTGAACGCCGCGGCGTGCCGCAACTGGAAAATGCCTGGAACGGGGGTGCTGCACTTAGCCATCCCGATATCGTGCGCACGATCCATGAGGATTATATCCGGCACGGCGCGGAGATTGTGATTTCCAACACTTTTGCCACCTCGCTCAACTTGCTGGAGGATGCCGGCGTTGCGGCGCAGTTTGAGGCCTATAATCGCCGCGGTGTGGAATTGGCCTGTGAGGCGCGGGATAAGTCGGGCCGCGGGTCGGTGCTTGTTGCGGGTGGTATCTCTCATTGGTCGTTTTCCCGCCGCCACCCTGCTTTGGCAGATTTGCAGACGGGCGCGGCAGATCAGGCGCGGATCATGCGCGATGCGGGCGCCGATCTGATCATGCTGGAGATGATGGTGGAAATCCCTAGGATGCTGGCGGTCTTGGAGGGCGCCAGATCCAGCGGTTTGCCGGTTTGGGTCGGTCTCTCGTGTGCGCCAGACGGAAACGGGCGGATGTGCCTGCAGGCGGGTGACACAGATGCCGAGGGCCGTGTTGTTGCGCGCGATGGCGCCTATCTTATCGATGCGTTGCACGCGCTGGAGGGCTTCGGCGTGCCGGTTCTCAGTCTTATGCACACCGATGTGCGCCATATCGATGCCTGTCTTGATATCGTGCAGGGCTATTGGATGGGCTATATTGGCGTTTACGCCCATTCTGGCCAGTATCTAAGCGGCGAATGGGTGTTTGAAGGCACGATCACGCCCGAGGATTACGCCGCAGCGAGCACAGGCTGGCTGGATCGCGGTGTGAACATCCTGGGCGGCTGTTGCGGCATCCGCCCCGACCATATCGCTGCTCTGCCGCGCCCGTGACGCGGATCCGTGGCGGTGGGCTGCCTGGGGGTGATCAAGAAAAGGCGCATTGGTCCCAAAGCAGGCGGCCTTTGAGGCGAGATGATCGACAAGACAGGCAATTGCGTGTTCGTCTATGCCGAGAATGATTGACGCGAAAGCCCCCTGCCATGATCGAGATACGTCCGCCCCGGCCTGAAGATGTCGCACCGCTCACGCAGGCGGTGAACCTGCCTGGCGTACGCATGGGCACGCTTCGCTTCCCCTTCACCGGCGAAGACGTAATGCGCGAGCGTCTGCTTGATCCCGCGTCCCACGCCAAGCCGCTGGTTGCAACTTGGCAGGAACGGGCTGTGGGGCAGGGCAGTCTATTTCTGAAATTCGGTCGGCAGCGCCATGTCGGCGAGATCTTTCTGTTCGTCCATGATGATTATTGGGGGCGTGGGATTGGGCGCGCATTGCTGGCGGCACTTCTCGATCTCGCGGATAACTGGCATGGTTTGCGCCGCGTTGAGCTTGATGTGGCCACGGAAAATGCGCGGGCGATTGCGATGTACAAGGCCGCAGGGTTCGAGATTGAAGGCACCAAGCGCGGCGATACGATCACCGCAGGTCGGCTTGATGACAGTCATGTCATGGGCCGTCTGCAGCCCGCACCTGAGCGCGACGCCTCAGGTCTTGGATAAGGTCTCTTTGCTGGTGGCGATGAGATGCCTTTTTGATGAAGGGCCATGCGCCTCGATGTTGGCGGGTTACGAATTTCGGTCCGCGAATAGTGTGTGCGTATGGCAGCGCAGAACGGCCGGTGGCCTTCGTCAACTCCCCCAAAGAGGGGAGGTTTCCTCAGGCCAGCTGCCGCGGCATGGTGCGCGGCTCGGTTTTCGCAGAACTTGCCGCAATGTGCGGTCTAGATCTGGGCGGATTTGTACGCTTGGTATCGGATGCTGTTGGCCCAACGGAGTCCGGTCGCTAGTACTCGCTGCTGACAAAACCATGGGTTAGGCAAGGGCCCACTTCTTTCCTTGGGCCCCGTTTCACGCTGCCGCGTGGGCTACCTGATGGCACCACTGACATGTGCCGCCGGTCTTATGCAATGCCCCTCGACGGAAGGCCGATTTGTGCCGCACGGGCCGGTTGCGGCAGGCGGCTCGCAAAGGTCGTGGCCCCATTGTCGCAGCGCCTAACCGCGGCTTCCGGCGCCGGTTGCGCGGGGGCAGCAATCATGCCATGACGGATTGAGGGAAAAACCAAACTCTTCGGTTTACTTCGATGACAGATTTCACGTCCCGACGCCTTATGATGGTCGACACCCAGGTTCGGCCCTCAGACGTCACGAAGTTCCCGATCATAGACGCGATGCTGAGCGTTGCGCGCGAGGATTTTGTGCCCGATGCGGCGCGCGATGTTGCCTATGCAGGAGCCCCGGTTGAGCTTGCGCCGGGTCGCGTGCTTCTGGAGCCGCGCAACTTCGCAAAAATGCTCGAAGCGCTAAATGTGCAGGCGGGTGACCTCGTTTTACATGTCGGCGCGGGGCTGGGCTACGGCACGGCTGTATTGGCTCAGTTGGCCGAGGCCGTTGTTGGGCTTGAAGAAGATGAAGGCTTGGCGGCAGAGGCAAGTGCCGCGCTGAGCGATGCAAATTGCGACAATGCCATGGTTGTGACCGGGCCAGTGTGCAAAGGGTATTCAAAGAATGCCCCCTATGAGGCAATCCTGGTCGAGGGTGGTGTGGAGGAAATGCCGACGGCGCTGCTGGATCAGTTGAAAGATGGCGGGCGCATCGCTGCGATTTTCATGGACGGTGCGCTTGGCGAGATGCGGATCGGGACCAAAACCAGCGCACGAGTGAGTTGGCGAATGGAATTCAATGCATCGGCACCAATCTTGCCGGGCTTTGCGACGGAGAAAAGTTTCGTTTTTTAGAGAAAACGAGCAGAACGATATGGCGACCTTGAGGGGGGGCGGGACATGTATCTACGATGGGCAAGCGCACTAGCGCTTGGTATTTTTCTGGCCCAACCTGTCGCCGCGCATTCGCTGCGCGATGCGATGGCAGCGGCCTACCGTAACTCCGATATCCTGGAGCAGACCCGCTTTCTGTTGCGATTGCAGGACGAGGGCGTGGCGCAGCAAATCGCGGGCCTCCGTCCAATCGTTAGCTTCTCGGCTCAGCGCAGCTATACCGGGCCTGCGGACGTCAATGTGACCTCATTGAACTTGGTGGCCGAGCTTTTAGTCTTCGACAATGGCGGCACCGCGTCGCTCGTTGCGGCAGCCAGGGAACAGGTTGCCGCTGCTCGCCACGGCTTGATCGCCGCCGAACAACAGGTCTTGCTCGACGCGGTCACCGCTTTTATCAATGTGTGGCGCGATATCCAGGTCGTCTCGGTCCGCGAATCCAACGTCCGCGTTGTGACCGAGCAATTGCGCGCCGCCCGCGACCGGTTTGAGGTCGGCGAGGATACCCGCACCGATGTGGCGCAGGCTGAGGCATCACTGGCGGCCGCGCGGTCGGCCCTGGCGGCTGCGCGGGGCCAACTTGAGATCTCCGAGGAGCTTTACATTATCGCCATCGGCGAGCGGCCGCACAGTTTCGGCAATCCCGGCGCGCTGCCGCATTTCCCGGCCAGCGAAGCTGATGCCGACGGCGTGGCCCGCGCCAACCATCCGTCAATTCTGCAACTGCAAAGCACTGTTGCGGCGGATGAGTTTTCACTGGCTGCCGCGCGCAGCGATTACGGGCCGACGGTGAGTTTGCAGGCAACAACCGGGCGAACCCAAGGCGGCGTCAACGAGGGCAACAGCGCGCAACTTACGCTTAGCCTGAACCAGCCGATTTATCGCGGTGGGCAGCTTTTCTCATTGGAACGCGTGGCCCTGGCAACCCTGTCGGCGTCACAGGCGGAATTGAACCAAACCGTGCGGTCGATCATTCAAAGTGTCGGCAATGCCTATGCACGGCTGCGAATCGCTAACGCGCAGATCCAAGCCTCTGAGCAGCAGATCCGCGCCGCACAGCTCGCCTTTGAAGGGGTGAGCGAGGAGGCCTCGCTTGGAGCGCGCACAACGCTTGATGTTCTTGATGCAGAGCAGGACCTTCTTGACGCGCGGATCGGGCGCATCCAAGCGCAGGCCGATCTCTACATTGCCGCCTATAGCGCCCTTTCTGCTATGGGCCTTTTGACGGTGTCGGAGTTGCATTTGCCGGTCCCGCAATACGATCCCGAAGCCTATTCTGACGCGTTTTCAAACGCGCCGGCGCGGGTTACTTCTGAGCAGGGAGATCGGCTCGACGCGGTGTTGGAGCGTATCGGTCGCGACTGAAGCGGCGCGAGGCGATTGTCATCTGTGTATAACCCTGGGTATCCTGCGCCGGGGTGGGGGTCAGCGTTGGTTGACTCGATGTGCATCCTTTGTGTGATTTGTTGGAGTGCGGCCAATGCCTGAAACTGCCAAACATGATGATATCGAAGACGTCCTTTCCTCTATCCGGCGCTTGGTTGCGGACGCGTCGCCGCCGGGGGTTGAGGCCGAGCCGGAGCCCGATGCGGTTGAGCGGCTTGTGCTAACACCATCGCTGCGGGTGGCGGAGGTTGAAGAGGTCCTGTCACCGCTATCCGATGAGATGGCGGCGGACGACGCCGTGGTCGATCCCCTTGGATCGCCGGAAATCTCTGACCCGTCGCCTGATATGGCCGAAGACCCAGACCAGGTGGCGCAAGGGGATGCAGACGAAGCGGTGGATCAAGCTGAAATCAGCGCGGATGCTGACAGCGCGGTGTCGGAAGATGCCGCTCCAGAGTATGAAATGGATCACATAGCCGCCTCCAATGACGCAGCCCAGCCCGATGAAGCGTCAGACGAGATTGAGCAAAACGAGGCCTCAGACCACGACGAGGTTGACGAGCCGTCCGACCACATCGAGATTCACGATCCGTCAGACGAGGCAGAAGCAGAAGATGCATTGGACGAGGCACAAGCAGAAGAAGAATTGGACGCGGCACAAGCAGAAGAAGAATTGGGTGA
>JBCCXT010000036.1:0-40741 GCA_039191215.1 Pseudomonadota bacterium
CCGGGTCGCGGGGTCGCAGGGTCACGGGCTCCGTGGCGCCGGGGTCGAGGCGCAAGATGGTGCCGAACCACCCCGCGACATAGAGTGCGCCGTCGAATGGGACGGGGGGATAAAGCTCCTCGAAGTCCGGGTCGCGGGGTCGCAGGGTCACGGGCTCCGTGGCGCCGGCGTCAAGGCGCAGGATGGTGCCATCAAATCCCGTGACATAAAGGGCGCCGTCGAAAGGGACGGGGGGATTGAGCCCCTCCCCATCCGGGTCGCGGAGCTGCGTCACGGGCTCCGTGGCGCCGGGGTCGAGGCGCAGGAGGGTTCCGTCCCACCCCGTGACATAGAGCGCGCCATCGAAGGGGACGGGGGGATTGAGCCCCTCGCCCTCCGGGTCGCGGGGTCGCAGGGTCACGGGCTCCGTAGAGCCGGGGTCGAGGCGCAGGATGGTGCCTTCCCAACCAGCGACATAAAGCGCGCCATCGACGGGCACGGGGGGATTGAGCCCCTCCCCATCCGGGTCGCGAGGTCGCAGGGTTACGGGCTCCGTGACGCCGGGGTCGAGGCGCAGGATCGTGCCGCCCGACCCCGTGACATAAAGGGCGCCGTCGAAAGGGACGGGGGGAGTGAGCCCCTGCCCATCCGGGTCGCGGAGCTGCGTCCAGGGCTCCGTGGCGCCAGGGTCGTGGCGCAGGATCCTGCCGCCCAACCCCGGGACGTAGAGCGCGCCGTCGAAGGAGACGGGGGGACGGATTCCCTCCCCATCCGGGTCGCGGGGTCGCAGGGTCACAGGCTCCGTGGCGCCGGGGTCCAGGCGCAGGAGGGCGCCGCGCCGCCCCATGAAATAAAGCGCGCCGTCGACGGGGACGGGGAGATTGAGCCCCTCCCCATCCGGGTCGCGGGGTCGCAGGGTCACAGGCTCTGCAGCGCCGGGGTCGAGGCGCAGGATGGTGCCGTCCGACCCCGTGACATAAAGCGCGTCGTCGAAGGGGACGGGGGGATTGAGCCCCTCCCGATCCCGATCCCGGTCGCGCAGGCGGACGAAGATGTCGCGCGTGATTTGGGACAGGCCTGGCGCGGTTGGATCATCGCTGCTGTGCAGCGTGGCGCGGCGGTCATCGAGTGTGGAAAATTGCGTGGTGAGGGCTGTGACCTGTTCCCGAAGGGCGGCACGGCGTCCGTCAGAGAAGACCTGCCAGAGCGGTTGGCCGAGATAGTAGAGGAGACCCACAAAGATCACGATGATCAGGAGCCACAGGAAGATACGCGCGCGGTTGGCGGAGATTGCGCCGCGGCGGCGCAACTGACGGACGATCTGGCCCAACCGTCCCTCGGGCACGTTCCATTCCGCCGTCAGGCCCTCTTCCCGCAGAAGTTGCCCGCGGCGTCGCCAGTGCTTTTTGCCGTAGTCGTCCGCCATCCCCGGCTCGCAAACCCTTAATCGCAATGATCCGAGTTTGGGCCTGCACCCTTCTGTGCGTCAAGTAAGGGAGGGCCTGCCGTTAACCAAGAATTCCGCCGATAATCCGGATATCCGGGGATATACGGAAGATATCCTTCAGATATACCGGTTCTATCCTGGGAAATCCTGTCAAAAGAAAGGCCCGGGCGGGCGTTAACCTGTCCGGGCCTGGGATCATAAGGTGTAAGGGATTTAGCCCAGCAGGCGGCGGGCGATGACTTGGGCTTGGATTTCTGCGGCGCCTTCGAAGATGTTTAGGATGCGCGCGTCGCACAGGATGCGGCTGATTTTGTATTCCAGCGCGAATCCGTTACCGCCATGAATTTGCAGGGCATTATCGGCCGCGGCCCAGGCAACACGGGCACCCAGCAGCTTGGCCATACCGGCCTCCAGGTCGCAGCGGCGGCCCTCGTCTTTTTCGCGAGCGGAGAAATAGGTGAGTTGGCGCGCGACCATCGTCTCCACCGCTATCATCGCCAGTTTTGAGGCCACGCGCGGGAACGCGATCAGCGCCTTACCGAATTGCTTGCGGTCCTCGGCATAACGCATGCCCTCATCCAGCGCCGATTGAGCAACGCCGATCGCCCGCGCCGCGGTCTGAATCCGTGCACTTTCGAATGTTTGCATGAGCTGTTTGAAGCCCTGGCCTTCTTCGCCGCCCAGAAGGTTTTCGCCTTTCACTTTGAAATCGTCGAAATTGACCGTGTATTCCTTCATCCCACGATAGCCCAACACCTCGATCTCACCGCCCGAGATGCCGGGATCCTGCCAGGGCGCCTCATCTGTGCCCGGCGTCTTTTCGGCCAGAAACATCGACAGGCCCTTGTAATCGGTCGTGTCGGGCACGGTCCGCGCCAGCACGGTCATGACATGGGTGCGCGCGGCATGGGTGATCCAGGTTTTGTTACCGTTGACGATCCAGTCACCCTGGTCGTCCTGCTTGGCGCGGGTCTTGAGCGCGCCGAGGTCAGAGCCGGTATTGGGCTCAGTGAAGACGGCGGTTGGCAGGATTTCTCCCGATGCGAGGCCCGGCAGCCATTTCGCTTTTTGTTCGTCGGTCCCGCCAGAGAGGATCAATTCCGCCGCGATCTCAGAGCGCGTGGCCAGCGAGCCCACACCGATATAGCCGCGCGAGAGCTCCTCCGACACGACGCACATCGAGGCCTTGGAGAGGCCAAATCCGCCATGTTCTTCGGGGATCGTCAGGCCAAACACACCCATTTCGGCAAGCTCGTCGATCACCTCCATCGGGATCAGCTCATCCTTGAGATGCCAGTCATGGGCGTAGGGCTCGACCTTCTCAACCGAGTAGCGGCGAAACTGCGCGCGGATCATCTCAAGTTCGTCTTCCAGGCCGGAAGAGCCGACCATGGTGGCGCCAGATTGTTCGCGCATCAGGGCCACCAAACGCATGCGCGCATCCTGGCTGTTACCCTGGTTGCATAAGGTCATTACGGCCGGGTTCATCAAATCGCGCTGATCGTCCTGGCTCAGACCCATATCTTGCAGGCGCAGAATCTCGCCCTGGCTCATCGGGATGCCGCCATAGACCTGCCAGAGATATTCGCCAAACGTGATCTGCAGGATCAGCTGGTCCATTTCGGTGAGCGTGCCAGCAGCGTCCAGCGCCTCAGCCCAGGCCTGCATCTGGCGCAAAGCCTCGGTATAGGTGGCCAGCCAGGCAAGACCGTGTGCTGCGGTCTGATTGGCCTCTATTTCTGCACCCGAGACGCGCCCGTCGACCGTAACGGCTGCTCTGACAACCTCGGTTGCCCGCGCCAGGACGGCCTCTAACGGCGCAACGCTCTGCGCGGTTAATTGCAGCAAATCTGGCAAGATAACGGGGGCTGTCACGGAAGAGCCATCATGGGCCATGGGGATGCTCCGGCACTGAGAAAATCATTGCCAGCGGGTCTAGGCTTTTCGCAGGCGCAGCGCAACAAAAATTCGCGAGCGCCTTGGAAACAGTTCGAAAATGTCGCGCTTGCGGCGGGGCCAGCCGCCGCGTAAGGCTGCCAGCGATGGCAGAACCCCTTGATATCGCAACGCTCTGGCAGGCAGAGCTCTTTGGATTTGTGCCGCTCTGGGGCTTTCTGGCCGGGCTTGCCATCGCGCTTATCGCGGGTTTCATCAAAGGGGCTGTCGGTTTTGCCATGCCGCTGGTCATTTTGTCGGGCCTTTCGCTTTACCTTGAGCCTGCCGAGGCCATTGCCGGGCTGATCGTGCCCACAGTCGTGTCCAACTTGGTGCAGGCGTTTCGCTACGGGCTGGGCCAGGTTTGGGATGTGGTGCGAGAGTTTCGCCGCTATCTGATGATCGTTTGCGTCGTGATTTTAATCTCGGCGCAATTTGTCACGCGCGTAGCGCCTGAGACATTCTACCTGATCCTCGGCATCCCAATTGTGATCCTGTCGATCATTCAACTGCTTGGCGTGCGGGTTCGTGTGCCGGACAAAAACCGCGTGGCAGCTGATTGGAGCGTCGGCTTGATCGCGGGCTCCCTAGGCGGGTTTGCCGGCACTTGGGGGCCGCCGACGGTCATCTACCTGATGGCCATCGGTACACCAAAGGCGAAATCGATGTTGGCTCAAGGCATTATCTATGGCCTGGGCTCGATCAGCCTGGTGGCGGGGCATGTGCAATCCGGTGTCATCAACTGGACAACGCTGCCATTTTCCGCCTGTCTGCTGGTCCCCGCCTTGATCGGTCAGCGGATCGGCTTGCGGATGAGCGACCGGCTCGACCCCGAGATATTCCGGCGCCTGACACTTGTCGTTCTTCTGATCGCCGGTCTAAACCTGCTGCGTCGGGCGATCTTCTGATCTCAGCTCACGACGATGCCAGCACAGATGCCCGCAGCATTCGGGGCAGCGCTCGGTCTGACAACCTCGAAGGCGATGCTGTAGATCACCGTCTCGCCATCTGAGGCGGTGAAGGTCCAACGCCCGGGCAGCAATTCATTCACCCCGTCGAAGCTGAAGCCGTTGAGCGACAGATCGACACCGTCGAGCTCGGTTTCCCACTGCTCGATGGAGACGCCCGTATCGGCATAGGGCGGATGGGTAACGGTGATGGTGGCCGCCCGCGGCGCCTCCTCCTCAAGGCGCACCAAAACGCCGAACCCCACACCCAGTTCAGCGGGAACAACAAGCTGTCGAATTGGAAACTCAGGCAAAGCAGGCACGATATTTACACGGCCCGATGCTGTGCCAGGGGCCTCATCGCGCCGCAAAGGCTCTGCCGCGCAATAAAGGCCAAAATCAAATTCGGCGACAAGTTCAGAGAGATAAGGGTTCTCTGACTGCTCCTGCGCCAAAACGCCGACGCCTGCGACCATGATCGCAACGGAGAAGAGCAAGGCGCGGGTGGCAGAAATCATGGCGCTGGAAAATGGCCCGTATGCCATCTGGGCGCAAGAGAGGCGCGCCGCCGAAGGCGGAGAGCCCCGGTCATGCGGCGTTTAGGAGATGGCGGCGGCCTTCACATCATCCCCGATGAAAGGGACATATTGCGCGAAGTTCTCCGAAAACATCTCGACCAGTTTGTTTGCCTGCGCGTCATAGGCTTCTTTGTCTGCCCAGGTCGCACGCGGGTCTAAAAGGCCCGGCTCGATACCTTCGCAGGACACGGGCACATCAAAGCCGAAATTTGGGTCGCGCCGGAAGAGCCCCTGGTTGAGCGTGCCGTCAAGTGCCGCCGACAAGAGCGCCCGGGTTGCTTTGATCGGCATCCGGCTGCCAGTGCCATACGCCCCGCCGGTCCAACCAGTATTGACCAGCCAACAGGTCGCGCGGTGTTCACCGATCTTACGGCGCAGAAGATCGCCGTAAACTTCCGGACGACGGGGCATAAACGGCGCACCGAAGCAGGTCGAAAATGTCGGCTCAGGCTCGGTCACGCCACGTTCGGTCCCCGCGACCTTAGAGGTGAAGCCACTCAGGAAGTGGTACATCGCCTGCGCCGGCGTCAAGCGCGAGATCGGGGGTAAGACGCCAAATGCATCACAGGTGAGCATGATGATGTTCTTTGGGCTGCCGCCGAGGCCGGTGTCGGATGCGTTGGAAATATAGTCCAGCGGGTAGGCGCAGCGCATGTTTGCGGTCAGCGAGGCATCGTCGAAATCGAGCGCCAACGTGGCAGGATCGTGGATCATGTTCTCGATCACGGTGCCGAATTTTTCGGTTGTCGCGTAGATCTCGGGCTCTGCCTCAGCGCTGAGATTGATGGTCTTGGCGTAACAGCCACCTTCGAAGTTGAAGATGCCGTGGTCCGACCAACCATGTTCATCGTCGCCGATCAACACGCGCGCAGGGTCTGCAGACAATGTGGTTTTGCCAGTACCCGACAGCCCGAAGAAAACCGCCGCATCCTCGGGGTCACCTTTGGCGTGGTTGGCCGAGCAATGCATCGGCATCACACCCTTTTCCGGCAGCAGGTAATTCAGCAGCGTAAAGACCGACTTCTTGTTCTCGCCGGCATAAGCGGTGCCCGCGATCAAGATCATCTTCGCGTCCATGTTGAGCGCGATGACCGTCTCTGACCGGCAACCATGGCGTTCCGGGTTGGCCTTGAAGCTGGGGCAATTCACGATTGTGAATTCCGGCGCAAATGTCGCCAATTCTTCGGCTGCGGGGCGGCGCAGCAAGTGGCGGATGAAAAGACCGTGCCAGGCAAGCTCTGTCACCACGCGCACATCCAGGCGATAGGTTGCGTCAGCCCCGGCATAAAGATCCTGCACAAAGACCTCGTTGCCCTGCATATGTGCTTTCATATCCGCGTAAAGCGTGTCGAACGCGGCGGGCGCCATGGGTGCGTTGTTTTCCCACCAGATCGTGTCTTCGACGGCGGGCGTGCGCACAACAAACTTATCTTTCGGCGATCGGCCGGTATGCTTGCCGGTGGTCACAAGGAACGACCCGCCGCGACCGAGCTTGCCTTCGCCTCGGGCGAGGGCTGCATCGATCAGTGCCGGTTCAATTAGGTTGTAATGGACGTGGCCCAACCCTGATATGCCCTGATCTTCCAGCTTGAAGCCGGGATTAACGCGCGAAGATGTCATGTACAATGCTCCTTGCCGGTCGCTTCCTCCGGCATCCACTTCGGTTACCAATAACGCGGGGCTGAAACCCCCATAATCGAACTTCTCACCGCACTCTTAGCATGCACAAGTTTTCCCGGCATAGAGCCCCCGGACACAGTTAGCGCAATCATTGGGAACTTTTTTGTTTCCTTGCGTAACATTTGGTCGTGTTAGCGCTGTTAAATCCTGCTGCTTGGGCAGCGATGTGCAACTTTGACATTGATTCCCTTGGCAGAAACCCAGACAATCGCGCAAAATAACGAATACGGGCAGCCTAGGGAATTCCAGTCATGGCGCGGATAGCACTGGTCGATGACGACAGAAACATTTTGACTTCGGTTGCGATGACGCTCGAAGCCGAGGGTTTTGAGGTTGAGACATATAATGACGGGCAATCTGCGCTGGAAGCTTTCAACCGCCGCATGCCCGAGCTTGCCGTGCTCGACATCAAGATGCCGCGCATGGACGGGATGGACCTGCTGCAGCGTCTGCGGCAGAAATCCAAGGTCCCGGTCATCTTCCTGACCTCTAAGGACGATGAGATTGACGAATTGATGGGCCTGCGTATGGGCGCCGACGATTACGTCAAAAAGCCGTTCAGCCAGCGCCTTTTGGTCGAACGCATCCGCTCGATCCTGCGTCGGCAGGAGGCGTTGGCCGCAGATGGCGGCGCCGCCCCTGAAGACGCCCAGGTCATGATCCGCGGCGAGCTTACGATGGACCCGCTGCGCCATTCGGTGACGTGGAAAAACCTCGACGTCTCATTGACGGTGACCGAGTTCTTGCTGCTGCAGGCACTCGCGCAGCGGCCCGGTTTCGTGAAAAGCCGCGATCAGTTGATGGATGTCGCCTATGACGAACAAGTCTATGTCGATGACCGCACGATCGACAGCCACATCAAACGATTGCGCAAGAAGATGCGCGAGGTCGACGGCGAGTTTTCCGCGATCGAGACGCTTTACGGCATCGGCTACCGCTATAACGAAGAGTAAACGCACCCGCATGTAACGTGGACCGCGATGTCGCTCGCTTCTGATCTTTCCATGACAAACCGCCGCGCCCGGGCGCGGGGCGATATTGTGTTGGGGGAGGATTGGGACCGGCCGCAGGGCGCGCTGGAACAGGAATTGCGCGCCGCACGGCGGCGCCGGTCCTGGATATCGCTCAACCGCTCCCCGCTGGCGCGCAAGATTGTCGTCTTCAACCTGTTGTCGATTGTCTTCCTGGTCGCCGGCGTTTTGCTGATGAACCCGGTGCGCAACAGCCTTGTTTTGCAGCGCGAACGGGCGCTGGCGATTGAGGCGCAACTGATCGCAGACATTTTTGAGACAACCCTGCCCGATGTAGAAACATCCGGCGCCGAACCGGTCGCCGTTCCAAGCCCGGCCGAGACCTTGCGCCGGATCGGCCTGTCTGAGGGCTTGGACGTGTATGTCTATGCCCGCGACGGCACGTTGCTAACCTCAACCGAGACGGTGGCGCGCAATCCGGTCCGCCCCGTCTACGGCCTAGAAGACCGCAACGCCGAAAGCACCGTGATCACCAATATTCTCAGCTCGGTCTGGGATGTGATCGCGGCGATCCTGTCGGGCGGCGAAACCGCGGATGTGACAGGCGGCAGCGATACGCGCATCACCGCGACCTTGGTCGAAACGGCCCTGCGCGGCGGCACGGCGCTGACGCGCAATAATGAGCCCAGTGGCGCAAGTTATACCGCCGCGAGCCCTATCGAGGGGCCGTCTGGTGTGATCGGCGTTGTGGCCGTCACCACGGCCGCTGGTGAGGTTGATCAACTTGTTCGGGCTGAGCGCGAGCAGATCCTGCAGATCTTTGTGATAGCGCTTGTCGTGGCGATTGTATTGAGCGTGGTGTTGGCCTCCACCATCGCCAATCCGCTGTCGGACCTATCTGCCGCCGCCGAGATCGGGCGCGACAAGAATGCGCGCAAGATGAGCCCGACCCGGGTGCGTATCCCCGACCTGACCGGCAGGCCCGATGAGATCGGGCGGTTATCGGGCGCGCTGCGCGGCATGGTCTCCGCGCTTTACGACCGGATCGATTCCAATGAACAATTCGCCGCCGATGTCAGCCATGAGATCAAGAACCCGCTGGCCAGCCTGCAATCGGCCGTCGGCACGATGCGGCTCGCGCGCACAGATGACCAGCGCAACCGCCTGCTTGAGGTGATCGAGCACGACGTCAAACGCCTCGACCGGCTTGTCAGCGATATCTCCAACGCATCCCGGCTCGATTCGGAGCTTGTGAAGGAAGAGGAAGAGGATTTCGACCTGATCCGGATGCTAGAAAACCTCAGCCGCTACAATGCCGAGGAAGCCGAGCGTCGCGGCGTCGAGTTTATCATCGACCTGCCGAAAGATCCGGTTCAGACAACCGGGTTGGAGGCGCGGCTTGCCCAGGTGTTCGTGAACCTGATCACCAACGCTATCTCGTTCTGCCAGGAAGGTGACGCGGTTCGAATTTGGGCGCGCAAGCGCGAAAACCGGGTGCTGGTTGTGGTTGAAGATACCGGCCCCGGCATCCCGGAGGAGGCTTTGACCAAGGTCTTCAACCGCTTCTATTCCGAACGGCCCGAACAGCAATTTGGCAACCATTCCGGCCTTGGCCTTGCGATCTCCAAACAGATCGTGGAGGCGCATGGCGGCGTGATCTGGGCCGAAAACATCAGACCGACCGAGGCCGACACCACGTCAGAGCCGCTTGGCGCGCGGTTTGTTGTTGGTCTTCCCGTCTAACTGCCACAAAAGATGATCCAGTTGGCCGATATTGCGCAGCCCGATCCGGCTGGCGGCATGGCTGTGCATGGTTCCGCTGTGGTGTTTGAGGGCAGCGGCGTGCTGTTTTTTGGCCCTTCCGGTTCGGGCAAGAGCCAGAGCGCCTTGTCGCTTTTGGCGCTCGGTGCGCAATTGATCTCAGATGACCGCGTGATCGTGTCACCTTTGGGCCTTCGCGCGCCAACGGGCGCCTTAGCCAAGATCGAAGCCCGCGGTGTTGGCCTTTTGGCCGCTGATCTCAATCCAGGTCCCGTGCCGTTCAAGCTGGCCATCGATCTGGCCCGGTCAGAACCCGACCGCTTGCCTGCGTCACGGGTTATTGACTGTGATGGTCTAGAGGTACCGTTGATCTTGGCTGCCGGGCACCCCAATCTCGCCGCAGTCGTGGTGCAATTTCTCCGCGGAGGGCGCGCGAAATGAAAGACCAACCCGATGAGGACGCCGTGGATGAAGAAGCCGCGCGCATCGTCTTTGTCTCCGGCCCCTCTGGAGCCGGTCGGTCAACCGCCATTCGCGCGCTTGAAGATCTGGGATTTGAGGCCATTGACAATCTGCCGCTTTCCATGGTGCCCGCGCTGCTTGACGGTCCAGCACCCACCCGGCCGCTGGCGCTGGGCGCCGATCCCCGCAATCGCGACTATTCCGCCGATGCCCTGATCCAGGCGGTCGAACGCGCCAACGAAAACCCCAATCTGCTGGCCGATCTGGTCTATCTCGATTGCGCGACCGACCTGCTGGTCCGGCGCTTTTCCGAAACCCGGCGCCGCCATCCGCTGGCGCCTGAAGACCAGCCGATCCTTGGCATCGAACTGGAACGCGACCTGCTGGCGCCGGTGCGCGCGCGCGCTGGCATCCTGATCGACACGTCCGCGCTGAGCCCGCACGATCTGAAAGCCGAAATCAGCCGCTGGTTTTCGCCGACCGGCACGCAGCGCCTGGCGCTCTCGGTGCAGAGCTTTTCCTATAAACGCGGCCTGCCGATGGGCGCGGATGTGGTCTTTGATTGCCGTTTCCTGCGCAACCCCTACTGGTCAGAGGATCTGCGGCGCAAGGATGGTCGCGACGCGTCGGTGCAGGACTATATCGCCGAAGACCCGCGCTTTGACGCCTTTGCCGCGCAGGTCGCGCAATTGATCGAGACGCTGCTGCCCGCCTATCGCGATGAAGGCCGAGCGCATCTGGCCGTGGCTTTTGGCTGCACGGGCGGGCAACACCGGTCCGTCGCAATGGCAGAAAACCTGCACCGCCACCTTGCAGATGCGGGTTGGCAGGTGTCTAAACGACACAGGGAATTGGAGCGTCGCGGTATCGTCCGCGGACCATGATCCAAGGTATGATAGTTTGATTGGTATCGTCATCGTTGCGCATGGTCGGCTCGCCACCGAGCTTATGAACGCCACAGAACATGTGGTTGGGCCGCAAACCGGTATGGTCGCAATCCAGATCGCGGCCGACGAAAACCGCAGCCTTGCGCAGGCAGCGATTTGTGATGCAGCCGATGCGGTTGATACGGGCGATGGCGTGGTGCTTGTGACCGATATGTATGGCGGCTCTCCATCAAACCTGTCGCTCAACGCCTGTCGGCCGCAAAATCGTAAAATTTTGACGGGGGTGAATTTACCGATGCTCATTAAGCTCACAAAATCCCGCGCGCTGCCGGTTGATGAGGCGGTGCGGCGGGCAACAGAAGCTGGCAAGCGATACATAAACGCCTTCGACGGGGCGCGCGAATGAATGCCGACGCCCCGGTATGCCGCCGGTTGGAGATCGTCAATGTCAAAGGTTTGCACGCCCGCGCCTCGGCAAAATTGGTCGAAGTTGTGGAGGCGCATAACGCCGATTGCACCGTGCGCCGCGACGGCCGTGACGCTGCGGGAGACAGCATTATGGGCCTTTTAATGTTGGCAGCAGCCTGCGGAACCTTTATTGAGATCGAGACGAATGGGCCGGACGCCACAGCCCTTGCGGATGCAATTGCAGTGCTTGTGGCAGAGAAGTTCGAAGAGGACCAGTAGTCGGCGCGTCCGGGCTGATCCGAGGGACGGGGTTATTTGACCGACATCACCACACAGCGTTTCAGGAGAAATCGGGAGCAGCACCAGGTATCGGCCCCGGCGCCACGCATTTATGACCGCCGCAGCCTGACATATGCCAATTCGTTCCCTAGTTTTTGGACGCGCACGACGATCAAAACGATCGAGTGGCTGTCGGGAAAGCTGTCAATTATTAGCCGCGTGCGCCGATTTGAGCAGTTGGGCTCGCCCAAAGGTGCCGCATTTTGGCCGGCGACCATGAAAGTGATGGGGATCGATATTCAGACCCCGGACCATCAGCTTGAGCGCATCCCCGAAACCGGCCCTGTCATTCTGGTTGCAAATCACCCGCATGGTTTGGTCGACGGGATGGTCCTGGCCGATCTGATCGGCCGGCGCAGACCCGATTACCGTATCCTGACGCGCGCTTTGCTGATGGGGCTCGACGAGTCAGCGGCGCGGTACATGATTTCCGTTCCTTTCCCGCATGAACCTGATGCACAGCGCAAAATGGTTGATATGCGCACAGAGGCGATGGAGCACCTTGAAAAACAAGGTCTTATTGCGCTGTTCCCGTCTGGTGCAGTCTCTGCCTCGGACACTTGGTTTGGACCTGCGATTGAGGGGGAGTGGAACCCGTTCACCGCCAAAATGATCCGGACCTCGGGCGCGACCATCGTGCCGTGTTATTTCGGCGGATCAAATTCGCGGATCTATCAGATTGCCAATCAGGTCTCTCCGATGCTGCGCCAGGGACTGCTGATCCACGAGGTAGTGCATGCGTTCGACAAGCCGCAATCACCCATTATTGGCAACCCCATACCGCCCGAGGAATGGCAAGAACCGATCAAAACACCACGGCGATTTATGGCATGGCTTCGGCGCAGAACCCTGGCGCTGAAGAACAATCCCGACGGAGCGCCGGTCTTCAGGGCTTGAGAAGCCCTAACGATCAGGCACGCGCAATTGATTGTGCCAAGATGCTCTTACGCCAACCAGCTGGAATGACAGCCTAACAGCTTCACGCCCGCCTACGCCTACTTTGGACGCCGCCAGACAATCCTGAAACAACGAGAAAGGCTCAAACGAAGGACCATCGAAACGCGATGCTTGCTTCACCGCAAATCCGCCGCATCATCACGTGGGTCAGATGCGCCAGACCCTCTCTTAACTCACGCTGCCATCCGTCCCAATATTCCTGACGACGGACATACACACACAGGCGCGCGGAACCGGCGGCCTACAAATGGATTGCGATGGATCCAAATCCTGTTCGATCAACTCTCCATGACACGAACATAGCCCGCCAGACCGGTTTTCTGATGTTCAATCACATGGCAATGGAATGCCCAATCGCCAGGGTTGTCGGCGACAAAGGCGATATCGATGGTTTCCTCGCTTTGCAGCAGCACGGTATCGGTCCAATAGGGCGGCAGTGTTCGCTTGTTGGATGCGATCGGGCGGAACGCCAACCCATGCAGATGGATCGGATGGTCGTTGGGGCTTTCATTGCGCAGCCGCAAGATGACGCTCTCGTTCTTGCGGAACGTCGCCAGCGGGCCGACTCCCTCCACGGCATCCCCTGGCCAGGGGGTTCGATTGATCGACCAGAACGTATAGGGCAGCGAACCACACAAACCGTTGTTTGGTAGGTCCCCTTCGGGCGACCACCCAAAAACGAACTCCTCAAGACGCGCAGCGGCAAGATCGGGCTCGGGCACCGGATTGGGCGGAAGCGGCACGAGGTCGTCAAGTGATCGGTTCTCAGAACCCCCTGTCGCCATGATCCGCGCGAGAACACGCGCCGGACCCGGCGCATCCGTAAACAGCGTCGCGACTTCCCCTTCCGCGCGAGGCATCATCAAGGCGATATCCGCGCGCTGACCTGGTCCAAGCAATACGGCCTCTTCCGCCGTCTTTGGCATATCAATCACGGCAGGCAGCGGATGCCCGTCCAGCGCGATGATCTTTGCTTCGGCATCCGGCAGGAAGAGTTTGTAAATCCGCGTCGTATCCGTCGCCGCCACCCGCAAACGGACAATTCCCCCGGTCGGCGCTTCGTATTGTGGCTCCGTGCGCCAATTGGTTGTCATGATCGTGCCGAATGTACCCCCGCGCGCCGCGCCGCGTGCCGTCCAGAGCTCGATCCACTCGCCTTCGCTATCCAAGCGAAAATCCCGAAGGTTTAAGGGAACTTCAGCGTCGAACCCCGGGTCTTCGTCCTCTTCAACGATCAGGATCCCGGTCAGCCCCAGCGCCATATGATCCATCGTCATGCAATGGGGATGGTACCAGAACGTCCCTGAATCAGGCGAGAATAGCTCGTAATCATAGGACTCATCCCGCCCCATTGGGAATTGCGTCAGATAGGGTACCCCATCCATTGCATTGGCAAGCCTTAGACCATGCCAATGCATCGTGGTGTAGTCGACCAGCCGATTGGTGACCCGCGCAAGGTAAGGCGTGTTGCGCCGCATGCGAATGACCGGCGGCGGTGCATCGGGAAGGGTCGAGACCAGCCCCTCGGTCGTGGTCCCGTCAATCAGCGAAAACCGGGCGCTTCGAATGTCGATCTCGGACACAGGACCAGCCGCCTGCGATCCGCGCGTCAGCGATACGGCTGCTCCAAGTCCTGCCCCAGCCATCAGACCAAGCGTGGTTCTGCGTGTGGGTCGGATTGGCATACGACAGACCTCTTCAAATCAAGACTTGGAGTGGTGGAAAGAAAAAGGGTCCTGTGCCGATCCTAGCATTTGGGGCCAGTGGCACAATGCGTCGAAATCCCGAGATGGGCACACTGGCAAAGTCCGGGATCGCATCGCATCAAGCATCTGTCGTCTTCCAGAAACCTGAGACCCGGAGATCCCCGGCCTCGCGACCAGCGTTCTTTGCGGTTTCGCGCACGGTTCTGGCGTCATCGCGCTCACCGGCAAACCAGATTTTAGACCCGCCATGCGCGGGCAACAGGGCCAGCGTCGCTTCGCGCAGGCTTTCCCCGCTTGCTCGCGACAACCACGTCACTTCTATACCCGGCGGCGCCGTTATGGGATAGGCGCAGGCCGCGCCGTTCTCGGCTTCCAAGAGGAGCTCCCCGGTTGCTCCTTCAGGCAAGTTCTCCAACAGACGCGCGGCGGCCGGAAAGCCGGTTTCATCGGTGGCCATCAGGACTCGATCGGCCTCCATTATGCCGCCGCCCGAGGGTCCAAGGAGGCCAACAACGCGACGCGCGGCGGGCTTTTCCAGATGCCCGCGCGCCCAGTCAGTCACGCGCCCGCCTTCATGGATGTAGACATCCATGATCAGGGTGTTTGTGTCATAATCAACCGATCGCGTTGTGTAGACCGGTCGATGCGGCGCATCCGGCCCGTCCGGCCACACGACCGAGCCGTTGGCCGCCACCGAGGGCCAACGCGGCGTCGCACCTTCGGCGGGCAGGACCAGGCGAAAGTGGATCGCCGCATCACCGTGCCTTGAAAGGTCTTCGCCTTTGAACATAACGCGGTAGAAATTCGGGCCCAGCTCGCTCACGTCGCGCACCTCGACGAACGCAAAATTTGGGGGCAGAGCGCCCTGCTCGGGCCCGTTTGACCATCGCATCTTCGCGGCGACTTCGGGCATCAGATGTTCCATCTGAGAGGCGACGGCACTTTTCATGATGAACAACCAATGCTCATCCACCGCCCCGACAAAGCCGGCGGTCTCTGTCGCGCGTCCCGCGCGCAGACCAATAAGGCCATGAGCGGTTTCGACGGTCAGATGCGGCTCCTTGTCCTCCAGAACCGTCAGGTTGGCGGATTTAACCTGCATCAGGATCATCTGCCGCATGGCGGCAAAGCTGATCCCGGGCAAATCGGCAGTCGCTTCGAAAGGGTAATTTGCCTGTGTCACGATCTTGCTCTCGGTCCAGTCATTAAAAGGCTGGCTATCGCGGACAGCTGGCAGGCGCGGCGCCGCAACGGCTGCGCTGAACGCCCTTGGCGCCACTGTCAGCCCATCGCCGCCAAATGTCGATTTGCGAAGACGCCGCAGTCTTTTGGACTCTTTCGATCCGCCGCGCGCTTACCAGGGAAGCTTGAAGTTTTCGCATGATTGCTTTACGCCCGCTCCACCGTTCTAGCACATCGCCAGAGACGTTCGCATCGCATCCCGCGGGGGTAATCGCCGTCGCGGATCGTTTTCTCTGGAGTTGACTTTTGTCCGGCCAGCCGTCCCCTTTTGGTCTTTATGACCCTGAGCGTGAACAGAGCGCCTGTGGCGTTGGATTTCTGACGCGCAAGGACGGAAAACAAACCCACAAGGTGCTGCGCCACGCCCACGAAGCCCTCTGTGCCGTCCCCCACCGCGGTGGGATGTCGTCGTAAGGTGTTGGCGATGGCGCTGGCATTTCGGTCGACCTTTCGCTCCGATTTTTCAAGAAATTGACCGGCGCAAAATTGACCGCTGGCAAGTTCGGGGTTGGCAACTTCTTCTTGCCCGCGAATACCCAGATGCATGACCGTGCTGCGCAGTTGATTGAAACCGTTCTGAGCGATTAGGGATTTGAAACCGAACTCATCCGCAATTTGCCGGTCAATAATGATGCGATTGGCCCGCGATCGGTAAAGTTCCAGTCACCCATCGCACAATGGGTATACGTGGCGCCCGAGGGCGTCGATCAGACGGTAGTCGATCGGCGCATCCATGCCGCGCTGTTGGAGATCGAAGCGGTTGCCTACACCGATCCAGCGCTCGAGGGTTTATACCCCCTGTCGCTGTCTTCGCGCATGCAGGTCTTCAAGGGGCGGCTAAATTCGTGGGAGATCATCCCTTATTTCACCGACCTCTTAGATCCCGATCATGCGGTCCATACGCTCTACTTTCATACCCGATTTTCAACAAACACCGATCCGCATCCCTCCATGGCGCAGCCATTTCGGCTGATGGCGCATAATGGCGCGTTGAATACCGACAAGAAGAACCGTCTCAGCGAGGCAGCGATCGCATTGGCCCGCAACAAGGCGATCATTCGCCCGAAAGGCCAATCCGACGGCTGCCGTCTGGATCAGACGCTTAATGCGCGGATCTATGACGAAGGCCTTGATCTGGTCACAGCCGTTGTGGCGATGATGCCGCCCGCGTGGGAGAACGATAAACGGCTCAGCCCCAAGGTACGGGCGATGCTGGAATATTTCTCCCTTTCCGAAGAAAAAAATGACGGCCCGGCTGCGCTGATCTTCGGCGATCGGGACATTGTCGGGGCGCGACTTGACCGGCTTGGACTGCGCCCGACGCGGACCGTGGAGACCAGCGAATACCTTGCCGTGATGTCCGAAGCGGGCCAGATTGACTTCCCACCCGAAGACGTGATCCGCCGTGGTCGGGTCGAGGCGGGTGGGATGATCTATCTCGACCACCGCGACGGCCAGATCGTCGAAACCAACGCGGCGCTGGAACGTCTGGCCCAAGCCAAGGATTACACCAGCCTGCTGGCAGAGGCGCAGATCAATATCGATGACCTGCCAGCCTGCGACGTGACCACACCGGCAGTGGCCGCGGCGCGCTATAACGGCGATCTGGAACGGCCAGCGCGCTATGTCGGCTACACGCTCAATCAGGAGAGCTTCAAGTTTCTGATGGACCCGATGCTGCAGACCGGCGTCGAAAAGGTCTCAGCCATGGGGTATGGCAACGCCATTAACGCCCTTTCGGACAACGAAGGGGGCGTTGCCAAATATTTCAGTCAGCGTTTTGCACAAGTCACAAACCCGCCTCTCGACTCCATCCGCGAAGCGGACGGCATGACATTGCGCGTGGCGCTTGGAGAGAAACCGCATCTGGGGCAAAGCCGCTCGCGGCAGATCGTCGTGAACTCGCCAGTCTTGCTGATGACAGATATGCTCAAGATCAGGGCGCAGGAGGCGACCCCTTGGGAGCGCTTCGATGTACTCTACGAGCCCGTCTTCGACGATGGTCTTGCAAATGAGCATGCGCTGACCGATGCGATTGATGCATTGGCCAATGAGGTCGTTGCCTTCGCCCAGGAGAAGGGCGGGATCGCGATCCTGACAGACCGGCATCTGAGCCGCGCCATGGCCCCGATCCCGATGACGCTCGCCGTTTCGGCCATCAACCAGCGCCTGATAGAGGAAGGCACGCGCTTCAAAGTCAGCCTTGTGGCAGAGAGCGGGCAAATCTGCTCGTCCCACCACATTGCCTGCGCTTTCGGCTTTGGCGCTTCGGCCGTCTACCCGCTGGCCGTGCGGATGCGGGCGGAAGAGCTGTACGGCGAAGACGGGGCCGCCGACGCCTATCGCAAATTCAAGAAGGCCGCCGAAAAGGCGCTGATGAAGACCATGGGCAAAGTTGGGCTTTGCACCGTCGAGTCCTATTCAGGTGGGGAGTTCTTCGAGCCGAACTTTCTCGACACCAATGACCCGGTCTTTGCCAAATACCTCCCCAATATGAAGACCCCGGTGGGTGGTGTGCGTTTCGATGTGGTCGCGAAATCAGTCGCCGACTGGCACGAGCGCGCCCTGGCCGTACTCTCCGACAAGGACATCCCGATTCTGGGCCTCTTCAAGCAGCGCTCCGAAGGCGCGGGTCATTCTACGGCACCACAGCTGTGCGCGGCTTTGTCGATCTGACCGAGGAAAAGATCGCATTTGTGAACCAATCGGATGAGGCGCCGGACGGCGAGACCGACCCATTCCGCCTGATGACGCTGCGCCAGATGGACGACGCGTTTGGCATCAATGATAGCGGCTATGTGAACACGTCCTTTGAAAAGCTCTCAACGGAAAAGATCAACGGCTTTACAATCACGCCCGGCTACCGCGCGTTTACGGCTATGATAACGGACGAACGCGCGCGCGGCCCGGCTGCGCTGCGTGATGTTTTGGCATTTCCTGCCGACATCACATTCCTCCATACCGTGCCCGACATGAAACGCGAGATGATGCTGTTCAACCGCGCGGGCAACAACGATTTCGTCATTCGTGGCATTGCCGTCGAAGATCTGGGGTGCGGTGAATACCTGCTGCGCCTGACCGGGCCCAAGGCGGGTGATCTTGGCCGTCTCGACGTGCTGGCCGAAACGCTGGTCGAGCGCTTTGGTAGGGACGTCGAAGGCCATTATATCACCACGGGCGCGCTAAAAGTCGCCGTCATTGGCATGGCGCTGGATTACATCTCGCGCCTGCGGTCCGCCCCGGAACGGATCGCTTTGGAGGACGTCGAACCCGCCTCCGCCATCACGCCCCGACGGGCTTCGGGCGCAATGTCCCACGGCGCGCTTGTCGCCTCCGCCCACGAAGCCGTCGCGCATGGCACGAACTTGGTCGGTGGCATGTCGAATTCCGGCGAAGGCGGCGAGCATATCTCGCGCTACGGCACGATCCGCGCCAGCCGGATCAAGCAGTTCACCAGCGGCCGATTCGGCGTCTGGGCGGGCTATCTGGCCGACCCGAAACTCGAAGAGATTGAGATCAAGATCGGTCAAGGCGCGAAGCCCGGCGAGGGTGGCCAGTTGCCTGCACCCAAGGTCACGGTAGAGATCGCCGCCGCGCGCGGCGGCACGCCGGGCGTCGAACTGATCTCACCTCCGCCGCACCATGACACCTATTCGATCGAAGACCTCGGTCAGCTGATCCACGACGCCAAAGCGGCGCGCGTGCGGGTGATCGTCAAGCTCGTCTCCTCCGAAGGCATCGGCACGATTGCCGTGGGCGTCGCCAAGGCCGGCGCGGATGTCATCAACGTGGCGGGCAATACCGGCGGGACGGGGGCGGCCGCGGGGACCAGCCTGAAATACACCGGTCGCGCTGCCGAGATTGGCATCGCCGAGGTCCATCAGGCGCTCTGTACCAACGGTATCCGCCAAAAGGTCCTCCTGCGCTGCTCCGGCGCGATGCAGACAGGCACGGACGTGGTCAAGGGCGCGATGCTGGGCGGCGACAGTTTCGAATTCGGCACCACAGCGCTGATGATGCTGAAATGCGTCATGGCCAAGAATTGTAATGTGAAATGCCCGGCGGGCCTGACGACGAACCCCGAAGTTTTTGACGGCGATTCCCGGGCATTGGCGCAGTACCTGCTCAACATCGCCCATGAGGTGCGTGAGATCCTCGCGTCCCTCGGCCTAAAGTCGCTGGCAGAGGCGCGCGGGCGGGCGGATCTTCTGCACCTGCTCGACCACCCGTCTTCGGTCGGAAAGCTTGATCTGCGGGCGATGCTGACATGCGTGCCGGAGGTCAAGGTCGATGAGCCCATCTATCTGGAGAAGGACTTCGCCGTCGACGACGCGCTTCTTGATCAGCTCAGAGCTCGGCTGATCGATGGCGACAACGGGCCGATCGAACTTCGCCCCAATGCGCCCCTCAATAACCGCAACAAGACTGTCGGCGGCCAGCTTGGCATCGATATCGAACGGCTTCTGAACCACGAGCTTGACGCTCTTCCCGCTGCAGCGTTCGAAGATGCCCGCGGCCGCCGCTATTTCGATCCGCGCAGCATCCGCGTCGTGACGAACGGATCAGCGGGCCAGAGCTTTGCCGCCTTCTGCAACGACGGCATGGTCATGGAGCACACCGGAACCTGCAACGATGGCGTCGGCAAAGGGGCGTCGGGGGGCGAGATCATCGTACGCTCGCCCGGCGGGGCCAAGGGCCGCGAAAACGTGCTCATCGGCAACTTTGCCTTGTTCGGCGCCACGGGCGGGCGGACATTTGTCGAAGGTCAAGCCGGCGACAGATTTGCTGTCCGCAATTCCGGGGCCACAGCGGTGGTCGAAGGCGTCGGCGATTTCTGTGCGGAATACATGACAAATGGCGCGGTCCTCAACATCGGCGACTTCGCCAAGGGCTTTGGCAACGGCATGTCAGGCGGCTTTGCCTATCAATACGATCCCGGGAACCGCTTGCCCGAAATGATGAGCCAAGACTCTGTCCTTGCCGGAACGCTCGCCGACGGTTCCGACCACGCCGCGATCCACGAAGAGGCCGTGCAACAGCTTATGTCCTGGCACATCGAGGCCACGGGGTCGAAACGCGCGCAGGCGCTTCTTGGCGATTGGGACACCACACGCGATCACATGGCCTGGATCATGCCGAAGGCACTGCTCCAGTATCAGGGCGCCGATGCGATCCTCGCCGCGCGGAGCCGAAAAGAGCTGATCGACGGGCTGTCGACCGCGCTTGCGAACCATCAGATCACCGAATTGAAAGCCGCTTGGAAACAGGGGCGACCAGTGCATCGTGGGGCTGTGCCAGTCTACGGCGAAATGGACAACGAAGAGATGTTCCGCCTTCTAGGCAGCTACATCGTCTTTGAGCGCGCACAGGTGATCGCCACGAAACGGTTCGGCAATGCCGATCGCCTCGCTCGGGACAAGGCGGCAAAGAACCTGATCCTGACCGAAGATTTCGGTCTCATGGCAGGGCTGGCCAAGCACGCCAAGGCCGCGGTCGAAGGCTATGATGATGCAGGTCTCGCAGCGCTGGTTGCCAACAAGCGGCTCAGCGGCTTCAAGCGCGCGCTGTCTTTGCGCAATATCCTCAGCATGGACAGCCCCGGCACCTATGCCTGGATCCTGCATCAAAGCGCCAAGAATCGCAGCGCTCTTGGCGAGGTGCCGAGCTTTGACGCCCTTTTTGCAGAAAACGCGATCCCCGACGTTGTCGCGCGGACCGCAGCGGAGTGAATGCCATGAACGACATGGGCACAAAGGTCCCCTACATCCCCGAGGATGCACCCTTTTCCGGCGATCAGAAGCTCTGGCTCGGCGGGTTTCTGGCGGGGCTCCATTCAAGACTTGCAGCAGGCGGCGGCGCGGTTGCCCCTGCGGGACATTCCGCAGAGGTCAAACCGCTTGACATCATCTATGGCACGCAGACCGGCAATGCCGAAAGCCTGGCCGAAGATGCCGCAGCGCACGCGCGCAACAAGGGCTTTACGCCCCGCGTGGCGGAAATGGACGGGGTCGAGATGGACCACCTCGCTGCTATGCAAAATCTCATCGTTGTTGTTTCAACCTACGGCGACGGCGAAATGCCCGACAACGCGCATCAGTTTTGGGAAGCGCTCAGCGCCTCGACCGCACCGCGTCTAGAGAACCTAAACTACGGCGTGCTCGCACTGGGCGATACGTCCTATGACGAGTTTTGTCAGGCCGGGAAACTGATCGATACGCGCCTTGAACAGCTGGGCGCCAAACGCCTTGGTCCGCGTGTCGATTGCGACGTGGATTTCGAAGATGCCGCCGAGGACTGGATCGCCGCCACCATGCCTGATGCAGGCAATGTCGCAACTGCCGCAGCGGTTGTGGAGGCGCCCAAAAAGGAGAAATCGGGTTGGACCCGCAAGAACCCGTTCGTGGCGACCATGCGCGAAAATCGGATCCTTTCGGGTCCGAAATCCGCCAAGGAAATCCGGCATATCGCCTTTGATCTGGCCGATAGCGGAATGACCTATGAGGCGGGTGATGCGTTGGGCGTGATGCCGGTGAACGCACCGGACTTGGTCGAAAACTGGCTCACACGCCTCGGCGCAACGGGTGACACGGATGTGGGCGGCAAGGCCCTTGGCGACCGCCTGAAAACCGAGCTTGAGATCATGACGCCGTCGCGTGACCTCATTCGCGCGATCGAGCCGTTGGCAAAGGACGATGAACTCACCCACGTCGTCACACATGGGGACAAGGAGGCGCTGGAGGCCTACCTTTGGAGCAAAGATGCGCTCGACCTTCTGAACCTAAACCCCGATCTCGCGCTCGACCCCGCTGAGGTCCTCAGCTGGCTGAAACCGCTCCAGCACCGCGCCTATTCGATTTCTTCAAGCGCGAAGGCGCATAACGGTGAGGTTCACCTGACCGTCGCCGCCGTCCGTTGGATGTACGCCGACCGGCCCCATCGTGGTGTCTGTTCGACCTTCCTTGCCGATCACGTGCCCGATGGCGCGAGCGCTGGCATTTTCATGTCGCCGAACAAAAGCTTCCGCGTGCCCGAGGACGACAGTGTCCCGATGATCATGGTCGGCCCCGGCACCGGCATCGCCCCGTTCCGGGCCTTCCTCGAAGAACGTCGCGAGCGCGGTGCCACCGGGGCAAACTGGCTCTTTTTCGGGGATCAGCACCGGGCCAGCGATTTCATCTATGAAGAAGAGATCAGCGCGTTTTCCGCCTCTGGCCTGCTGACCCGACTCGACTTGGCCTTCAGCCGGGATCAGGCCGACAAGCTCTATGTGCAGCACCGCATGATCGAAAACGGCAAGGAACTTTTCGCGCAGCTCGAACAGGATGGCTCGTTCTACGTATGCGGCGATGCAACCCGCATGGCCAAGGACGTCGATGCGGCGCTCCACCAGATCATCGAAACCCAGGGCGGTCTGACCCCCGAGGCGGCAACCGACTACGTCATCCGCCTTAAGCGCGACAAGCGCTACGTGCGGGACGTCTACTGACCCGGAGGGCGCATGCCCCAAACTATCCCCAGCTCTTGCAGCGCCTGCCCGGCTGATCGCGAGCTTCCAAGATCGCTAAGCGCGCTTGAAGCAAGCGGTCCCGTGACCTTTGTGGAGGGCAATCTTGCAACCGTAGCTCTTTTGGGCACAAATCTCGACAACGCCCTGATCACTACGAATAACAGCGTCGCGCTTCTAAGCGGGATGGGCGGCCTGGCCGCCTATCAGGATTGCTCCAAACCGTTCCGAATTTCCCAAAGGCGCATCACGCTTCGCATTGACGCCTCTGCACAGGTCGACTTGGCCCTCTGTGCGGGCCAGGCGGGCGCGAACACCGTCCTCAACACGCTGGATAGAGAAGGAAATGTCTCGCATCGGATTGAAGCCAACGACGACTATGACAAGCGCGTGCTGCGCTCGCTGCGACGATGCACCAAGGAGCCTGCGCCGCCACAACCGGAACGGCACACTGAAAACCTAATTTCGCTCAGCGCGGTGCGCAACGCCCGTGATCGTTGGGTGACCAGCGACAGCGGTCGGCACCTCAATGACCTCTGCATTGCTCGGGGTCGGGATCGCCTACGAACGCTCCGCCATGTGGGACGCAGCCGCGCTTGGCGGGTCGATGGAAACGTCGTCACAAGTTTCATCGAGTGTCTATGTGAGCGCGATATGCAACATATGCGCCTTGTCCCAGGCAACGGGTTCGTACTCGGCGATCTTTTCCGTGGCGGAACCTTGCAACAGCTTGACCGCATTCTTCTTTCGACCAGCCCGTCAAGCCGGTTCGCATTGGATATAGGCCAAGTTCGTGACTGCTGGGCCACCAGATTTAGGACAGTCTCTCATCTGGAGCTTTATTCGGACGACAATCGCGTTGCAGCCGTGCTTGCGCCCGATCCGCACAGCGACATCAAGCACTGGAACGAGATGCTTGCCTGCTTGCCTCCAGCATTTAGGGCTGTCCCTTGAAAGCGTGACGGAATTGGAATGGAAAGCGGATCTACACTTGTCTTTGGTCCTACACATCGCAGGTATTGCAACCGTAGTATCGAGCAAGGAAATCAGACGGTCTAGACCGTGATGTCCGGCGCCATAGACCCTCCAAACCCGACCCGTGAAGTTATGCTGACATTGAAAGACATTCAAAACGCGCACGACGCCATAGCAGATGCCACGCTGCGCACGCCCTTGGTGCACGCACACCGCCTGTCGTCGATCCTGGGCATCGACCTCTATCTCAAGCTCGAAAATCTCCAACATACGAACGCGTTCAAGGCGCGGGGCGCGCTCAACAAGCTTTTGACGCTTGATGCAGAAGCGCGAAAAGTGCCCGTGATCGCCTGCTCCGCCGGCAATCACGCCCAAGGCATTGCCTATCACGCAACCCGGCTTGGCATCGCGTCGACCATCGTGATGCCAGTGGGCACGCCCTTCAATAAGATCAAGCGCACTGAGGATTTCGGCGCAAACGTGATCACCCACGGGACGGGATTTGATGAGAGCGTGGCGTTCACGCTCGAAATGGCAGAGCGCGAAGGAATGACATTTATCCATCCCTTCGACGATCCTGCCGTCGTTGCGGGACAAGGCACTGTGGCGCTCGAAATGCTCGAAGAGCAACCCGACCTCGATGTCATCGTAATTCCTGTCGGTGGCGGTGGTTTGATCTCGGGCATGGCCACAGCCATCAAGGCGCTGCGTCCCGAAATCGAAGTGATCGGCGCCCAGGCTCATCTGTTTGATGCGGTCAAATCGGCGTTTTACGGAAGTCCAACAAACTTTGCGGGGGCAACACTGGCCGAAGGGATCGCGGTCAAAGCGCCGTCGGAGGCGAATCTAGCGATTATCCGCAGACACGTGGACCGGATCGAAAGCGTCAGCGAACCCGATATCGAAGAGGCTGTCTTCGATCTCTTGAGCCATGAAAAGCTCGTTGCAGAAGGTGCGCCCGGCGCAGGGCTTGCGGCGATCAAGAACACGCTCGATCGCCTTCGGGGTCGCAAAGTCGGTTTGGTGATCTGCGGTGGCAACATCGACTCGCGCCTCTTGTCGACATTGATCCTACGCGGCCTGGTGCGCGACGGTCGGATCACGCGGCTCATCTTCGAAATCGACGACACGCCGGGACAGCTGTCGGGCATATCGAGCCTCATTGGTGAGGCCGGCGCCAATGTCATCGAAGTCATTCATCAACGGATGATGCAGTCGGTATCGCTCAAGAAGGCCGAGTTGGAAATCGTTATCGAGGCACGCGACCGGAATCACGTGGACGAAATCCAGACGATCCTGCGCGACAATGGCTTCAAATTACGGATCGCTGATGCGATCTAGAAGTATCGCTACAGATTTCATTTTTTCGAAAACCCAATCGCCATGCAGCAGTGTTGAATGAGACCCACAATGACCTGGTTGTCAGGCATTGGCTGCATGGATCTCAAGGTATGTACTTGATCCGTAATTCCGCGGAACAAGACGTCACCCCAAAACGCCTCGTCGACCGTTCGATTGGTTCTTTGGCGTTCTTCATCCAGAAACTTAGGCTCGAAGCCATAACGTATCATCGAAGCAAAAAGGCCAGCTTATCGCAAAGTCCAACTCCTGCATTGAGCCAAGCGGATTTCCCGATTCACAACAACATCTGGCTGCGGGTCTCCGCCTTTATCGATGTATGCTTCACTATCAAAATATTGAAAGATTGGGCTCAAACCAGACCGTCAATACAACATGCGTGCAGGACCAGGTCCTGCGACCGCATGCTGATAGCTCCGGTTTGTAAGCAAACTTAGCCCAGCTAGGGCGATGCTGCGATTGCTAGGCGCCTCGGCTAAAGTTGCGTGGATCTCAATTCTGCCGCCGAGCCTCTCTCGCAGACGTTCGAAGTTGCCCGGCGCGGGCGACCACGGTCACTCCGTTGCTTAACGGGTTGGGACCGGGCGTTCGCCGCGATAGTCGTAAAACCCGCGTCCGGTTTTGCGGCCAAGCCAGCCCGCCTCGACATATTTCGTCAGGAGTGGGCAGGGCCGGTATTTGGTGTCGGCCAGGCCATCATGCAGAACATTCATGATCGCCAGGCAGGTATCCAGACCGATGAAATCTGCCAGCTCCAACGGGCCCATCGGGTGATTTGCGCCAAGCTTCATCGATTCGTCGATTGAGCGCACAGAGCCTACCCCTTCATAAAGCGCATAGACCGCCTCATTGATCATCGGCATCAATATGCGGTTGACGATGAAGGCCGGGAAATCCTCCGCTGTTGCGGCGGTTTTGCCCAACCGGTCCACCACAGTTTTGCACGCCGTGAACGTCGCCTCGTCGGTGGCGATACCGCGAATGAGCTCGACCAGCTGCATCACAGGTACGGGGTTCATAAAATGGAACCCCATGAACTTTTCCGGCCTGTCCGTCCGGCTTGCCAGCCGGGTGATGGAGATCGAGGATGTGTTGGACGTCAGGATCGTCTGCGGCAGCAGATGCGGCACCAGGTCTTCAAAGATCGCTTGCTTGATCGACTCGCGCTCCGTCGCCGCCTCGATCACAAGATCGGTCTGGCCCAGATCGGGCAGCGAAAGTGTGGTTGCGATCCGCGACAGCGCTGAGGATGCATCATCGGGTTCCACTCTTTGGCGGCTGATTTGGCGGTCCAGGTTGCGGCTGATCTTATCAAGTGCCTCGGAAAGCTGATCTTGCGACACGTCGGTGATCAGCACGTCATAACCCGCCAGCGCGCAGACATGTGCGATGCCGCTGCCCATCTGGCCTGCACCGACAATGCCAATACTTTTGATGTCAGCCATAGTGCTTCGCGTCCTGCCGTTTTCTTCTGCGCGACCTTAGGCGTCCCTCTGGCCGACGAATAGGTCAGATCTAAAGAAAACGCGCGCGTTAGGGGTTTGGCAACCCGGTTCGGGCACAGGGACGGGAACCAATTTGCACCAAGGCGACTGTCATGAGTTTTGAGAACCAGCTTCCGACCGCGTTGGATTACCAATCCACCAGTTACACCGGTTCGATGGCTGAGTTCCGCGGCCCGCCAGCAGACTTGATGCAGCGCCAGATTGTGTGCATCGGCGGTTCAGAAACCTTCGGGCGATTTGTCCCTCGCCCGTTCGCCCAGACCCTCGGCACGGCCATTGATCGCCCCGTTGCGAATATGGGTGCGATGCATGCGGGGTTGGAGCTGATCCTGAATGACGCCGCGATTAACTCAGCAATGGCGAATGCCGACCAGATTGTCCTGCAGATCACCGGCGCGCACCTGATGACGAACCGGTTTTACCGTGTGCATCCGCGCCGCAACGACCGCTTCCTGCGTGCCTCATCAGCGCTGAGCACAGTCTATCGCAGCACCGATTTCACCGACTTTCATTTTGTCCGCCATATGCTGTCGGTTCTGGCCGAGGAGTCGCAGGACAGGTTTGTCATCGTGCTGCGGGAGCTTCAGGATGCCTGGGTTGCCCGCATGCGGTCGTTGATCCAGCGGGTCGACGTACCGGTGCATTTGCTTTGGTTGGCCCTGGCCCCGCCTGCCGAGGACAAGGTCGATCTCGTCAACGGCACCGATCCGCTCTTTATCACGCAAGATATGCTCAACGAGGTCGCTCAAGTTGCGGCAACATTGACGATATCCACGGCATCAGACACCGAAAACGCGGTGCCGACGGACGGCATGGTCTTTACGCCGCGCGAAGCGGCTGCGGCGAAGGCCGTCCCCGGCCCAGCCCAGCATGACCGCGCGGCGGACATGCTGTCTGAGGCCATCGGCTAGCGCGCCTAGAGCTTTCCGGTAAGTTCCGGAACCGCGTCAAAGAGGTCTGCAACCAAGCCAAAGTCGGCAACCTGGAAAATCGGGGCTTCTTCGTCTTTGTTGATCGCCACGATGACCTTGCTGTCTTTCATGCCAGCCAAGTGCTGGATCGCGCCCGATATTCCGACCGCAATGTAGAGCTCCGGTGCCACAACTTTGCCGGTTTGGCCCACCTGCCAGTCATTCGGCGCATAGCCCGAATCCACGGCCGCGCGCGAGGCGCCAACAGCCGCACCCAACTTGTCCGCCAGACCTTCGATCAGGGTAAATTGCTCCTCAGAGCCCACCCCACGACCGCCAGAGACTACCACACCGGCAGAGGTCAGCTCTGGCCGGTCGCTTTCTGCAACCTTGTCCTCCAACCAGGCGCTCAGACCTGGATCGGCCGGGGCTGCAATGCTCTCAATCGGGGCGGACCCGCCGGAGCCCGAGGCATCAAAGGTCGAGGTCCGTATTGTCGCCACCTTGGTTGCATCGGCAGACTTGACCGTCTGGATCGCGTTGCCGGCATAGATCGGACGCTCAAACGTATCGCCATCGACGACGGCGGTTACCTCTGAGATCACCATCACATCCAGCATCGCCGCGACGCGCGGCAAGATGTTCTTGGAAGCGGCAGTCGAGGGCGCAACAATATGGCTGTAATCGCCAGCAATACCCGCAATCAAATCGGCCACAGGCTCGGCCAGATCATGGCCGTAGGCTTCGGCCTCGGCGCATAACACCTTGGACACGCCGTCAAGCTCAGCCGCTGTCTTCGCCGCGCCGCTGCAAGTTGCACCGGCGCAGAGTACGGTGACATCACCGATCTCTTTGGCAGCCGTCAGAGCCTTGGCCGTGCTGTCGACCGAAAGCTCTCCGTTTGAAACCTCGGCAAGTAGAAGTACGCCCATTACACGGCCCCCGCTTCTTTTAGTTTCTCCACAAGCTCGTCGACTGAGCCCACGATAACACCTGCCTGGCGCGCTTCGGGCTCAGCGGTTCCAATAATTTCAAGCCGCGGCGTGACATCGACGCCGTAATCGGCGGCGGTCTTTTCGTCGAGCGGCTTTTTCTTCGCCTTCATGATGTTCGGCAAGGAGGCATAGCGCGGTTCGTTCAGCCGCAAATCGACCGAAACAATCGCCGGCAGCTTCACGCGGATTGTCTGCAGGCCGCCATCAACTTCGCGCGTGACATTGGCATGCTCGCCATCCATCTCCAGCTTGGAGGCGAATGTGGCTTGCGCCCAACCGGTGAGTGCGCCCAGCATCTGACCGGTTGCGTTCATGTCGTTGTCGATGGCCTGCTTGCCACAGAGCACAAGACCGGGCGCCTCTGCATCAATGACCGCTTTGAGGATCTTTGCCACTGCTAGCGGCTCAATATCGGTATGCACATCATCGGCAGCGATGACCAGGATGGCTCGGTCCGCGCCCATGGCAAGCGCTGTACGTAGCGTTTCCTGCGATTGCTTGACGCCGATCGAGACCGCGATCACCTCCTCGGCAGTGCCCGCCTCTTTCAGGCGGATCGCCTCTTCGACGGCAATCTCGTCAAATGGGTTCATCGACATTTTGACATTGGCCAAATCGACGCCGGAACCGTCCGCTTTGACACGGACCTTCACGTTGTAGTCGATCACGCGCTTGACCGGTACGAGGACCTTCATCCGCATATCTCCCTAGAATCTCCGTCACCGCACAGCGCGCGGCTCACCGTGGTGTTAGACCTGTGTGACCTGCAACAATAGTGCAAAATCGACGCGCAGCAGCCTTCCGACGCCGCGTTACAGCAATTTACTGGATTTAGGCTGTAACCGACGCCATCCTAATCAACTCAATCATGACGGCGGCATAGGCCTTTGCGGACGCAACCAGGACAAAGACGTGCCAGATCGTGACATGGTGCGGCAGGCGCTGCCATATCAAGAACAGCACGCCGATTGTGTAGGTCACACCGGCCGAGATCACCAGGGCAATGGCTGGCATGCTGAGCCCAGATAATGCTGGCCCCCAAAACACAACGCCGATCCAGCCCAAGCCCAGATAAAGCGCGATGGCGAGGTACAAAAAGCTCTGGCGCGCAAAAAAGATCAGCGCGGCACCTGCCAAGGCCATGACCCAGATCGCCACAAGGATCCAGCCTGCTTTCGTGCTGGTCAGCATCAGAAACGGCGTATAGGTGCCGGCAATTTTCAGATAGATCGCCGATTGGTCGAGACGTCGAAGCCTGTCGGACCATTCAGCGTGCTTGATCATGTTGTAAAGCGCCGAACATAGCAGCATCGTGATCAGCGAAACGGCATAGATTGTGACCGCGGTCACGGCGCGCGCATCCCCGATCCAGACGGCCGTCAGGGTGACCAGGATTGGCGCTGCGATCATGGCAAGTGTCAGGCCGGAGACATGAACCACAGCGTCGGAGATGTATTCTGACCGGCTGTATCTAAGCGGTTGGCGCGGTTTAAACATTTACAAAGTACCCTTCGGGTGAAGCGTCCGGTGCAAAGTTCGTTTCGTCAATTAAAACTCGATCAACGAAATGTTGCCGCCAGGCCTTTGCGCATGCGGCAAAACGCTGACTTTCCGGGCCGTTAGCCCGCAGGTTAAGCAAGTGACGCCCCAGGGTGAATTCTGGCCCATCCCGAGAAGACCCCGAAATACCGGGGTTTTTTGTAATCTGGCAGCCCCGTTTTGCACAGCGGCTTCAAAGTGTTTGCACGTGCAAAACATCTGCGTGATCAAGCCGTGAAATAGGGGAAAAACGCACAAAGTCCGTTAACCAAATTTGCACTTTGTCAGCGAAATTCTTGGTCCCACCGGCCCGCAAAACCTGGTGGGTTCGTCCAGGTTCACCGGTTCGCGCCCGGCACCCACAAGACATCTGCATTGCCGTCATCATTTGCGATGCGGCCAGCGACAAAAAACCAATCGCTCAACCGATTGAGGTACTTCACGCCTTCCGGATTGACCGATTCAATCGTCGCAAGCTCGACCGACAGACGCTCGGCACGGCGGCACACCGTTCGGCACAGATGCAATTGCGCAGCGAGGACCGAGCCGCCGGGAAGAATGAAACTGCGCAGCGGTTTAAGCCGCGTGTTCATGGCGTCGATTTCAGCCTCCAACCGGAGGACCTGTGCGGCGGCAATCCTCAGCGGCGGGTAGTCGCGATCGCCGTCTTTCTCCATCCCAGGCGTACACAGATCGGCGCCAAGATCGAACAAATCGTTTTGGATCCGCATCAGGCTCTCATCCATCTCGCCCTCGGCATGCAGCCGCGCAAGACCCAGTGTCGCATTCACCTCATCGACGGTGCCGTAGGCGGTGACACGCATCGAATGCTTGGCCACCCGGCTGCCATCACCTAAAGCGGTCTCACCCGCATCACCGGTTTTTGTGTAGATCTTGCTTAGAACGACCATTGCGCTCAGCCCCCGTTTTGTCTGCGGATGTAGATAACAACCACGATCATCACCACCGCGAATGCCTGCAGCCCCAGCCGCCACCGCATCAGCTTGTTGGCGTTGTTGCGGTTATACGTCCCGCCGCGGCGAAAAGCGTTTATACCCAAAAGCAGAACGGCAAGTACGGCCAAGCAGGCGATCAGCACGAGGGTCGAGGCGGGCATTGGGTATCCTTTACATGGTTCGCGCTGATCTAGGCTGCGGGCTTGGCGCTTCTAGACCCGCCGCGCAATTTCATCCATCAGCCGCTGCGGCAAGAGCCGCCTGAAACCCTCTGCAATATGGGTGGCCGGCGTTATGAGGTATCGCGGCCGGGGCCGGGGGCTCTCAATGGCATGGATCAGCCGCCGCGTCACCGCAGAAGGTTCGCGCTGAAACGCAGCCCGCGGCCCCGGCTGATAGAGATGCGGCAGAAGCTCGGTCTTGTAGCGGTCGGCAATGGCCGAATTTTCCCAGTCGATCCAGCGTTCGAAATGCGCGATTGAGTTCACCCGAAAAGAGGATGAGACCGGGCCGGTATTAAGCGTAGAGACAAAAATGCCGGTGCCGTTGAGTTCCTGGCGCAGCGTATTTGTCAGCCCTTCAAGCGCGTGTTTGGAGGCGTTATAAGCCCCGCGCCAGCGCATGGATACAAGGCCAAGCCCGGACGAATGCTGCACAATGCGGCCATGACCCTGGGCCCGCATCACCTGCACGGCCCGCCGGGTCAGGTCATGCAGCGCGATGACATTGGTCTCAAAGATCGACCGCAAGGCGCCGGTTGGTACGTCCTCAACCGCGCCTGGCAGGCCATGTCCCGCATTGGAAAAGAGCGCATCAAGCCGACCATTGGTACGCTCAAGGGTCTCAGACCAAGCCGCGGCAATGCTATCGGGGTCAGTCATCTCCAGCGCAAGCGTCTCAATCCCAAGGTCGCCCAGCCGGGCCACGTCATCCGCTTTGCGACAGGTGGCGATGACGCGCCAGCCCGGCCGGGCATGGAGCGTCAAAGCTGCGTCTTGGCCGATGCCGGAAGACGCGCCGGTGATCAAGATGGTCCTGGTTGTCATTCATTGCCCTTCAAGGCGGCGTGGGCGACAGAAAATCGCCAGACATAAAACCCACCGAGCCCGAGGCCGGATCGCGGATCTGAAACCAGCCATCTGCGGCCTCGGCAACAAGTTCGATCGCGGTTCCTTGCGTCAAAGCCGTTACAATCGCGTCATTGGTTGACGGGCCGGCGCGCAGATTGACCCGCGTTCCGGTGACGTAAAGAATGGCTTGCCCGGTCCCCGTGGCGACAGCGTCGTCCGCCGGGGCGGGGGCGAGATCTGCCGCGGGATCGGTGGCGGGATCGGCGGCGGCGGTTTCATCAACCGGTGGTGCGATTTCAACGGCGCCGTCATCGCCTTCAACCGGCTCACGCGTGGCGATGACCCGGTCGATCTGCCACGCTTCTCCGTTCTCCAAGGTCAAAATCTGCGGACCCGCCGGGGCGCCTGCCTCAGGTGGCGCGGCAATCGCGGACTCATTTGCATCGGGCGGAGCCGATTGCGGGCCCAGCATGTAAATCAATGCCAGAGCGGCACATAAAAGGGTAAGCCAGCGAAGCATGTCGGCAATCTACGCTGTCTTGCCGACCGCTGAAAGGGCACAGCGACCGGGCGCGCGAGGGCCCGCCCTCGCAAAGGCCCGTCCGGCCCAAGGACGGCGCGGCGCGGGGGCTCGATGCCCCCAAGCCGCGCGCCCCCTTGCCCGGCTGCAGCCCCAAGCGTACATCTGGGCCAAATGGACGAGCAGGACGCACCAGAAGAAAAAGGGACAAGTTCCGAGCCGCTGAGCCGTGCCATCGGCGCGCGCTATCTGCAATATGCGCTCTCCACAATCATGCACCGCGCTTTGCCCGATGCGCGCGACGGGCTCAAGCCCGTGCACCGCCGCATCCTCTACGCCATGTCGCGTCTTCGCCTATCTTCCTCCGGGGGCTTCCTGAAATCCGCGAAAATCTCTGGCGACACGATGGGCGATTTCCACCCCCACGGCGATGGCGCAATTTATGACGCGATGGCCCGACTTGCCCAGGATTTCACCATCCGCTACCCGCTTGTCGACGGACAGGGCAATTTCGGCAATATCGACGGCGACAACCCGGCGGCCTCACGTTACACCGAGGCGCGCATGACCGAAGCCGCCGAGGCGCTGCTTGAAGGTTTGGGCGAAGATGTCGTCGATTTCCGAGACAACTACGACGGCCGCTTGCAGGAGCCTGAGGTCCTGCCGGCCTCATTCCCCAACCTTCTGGCCAATGGCTCTTCCGGCATCGCCGTTGGTATGGCCACTAACATTCCGCCGCATAACATTGATGAGTTGATCGGCGCCTGTCTGCATCTCATCAAAACACCTGACGCGCGTGACGACACGCTTTTGAACTATGTCAAAGGCCCAGATTTCCCAACCGGCGGCATCATTGTCGAGCCCGCCGAAAGCATGGCTGAAACCTACCGCACCGGACGCGGCGCATTCCGTTTACGCGCGCGCTGGCAAAAGGAGGATCTCGGCCGCGGCCAATGGCAGATCATCGTCACCGAGATCCCCTACCAGGTGCAAAAATCAAAGCTCATCGAAAAGCTCGCTGAGCTGATCCAGACAAAGAAGGTGCCGATCCTGGCGGACGTGCGCGATGAAAGCGCCGATGACATCCGGATCGTGCTGGAGCCGCGGTCGCGCAGCGTCGATGCGGATGTGTTGATGGGCACGCTCTTTCGCAGTTCTGACCTGGAATTGCGCTTCAACCTAAACATGAACGTCCTGATCGACGGCCGAACACCCAAGGTGTGCAGCCTGCGCGAGGTGCTGCGTGCTTTTCTCGATCATCGCCGTGACGTGCTTCTGCGCCGGTCCCGTCACAGAATGTCGAAAATCGACACCCGGCTTGAAGTCTTGGAAGGCCTGCTTGTCGCGTTCCTCAATCTCGACCGGGTCATCGACATCATCCGCTACGATGACGACCCCAAAGCGGCTCTTTGCCGCGAGGCCTGGGATCGCACCCACCCCCGAGCGGGATCCGAGGCCGATTACCAAAGCCCGCCCGCCGGTTCGGGCGAATTATCCGAAAACCAGGCCGAAGCGATTTTGAATATGCGCCTGCGTTCGCTGCGAAGGCTCGAAGAGATGGCATTGCGCAGCGAGCAGGCCGAGCTGATGGAGGAGCGCGCCAGTCTCGAAGATCTGATCGAAACCGAAAGCCTACAATGGGCGCGCATCGCCGAAGAGCTCAAAGATTTGCGCAAAGCCTTCGGAAAATCGACGCCAACGGGTGCTCGACGGACAGATTTTGCCGAAGCGGGCGACGAGATCGACGTGCCGATCGAGGCAATGATCGAACGCGAGCCGATCACAATCGTCTGCTCTCAAATGGGCTGGATACGCGCCATGAAGGGCCATATCGAGCTATCTCAGGAATTGAAATTTCGCGACGGTGACGGCCCGCGTTTCGTGCTTCACGCAGAGACCACAGACAAAATTCTCATTTTTGGAAACAATGGCCGCTTTTACACGATTTCTGCCACAAATTTGCCAGGTGGCCGTGGAATGGGAGAACCTGTTCGTCTCATGGCGGACATGCCCAACGAGGTCGAAATTGTGGAGTTGATCGTGCATCGCCCGAACCGCAAGCTGATCGTGGCATCAACCGCCGGAGACGGGTTCATCGTCCCCGAAGCGGATGTCGTCGCACAGACGCGGGCGGGCAAACAGGTTCTCAACGTAAAAGGCGACGTGACCGCTTTGGTGTGCCGCCCCGTGCCGCCGGAGGCCACCCATATGGCCTGCGTCGGCAAGAACCGTAAGATGCTGGTCTTCGCGCTGGATGAACTGCCCGAAATGGGCCGTGGCAAAGGCGTACGGCTGCAAAAATACAAAGACGGCGGGCTGTCAGATGCCCGCGCTATCAGGCTCGATGAGGGGCTAAGCTGGCAAGACCCTGCCGGACGCACCCGGACCGAGACCGATTTGACCGAGTGGATGGGCAAACGCGCAACGGCGGGCCGCATGGCCCCGCGCGGATTTCCACGGGATAATCGGTTTACCTGAAGGGGCATTATGGCAGTTTTGAGCACGAGGTTCGACGGCGGGCGCGGCGAGTTGTTCCTGCTTGCGCTCCGGGTGGGGTTTCTCACACTGGTAACTGCCGGGATTTACCGGTTCTGGGCCAAAACGCGATTGCGGCGGTGGTTCTGGTCTGCGGTGAAACCAGGTGGCACGCCGATGGAATACACCGGCACGGCACTTGAAAAACTCACCGGCTTCCTTTTGGCCATCATCTTGCTGGCGTTTGTGTTGACGGCGATCAATCTCGGCGGGATCGCCATTTCAATCAACCTGATGGACGACGCCCACTGGTCCTTTTTTGCCGCTGCTGGCGCACTGCCGGCCGCGATCCTGCCCCTGTTTTATTTCGCGCGCTACCGGGCGCGGCGTTACATCCTCAGCCGGTCGCGATGGCGCGGCATCCGCTTTGGGATGAGCTCCGGCGCTGTCGGCTACGCCTGGCGTGCGACGCTTTATCTTTTGCTGACGATTGCCACGCTCGGCCTGTTGTGGCCGCTGATGACCTTCCGGCTCGAAAAATACCTCACCGACCGGACATGGTATGGCACGGCAAGGTTTTCCCAGCATGGTTCGATGTGGCGCCTCTACGGCCCGGCCTTTCCCTTTTTGCTGATGATCTGGGGGATGTTGGCGTTTTCCGTTTATGCGTCGATGAATGTCTACACCGACTTCTCAGGCTTGATACCTATACTGCGCGGCGAGGTGTGGGCGATCTTTGCGGCGATCGCTTGCGGTTTGCTGGCGCTGTTGTTTTCGGTCTATTACCGCGTCGCCTCAATCCGCGTGCTGGCGGCGCTCAAGACACTAGGCGACGGGGTGGAATTTGACCTTTGGCCCAAGACGCTCAGGGTCTTTCGGATCTACTTTTTTGGCGCGCTGAAAACCTATTTCGCGACCATCTTTGTCTACAATGTCGTGTTTGGCTTTGTGTTTGCTGTGCTGTGGCTTGCGGGCGGGCTTGATGCCACGCAAATCCAGGCCATGATGGCAAATCCACCGATGAACGTCGTGGTGGTATTGGGCGTTCTCACCTACCTGATGATTGTATTGCTGGCGAATGTCTTCAGGCAGACATTCATTACCCATCCGCTCGTCGTGCATGTCGCTGAGACCTTGGAAATTCACCAGCCGGAGCTGTTGGGCACTGTGCGCCAACGCAGTGCGGACAGTCGGACCGATGCCGGTGGTTTCGCGGAAGCTTTAGATGCGGGAGCGGCATTTTGATGGAACAGGCACTCAGAAACGAGGAATTTGCCGCCAAGCTCGCTCTAACCTATGCCGAGCTTTATGATGGCGTGAGCCCGGTGCGGCGCCGTGTGTCACTGCGCATCAACGGCGCGTTTTTGGACCTCAAGAACGTCGAGACCCATGCCGAGCAACGCTGGTCGCTTGACGATATGCGCGAGGTTGCCGACCAGGCCGACCAGAATGTCATGATCTTTGCGCCCGATGACCGCGACCCTGCGCGCCTTGTCATCCGCGAGATCGAAGCCTTGCGCGCATTGGCCCAGTCGGGCGGGCAGTTTCCACCGCTCAACGGCCCGCCAGGTCAGGGCCGCCGAACGGTCATGATGGCTGCAGTCGCCGCGATGTGTTTCGGCGGCCTTCTCTTTGGGCTTGTGCCATGGTTTGCCGACCGCGCGGCTGAGCGCATACCACCGAACGCAGAAATTGCCTTGGGTGAGGAGCTTTTCCAACAAGCCTATCTGGCCCGTGGCGCCACGGAATGCACAGCACCTGACGGACTGGCAGCACTAGCCGCGATGGAGGCGCGGTTGACCGACGGGGCGGATTTGCCCCTGCCCTTGACCGTACGCGTCGTGCGCGAGGCATCCGTGAATGCCACAGCGCTGTCGGGAGGTCATGTCACAATCCATTCAGGCCTTCTACAAGCCGCCGAGGAACCCGATGAAGTGGCCGCGATCCTGGCCCATGAAATCGGCCATGTGGCCCATCGCGACGTCACGCGATCACAGATCCGGGCGATGGGATCTTATGGGCTGATCGGATTGTTGTTTGGCGATGTCTTTGGGATATCGGCAGCCGCCGGTGCGGCGGTGACCGTCTCTGCCGTGATTGATGCCTCTTATAGCCGCGATGCGGAAATGCGAGCGGACGCTTATGCCCATGAAATGATGCGCGATGCAGGATTGCCGCCACAGGCCTTGGGGACCTTTTTCGCGCGCATTCAAGCGCAGCATGGGCAAGTGGAATTGGGCGCCATGCGGCATCTCGCAAGCCATCCCGATATGATGGAGCGCATCCAAGCCGCGGCCGCAGCAGATACGGGCACGCGCACAACAAGGCCAGTTTTAACGGATGCGCAATGGGCAGATTTGCAAAACATCTGCCAATCAAACACCACAGAGGCCGGGGACAAGAGCTAACGGTGGGGCGCGGCTTCTCGTGGACCCGGACCGGGCCCCTCGGCGCCACGCGCTGCCGCGCGCGTCAAACCGGCGGTTTTTTTGAAATTGACATGGTTGGGATCAGAGACCGCGATCCTGTGAGGGATCGCCGTGCGTAGGAAGGCTCCCGGATGGGGGCCTGAGAAAGCACGTCACCGGCCAGGGTGAATTTCGAGCGACACATTGGTCATGCGGCCTGAGCGAAAATACCATCTTCGGCGCAGGCTCCCAGCCGGGCACGGCACGGAATTCAAAACGCGCGAGCAACGTTGCCAAAATCACGAACGCTTCCTGGATCGACAACTTGGCACCGATGCAAATCCGGGGACCATCGCCAAACAGCAGATAAGCATATCATTTGGGCCGTGCATCCAAGAATCGCTCGGGCCGGAATGCGTCCAGTTCCTCCCACAACTTGCGATGGCGATGGAGCGCATAACACGGCAACATCATCGTATCACCTGGTCGAACCGCCTCTCCGCCGAGCCGGTCGGGCTTGGCCGCCATACGCGACACAATACCGATTTAGGGATACAGCCGCAGCGTTTCCTCAATCGCCGCGCGGGTTAATTTGAGCCCCGCCATATCATGATCTTCGGCGGCCCGGTCGCCCAACCGCGCCCGCGCCTCCGCTGAGGCACGGCTTTGGGTGTCTGGATCAAACGCCATCAGATAAGGCGCCCAAGCCAATGTCACGGCCGTCGTCTCATGCCCCGCGGCAATGAACGTAAGCAGGTTCTCGCGCCCATTTTGGTGCGCCTTGCGTCGACCCGTCTCAGGATCATCCGCGGCCATCAACCGATCGAGCAGATCGGGCACGTCGCGCGGACCGGACGTCGTGCGCTCCGCGTCGGCGGCATCGGCAACCTGGTGCATCTCGCTTAGCAACCGGCCCGCGCCCATCCGGCCAGGCTGCGACACCCAAGCCGGTAGACCCAGCACATCGAACATGCGGATCCACGCGGCCTCATCAATGTGATGCTCCATCGACTAGCTGACGCTCGCCTGATCGAGCGAGGCTGATCGCCCGAATGTCAAATCTGCAATACTCTCCAACGTCGCCGCCACTATCTTGGCATGGACATTGACGGCGCGCTTGCAGGCAGTGCGGGACAACCGCTGTGATGCCGCATCCGCCGCCTGGGTCATGACCGGCATCAAAGCGCCCACCGCGCGTGCGGCAAAGGCAGGGGCTGCCGCGCGACGCTACCAGCGCTACTCCTCGCCCTCCGCAATCAACAGCGAATTGCCAACCGCAGGCTCCAGGATCGACTGTGTGGCTTCAGATTTTGGTAGTCTTCAACCGCGTCGCGCAGGACCCGGCGGAGCGCTGCAGGTTCCGTCACCATCGACCAGCGCCTGGTCCCGGTTTTTTCGGCCACGACCGGCTCGACCAGCGCTTGGGCGGGAACAACTTCCGACAAGTTTTGCCGTGCCGCGCGATAGCTTTCGACGCTCCCTATCGGCGCTTATGGCAACCTGGCTGCAATAGGCGAAACGGCGCTCATGATCCAAGTGTAAGCTCCCGCCGACATGCTTCAATCTCGGTGACGCCACATTGCTCTTGCGCCGCCGCTGCGGTATGGTTTCGACAAAAGAAAAATGGGGGATCTATCGATGCACCGGCTTCTTGCCCTTGGCCTCATTCTGACACTGGCCGCCTGCGCTACACCTGCGCCTGATCCGCTTGAGGAAGACTTGCCCGAAATGGGCGACTTCCAGCTTGCCTTTAACATCGTCGTGACCGACAGCATGCAGCAAGTGCCGCCCTCCCGCGGGGCCTCGGGCGAGGAATGGGAGGAAATTCTGCAATCCGAAATTGACCGCCGTTTTGGCGCTTATGAGGGTGAGCGGCTATACCATATCGCCATAGCGGTCGACGGATATTCGCTGGCACCGCCGGGCATCCCGCTGGTTCTCAGCCCAAAGTCGATCCTGATCGTCTCGGCCAATGTTTGGGATGACGCAGAGGAATCCAAGCTGCACGAGGAGCCGAACCAGATCACGGTCTTCGAGGGCCTCTCTGGTGCTACGGTTTTGGGCTCTGGCCTTGTGCGGTCGCGCGAAGAACAGATGCAAATCTTGGCGCGCAACGCGGCACGCCGCATCCAGCTTTGGATGCTGGAAAACCCGGATTGGTTCTCGATCGATCCAGAAGCGGCCGCCGAAGATGCCGCCCAGCTGGCCGAGATTGCTGATGCAGCTGAGCCCGATGTCGATGTCGAAGACCTGGCCGCCCAGGCCGGCGCCTGTGTTCCGACGGACGAGGAGCCCTGCCCAGAGGTTGAGACGCAGCCCGTCACCAACTGACGGCTTGATTTTTCCTTTTGGCCTTTATAGGTGACGCCGCGATGAGAAACCCCGGCGGAGCATCCCGCCTGACGTGAAGGGCGCCTTAGGCCATGGCAAAGGAAAAGTTTGAGAGAAACAAGCCGCATGTGAACATTGGCACGATTGGCCATGTTGACCACGGGAAGACGACGCTGACGGCGGCGATTACGAAGTATTTCGGCGACTTCCAGGCTTATGATAAGATTGACGGCGCGCCGGAGGAGAAGGCGCGTGGGATCACGATCTCGACGGCGCATGTTGAGTATGAGACCGAAGGTCGCCACTACGCGCATGTTGATTGCCCGGGCCATGCCGACTACGTCAAGAACATGATCACGGGGGCTGCGCAGATGGACGGGGCGATCTTGGTGGTCAAGGCCGCGGACGGCCCGATGCCGCAGACGCGGGAGCATATCTTGCTCGGCCGCCAGGTTGGCATTCCCGCCATGGTTGTGTTTCTCAACAAGGTCGATCAGGTTGATGACGAGGAGCTTTTGGAGCTTGTCGAGATGGAAGTGCGCGAGCTTCTGTCGTCGTATGAGTATCCCGGCGACGACATTCCGATTGTGGCGGGCTCGGCCCTGGCGGCGATGGAAGGCAACAAGCCCGAGATCGGCGAGGAGAAAATCAAGGAGCTGATGGCATCGGTCGACGATTACATCCCGACGCCGGAACGGGCGATCGACCAGCCGTTCCTGATGCCGGTCGAGGATGTGTTCTCGATCTCGGGCCGCGGTACGGTTGTGACGGGCCGGGTCGAACGCGGCGTGATCAATGTCGGCGACGAGATCGAGATCGTCGGCATCCGCGACACGCAGAAGACGACCTGCACGGGTGTTGAGATGTTCCGCAAGCTCCTCGATCGCGGTGAAG
>JBCCXT010000037.1:0-37950 GCA_039191215.1 Pseudomonadota bacterium
CAACTCAGCCAGATCGGCACCGTCTTTGGTGATCTCCGGCAGACCGCGCAGAGCCACCCAACTGTCTTCGAGAATGGCGTCGTCTTCGTCGATGATCAGCGCTACCACCACCAACCCGTTAAGTGCCAGCTTCATCCGGTCACGAATGACCCCGTCAAAGGCGCCGACATGCGCGGTCCCGTCCAGATAAACCCTTGAAACCTCTATATGTTCCTCGGGCCCAGGCTGGTTGCCCGATAGTGCAAGCATTGTCCCGTTCGACGCCACCAATCCCAGCATGTCAGAGGCCTCGGCAATTCTAGCATGGCGCAGAAGGTGGCGGTATTCACCGTGATTTGGCACGAGGATCTGTGGCCGCAAGAGCCCGTGCATTGTCTCCAAGTCGGGGCGGTTTGCATGGCCGGAGACGTGATAAAAACCGGCATCGCCATCAATGACGTCGACACCTTGCTCCGCCAGCGCGTTCTGTATCCGCGCGACAGCAACCTCGTTTCCAGGAATGGTTTTCGAGGAAAAAAGAAACATGTCGCCGGATTTCAGCTCGTGCCCAAGATAGGATCCGCGCGCCAATGCAGCTGATGCCGCCCGTCGCTCACCTTGGCTGCCGGTGACCAACAGCATCAGGTTCTGGCGCGGCACATCAAGCGCATCTTCGGGACTAACGGTGGGGGGGAAATCGGTCAAGACCCCTGCCTCGACCGCCGCGGCGACCATGCGTTTCATGGCGCGACCCAGCAGACAGATCGTCCGATCGGCGGCTTTTGCAGCCTCCGCCAGCGTCTTCAGACGCGCTACATTCGACGCAAATGTTGTCGCCACGACCATGCCTCGCGCCTCAGCGATCAGCTTGCCAATCGGCTCTGCCAGTTGGCTTTCGGACCGGCCGGGATGTTCCGAAAGAACGTTGGTTGAATCGCAGATAAAGGCCTGCACGCCGGCATCGCCGATCTCCCGCCACATATCTGGGTCGAACGGTTCACCCACCACCGGATCGGCGTCGATCTTGAAGTCGCCGGAATGCACGATCCGGCCCGCGGGCGTGTCGATCACCAAGCCACTGGCCTCGGGAATCGAGTGGCTGATCGGTGCGAATTGCACGCGGAAGGGGCCTGCCTCGGCCACCGCTGGATAGGGCTCACAAATCCGCAGGATGTCGTCGGAGGCGTGGCCAGCTTCGTTTAATTTGCGCGCGGCATGTATCGCGGTGAAACGGCGGGCAAAAACCGGGCAGCCGAGTTTCGACCAAAGGTGGCCCAAGGCACCGACATGGTCTTCATGGGCATGAGTAATGAACACGCCCTCAAGCCGGTCGGACCGCGCCTCCAACCAAGCGATATCGGGCAGGATCACATCGACGCCGGGCTGGCCGTCCATATCGGGAAAGCTCACGCCGATATCGACGAGGATGAACCGTTCTTCTCCCTCTGGCCCGTAGCCATAAACGTAACAATTCATCCCGATCTCCCCGGCGCCGCCCAAGGGGAGATAGATCAGCCGTGCACCCGTACTCATCCGCTATTCGTGGTCCTTATTGTATCTATGGATCACGGTCAGGCCGTGCATCGTCAGATCATCCTCGATCAGGTCAAATAACACATCTCCTTGGGAGAACAACGGGGCGAGCCCGCCGGTGCCAACAATGCGCATCGGGCGCTCGCGCTCCGCCCGGATCCGCTCCGAGATGCCGCGCACCAGGCCGACATAGCCCCAAAAGACCCCAGATTGCATGCAAGCGACTGTGTTCGTGCCGATGACCGCTTGCGGTTTGGTGACATCCACATGCGGCAAAGCGGCCGCGGCGCGGTGCAGCGCCTCAAGGCTGAGATTCACACCCGGCGCGATCACGCCGCCGATATAGGCGCCATCGGCAGCGACCACATCAAACGTGGTTGCCGTGCCGAAATCCACCACGATGAGATCTCCGCCATGGCGATCAAAGGCGCCTGCGGTATTGACCAACCGATCCGGTCCGACTTGCGTGCCCTCATCAACGCGCGGCGGCTGCGGCAACAGACAATCGGGCTTGCCGACCACATAGGGGCGCGTGTTGAAATAGCGGTCACACAGCACGCGGAGGTTGAACACAACCCGCGGCACTGTCGACGATATGATCACCTCTTCGATTGCCAGCGTTAGCTTTTGATGCGCGGCCAAAGTCGAAAACCAGACGTAATACTGATCCGCCGTGCGCTGCCATTCTGTAGCGGTTCGAAATGTCACAACAAATTCCGCCCCGTCCCATACAGAGAAGACCGTATTGGTGTTGCCGCAATCAATGCAGAGCAGCATGCGCCTTATCCTTCGTCAAAATAGACCTCCCCCGCCGCGATCCGCCGCGGCCCGTCTGACGTCTCTAAAACAAGCTGACCGGTTTCGTCCACGTTCCGGAATATGCCAGTGATCGTTTCTTTGGGCAGGACCACCCGAATTGGTGCGCCCAGATTGGCCGCCGCTTCCAGCCAAGCCCGCCGGATCGGGCCAAAGCCGTAGGCGCCCCAATCCGCACGCCAGCGTTCGAAATCAATCGCCAGATGAGCCAGCACCGCATCCGCCCGAAGCGGCTCTTGCACATCCGGCCTGGCCAGTTCGGCCATCGCAATTGCCGGCACCGCATGCTCTGGCAGCACATGTCGCGGCGGGGCATTCGTGATGTTCACACCAATGCCGATACTCAATCGCCCGGCCGCGCTCTGTAGCAGTATACCAGCAATTTTCCGGCCGTCCGCCAGCACATCGTTAGGCCATTTGAAGGCTAACGCTGTCGGGGCAATCCAGACGCCCAGAGCGTCACGCAGCGCAAGTGCAGCCACGAATGAGTAAAGCGGCAATTCGACCAGCGGACGATCGGCCGGCGCGGTCCAGGTTGCCTGTAGGTTGCCCGGCGGTGCGTGCCAGGGTTTGCCGCCCCGTCCGCGGCCCCCGGTTTGGCGTTCTGCCGTGATCCAGCCGGGCCGTTTTGCGCGGTGTTGCGCGGCCACATCCATCGTGCTCGTGACCTCTTCTAGCGCGATGAGATCGACTTGGTCAGGCCAGCCGACGAGCTTGGGCGCGTTAGCGGACAAGCGTCGCTGCCGCAGCCTCCGCCAGGCTTTCGATGCCAAAGAGGTTTACGATTCCAAAGACCATGATCGCCGCCGACCCCATCAGGCCAAGCCAAGGCAACGGACCCATCTTTTCGTCAAGCCCTTCAGACTCGGCGCCGAAATACATGAAATAAACAATCCGCAGATAGTAGAATGCGCCGATGACCGAGGCGATCACGCCCGCGATGGCCAGCCAGCTGAGCCCGGCATCAACGGCCGCCAGCAGAACCGCATATTTGCCCAAAAACCCGACAAGCGGCGGCACGCCCGCAAGGCTGAACATCAGACATAAGATGGCCAGCGCTTTGAGCGGCTCTTTCGTGGCCAGGCCGTTCACGGCGTCGATCGAGGTGACGTGGCGCCCCTCTCGCTCCATCGACATGACAAACGCAAAAGTGCCGATATTCATCACCACATAGATCGCCATATAGATCAGCATCGCTTCGACGCCCTGGCTGGTGCCGGCGGCCAGGCCCATCAGGGCAAAGCCCATATGTGAGATCGAGGAATAGGCCATCAGGCGCTTGAAATCACGCTGCCCGATTGCCGCGATTGCCCCCCAAAACATCGAAACGACCGCTAGGAAAGCCAGGATTTGCTGCCAATCCCCGATGGCGCCCCCAAAAGCGTCGTGCACCACACGGGCGAAAAGCGCCATTGCCGCAACTTTGGGCGCCGTCGCAAAGAACGCAGTGATGGGCGTTGGTGCACCCTGATAGACGTCGGGCGTCCACATATGAAACGGCGCGGCGGAAACCTTGAATGCGAAGCCCGCGCAAAGGAAGACAAGGCCGAAGAGCAGGCCGATCGGCGTGTCGTCCTGCGCTGCATCGATGATGCCGGCGAAACTGGTCGTACCGGCAAAGCCGTAAGTGAGCGATGCTCCATAGAGCAAAAGGCCCGAGGATAGGGCACCAAGCACGAAGTACTTCAGCCCGGCCTCGGTTGATCTGACCGAGTCGCGGCGCAGCGAGGCCACGACGTAGAGCGCCAGCGATTGCAGCTCCAACCCCATATAAAGCGCCATCAAATCGCCGGCAGAGACCATGACCATCATGCCCACGACGGCCAGCGCGATCAGCAACGGATACTCAAACCGCAACAAATGCTGGCGGGCCATGCAATCGGCACTGATTGTTAGTATGGCGGCGGCTGACAGCAGGATCGCCACTTTGGCGTAGCGGGAAAAGGCGTCGTTGACGAATAGCCCCTCAAACGCGACTTGCGTGCCGTCGCCCGTGATCCCGATATAGAACGCCATTGCCACAAAAAGCGCGGCCGTTCCCAAGGTGAGCGACATCGCGATCTTGTCTTTGACCGTGTAGACCACGCCCAAAAGGGCGGCCATCGCGGCCAGCGAAATGATCAATTCCGGGGTCAGGATGGATAAGTCGTCCCAGATCATCGCCGCAATCCCTTTTAGTGTCCGGCAACGTCGTGGTCTGGCACATAAGCCGCCACGTCGCCGTCATATTGCATCAGCAACGCCTCAACCGATGGGCCGATCATGTCCGTTACCAAGCTGGGATAAACACCCAAGAGCAGTGTCATCGCGATCAGCGGGGCGAAGATTGCCCGCTCCCGGATGGTCATGTCCGAGATCGACTTCAGGCTTTCTTTGATCAGATCGCCGAAGACCACGCGCCGGTATAGCCACAAGGCGTAGCAAGCGCTTAGGATCACGCCTGTTGCGGCCAGAACGCCAATCCAAGTGTTTTCGCGGAAAATACCAATGAGCGTCAGAAACTCACCCACAAACCCGGATGTCCCGGGCAGGCCCACATTCGCCATTGTGAACAGCATGAAAACCAGCGCGTAGGCCGGCATGCGCACGACCAGACCGCCATAGGCGTCGATCTCGCGCGTGTGCATCCGGTCATAGATCACGCCGACACATAAAAAGAGCGCGCCAGAGATAAACCCGTGGCTGAGCATCTGGAAAATCGCGCCATCGACGCCTTGCTGGTTGGCGGCGAAAATCCCCATCGTAACAAATCCCATATGCGCGACGGAGCTATAGGCGATGAGCTTCTTCATATCCTCCTGCATCATCGCCACCAAGGACGTGTAGATGATGGCAATGACGCTCATCCAAAGGACAATCGGGCCCAGTAGCTCTGAGGCAACCGGGAACATCGGCAGGCTGAAGCGTAAAAACCCATAGCCGCCCATTTTCAGAAGGATCGCCGCCAGCACAACCGACCCCGCCGTGGGTGCCTGAACATGCGCATCTGGCAGCCAGGTATGGACGGGCCACATCGGCATTTTCACGGCGAAACTAGCAAAAAACGCCAGCCACATGAGCGTCTGCAGCCCGCCGACCACTTGCATGCCCGCGACTTCCACCGTTGCGAAGGAAAACTGGTGGTCCAACAATGTGGGGATGTCGGTTGTGCTGGCATCGACATACATACCCACCATCGCCACCAGCATCAGGACGGATCCTAAGAAAGTGTAGAGGAAGAATTTGAAGGAGGCATAGATGCGGTCCTTTCCGCCCCAGATACCGATGATTAGGAACATCGGGATCAGGCCGCCCTCAAAGAAGATATAGAAGAGCACCAGATCGAGCGAGACGAAGACGCCGATCATCAGCGTCTCCAGCACCAAAAGCGCCATCATGTACTCTTTGACGCGCGACGTAACGGTCCAGCAGGCGGCTATGACCAGCGGCATGAGAAATGTGGTCAGCATGACAAACAGCACGCTGATACCGTCGACGCCAACCTTGTAGGTCAGCCCAAACAGCCAGTCGCGCTGCTCGACGAGTTGGAATTCGGTGATCTGCGGGTCGAATTGGACAAGGATCGCCAGGCTGATCAGAAAGGTGAACCCAGTCGCTGCCAGCGCCAGCCATTTTGCATTGCGTTGTGCGGCGGCGTCATCGCCTTTGATCACAGCCATGAACAGCGCGGCGATCAGCGGCAGGAAGGTGACAATAGACAGCAGGTTGGCCATCAAAAGCCCCCGCGCAAGCTGAACCAGGTCACCAAGGCGACGATGCCGATCACCATGGCAAAAGCATATGTGAAGATGTAGCCAGATTGCAGCCGGTTAAGCTGGCGCGTGAAAAAGGGCACAAGCCCCATGGCAAGCCCGTTGATCCCACCATCAATTAAAGCGCCGTCGCCCTTCTTCCACAAGAAACGTCCAATCGCCCGGGCCGGTGCAACAAAAGCGAAGGCGTAAATCTCGTCAAAATACCATTTGTTCAAGATGAACTGGTAGCCGGGCCGGAACGCATGGGCCCATGCACCCGGCATCCAGGGCGCGCGGATATAGAAAAGATAGGCCGCCGCGAGCCCCAAGACCATCGCAACAAAAGGTGACCATTTCACCCATGTTGGCACGTAATGCGCCTCGTTCAGAACATCGTTGTCTGGCCCTGCATGGATGGCGCCCTCGCCCGGCGCGCTGGTGAATACATAGTGGTGGTCAGCGCCATTACCGGTATCGCTGGCCCCGTGATCCGCGCCGACGCTTTCCTCCCCATGGCCGTCCTCGTCGTGGCTTTCGCCCGTGCCGTGACCCGCGTCACTATCGCCGCCCTCAGCGTAGGTATCGACGTATTCAACGCCGAAAAATCCTGCGACCTCGTCCGTCTTGCCAAAGAAGGAATTGTACCAAACCACGCCCGAAAAGATCGAACCAACCGCAAGCACACCCAACGGCACCAGCATGCTAAACGGGCTTTCATGGGCGTGATCATGGGTGTGCTTGTCGCCCCGCGGCTCCCCGAAAAAGGTCAAAAAGATCAGCCGCCAGGAATAAAAGCTGGTGAAAACCGCCGCAGCGATCAAAGCCCAGAACGCAAAGGCGCCCAGGCCGCCGCCGAAGGCAAAGGCGCTTTCCACAACCGCGTCTTTGGAAAAGAAGCCGGCAAATCCGAAATAGGTGGTCGGGATGCCCACGCCGGTAATGGCAAAGGTGCCGATCATCATCGCCCAGAACGTGTAAGGTATCTTTTTTCTCAGCCCGCCGTAATGGCGCATATCCTGTTCATGATGCATCGCATGGATGACCGAGCCGGCGCCGAGAAACAGCATTGCTTTGAAGAAGGCATGCGTGAAGAGGTGGAACATCGCCACCGAATAGACGCCCACACCTGCCGCCACGAACATGTAGCCCAGTTGCGAGCAAGTCGAATAGGCAATGACGCGCTTGATGTCGTTTTGCACCAAGCCAACGGTTGCCGCGAAGAATGCCGTTGCCGCGCCAATGACTATGATCAGGTTGCCGGCGAATGGCGCATATTCGATCAACGGCGACATGCGGCAGACCAAAAACACGCCCGCCGTCACCATCGTCGCTGCATGGATCAGTGCTGATACCGGTGTCGGCCCCTCCATCGCGTCGGGCAGCCAGGTATGGAGAAACAGCTGAGCCGACTTTCCCATCGCTCCGACAAAAAGCATCGAGGCAATTGCATTGGCTGCGTTCACCTCAAACCCCAAGAACGGAAACGTCATTTCCGCCAGGTCCGGACCAGCGGCCAGGATCACGTCAAAATTGATCGAGCCGAGCATCCAAAAGAGCCCGAATATCCCCAAAAGGAAGCCAAAATCGCCGACACGATTGACGATGAAAGCCTTCATCGCCGCCGAGCCTGCCGAGGGTTTGCGATAATAAAACCCGATCAGCAGGTAGGATGCGACGCCCACGCCCTCCCATCCGAAAAAGAGCTGCAGCAAGTTATCCGCCGTGACCAGCGCGAGCATGGCGAAGGTGAAGAACGACAGATAAGCAAAAAAGCGCGGGCGGTAGCTTTCACCCTCTTTGAAATTCTCGTCATGCGACATGTAGCCGAAGGAATACAAGTGCACGAGTGCGGAGACCGAGGTGATCACAATCAACATAATCGCCGTCAACCGGTCGATGCGGATCGACCAGGCCGTATCGAGATCGCCCGACTGGATCCATGTGAAAAGCGGCTCGACATAGGCACCTGCAGGATGGGCGGTCGGATCAAAGCTCAGAAAGATGATCCAGCTTAGAATGCAGGCAAGAAACAGCAGGCTTGTCGCGATGACCGCGGCCGCGGTTTCGCCAAAAAGCCGCCACCCAAATCCGCACAAAAGGGCACCAACCAATGGGGCAAATAGAAGGATGGATTCCATCGCGCGTGCCTCAGATCGCCGATAGCCAGTAGACGATTTGGCCCACAGGCAGGCCGTATGGCGCTGCGGCCGTTACAGCGGCGCCAGCGAGAATAAACGGTGACAAAGACAGCATCATCATCGCCTCAGCCTTTCATATTGGCGACGTCTTCGACGTCAATCGTGCCACGGTTGCGGAAAAAACAAACCAGGATCGCCAACCCAATCGCGGCCTCAGCAGCCGCGACCGTCAGGACGAACATGGTGAAAACCTGGCCCGTCAGATCGCCCAGATAACTGGAAAAGGCCACCAGGTTGATGTTGACCGCCAAAAGCATCAACTCCACTGACATCAAGATAATGATGATATTCTTTCGATTGAGGAAAATCCCAAAGATCCCGATCACAAAAAGCGCCGCTGCGACCGTCAGGTAATGTTCAAGTCCGATCATCCTCGTTCCTCTGGGCTTCGCCCAATCAGTGCCAAGGCTGTCGTTGGAAGCGCTGCTCCCAACTGCCCGAAAACGGATAAGCAACGGCGCAGGCGCAAGGTTGCCGCGCAAGGTCGGTTTCAACAATCACGCTGGGGCTGATCGCCGCCATCTCCGTGGCCACATCTTCCGGCGTGTATTGGTGCGACGACGAAAGAAGTTCGTCGAAACGAATGGAAACCTCGTCGTAAACGTCATATCCGCTTCCGTCATCTGGGATGTTTCCAGCACTCACGCCAATCGAAACACTCTGCTGGGATGGGCAGGCAACAATCCTTAAAGAGGTGCCTGAAAATCCCTGGTCGTATCCCCCGGACAGGAAGGAAACGATGCCACCACCATGATCTTGTGCTAGCCATTGTCCGACCGCGTTGCCATTCATGAGGTCGCAACGGGGAAGATCACGTGCGTCAGCCGCACCGGCCAATATTGCCAACGATATGATCAGTGCAGCCTTCACAAACCCTGCCCCGGTTTGACGTCTTTGAGTTCCATCGATTTGGCCGGATCGCGGTACATCTGTGCGAGGATGTTCTGGCGCTTGATGTCCTGTCGATGACGTAGTGTTAGCACAATTGCACCGATCATGGCCACCAGTAAGACCAAGCCCGCCAATTGGAACAAAAGCCAGTACTTGTCATAGATCAGCTGTCCTAAAGCGGCCGTGTTGTGCATGTCGTCGAGGGCGGGTGTCGGATTGCCGAGCCGCGCATCGATCCCGTCTGAGAAAGCCCAAGTGCCGTAGGCCACGCCCAGCTGCATCAAGAGCACCAAGCCGATCAGCCCGGCAATCGGCACGTATTTCGCCATTTCTGCCTTCAATTCGGCGAAATCGACATCAAGCATCATGACCACAAATAGGAACAGGACCGCGACCGCGCCGACATAGACAATGATCAGCAGCATCGCGACAAATTCAGCACCCAGCAGGACAAATAGACCGGCCGCGCTCAAAAAGGCCAGGATCAACCACAGGACCGAATGAACCGGATTGCGCGCGACCACCGTGAAAAGCCCGCCAATAATGGCCGCAACTGCAAACAGGTAGAACGTGAATGCCGCGATTGTCATGCTTCTCCCTCGCCGTCGATTGCCTCAGCGGCCAATTGCGTCGCCTTGTTCATCGCCGGCACACCGCCAAAAACAGCCGCCATGCCGATGGCCTCGGCAACCTCTTGTTTGGTCGCGCCCGCCTCGACCGCGTGGCGCACGGTCAGCCGGATCTGCGGCTCTGCCAGCGCGCCCTGGATCGTCAGCCCCTGTAATGTCAGCAGAAGCCGCGTCTTGGCGTCGAGCCCTTCGGGGTTGAACTGCTTGCCCCAGAACGCCTCCAGCATCTCAGCGGGCATTGTCGGCCACATCTTGTCGACCCCACCGGGCGTGAAATTTGCCAAGGCCGGGTTTACCGCTTTGATCCAATCAAGCATGGCGTTTTGGGTCTGCGCAAACATCGCTGCGAACGGATTCTCCGGGGTGTCTGTCATTCGGTTACCGCCTCAAGTCGCCCGCGCAGATCATGGGCCGATGCGAGGAGCATAGCCGAAAACAACGCTTCGCCATCCCTCCAAAGCCCATAAAGCTCGGTGGTCTCCGGGTCTGCAACCACCAATTCAATTGTGTCGAGGCAGATCAATGCCACCGTTGGTGTAACCTCCGGCCGCCCGTCCACCCATGCCCAAAACCGCGCGTCATCCAACATGCCGTCAAAATTCGGCCGCGGCACCATCGGGTGACCCAATCCAGCGGCAGTGATGTCACAGGTGGCCAAAACGCCCGATCCTGGATCCACATCGATAAAGCCATCTGCCGCTGCGGCTTGCGTGTCCAAAAGAACCGCCGCGATTGCCATCACGCCCACCTGCGCAAGCTCCATGACCCAGTCAAGCGCGCTGTCGGTATCAAAGATACCTGTTGCCCAAGCGCCCATCTTTTATGCCCCCGTTCGGATCATCGGTAGGGCGCATCCATCTCAAGGTTGCGCGCAATCTCTGCCTCCCACCTTGCGCCGTTCTCCAAAAGCTTGTGCTTGTCGTAGAACAGCTCCTCCCTGGTCTCGGTCGCGAACTCAAAATTTGGTCCCTCGACGATGGCATCAACCGGGCAGGCTTCTTGGCAGAACCCGCAATAGATGCATTTCGTCATATCAATATCATAGCGTGTGGTCCGTCGCGAGCCATCGGCGCGCGGCTCCGCATCAATCGTGATGGCCTGAGCCGGACAGATCGCCTCACATAGCTTACAAGCGATACAACGCTCCTCGCCATTGGGATAGCGCCTAAGCGCGTGTTCGCCGCGGAAGCGGGGGCTGAGCGGCCCCTTTTCATGCGGGTAATTCACTGTCGCCTTGGGTTTGAAGAAATACTTCATCCCAAGCCGAAAACCTTGCCAGATATCTTGCAGGAAGAAGTACTTGGTCGCACGGGTCCAGTCGATTTCAGTCATTGCTAGGTCTCGCCTTCCGCCAGTCCCTGGTCGGCAAACTTGCTTATCGCAGCGGCAGTTTCAGCGTCGCTTGAACGTTCATCGGTGCCCAACGCAATGAAGCCGCTCAATCCGGCTGCCTCATAGATCGACTTCGCGACGAACATCATACCGTCGTGTGTCAGCGTCTTGATTGCTTCTGCGAGTTTGACAGTCGACATAGCATCACCCCCCCATTGCAAAGCGGGCCCAGAAGGTTCCGGCGACTTCGAACTTTGCCAGGAAGGCCACGATCACAACCCAAGCCAAGCTCATCGGCAGGAACACTTTCCAACCGATGCGCATCAACTGATCATAGCGGTAGCGCGGCACAATCGCTTTCACCATCGAGAAGATGAAGAAGCAAAAGAGCATCTTCAGCGCCATCCACAAGAACCCGTCCGGCAGGAATGGCAGCGGTGACAGCCAGCCGCCGAGGAACAACAACGAGATCAAGGCGCACATCAGCCAGACAGCCATCAGCTCGCCGATCATGAACAAGAGGAACGGCGTCGACGAATATTCAACCTGATAACCCGCGACGAGCTCAGATTCGGCCTCTGGCAGATCAAAGGGCGGCCGGTTGGTTTCCGCCAAGCAGCTGATGAAGAACAAAAAGAACATCGGCAGATGCGGCAGCAGGTACCAGTTCAACGCGCCCAGATTGCCGTCTTGCGCCTGGACAATGGCGATCAAGTTCATCGACCCCGTCGAGATGATCACACCGACGATGATCAGCCCAATCGACACTTCATAGGAGATCATCTGCGCGGCAGATCGTAGCGAGCCCAGAAACGGGTACTTCGAGTTCGACGCCCAACCGCCCATGATCACGCCGTAAACCTCAAGCGAGCCGATCGCGAAAAGGTAAAGGATCGCCACATTGATATCAGCGACCACCCAAGTGTCATTAAACGGGACCACAACCCAGGCGATCAGCGGCAGGGTAAAGGCCAACATGGGCGCGAGGAAATAGACCGGTCGGTCGGCGCCCGCGGGCACAACCACCTCTTTGACAATGTACTTCCCGAAATCGGCAAAACTCTGCAAAAGACCAAATGCGCCGACCACATTGGGGCCCTTGCGCATTTGCACCGCCGCCCAGATTTTCCGGTCGCCATACATCAGGAAAGCAAGGCTCACCAGAACCAGGGTTGTGACCAGCAGGCACTGCGCCAACATGATTAGGATCAGCCCAGCTGTGGTGTCGAAAAATTCCATATGTGGCCACACCTCAGTGGTTTAGGTGCCGTACATTCTGTAAATCTCATTCCTTGCGCATTGGCCAGAGGTGACCTGGCCATTTGTGCGGACATGTCGCGGCCCGGATAAACGCGGCTAAGCCGTCACTCCGCAGCCAGTTTCACGCCGGCACGAGCACGTGCATTGGCGCTCAACTCCGCCATCAGCGCGCTCGCACGGGCAATCGGATTTGACAAGTAGTGATCACTTACAACCGGCGCAAAAACCGCATCACTGATCTCGCCTTCGGCCAGCGGCTGCCACTGATTTTCGGGGATCACATCAATCTGAGCCAGATGCGGAACTTCTGCCACCAGCGCTGCGCGCAGGGCGCCCAGGCTGTCATAGGGCAGTGCCGCCCCCAACTGTGCGCTCAGGGCTCTTAGAATGGCCCAGTTTTCTTTCGCCTCCCCAGGCGGAAAGGCCGCACGAAGGGCCAGCTGCGGCCGGCCTTCGGTATTAACAAACAGGCCCGGTTCCTCGGTATAGGATGCGCCAGGTAGAATAACGTCGGCACGGTGCGCGCCGCGATCACCATGACTGCCTTGGTAAATGACAAACGGACCCGCGGGTACATCGATCTCATCAGCGCCAAGATTGTAGACCACATCCGCACCGTCGAGCGCGGCCGTCACGCCGCCCTGAGCGGTGCAGCCAACATCCATCGCGCCAACCCTGCCCGCCGCAATATGCAAGATCAAAAGCCCCGCATTGGCGTTTTCGGCCATCCGCATAGCCAGGGCCAGCACGGCCTCGCCATCCGCGCCAATAAGCGCCGACTGCCCAACAATGACAAGGGCGGGCTGGTCGGCAATGCCGTCGGGAATGCCCTGTCCGGCCCAACCCGTTAGATCAGAGCGCGCATTGCCCCAATCGATCGTCTCATAGGTTAGATCACCAAGCGGCCCAACCCGATTAATCGTTGCACCGCGCAGCCAGGCTTGGCGCAGCCGCGCATTCAAAACCGGCGCCTCAAGCCGCGGATTCGTCCCGATCAAAAGGATATTCACGGCGCTGTCGATATCCTCAATCGCTGCCGTGCCGACATAGGCGGATCGGTTGCCAGCGGGCAGTTTCGCGCCATCCACGCGGCATTCGACCACGCCGCCTTGGCCCTCGATCAGCGCTTTGAGCGCGAAGGCCACCTCCGTCGGGGCAAGGTCGCCGGCCAGCCCCGCAACCTTTTCGGCAGATTTGATTTTTTCGGCCACAAGCGCCAGCGCCTCTGGCCAGCTGGACGGCCGAAGGCGGCCACTCTCCCGCAGATAGGGCCGGTCCAGACGTTGGCGGCGCAGGCCGTCCCAGACATAGCGCGACTTGTCGCTCAGCCATTCTTAGTTCACGCCGTCATGGTTGCGCGGCAGGATACGCATCACCTGCCGCCCTTTGGTATCAACACGGATATTGGAGCCCAACGCATCCATCACATCGATCGACTCGGTCTTTGTCAGCTCCCACGGGCGGGCGGTGAAGGAATAGGGTTTTGAGGTGAGCGCACCGACCGGGCAGAGATCGACAATATTGCCCTGCAACTCGCTGTCGAGCGTCTGCCCAAGATAGGAGGTGATCTCGGCATCCTCGCCGCGGCCGGTTTGACCAAGCTCGGGCATTCCGGCGACTTCGGTGATGAAGCGAACGCAGCGCGTACAAGAAATGCAGCGCGTCATGGCCGTGCCGACAAGTGGTCCCAGATTCATGTTATCCACAGCGCGCTTGGGCTCCCGGAAGCGCGAGAAGTCAACGCCGTAAGCCATCGCTTGGTCCTGCAGATCGCATTCCCCGCCCTGGTCGCAAATCGGGCAGTCCAGCGGGTGGTTGATCAGCAAAAACTCCATCACGCCCTCGCGCGCCTTTTTGACCATGGGGGAGTTTGTCTTGACCTGCGGCGGGGCGCCTTCAGGGCCAGGGCGCAGATCGCGTACCTGCATCGCACACGATGCGGCGGGCTTTGGCGGTCCACCAACAACTTCGACCAAGCACATCCGGCAATTGCCCGCAATCGAAAGCCGTTCGTGATAGCAAAAGCGTGGGATCTCGATGCCCGCCACTTCGCATGCCTGGATCAACGTCATCGCCGGGTCGACATCAATGTCGGTGCCGTCGATGTTAATGGTTCTGAAGTCGCTCATCTGGATCCGGGGCTCCTGGACAGAGGGCAACGATCTGGGTGCTGCCCGGCATGCCTCAGTTTTAGCGTTCCCGAATAAGCCTGCCAATGACCGACTGGGCGGAAATTTCGTCGCGGGCAACCGTACATATGGTCTCTGGCGCAGCAAGATCGGCGCCTTCTTGGACCAGCCAGGTTTGCGCGCGCGCCATGACGCGGGCCTGTTCGGCGTCATCGTCGATGTAGTCTTCGATCTCTGACCGGCTATAGCCCAAAGACTGCGCCCGGTTCACAAGTCCGATGAGGAAAGGGATTGAGCGTGCCCTGCGATCCTCGATTGATGGACAATTATCGCGGATCAGATCGCCGATCGCGACGATCAGGACACCGTTTTCAACCTCAGGATCGTTGCGTAGCGCGTCATACTCATCCGCCCGCGACGCGCCGACTGTTGTCAAAAGCGCCATCATCGTTGCGGCTGTTGCCGTCAGGACCAGACGTGTCCAGGGATCCATGGTTTTGTGCCTCTTGTCGCTGTAATCACACCGCGACCCGTTTGTGGCCCGCGGCCACGTTATTCAATATCAGCGGCGAGCTTTCCCATGGGGCGCGCCTCGAAGCCGCGCTGCGTCGGCCGTTTCTCGGGCCAGGATTTCTTTGCCAGAACAAGGCCGAGCACCGAAAGTGTGGCAAACGCGATAACCGCCAAAAAGCCCGCAGGCTCCAATACCTCAGACAGGCCGCGAACATTCACCATTTCATGCAGGAAACCCAATGTAAGGGTGATCCAAATGATCGCCGCACAAATCATGATTGCCACCTGCCACCCCATGCCATGACCCGTCCTGCGGGCAAGGGTGTAAACGGCCAAAGGCGCTGAAATAGCGCAGACGTAAATTGAAATAACGAGGATTAATACCAGCGCGTCCAAAACGACATTTCCTACCATTGCGACTGAGACGAAGGGTACCCTTTTGGCTAAGTGGGCACCAGCGACGCGGATTTGTCCCCAAGGGCTGAGCCAATTCCCGCCGACAGCCTGAAAGCGTGATGAGTATTAACGCGCTCAACGCTGGATTGTGCAGCTAAAGCACGATCAAGAGGCGCTTCGATGCCCAACATCTGGGCGAACGGTCGCCCGGTCAGCAATGCGTGATTGCGGGATTTTCCAAGACCGAGACGGACCGGGGGCGAATCCGTTTACTCCGCCGCGACGCTTCCGCGACCGGCTATGCGATCCTCAATCTCGTGGCGGAAATGGCGAATGAGGCCTTGGATGGGCCAAGCCGCCGCATCCCCAAGGGCACAAATGGTGTGCCCCTCGATCTGTTTGGTGACGTCAAGGAGCATGTCGATCTCGGCAGGTTCCGCATCACCTTTGACGAGCCTGTCCATCACCCGCATCATCCAGCCTGTGCCCTCGCGGCACGGCGTGCACTGGCCGCAGCTTTCGTGTTTGTAAAACTTCGATAGCCGCCAGATCGCCTTGATGATGTCGGTCGATTGATCCATCACAATCACCGCTGCCGTGCCGAGACCCGATCTCTGTTCGCGCAACCAGTCGAAATCCATGATGGCACCTTCTCGCATGGTCTCGGCAGGCAAACACGGCACCGACGAGCCGCCGGGTATGACCGCTTTGAGATTATCCCAACCGCCGCGAATACCGCCGCAATGGCGGTTCACAAGCTCATCGAAGGTAATGCTCATTTCCTCTTCGACGACGCAGGGGTTGTTGACATGTCCAGAGATCGCAAAAAGCTTGGTGCCGGCGTTGTTCTGACGGCCAAAGCTACCGAACCAATCCGCGCCGCGGCGCAAGATCGTCGGCACAACGGCAATCGATTCCACGTTGTTGACCGTCGTGGGGCAGCCATAGAGACCCGCGCCTGCCGGGAAGGGCGGCTTCATACGTGGCATGCCCTTCTTGCCCTCAAGGCTTTCCAGAAGCGCTGTTTCCTCGCCGCAGATATATGCACCCGCGCCGTGATGCAGATAGAGGTCAAACTCCCAACCGGAGCCCGCGGCGTTTTTGCCCAAAAGACCGGCATCGTAGCATTCGTCAATTGCGCTTTGCAGCGCCTCGCGCTCTCGAATGTATTCGCCGCGCAGGTAGATGTAGCTGACATGCGCGCCCATCGCGAAGCTCGCGATTAGGCAGCCTTCGATCAGGGTGTGCGGGTCATTGCGCATGATCTCGCGATCCTTGCAGGTCCCCGGCTCAGATTCGTCGGCATTCACAACAAGATAGGACGGTCGCCCATCGCTTTCCTTCGGCATAAATGACCATTTCAGACCGGTCGGGAAACCAGCCCCGCCCCGGCCCCGAAGACCGGAGGCCTTCATGATCTCGACCACCTTGTCACGCCCAAGACCAATGAGATCCTTCGTGCCATCCCAGTGGCCGCGCGCTCTGGCTCCGGCTAGGTCCCGGTCATGCATGCCGTAGATATTTGTGAATATCCGGTCTTTATCCTCGAGCATCTGTCGTCCTCGTGATTTGCAACCATTTAGGCGACATCGCGGCGCCAGTGCCAGGGGACATTCCGTCTCAAGACGGCTGCGTCACCAGCGCGTGTGATCTTCCTCCGATTGCCGCGCGCGATAGACCTGAAAGACGATCCAAAGCGCCCAGAGGAACGCCAAGATCGCCGCGATATCGAACGCAAATACCAGTGTCGGGGGCCAGCCGAGCCTGCCGCCGAGAAATTGGACTGCAAGCCAAGCGATCATGGCAATCGACATGATCAGCGCCGCGCGTCGGGTTAGCCTAACGTTGCGGCGCTGTTTTTGCTGGTCCATTGGCATCAGACGTGCTGGCAGCCCCTGCCCCGACGCTATCGAACGGACGCAGATTTTGCCTGGGTCACAAGATCAAAGCGCTTGGCCAAGGCTTTGAAACCCGGCTGCTGGTCGTTGATCCAGTTGATGCCTTTTTCGTTGAGCGAAGCGATCTGGTCGAAGTGATAGATACCGAACTCATTGAGCGTGGTTGCAAGCTTTTCGCCAACACCTGACAGGCGCGTAAGGTCGTCGGCCTTGCCGTCGCGCGGCGCGTCGAGCAGCTGGGGATTCGGCTTATGCTTCGGCTTCGGCTTTGGCTTTGCCGCAGCCACCGGTTTCGCTTCGGCCGGTTTGGCGGCGGGCTTTGGCACTGCGGCGACCTTGTCGGTGACCTTTGCCGCTGCTTTGAGCGTCGGCTTGCTGGGCAGTTTCGAGGTCGGTTTGGGCGCGTCCACGGGTTTTAGGGCTGCGACCGGTTTTGCGGCCGTCCGCGACGGCTTGGCCGCCACCTTGGCAGGTGCGGGTGCTTTTTCCGCGACCGCTCTGGCCGCGGGCTTTGGTGCCGGTTTGGCCGCAGGCGCCGGTTTGACGGCAGGTGCAGGTTTTGTAACCCGCGCATTATGCGGCTTGAAGCCGGTGGCAGGCGCGCCACCAACGCGTGCGACCGCCTGCCAAAAGGCAATCGGGACATCTAGACCCAGCTTAAAGGTCTGCATGGCGGCAGTGCTGTAAAACGCAGCACCATAACTCATCATGTGATTCATCTGTCGTTGCGTGGCAGTTGCGCCAAGCCAGAAATCATCCACATAACTCATCGTCTTCTCCTTAGGGCGATCGGTTTCACCTATCCTCCCGAACCCTAGTATACATCACCCTTATCAACTTTCTTGGAAAATTCGGTCTCACCACCGGATGCCAGCAATTTGGCCTGTTCGACCCAGTTGTCGCGGGTCACCCGGCCCTTGAAACCTTCGAGATTGGCGTCAACCCAGGCAACCTCCGCGGGCGTCCAGCTTGATATCTGGTCGAAGTGGTAAAATCCCAAAGAGTTACACAGCTTCTCCATCTTGGGGCCGACGCCCTTGATCCGCTTAAGGTCGTCCGCGACACCACCGCGCGGGCCATCAAGCGCCTCCGGCCGAGTCGCGTCAGCTTCGGCCACGGGTTCCGGCGCGGGTGCGGGTGCAGCAGCGGGCGCCGGTTCGGGCTCGGGCTCAGGTGCTGGTGTGGGGGCTGGCGCAGGCGCAGGCTCCGGTGCGGGCGCAGGCGCTGCTTCGGCCGTCGGGGCTGCGGCCCGCGCTCTTGCCGGTGCACTTGCTGGTTGTGTGCTCGGCACTGAAACTTCTCCGGGCGCCGGCAATGCACGGCAGAACAAAATGCTCAACAAAGCACCCAGGATCAAAAACAGCACAGCCCCGATAAAGAGCCCTTGCATGACCAACCAGTCTGCCGCAACGACCAACGCAATAGCTGCAAAAGCCCCCCCAAGAAAAGCGATCCCCCAACAGGTCGCAGCGCATCCGAGCGTTCCTGATTTTGATTGCATTTCACTCCCTCCAGATTCCGCGCAAGTTCTTTGGCTTGGCATACATTGGCATCCTGAGGCGCCAAAGGGGAGTGTTTTTTAATTCATCTCATTCTTGCGCCAGGGCCGTGGCCTGAGCGACCCAATCGTCGCGTTCGATCCGGCCCTTGAATTTCAGCCGCGCATCGACCCAGGCAATCTCGGCCGGGCCCCAGGCGGCGATCTGGCGGAAATGCCAAAACCCAAATTCGTTCAGAAGCCCCTCAAGTTTCGGTCCGACACCTGAAATCCGCTTGAGATCGTCCGGCACGCCCTCGGGGGCATTCAACCGTTGGGGTTCCAATTCGGCCGTCTCCGCGGCAGGCGTCGCTTGGCGCAACGATGCCGCCTTGGTCCGCTTCGGTTCCGCGGTTTTTGACGGCGGCGCAGCGTGGTCGGGTGTGGACGCGTCGACCTCGGCGGCCGCGGCGCCCGATTGCCTGCCCCAATTGGCGATGAGCGGCACTTCGGTCCCGTCGATGCGCTTAATGCTGTCGCCGATATCTTTGGCCAGCGTTGCTGAGACATTTAACGCCGGTTTGCCTGCACCATACGCCGTCAGGCTACTGAGGCCCGAGGCAGGCTCGGACGCATAGCGCCCGTTTTGCGGGCCCGGCACAGGCACGCGACCCGCGGCCATCTCATCGATGAGCTCCGCCATCTTGTCCGAAGTCAGGTCCTCGAAGTAATCCTTGCCGATCTGGGCCATGGGCGCGTTGGCGCATGCGCCAAGGCATTCCACTTCTTCCCAAGAAAACTTGCCATCCGCCGATAGTTCATGCGGACGTTTGGCGATTTTCTCCTGGCAGACGGCGACGAGGTCTTCAGCGCCGCAGATCATGCACGACGTCGTGCCGCACACTTGGATATGCGCGACCGAGCCAACGGGCTGGAGCTGAAACATGAAATAGAAGGTCGCGACCTCAAGCCCGCGGATATGGGCCATGTCGAGCATGTCGCAAACATGCTCAATCGCGGGCCGGGTCAGCCAGCCCTCCTGTTCCTGCGCCCGCCACAGAAGCGGGATGATGGCCGAGGCCTGCCGTCCTTCGGGATATTTCGTGATCTGCGCCTCCGCCCAGGCCTGATTGGCGGGCGTGAAGGCAAAGCTGTCGGGTTGTTCTGGGTGAAGTCGGCGCAGCATTATCGTGGACGCTCCAAGCTAAATTGTGTTTGACCGCGCGGTGCGTTGTGGCGAATGTAAGTAAATGCGAGCAAATCTTCGTTAGATGGGTCACGTACGACGGTTGAGGCAGCGTCACCACAACGCACGCACGCCTCCAGCTGCAATATCGAGTTGCCACCGAGAAAAATCTCAAGATCGTCACCGAACCTAACGAATTCTTCAAGATCTCGTTGAATAATCAAAAGCAGGTTCTCCACAGTAGCCAACCTTGTGGCAAAATCCTGGTCTGTTTCCTCAAGCACACTGACTAAAGCGCGAAGGCTTTCTGGATGCTCATCCACAACATCATTGCCGAAGGGAATGATCATCGTCGCTTCGGGAGTGACACGTAGACCGTCAACCCGAGCGGAAAGCTGTTCGATAGCTAGGGTATTTGCCGGGCCTGCACCCAACGATGTTACCACGGCTTGCTGCAGTTCCCCATTTAAGTCTGAGATCTCAACTCTAAGTTCTTGTCTGTTTCTTCCGATTTCATTTTCGAGCCGTTCGATTTCATCATTTAGCGCAACCAACTGCTCGCCGTGACGAGTGTTCTGCACCAACAAAAATAGCGCTGCACTTATTATCGGGAATGCTAGCCCCAGTACTCCTATCCATTCATTTCGTGTCACGTTTCAACCCCCCACGAAATTTCGGAAACGTCGAGCGCAAGCTAGCGATCCACTTCCCCAAACACGATATCGAGACTCCCCAACACCGCCGACACATCCGCGAGTTGGTGCCCCGTGCACAGGTAATCCATCGCTTGCAGATGCGGGAAGCCGGGGGCGCGGAGTTTGGCGCGGTAGGGTTTGTTCGTGCCGTCGGCCACGAGGTAGACGCCGAACTCACCCTTTGGTGCCTCGACGGCGGCGTAGATCTCACCCTCGGGCACGTGAAACCCTTCGGTATAGAGTTTGAAATGGTGAATGAGTGCCTCCATGGAGGTTTTCATGTCACCCCGGGTTGGCGGTGTAATCTTACCGCGGCTCATGACATCGCCCTGGCCCGCGGGCTCTCTTAGCTTCGCGCAAGCCTGGCGCATGATCTTCACGCTCTCGCGCATCTCAGCCATGCGGCAGAGATAGCGGTCATAACAATCGCCGTTCTTGCCGACGGGGATCTGAAACTCGAACTCGTCGTAGCATTCGTAAGGTTGCGCGCGGCGGAGGTCCCAAGCGAGGCCCGAGCCGCGCACCATAACGCCGGAAAACGCCCAATTCTGGATATCTTCTTCGGACACCACACCAATATCGACGTTGCGCTGCTTGAAAATGCGGTTCTCCGTCAGCAGCCCGTCGATATCGCCAAGCACTTCAAGGAACGGATCGCACCAGGCCTCAATATCGTCGATCAAAGCGGGCGGCAGGTCCTGGTGCACGCCACCGGGGCGGAAATAGGCCGCATGGAGGCGCGCGCCGCAGGCGCGTTCATAGAACACCATGAGCTTTTCGCGTTCTTCAAAGCCCCAAAGCGGCGGGGTCAGCGCGCCGACGTCTAGGGCTTGCGTGGTCACGTTGAGCAGATGGTTTAGGATGCGGCCAATCTCACAATAGAGAACGCGGATCAGGCTCGCCCGGCGCGGCACGTTCGTTCCAGTCAGCCGTTCGATCGCGAGGCACCAGGCATGTTCCTGGTTCATCGTGCCGACATAGTCGAGCCGGTCGAAATAGGGCAGATTCTGCAAATACGTCCGGCTTTCCATCAGCTTTTCGGTGCCGCGGTGGAGAAGGCCGATATGAGGGTCGCAACGCTCTACGATCTCACCGTCAAGCTCCAACACCAAGCGCAACACGCCATGGGCGGCTGGGTGCTGGGGCCCGAAATTGATGTTGAAATTGCGGATCTGCTGTTCGCCGGTTTGGATATCGACCGAGCCGTCGTCGTATTTGGCGCCGTCCATCATGTCGCCTCCCCTTCCGCTTTTTCATCGCCCGGCAACACGTAATCCGCGCCTTCCCAGGGGCTCATGAAATCGAACTGGCGGTATTCCTGTGTCAGGCTGACCGGCTCATAGACCACGCGCTTGAGCTCCTCGTCGTAGCGGACCTCGGTGAAGCCTGTGGTCGGGAAGTCCTTGCGCAAGGGGTGACCGCGAAAGCCGTAATCGGTTAAGATGCGGCGCAGATCGGGGTGGCCCGAGAACATGATGCCGAACATGTCGAACACTTCGCGCTCATACCAGTTGGCGGAGGGGTGCACGCCGATGATCGACGGCACGATCTCGGTCTCTCGGAGATGGGCCCGCACCCGCAGGCGTTGATTGCGATACATGCTGAGTAAATGCCAGACGAGGTCAAAGCGGCGCTCCCGCGTCGGATAGTCGACGGCGGTGATATCGATCAGTGTCGAAAACGCGCAGGTGCGGTCGGCTTTCAGAAACTCAACGAAACGCGGCGCGTCCTGGGCTGTTATCTCAACGGTGAGTTCGCCGTGCGTGACGGCATGGCTGATGACGGCATCGGATTGCTTTTCGGCCAGATAGGTTGCCAGTTCTTTTAAGGCGGCGGTCATGCGCGGACCTCACTCAGAACGATGTCATAAAATCCAGCTTTGTGATCGCAGTCTGCTAAGCGTTCGGCGAAGTCCGGAATGACTGCCCGGGCTGGCGCGCCACCAAAAAACCAACTGATCGCTGGCAAATCCGTCCATTGCGTCAATGCTGCTGCGCGGCACGGCTCACCGCCAGGTTCGGCAAGAAACCTGAAAGCACCAAACCCGTCAGCCGGCCTCACCTTTCCGAGAACGCGCCCGCAATAGACTTGCACCCAATCGTCAAGCCTGTCGCGCGCGACCGATGCTCTCCATAAACGGATGATGGCCGTACTCATCGCACGATGGTTCCGGTGCGGCGAATTTTGCGCTGCAATTGCAGGATGCCGTAGAGCAGCGCCTCAGCGGTCGGCGGGCAACCGGGCACGTAGAGATCGACCGGGACGATGCGGTCGCAGCCGCGCACAACCGAATAGCTGTAATGATAATAGCCGCCGCCATTGGCACACGACCCCATCGAGATCACATACCGCGGCTCCGGCATCTGGTCGTAGACCTTGCGAAGTGCCGGCGCCATTTTATTGGTCAGTGTCCCGGCCACGATCATCAGATCGGATTGCCGCGGCGAGGCGCGCGGGGCAGTGCCAAACCGTTCCAGGTCGTAACGCGGCATCGAGGTCTGCATCATCTCAACCGCGCAACAGGCCAGCCCAAACGTCATCCAATGCAGCGATCCGGTACGGGCCCAATTGATCAAATCTTCCGTTGAGGTCAGCAGAAAACCTTTATCCTGCAACTCAGCGTTGAGTTCCTGGGTGGCAAACTCACGGTCAGGTCCCGCGGCATATGGCGACGTGGCGACGGTCATCAGCGTCTGGCTCCGGTCTTTGCCTATCCTTTTGCGATGTAGCTTGGCGCGGCTGGCCGGTCAACGCGACACGATGACGAGAAATCCCCGATTAACGCTGCTTTTAAGGTCATTCGCCTACCATCAACGCTCGTTAGGCGGAGCAAATCGGTGTCGAGACGCGACAAACAGACCATGCCAGATGTCGAAAGCTGGATCGGCCTGGTTGATACGCCTCGATTCATCGTTCGCGCCGTCACGGTACTCGCCCCGAAATCACCCGTCGATTTTGTCCTGAAATTGGCCGGATGGGTCTTTGGAACCGTGATATTGCGGCTCGTGCTGACACTTGCAGCGACGCAGGGTGTCACTTTGGCAGAACTCGTAAAAAACGGCATCATCGGCGCAACAGTGGCCACGGTTTTTATCACGATCGGGCTGACACTGGTAATGCACCAGTACAAATTGCAGCTTGCCCTTGCAAAACTGGCGCTAACCGATCTGCTGACGGGGCTCGCCAATCGCCGGGCCTTCATGGCTGAAGCTGAGGCCAGGATCGACTCAGAAGACCCGATCATTATCCTTTTGCTGGACCTCGATCACTTCAAGCGGATCAATGATACATTTGGCCACGATATCGGCGATCAGTGCTTGAAGACGTTTGCGGAGTTCATGCGCCGGGCAGTTCGACAAGGCGATCTTGCCGCCCGCGTCGGTGGCGAAGAATTTGCCGTGCTTTTGGATAATGGAACCAGCCAAGAGGTTGCCGTCGCACTTGGCGGGCGAATTGCCAGCGGGACAAGCGCGCAATTGGTGACGGATGTGATTTCCCTTACAGCCTCGGTCGGCTTCGCCCAAGCCCGCCCCGGTGAAGGCGTCGCAGAAGTCCTGAGCCGCGCGGATGCTGCACTTTACAACGCCAAAGAGACGGGTCGCGCGCGGCTTGTCTTGGCCAGGGCCGCGTAGCGGTGGCCTTGACCACAGGCCAAAGGTTCAGATCCGGCGGCGCGCGCTGAGCCCGATAGCCCCGCCGGAAACAAAGAGACGCTCGGAACGGAAAGATCAGAGATCAAGAACTGCGATTTTTCGAACAAAACACTCACACGCAACGAAGTAAGCGCCGGACTTTTGCCACGGCAAGATCATCGGCGCCTTCGCCGCGTGACGTGTTTTTGCCTGACCCGCGAACTAATTCTTTGTGCGAATTTTGATTGCAGCGCGCGAAGGCCTTTGATCAAGTGCCATGCACCGCCGGTTTGTGTTTGGGAGGACGCTATGGCCGTTTTTGAGCCCCGGATTCGCGATATCGAACTTCGCGATCTGACGATCACCCAGCAATTGTTTGAGGGCCTCGACGCGCGCGGCGATGCGATTGCCATCATCGATGGGCCAAGCGGCGACAGCCTCAGCGGCTATGGTTTGAAGGACCGCATTCAACGTCTGGCAGGAGGGCTAACAGCACGCGGCATGGCGCCGGGGAAAGTGGTGGCGATCCTTGCGCCCAATGTGCCCGATTATGCCGTTTCCTTCCACGGCATCGCCTATGCCGGCAGCACGGTAACTACGATGAACCCGTCCTACACCGTCCCCGAAGTGCATCACCAATTGCTTGATTGCGCCGCTGTCGCGATGATCACCGTCCCGGCTTTGGTGCCCTTGGCAAAAGAGGCGATCGAAGGCACCTCGGTGAGTGAGATCATCGTCATAGGCGAGACGTTTGAGGATTATCTGGGCGATCCTTTGCAGGACCAGGCGCCGGTCGACCTCGACGACTTCAACGTGGTGCTGCCCTATTCGTCCGGCACAACCGGACGGCCCAAAGGGGTGATGCTGACACACCGCAACATTGCCACGAATGTTGATCAGGCCAATGCGACAAACCCCGTCCGACAGGATGATACCGCGATTGCGTTCCTGCCGTTTTTCCACATCTACGGCATGACCGTTTTGATGAACATGTTTCTGGCGCGAGCCTCTTGCATCGTGACCATGCCGCGCTTTGATCTCGAACAATTCCTAGGCCTCATTGAAAAGCATCGTGCAACGCGGCTCTACATTGTCCCGCCCGTGGCGCTGGCTTTGGCAAAGCACCCCATGGTCGAGGATTTCGATGTCAGCTCGGTGAAAGTGATTTTCTCGGGGGCGGCACCTTTGGGCCCGGAGACCGAGGAATTGGTCGGCGCAAGAATGGGGGCCACGTCGATCCAGGGCTACGGCATGACCGAAATGAGCCCGATCAGCCATGCAACCTGGCACGACGCGACGCGCCACGGATCGTCGGGTCAGGCGGTTCCGGGCACGTTCTGCCGGATCGTTGATCCCGGCAGCGGTGCTGACATGGAAGCGGGCGAAGAGGGCGAGCTTTGGGTCAAAGGCCCGCAAGTTATGAAAGGCTATCTCGGGCGTCCGGATGCAACCGCGGCAAGCCTGACCGAGGATGGTTGGTTGAAAACCGGCGATTTGGCAGTAATCGACGAAGACGGTTTCATGTTCATCCGCGACCGATTGAAGGAGCTGATAAAGTACAAAGGCTTCCAGGTTGCACCTGCCGAAGTTGAGGAGGCGCTGATCGGGCATGCAAGCGTGGTCGATGCAGCCGTCATCGGCCGCCCAGACGAAGATGCCGGAGAGCTGCCGATTGCCTTTGTCGTCGCGGCCCCGGGCGCCGAGATCAGCGAAGCGGTCCTAGCCGCGCATTGCGAGGATTGCTTGGCTCGCTACAAGCAACCGACCGAATATCGCTTCGTCGATGCGATCCCGAAATCAGCCTCCGGCAAGATCCTTAGGCGCTTTTTGCGCGATGAACTGAAGGCCGAGATGTCCGCCTAATCCTCTGGGATCGAAGTTCGATAACGCGGGCCCTGGGGCGATGGTGTCGGTTCACGCAGCCGGTTGCGCGATCGGTCGCAGTTGACCTGTAATTTCGTTCAACCTACCAAAGGCGCTTCACCGACGGAGTAGTCGCATGGACGCCCTGCTTTCCGAATATGCACCGATCTTGGTGTTCCTCGCGCTCGCCATCGTGCTTGGATTGGCGTTTTTGCTGTCTGCGATGGTGATCGCGGTACGCAATCCGGACCCCGAAAAAGTATCGGCCTATGAATGTGGCTTCAACGCGTTTGACGATGCCCGCATGAAATTCGACGTGCGGTTTTATCTTGTCGCCATCCTTTTTATCATCTTCGATTTGGAAGTTGCCTTCCTTTTCCCCTGGGCCGTGGCTTTCCCCGAAGGATCCATGGTGGCGTTCTGGTCGATGATGATTTTCCTGGCCGTTCTGACGGTTGGCTTCGCCTATGAGTGGAAAAAGGGCGCCCTTGAATGGGAGTAGCGCGGCCGGATCAACGCGCGGCTTGAGCGCGATGCCCTGCGCTGTCTCATAGCATAGGAGCGAAGCAACCGGACCTGAAGCGTCAGTTTCACATCAGATCCCAGTTCGTTTTTCGTTTGTCGAAAAACGCCGCGATGCCTTCGCGCGCCTCATCAGTTTCCCATTGATCGGCCAACGCGGTGATTGACATCTCAACATCTTTGGCACTGACGCGACCAGCCAGGCTGCGCGCTAGGCTTTTGGCTGCGATAACCGCGCCAGGCGCGGCGGATAGATACGGCGCGATCTCAGCTTCCAGCGCCGCTTCGGCATCTGTCTCCGGCACCGCGCGCGACAATAATCCAAGGCGCACCGCCTCGGGCGCCGCAAACAGCCGCGCGGAGAAAAAAACTTCCCGCGCCTTTGGTCCCAGCTTTGCCACAACGTAAGGCCCGATCGTGGCTGGGATCAGGCCAAGCCGGACCTCGCTCAGGCCAAAGCGCGCGCTTTCAACACAAAGCGCCAGATCGGCCACCGCCAAAAGACCGACGCCGCCGCCAAAGGCGTTGCCTTGGGCCAATGCGATCAGCGGCTTCGGCAGCGCCTCCAACGCGCCCAGCATCGAGGCCAGTTTAGCGGCCTGTGCCATCCGCGTCGCCCGATCGGCGCCCATCTGGTCCCGCATCCAACCCAGATCGCCACCGGCACAAAAGCTCCGCCCTTCAGCGCGCAGGACAACGACGCGGACATCCCCATTTGCACCCAAATCTGCGGCAGCTGCGGCGATTTCTGCGATCATCACCGCATCCATCGCGTTGTGTTTCTCAGCCCGCGCCAGCCAAAGCGTTGCCACCCCGCGCGCGTCGATATCGATGCGGATTGTATTGTTCATGGCCCCGGCCTCTCCATATGAACGGCAATGATCTTTGCGGCGTCTTCGGCACTGAGCCGAATGGTATCGATCGAAAGATGCCCGGTGGCCAAGGGCTCCCATTCGCGCGCCGCAACTGCCGCCCAGCTTGGCAATGCCAGCCCAGGGATATCGGCCGCGCGGCCCTCGACCCGTTTGCGGTGCTCGGATTGGTCGGAACAAACCAGTTCGACATCAAGATGGTGCGCTTTGACACGTGCGCTGGCGTCTTGGAACAAACGGCGCGTCATCTCAATCGGGTTCACACAATCGCCGATCACGTCGATGCCCTGGCTCAGCGCGCCTTCCGCCGCAGCGGCAAGCGCACGGTAGCCAAGATCGGCCAAATCCTGAGGCGCAAAATCTGATTGCGCGATTGCGGCTTCAATCAGATCCACCCGCAGCCAAAGCGCGCCGGTCTGTGCCGCGAGTACCCGCGCTACTGTGCTTTTACCGACGCCGGGCAGGCCGCAGAGGCAGACAAAGACCGCCATCAGCCCCGCATCGCCTGCGCCATGTCAGCGGCTGCAGCGATGCCGGCCGGGTCAAGCCCCGTTTCATAGCCGCGCGCTGCGAGGTGGTCTGCCACCGCTTCAGTGGCGACATTACCCGCCGCGCCGGGCGCATAGGGGCATCCGCCAAGCCCGCCGACGGCGGCATCAAAAACCCGCAAGCCGCGGTCGAGCGATACGTCGATGCTGTCGAGCGCGCGCCCGTTTGTGTTGTGATAATGCCCAGCCAGACCGCTTGCGCACATCTCGTGAAGGACGGCGGCCAGCATCGCGTCAACCGTTTCCGGTGTGCCTTTGCCGATTGTGTCCCCAAGCGAGATCTCATAAGCGCCCAGATCGCGCAACCGCGCCACCAAGCGGGCCACATCGCCAGGTGGCGTGGGCCCATCAAAGGGGCATTCAACCACACAAGAGACATAGCCGCGCATGGGTATGCCGTCACCACGGGCCGCGGCCGCAACCTCGGCGAAACGCGCAAGGCTTTCGTCAATGGAGGCGTTGAGGTTGGCGCGCGAGAACCCTTCCGACGCCGATCCGAAAATCGCGATCTCATCGGCGTGGGCGGTCTTGGCATCCGCATAGCCGCGCATATTGGGCGTCAACGCGGCATAACTTACACCGGGCGCGCGGTTGATCCGCGCCAGCACCTCAGCAGAGCCCGCCATTTGCGGCACCCATTTTGGGCTGACAAAGCTTGCGACTTCGATCCGCCGAAACCCGGCCCGGCTGAGCCGATCAATCAGTGCGACCTTTGCTTTGACCGAGATCGCTCGGGCTTCGTTTTGCAACCCGTCGCGCGGGCCGACCTCAAAAATCTCGGCCTTCACGTCCAGGCCTCGTAAAACTCCTGCCCATAAAGCCCCTCACCCGCCTCGGGCAGGCAATTGGCAAAGGCGGGACGCGCTTCAAGCCGGGCAATCCAAGCGCAAAGCTCGGGGTGGTAATCAGGCCGCTTGAAGCGTCGCGCCATGTAAACGGCCTGCCCGACAGCGACATCCGCCGCCGAAAACCCCGAGGCTAGCAGGAAATCCCTGCCTTCCAGGCGCGTGTCTAGGGCATCAAAGCACTTGCCGATCCGCGCTGCTTCGATCTTCATCACAACCGGTGATCGCATCGCGTCTTCGCGAAGAACAATGTGTTGCTGCGTCAGGGCGGCGGCGTGCTGGCTGATCGTTTCGGCGAAGTGAATCCAGGTCAACCAATCTGCGCGCTCCTGATCGCCGGGCGCTCGGCCCAGACCCGGCGCCGGGTAGAGCTCGCAGAGCAGCTCTATCATCGCCCCGCTTTCAAAATACCGCGCGCCGTCGATTTCCAAAGCGGGCACCCGGCCGGCCGGGCTCAGAGCCAGATATTGCGCCGATCGCAGCGTCTGGTCGAAGGGCCAAACGCGGATGTCAAAGTCCAAACCAAGCTCATGTAGAAGCCAAAGGACCCGCATGGAGCGGCTTTCAGGCACATGATGCAGCGTGATCGTACTCATGCTTCCGCCTCCAGCGCGATAAGGGTCACGCCCGCCTCGACCTGGTCGCCCACGCTGACCAGAACCTGCGCGATTGTGCCGTCTTGGCCGGCGCGCAAGGTGTGCTCCATCTTCATCGCTTCCAGGACGGCCAGCGGATCGCCAACGGAGACCACCTGGCCTGCCGCGACAAACACAGTTTTAACCAGACCCGGCATGGGCGCCCGTGTTTCACCTTCAGCCGCCGCATTGCCGCCCGTCGCCAGCGGATCGGGAACGGTGAAATGGTAGTCATTGCCCCAAAAAACAGACACGCCGTCGGAATGGATGACGCTGCGCGCGGCAGTAGGCTGCCCGTCAATATGCCAAGCGGCATCCCGCACGACCTCGTGGCGGGCGCCGGCGACTTCGACAGCAAACCGACCGGGGCCGAGCGTTTCGACCACGGCTGTTATGTCATCGTTCAGCCGCACGCTTTGGCGCAGTGGGGCCCAGAGGTGAAAGCCCTGCAGGGCCGGTGGTGCCTCACCGTCAATTCCAAGCACTGTGAGTCCGGCGATGGCCTTGGTCCGGCTACACGGCTCCGGCGTAAAAGTAAGTGCCTCCAGATCGCGGCCAATAAGGCCGGTATCGACATCCCCTTCGGCGAACCCTGGATGGTTGGCAAGGGCGCGCAGGAAGGCAAGGTTGGTGACGCACCCGGCCACCTCGGTTTGCGAAAGGGCCGCGCGCAGCTGCTGCAAAGCTGCCGAGCGGGTGGTGCCATGGACAATAATTTTGGCAATCATCGGGTCGTACCAAGGGCTGACCTCATCGCCCGGACGCACGCCGGTATCCGCCCGCGCGCCATCGGCAAAGCGCAGATGTGACAACCGACCGGTTGCAGGCAGAAACCCGGCGGGCACGTCTTCGGCGTAAAGCCGTGCCTCAAACGCATGCCCGGAAATCGCAAGCGCGAATTGCTGTGCGGGCAGCGGCTCACCGGCTGCAACCAAAAGCTGCCAGGCCACCAGGTCTTGGCCGGTGATCGCCTCGGTCACGGGATGCTCAACCTGGAGACGGGTATTCATCTCCATGAAGTAAAATCCGTCGGCCCGCAGACCGTCGGCGCTGTCGACGATGAACTCAACCGTGCCGGCCCCTTTATAGCCAATGGCCTCGGCCGCACGCACGGCGGCCTGGCCCATGGCATCTCGCATCTCTGGGGTCATGCCGGGGGCGGGCGCCTCTTCGATCACCTTCTGGTGGCGGCGCTGAAGCGAGCAATCGCGCTCAAAAAGATGCACCGCTTGGGTGCCGTCACCAAAGACCTGAACCTCGATATGGCGCGGCTTGTCGACAAATTTCTCGATCAGCACCCGGTCATTGCCAAAGGCGCCCATCGCCTCGGATTTGGCGCTGTCGAGAGCGGCGGCAAAATCCTCCGGCCGGTCAACGCGCCGCATGCCCTTGCCGCCGCCTCCAGCCACGGCCTTGATCAAAACCGGGAAGCCGATCATCACAGCCTCTGCGGCGAGCAAGCCGGGTTGCTGTTCCTCACCGTGATAGCCGGGCACAACGGGCACACCCGCCTCTTCCATCAAGGCTTTGGCGGCATCCTTTAAACCCATGGCGCGGATCGCGTCAGCCGATGGCCCGATGAAAATCAGACCTGCCGCCTCAACTGCGCTGACAAAATCGGGGTTTTCACTCAGAAAGCCATAGCCGGGATGGATCGCCTCAGCGCCAGTGGCTTGTGCCGCGGCAATGATCGCATCGCCGCGCAGATAACTTTCCGCCGGGCGGACGCCGCCCAACGCGACGGCCTCATCACATGCAGCAACATGTGCGGCGCCCACATCAGCGTCGGAATAGACCGCAACCGTGGCGACGCCCATCCGCCGCGCGGTCGCCGCGATCCGGCAGGCAATCTCGCCGCGATTGGCAATCAGGATTTTACGAAACATCCTGCCGCCTCATCCGAAATCCTCCACCACTTCAAAGCGCTCCCACAAAAGCAACATATCGGGCGCGAATGTGCCTTCGCGCTCAAAGTACGCGCGATGGTCGGCTCTCCAGCCGTCCAGGCTTTCGTTTTCGCCCTCCATCAGCGCCATGTCTTCGGTCATGTCGGCAAAGCGAGTGGGCCTGAGCTCGACCGTTTCTATGACTAAAGCGGGCGTGCCATCCCAATTCAGCGCAATATCACGCCGCCCAACTTCAGGCGGGGCGCCAGCCGCGGCGATATCGGCCTGTGAGGAGCAGGTCGCGCGCTTTCTGCCGGCGCGCACCAGCGCCAAAAGCTGGGCTGACATCTCCGCGCTATTGCCAAACCGAAATGTCAGCGCGCCCGGATAGCGCGCCATGAGCGCATCGATACTCACCACCATGATCCACTCTCCCGGTCGTTGAGATGAACGCGAACGTAATTGGGCAAAGGCCAAGCATCGCGATCCACGCCCGAGGCCAACGCTCCGCCATGGGCGCGCGCATGGGCGTTAAGCTCCGGATGAAGCGTCACATCGATCTGTTGCAGGGCGGCTTCGACCTGGCCCTTGGTGCGGTCGATCTCATCGGCGAGCTTGGCCTCGGCGCTCTTGCTTTGCAACAGCCCCGGCAACGCCAACTTGCCCAGAACCGCTTTGCCCGCCGAAAGCGCCACGGCGAGGACCAAATTGGCCACCAGCCCACCGATCAAATCAACCGCGCTAAGGCCAAAGTTGAAATTCAACCAACCGCGCTTGCCTTTGACCACCCCAAGCTCGCCGCGCATCCGGTCGAATTCGGTTGCAAAAACGGATCGAAACTGGCGCGCAAAAGTGACGCGGCTGAAATCGTCCCGTCCGGCAAAGAGGCGGATCGCCGGGCGTACGAACAGCCCCGCTTTCGACCGGTCTGCAAACTCCTCGAAATCGAAGAGGAAAATGTAATCCTCGGGATCGGCAGAGCGATGGATGAGGTACACGTTGATCTCTGCGACCTTGGTCAGCGTGGGCAAGCCCGGCAAGTGATCGGTCAGTGGTTTCAGCCAGTTGGTCATGTGGTGGCCGCCAATGCTTCGTCCAAAACAGACTTGGCTTGATGGTCAATAGCCGTCAGAACGGCCACATCGGGGGTCAATCCGTCCCACGATAGGCATGTCGCTACCGCAATCTCCGCTGCAAGCTTCTCCGGGAAACCAAAAGCGCCCGTTGAAATTGACGGAAATGCGATCCGTTTGGCGCTTAACCCCGCGCAGGCCGCAAGCGCCTTTTCATAACACGCCCGCAGGAGGTCGCGTTCCCCTTGATGGCCACCGCGCCAGATCGGGCCGACGGTATGAATGATTGCTTGGAACGGGAGGTTGTGTGCGCCAGTCACCCGAACCTCGCCCGTGGGGCAGCCGCCTATTGATTTGCATTCGCGAAGCAATTCCGGTCCAGCGGCATCATGGATGGCCCCATCGACGCCACCGCCGCCCAGTAGCGTTTCATTGGCGGCATTCACGATCACATCCGCATCGCAGCGTGTGATGTCACCAAGAACAACCTCTACCCTTGTGGCCATATCACATCCGGAACACGCCGAAGCGTGTCTCCTCGATTTGTCTGTTGAGCGCCGCCGACAGCGACAGCGCCAGGACTTCCCGGCTCTTGCGCGGGTCGATGATACCGTCGTCCCAAAGTCGGGCGGACGCGTAAAGCGGATGCGATTGGCGGTCGAACATCTCAATTGTTGGTCGCTTGAACTCATCTTCTTCCGCCGCGCTCCAGGCCTCATCGCGCCGGTCCATCGCGTCGCGTTTTACCGTCGCCAGCACGCCTGCCGCTTGCGCGCCGCCCATCACGGAGATGCGTGAATTTGGCCAGGTCCACAAAAACCGCGGGCTGTAGGCGCGCCCGGCCATGCCGTAATTTCCAGCACCGAACGACCCGCCAACCAGCATGGTGATCTTTGGCACCGACGTGGTCGCCACAGCCGTGACCATCTTGGCGCCATGGCGCGCGATGCCTTCGTTTTCGTATTTTCGGCCGACCATGAACCCCGTGATGTTTTGCAGGAAAACCAGGGGGATGCGCCGCTGGCTGCATAATTCAATGAAATGTGCGGCCTTCTGGGCGGCCTCAGAAAAAAGAACCCCGTTATTGGCGACAATGCCCACGGGGCAACCCATCAGATGGGCAAAACCTGTCACGATGGTCTCGCCGAAGCGCGGCTTGAATTCGTCCAGGCGGGAGCCATCGACCAGCCGGGCGATCACCTCTCGAATATCATAAGGAACTGACAGGCTTGACGGGACAACGCCCAGGATCTCATCGGGGTCGTAGGCGGGCTCTTCGGGCGTCTCAAAAGCCGGGCCCACGGTTTTTGCGCGGTTCAATGAGCCAATTGCGCGGCGCGCCAGAGCTAAGGCATGGGCGTCGTTTTCGGCGAGGTAGTCGGCCACGCCCGACAGCCTTGTATGCACATCGCCGCCACCCAATTCCTCGGCGCTGACAACCTCGCCCGTCGCGGCTTTGACCAAAGGCGGCCCAGCCAGAAAAATTGTGCCCTGGTCCTTTACAATGATGGTCACATCCGACATCGCAGGCACGTAAGCCCCGCCAGCCGTGCACGAGCCCATGACAACCGCGATCTGGGCGATGCCCTTGGCGCTCATCCGCGCTTGGTTGTAGAAAATACGCCCGAAATGGTCGCGGTCGGGGAAGACCTCATCCTGGTTCGGCAGATTTGCCCCACCACTATCCACAAGATATACACAAGGTAGTCCACACTCTTCGGCGATCTCTTGGGCGCGCAGGTGCTTTTTCACGGTGATCGGGTAATAGGTGCCGCCTTTCACGGTGGCGTCGTTGCACACAACCATGATCTCTTGGCCCGCGACCCGGCCGATCCCGGCGATTGCACCGCCCGCAGGCGCCGCGTTGTCATACATATCATGGCCAGCAAATGCGCCGATCTCCAAAAAGGCGGAACCTGGATCAAGCAAGTTCGCCACGCGCTCTCGCGGCAGCATCTTGCCCCGGTCGAGATGGCGCGCCCGCGCCCGGTCACCGCCGCCTGCTTGGGCCCATGCGGCGGCGGCCTCTATCTCCGCCAAGGCGGCCAGATGAGCGGCGCGGTTTCCCTGCGCTTCGGCGGATCCAGTGGTGAATTGCGACAGCAGCTTCATGGCGCTTCCGTTCCGATCTGGCGCAGGCGCTGCAGACGCTCGACCGCGAGATCCAATGTACAATGGCCTGCCGCGATCGTGCGGATCGAGCCCGCTCCGGCCTCGGCATAGACAAGGCCGCATTCGGCATCAGCCCAAGCGGCCCAGGTTGCCTGACTGGCGGCGAGCGCCCCGGCGGCGCCTGCAAAGGCTTCACCAAACGCGTCGCGGTTTTCCGCGTCTTGGGCGCGCAGTGTTTGGGTCGCGCGCAGCAGCTCTCGGTCGATCTCTATCGACCAAAGCTGGCCCTCCATCGCTAGACATTCCGACATGCCAATGGTCGTGTGGCCACCTTCTTCGCGATCCATGCAGGCCTGGGCGGCGCGGCCTCGGCATTGCTCGGACGCACGGCTTTGCAAACATGCGCTGAACTCACCGACATAAGGCGCGGTCGGCACAGGCTGGGCGTCGGCTTGCAGCGCCAAGAGGCTAAGCGCGATCGCTGCTACCGGTTGGCGCGCGATCATGGTCGTGGCACCGGCATCGGCGGCGGCGCGGGCGCAATCCAGCCTGCCTCTGGCGCCGATGGGACAGCCTGCAAAAGGCGTGCCATCTGCCATGTCATTATGGCCATGGCAAGATCGCGGTTGATCTCGACCGCGCGGCACCAAGCCTCCATCAAAGCGCCCTGCCCGGCGCAATCCGGCCCGGCGGATCGGCCATGGGCGATTTCCCACATTTGCGGATAAAGGCTTTGTGACCATCCGGTCTCAGGCGCCTCCAACGCCCCGGGGCGGGGCAGGCTTGCCAAAACCTCGGCACGCAACGCGACCTGCTCGGCGCTGAGTTGGTTTTGGCAGCCGATCCGGTCATCTTGCAGATCGCAAGTCTGGATACCGGCGCCACCGCAGATTAACACATCGCGCTGGCTCAGAAGCGCAATATTCGGCGCCTCGGGCCCAGGATTGCGTTCGAGGGCACGCTCAAACCGGCCCATCGCAATCGCGATACAGGTCGCAAAATCGGGCCGATCTTGGGCCGTGGCAGCATTGGCCAGAAAGATGATCAACGCGCAATACACAGGTGCCAGCAGCTGCCCTTGGGCGCCGATGCGCCGCCAAATGTGCTTTCCGGGCCTCACTCCGCCGCCTCCGCCTCGGCCTCGGCCATGGCGCGAAGCTCCTTGCGGATGACCTTTCCCGTGATCGTCATGGGCAGCGCATCCACAATCGCCACTTCGCGCGGATAGCAATGCGCCGATAGCCGCGACTTTACATGTGCCCGCAACGCAGCCTCAGATACGGCCTTGTCGGGTTTCAACACCACATACGCCTTCACGATCTGCGTCCTGAGCGGGTCGGGCTTGCCGACCACGCCGACTGTTGCCACCGATTGGTGTGTGAGCAGACAATCCTCGATCTCCGCCGGACCGATCCGGTAGCCTGCTGACGTGATGACATCATCTTTGCGGCCCAGGAAGTACACCCAACGTCCCTCAACCCGGCCGCGGTCCCCAGTCACCATCCAGTTGCCACGGAATTTTTCCTCGGTTGCGGCGCCGTTCTGCCAATAGCCCAGCATCATCGCGGCAGAGCCACGGTGGACCGCGATATCGCCCTCACCCGCAATGGGTTCGCCCAGCGCATCGATCACTGCCACGTCATGACCTTCAACTATGGCGCCGATCGCACCGGGCGGCGGGCTCGCGCCATTATGCGCCGACACGACCATGTTGCACTCGGTCTGGCCGTAAAACTCGTTGATACGCAGCCCGAAGGCGGCATCACCCCAGGCCAGCATCTCGGGACCGAGCGGCTCACCGCCGCAGGCGACAGAGCGCAGCCCCGTCACGGATTGACCCGCAGCCTTCATCATTCGCAGCGCAGTTGGCGGCAGAAAAACGTTGCGGATGCCTGCGCGCGCGCATAGTGACGCGGCCTCGCGCGCGTCGAACTTTTCCATCCGCGCGGCAACAACCGGCACCCCAAGCGCAAGGCCCGGCATCGCGACATCAAACAGCCCGCCAATCCAGGCCCAATCGGCGGGCGTCCACAGGCAGTCGTCCGCCTGACCCAGCCTGTTATGGCTGAGCTCCACCCCCGGCATATGGCCGAGAAGTACCCGATGCCCGTGCAGGGCACCTTTTGGCTTTCCGGTCGTGCCGGAGGTGTAGATCAGGATCGCTGGATCTTCCGGACCTGTCGGCACCTTTCCCTGGAATTCTGCATTGCGCGGCAGATCAGCCTCGGTCACAGCGTGGACGCGGGAAAAATGCGCCAGCATTGCGGGCGCATCGGTAATCACCAGCCGGGCGTTGCAATCGTTCAACCGGGTTTCCAAGGCAGATCGACCAAAGAGCTTGAAAAGTGGGACGGAGATGCCGCCCATTCGCCAGATCGCTATATGGGCTGCGGCGCAAAGTGGCGATTGCGACAGCAGGACACCCACCCGGTCGCCGCGAGAGACACCGCGCGCCACAAGCACCGCCTGCACACGAAAGCTCAGCTGTTGCAGATCAGCGCGGGAGACGTCCTTCCGCACCGGCCCGGTCATGTCGATCACCGCAAGGGCGCCTGCCTCTTCGGCGACACGGTCATCGCAGACCTGTGCCGCCATATTCAACTCGGCAGGGATTGACCACGAACCATCGCGGTAAAAATCACGCCAATTCAGGCTCATATCCCGCCCTCGGTGATCTCCACGTGCCGCCCCCGCCGGTCGATCGGGTAGGAGAACTGGCCCGCCTCGCCTTCGCAATAGACAGTCAGCCAGGCGACACCTTCAGGCCCTGGCCGGGCCAGACAATCGCTGGCTTGGCCCCCGGTTTGCGCCACATATTGCGCCGCAAGGCGGTTGATTGCGTCAGTCTCAGACGGCGGCAGGCTGGCCCTGCCCCAAAGATACCCGCCGAATGCCGCCAACACGGTCAGGCCGGCAATGCCAAGGATGTAGGGGCGGCTCAGCATCCGATCAGCTCATCCTGGCCATCAGCTCTCGTCCAACCAGCATGCGACGGATCTCCGACGTGCCTGCGCCAATTTCCATCAATTTAGCATCGCGGAATATCCGGCTGACCGGCGTGTCGCTCAGGAAACCCGCACCACCCATGGCCTGCACAGCCTGATGGGCAACTTTCATCGCCTCTTCAGAGGCATAGAGCACGCAGGCCGCCGCGTCCTGGCGTGTCACCTGGCCCCGGTCGCAGGCTTTGGCAACCTCATAGACATAAGCCCGCGCGGAATTCATCGCGGTGTACATGTCAGCGATCTTGCCCTGCATCAGTTGAAAATCACCAATAGACTGCCCGAACTGTTTGC
>JBCCXT010000038.1:0-37691 GCA_039191215.1 Pseudomonadota bacterium
GCAAAGGCAAGGCCAAAGAGGTGCCTGAGGGCATCCGCAAAGCGACCGAACAGGCCAAGCGTGGCCTCATCCGGGTGCCACTGAAAGAAGGCCGGACGCTGCACCACGATATCGAAGGCCGCCATGGCGCCGGTAAGGTGATCATGCGCACGGCACCTGAAGGGACCGGGATCATCGCCGGTGGTCCAATGCGCGCCGTGTTTGAGATGTTGGGGATCAAGGACATCGTTGCTAAGTCGACCGGGTCGCAGAACCCCTACAACATGATCCGCGCGACCATGGATGGGCTGCAAAAGCTGCAAAGCCCGCGCCAAGTTGCCTCGCGTCGTGGCAAGAAAGTGTCTGACATCCTTCCCAAGCGCGACGCTGTCCCGACGGCAGAAGATGCCGCACCGGCCACTCAGGAGGCCTGAGACCCATGGCAAAGACAATCGTCGTGAAACAAATCGGCTCGCCCATTCGCAGACCGCAAAACCAGCGCCAAACGCTGATCGGGCTTGGCCTGAACAAAATGCACAAGACGCGAGAGCTTGAGGATACGCCTTCCGTGCGCGGCATGATCAACAAAATCCCGCATTTGGTAGAGATCGTCGAAGAGCGTGGATAATCCAATTTGCGCAAAAATTTTGAAAACGCCCCGCTGAGCCGGGGCGTTTTTTTGTTTCGAAGGCTCTGATGTCTTTTGCCGAAGTCTTTGTCTTGTGAAAATTAAGTCGGTCAAGGAATGGACACAGACCGCGCTTCGCGTCTACCATTGTTTCCAAGGGGCGATCCGGGCACATCAATAGGCAATGCCACAAGGCATTGTGACGGAGGTTACGCGTGCCGATCGTTTTTTCCACCTGCTTAGAACGGGACTTATTGCTTGCAATTTGGACTGGCAGGGTTGGGCTTGAGGAGTTCAAGCAGAATTATTTTGACTATCTTGATGATCAGCATTACCGCGCTGGCCGGCCCGAATTGATCGACATGAGTGGATTTGAGGATTTTGACGGTGACTTTAAGGCCATCCGGTCAGCATTGAGTTTTGTCAATCGAACTGGTCAGGGTATCAGCACAAGGACTCGCACTGTTTTGATCTGCCCCTCTCCAAGCGTTTTTGGGCTTGGCCGCATGTACCAGCAACTCGCCGAGCTATCGGGCGGGATCAATGTGGAGCTCTACACGACCGAGGCTGAAGCGCTGCAGGCCCTGCTTTTGCCCTACGCGACGATCAACGCACTTACGGCTGGGGAACATTTTCGCCAAAGCGCGCGGAAGAGCGCGCTTAAAGTTGGGTGTTAGTCACTTCCTTGAAATAGCGCTCGGTCGCAGATCTGCTGCAAAGCTCTGTCCCGTCCGTTGTGACGGCCGATGCCGCAGCCGCTGTGCCCCAAGCGCAGGCGGTGACCGGGTCATCGCCGCGGGTCAGCGATAAAGCGAAAGCGCCGATGAAGCTGTCGCCAGCCCCGACTTTCGACCGTGGCATCACAACGGGCGGGCGCGTCAGGCCGCACCAAGCGTCACAATCAATCACTGTTCCCTGCGCGCCTGCCGCGATCATGATGATTTCAGCCCCGGTGCGGTCGCGAAGCTCGCGCGCGAGCGCGGCGATCTCGTCGATGCCAACAAGCGATTTGCCAGAAAGCTCCCGCGCTTCGGCCAGATCCATTCGGAGGACGAACAATTCTGATTGCCCCGCTGCGGCATGGCGCAGCGCGTCACCTGATGTGTCCAGGATCATCCGTCCGCCTTGGGCCCGGATCTCAGGCGCAAGGTCGAGGAAGAAATCCTCGGACATGCCCGGCGGGAGGGAGCCGGACGGGATGACCATGGCGCCCGGCACCACGTTTGCCATAATGGCGTCGCGTGCCGTTTTACAATCCGCATCGGTCCATGGCGGCCCAGGCATCATGAAGCGGTATTGCAGGCCCGTTGCATTGTCGAACACGGTCGTCGATTGCCGGGTTGGATGGTCCACACCGAGGCTTTCGGGCGACAAACCCTCTTCTTTCAAGAGCTGCACAAGTTCCGCGCCGGTCGCCCCGCCAAAGGCGACAAGCGTATGGCTCGACCCGCCAAGATTAGCAATCGCCCGGCTGACATTCACACCGCCGCCGCCGGGATGGACCTGGGGCGCGGTACAGCGCAGCTTTTCATCGGGAATGACCGCGCGCGCTTCGGTCGACAGGTCAAGAGCAGGGTTCACGGTGACAGTCAGAATCTCGATCATGATCCGGACCCTAAGATGCTGATGAGATCAGCGAAAGTTGAAACGGGTGATGTGTCGCTGCTTTTGGCTTGCGCAGGCTGCGCCTAAGCGCGAGCCACGCCATTGTGGCGCGACCAGGGCCGTCACGCGGCGCGTTTTTAGTTTGGCATAACGCATGCCTTTACAGGGAGCTGGCAGTCTACGCGTCGCGTTGCACTAAGGCGCTGCCTTTGCCGCCCTTGGGCTTGATCCCGATGGCGCGGGAAGCTATACGCCGCCGGTGGCCCTCAGGGGTCATTTACTGGTGATACGCCGTGTGGGGCCCAAATCGCTTCGGGGGCCCTTTCCGGCAATAGGAGAAGCGATATGAAACTCAATGAGCTTCGGGATAATCCCGGTGCGTCGAAAAAGCGTATGCGCGTGGGCCGTGGGCCCGGTTCGGGCAAAGGCAAAACCGCAGGTCGCGGGATCAAGGGCCAAAAATCCCGCTCGGGCGTGGCGATCAATGCCTATGAGGGCGGCCAGATGCCGCTTTATCAGCGCCTGCCGAAACGCGGCTTCAACAAGCCCAACCGCAAGCAGTTTGCCGTCGTCAACCTTGGTTTGATCGAGAAGTTTGTGGCCGCTGGCAAAATCAATGCCAAAGCTGAGATCACCGAGGACGCGCTGGTGGCCTCCGGTCTGGTGCGTCGCAAGCTTGATGGCGTGCGTGTGCTTGCAAAGGGTGAGGTGAGCTCAAAGCTCAAAATATCGGTGACCGGCGCGTCTAAAGCGGCGATCGCCGCGGTTGAAAAGGCCGGTGGCAGCCTCAGCGTGGCCACAGCGGCTGCGGCGGAATAGCCGCAATCGCGCCATATGCCTTGTGGGTCGCGTCCGCGCGGCCTACATCATTCGGACGATTGTGACCCCCCGCATCCTCGCGGGGCCTCAGCCAGAGAGACGCCATGGCATCTGCAGCGGAGCAAATGGCCGCCAATATGAGCTGGAGCGCGTTCGGCAAAGCGACCGAGCTGCGCCAGCGCATCTTTTTCACACTGGGCCTGCTGATCATCTATCGCATTGGCACCTACATCCCAGTGCCCGGTATCGACGGCGTTGAGCTGCAGCGATTCTTTGATGAAGCGGCGGCCGGTCTTGGCGGCGTTCTGAACATGTTTACCGGTGGCGCGCTCAGTCGGATGGGCGTTTTTGCCTTGGGCATCATGCCCTACATCTCCGCCTCGATCATCGTGCAACTTATGTCGGCGATGGTTCCCTATTTCGAACAGTTGAAGAAAGAGGGTGAGCAGGGGCGAAAGAAGCTGAACCAATACACCCGGTACGGGACAGTAGTCCTGGCTACGTTTCAGGCCTATGGGATCGCGGTGTCGCTGGAAAGCGGCGGATTGGTCACCGATCCGGGCTGGTTTTTCCGCGCATCCTGCGTGATCACGTTGGTCGGCGGGACGATGTTCCTATTGTGGCTGGGCGAACAGATCACCGCGCGCGGCATCGGCAACGGCATTTCGCTGATCATCTTTGTCGGCATCATCGCTGAGATCCCGGCGGCGCTGGCGCAGTTCTTTGAGCAAGGTCAATCCGGTGCGCTGACGACGGCGGCCACACTTGGCGTCATTTTCATGCTTCTGGCCACGTTGGTGGTTGTGGTCTTCATGGAGCGATCTTTGCGCAAGATCCACATTCAATATCCCAAACGCCAAGTTGGCATGAAGATGTATGATGGCGGGTCGAGCCATCTGCCGGTGAAGGTCAATCCGGCCGGTGTGATCCCGGCGATCTTTGCGTCCTCGCTGCTGCTGTTGCCGACGACCTTGTCGACCTTTTCTGCTGGGGCAACGCAAGGCCCGGTGATGACTTGGCTGCTGGCAAATTTCGGCCCTGGCCAGCCGCTCTATCTCGCCTTTTTTGCGGCGATGATCATCTTCTTTACGTATTTCTACACGCTCAACGTCTCGTTTAAGACCGAAGATGTCGCCGACAATCTGAAGAACCAAAATGGCTTTATTCCCGGCATTCGCCCGGGCAAGCAGACCGCGTCTTATCTTGAATACGTCGTGGTACGCGTACTGGTTCTGGGCTCGGCCTATCTTGCGATCGTGTGCCTCTTGCCGGAGATCGTTCGAACCAATCTGGCCATCACAGCCTATTTCGGCGGGACGTCGATCTTGATCATTGTGTCGGTGGGTATGGACACGGTGCAGCAAATCCAGTCTCATCTGCTGGCCCATCAATACGAGGGCCTGATTGAGAAAAGCCAGCTGCGCGGCCGGAAGAGCAAATCGCGCGCAGGCAGCGGACGGAAGGGACCGGCGCGCCGATGAATATCATATTGCTCGGGCCCCCTGGGGCCGGGAAGGGCACTCAGGCCGGCCGCCTGGTTGCTGATCGCGGGATGGTGCAACTATCCACCGGTGACATGCTGCGCGCCGCAAAAGAGAGCGGCACGGCCTTGGGTAAACAGGTAGCCGAGGTGATGGCACGTGGTGATCTGGTAACAGATGAGATTGTCATCGGTTTGATCGAAGAACGTCTGCGCGGTGATCGACATGGTGGCGGGTTCATCTTCGACGGGTTCCCGCGGACGCTTGCCCAAGCCGATGCATTGGGGCTGTTGCTGTCGCGTTTGGGCCAACGGATCGATGCTGTGATCGCGCTCGAAGTCGTCGATGACGTATTGATTGAACGGGTCCTGAACCGGGCCAAAGAGGCGGAGGCGGCAGGCCAGGCCGTGCGCGCCGATGATAACGAAGAAAGCCTCAAGACCCGGCTGCTGGAATACTACAAGAAGACCTCTCCCCTGATTGGCTATTATCATGCCAAGGGCGACCTGTTTTGGGCGCCGGGATTAGGAGAGATCGAAGAGGTCGCGACCAGCATCGCAGCCGTTTTGGACAATGTAGCGGCAGACTAGCCTGGGCTGCTGAATTACTCGGGTGCTAGGGCTTGACGCGCGGCTGCGGGAAGCCTAACTACCGCCATCTTGGAATAGAATCGTTTTCCCTTCTGCGCGACCGCGCGGCTTGGGTGTTGTGAAAAAAGGGCCTGGAACTACGGGCTCGCAACGGAAGGACAGCCCACCTTGGCACGTATTGCAGGGGTTAACATCCCCACCGCGAAGCGCGTTCCGATCGCGCTCACCTACATCGCTGGCATAGGCCAGAGCTCAGCTGCGAAGATATGCGAGGCGGTCGGTATCGACCCGGCGCGCCGTGTTAACGAGTTGAGCGATAGCGAGGTGCTGCAAATCCGCGAGCATATCGACGCGAACTTCACTGTCGAAGGTGATCTGCGCCGCGAAGTGCAGATGAATGTGAAGCGCCTGATGGATCTTGGCTGCTATCGCGGTCTGCGCCATCGCCGGAATTTACCCGTCCGCGGCCAGCGCACGCATACCAACGCGCGCACCCGCAAGGGCCCCGCAAAGCCAATCGCCGGCAAGAAGAAGTAAGGGGTCAGAACAATGGCACGCGATACCCGCCGGACAAAGCGCAAGGTCTCCAAGAACATCGCCGCAGGCGTTGCGCATGTGAACTCGTCGTTCAACAACACAAAAATTCTGATCTCTGACGTGCAAGGCAATGCCATTTCGTGGTCCTCCGCCGGCACGATGGGCTTCAAGGGCAGCCGTAAATCGACGCCATATGCCGCGCAGATGGCCGCAGAAGATGCCGGTCGCAAAGCCCAGGAGCATGGCGTCAAGACGCTTGAGGTTGAGGTTCAGGGCCCCGGTTCAGGGCGTGAAAGCGCGCTTCGCGCCCTGGCCGCAATCGGGTTCCAGATCACGTCGATCAGAGACGTCACACCGATTGCCCATAACGGCTGCCGTCCGCCCAAGCGCCGGCGCGTCTGAGGGATGCTTATTCCGCGGTCCGGAGGTCACGGCTGGCCTTCGACGCTGATTACCTCGAGGGTTGGTAGGCCCGGATCGCCCGCCAACAAGAATGGAGGCCCAAATGATCCATAAAAATTGGCAGGAACTGATCAAACCAACCCAACTTGGCGTTTTGCCGGGGCACGATCCGTCGCGGATCGCGACCGTGGTCGCAGAGCCGCTGGAGCGTGGGTTTGGACTTACCCTTGGAAACGCATTGCGCCGCGTGCTGCTCAGCTCGCTGCAGGGTGCAGCCATTACCAGCGTGCAAATCGATAATGTGCTGCACGAGTTTTCCAGCGTTGCCGGTGTGCGTGAGGACGTCACCGACATCGTCTTGAACCTCAAAGGCGTGAGCCTGCGAATGGAGGTTGACGGACCCAAGCGTTTGTCTATCGCAGCGAAAGGACCGAAAGTGGTAACCGCTGGCGATGTGTCGGAAAGCGCCGGGATCGAAGTGCTGAACCGCGACCACGTGATCTGCCATCTCGATGACGGCGCTGACCTTTACCTTGAGCTGACGGTTAACACCGGCAAGGGCTATGTCTCGGCCGACAAGAACCGGCCAGAGGACGCGCCGATTGGCCTCATACCGATAGATGCGATCTATTCGCCGGTGAAGAAAGTCAGCTACGAGGTACAACCTACGCGCGAAGGCCAGGTGCTGGATTACGACAAGCTGACGCTGAAGCTGGAGACCGATGGCTCAGTGACGCCGGACGATGCGGTGGCCTATGCGGCGCGCATTTTGCAGGATCAGTTGTCGATCTTCGTGAATTTCGACGAGCCGGAAAGTGCCTCGCGCCAGGATGACGAGGACGAATTGGAGTTTAATCCGCTTCTGCTCAAGAAAGTGGATGAGCTTGAATTATCGGTGCGCTCCGCGAATTGTCTGAAGAATGACAACATCGTTTATATAGGTGACTTAATCCAAAAGACCGAAGCTGAGATGCTGCGGACCCCGAACTTCGGGCGTAAGTCATTGAACGAAATCAAAGAAGTGTTGTCGGGCATGGGCCTACATCTGGGTATGGATGTGGTCGATTGGCCGCCGGACAACATCGAAGAACTGGCAAAGAAATTCGAAGATAATTTCTAGGCTGGCAACAATGCCCGCGAATGGCGGGGATTATTCGGGCAAAAGCCCCAAGGAGAGGGCCCCGGATCGCACGGGGCCCCGGACAAAGCATCAAATAGACGGAGATCATCATGCGACATGCACGCGGTTACCGCCGCCTGAACCGAACCCATGAACACCGCAAAGCGCTGTTCTCGAACATGGCCGGCTCGCTCATCGAACACGAGCAGATAAAGACGACCCTGCCCAAGGCAAAAGAGCTTCGCCGCGTTGTCGAGAAGCTTGTAACCCTCGGAAAACGGGGCGATTTGCACGCACGGCGTCAGGCCGCTGCACAGCTCAAGCAAGATGTCCATGTCGCCAAGCTTTTCGACGTGTTGGGCCCCCGCTATGCCGAACGCGCTGGCGGGTATGTGCGCGTGCTGAAGGCGGGCTTTCGGTACGGTGATATGGCTCCGATGGCAATTATTGAGCTGGTCGACCGTGACCCTGATGCGAAAGGTGCTTCCGATCGCGCGCGAATAGAATCGGAAGAAGAAGGCGGTTAAAGATTATCAGAAAATAAATTCTTAATCGCCGGGTTATTCGGGGATTTTAATGATTTCCGTTGCAAAAACGCCGCCATTGCACGCCTAAAAAACACCCTGCAACTGAATTAACGTAGCGTTTGACGTTAGGTAACGTTACCTGTTTTAAACGATTTTTTTCAATGGGTTAGGCTTGAATTTCGTGGTGGCGCTTCGGCGCAGAGAACACGCGTCAGAAACACTCTTTTCCATCCGGTACCACTACCTTAACAATTGACAACACGTTAATGGTTAATGGTTGACCTGTGATGGGTCACGATGTCTAACAGAAACGTCTATTCGTTGAGTAAATGTCAAAGACACCGGCATTAGACCTCTTGCTGCATGAGTTATCCCTTTTATCGCCTATGGGATATGCAGTCGGGCTACACATTCGTTACGTGTCGCCGCTGATTGTGGTGAACACGTATCCGGCAAAGTGGCAGGAGGTTTACACGGCGAAAGTCTACGGGCTGCGTGATCCGACGCTAGCCTGGGGGTTGAGTCACATCGGTGTAAGACGGTGGAGTGAAATCGGACTGCCAGACCCGTTCGGGATCCTGCGCGAGGCCGCTGAGTATGGTTTGGTATTCGGTATGATCAGTGCGGTCGGACCGCTATCGTCCCGAACCATCATGGGAGCGACGCGCGATGATCGCGAATTCACGGACCAGGAAATGGAGGACATATTCCAGATCGTGCAGCGAATGCACGAGGTCTCAGTGCCGCCGACCAAGCTGTCGAAAGCCCAGGTGGATGCGCTGAGATGTATAGCGGACGGGGATCGCCATGCTGCAGCAGCTGCAAAGCTTGGTATATCCGAAAGCGCTTTTAAGGCGCGCCTTTCGTCGGCCCGGGAAAAGCTGATGGCCCGCACAACGGCCGAAGCGATCCAACGCGCCAGGGAATACGGCCTGCTTTAATTAGCGCCTACATTGCGAGTTTCTTAGTGCCTCTCCGCCTGGAAGGAAGTCCGTTCACGCGTGCCTTGGGGAGGCATTATTATGATGCAATCGACGACCCTTTCGTTTGGCAATATGCATGTCCATGGTGATCTGTTCACAAATATGCTGCGCGCGCGGCATAGGACTTTTATCGATCAGAAAGCATGGGATCTGCCCAGTGAAGATGGGATGGAATTCGACCAATACGACACGCCGCAAAGCCGGTGGATTGCGGTACATGAGCTGGGCCAGGTTTTGGCCGGTGTTCGGCTGACGCCGACAACAGCAAGTTGCGGGATCTACACCTACATGTTGCGCGATGCACAGCGCGGCCTGCTCGACACGATACCCGATGATCTCTTGTGGAACGAAGCGCCTGTGGCTGAAAATATTTGGGACGCCAACAGGATGTTTGTCGCACGCGACGTACCGGCCGCGAAGCGCCGTCATGTCCAGGTGCAGTTGATCACCGGCATGATCGCAGGTGCGCGGTCGCACGGCGCGTCGATGCTTCTTGGTCTTCTGCCGACGCCGGTGCAAAGGCTGGCAACGCGGGTCGGCCTCATTCTCGACAATGCCGGGCCAGTCATGGATTTTGCCAGTGTCGCCCATCGCTGCTTTACAATAAACCTCGCGACGAAACTGCACTGACACCGCGAGGCCAGCTTGGCCGATCTGTTTGAACAAAACGCCACCGAAGGGCGTGCGGCGGGCCCGCGCCCTTTGGCAGATCATCTGCGACCAACGAAACTGACTGACGTGATCGGACAGGATCATCTAGTTGGTCCTGGTGGCGCGCTTCGCGTCATGTTGGATGCAGGCAGCCTGGGCTCGCTCATTTTGTGGGGGCCACCTGGCGTCGGAAAAACGACCATCGCCCGGCTGCTTGCCGATGAGACGGAACTGCATTTCCACCAGATCAGCGCGATTTTCACCGGTGTGCCGGATCTGCGCAAAGTTTTTGAAGCGGCGAAACTGCGCAGGCAAAACGGGCGCGGCACGTTGCTGTTTGTTGACGAAATCCACCGCTTCAACAAAGCACAACAGGACGGGTTCCTGCCGCACATGGAGGATGGCACCATCCTGCTGGTCGGTGCGACCACGGAAAACCCTTCCTTTGAGCTGAATGCCGCCGTTCTCAGCCGCGCGCAGGTCTTGGTGCTGCAGCGGTTGGATGACGCTGCCCTGGAGGGCTTGCTGCGCCGCGCCGAAGACATGCTCGGCCCGCTGAGGCTCACAGAAGGGGCACGGACGGCGCTGATTGAAATGGCCGATGGCGACGGCCGCGCTGCTCTGAACCTGGTGGAGCAGATCAGCGCCTGGAAACTGGAGGCTGCGATTGATGAAGCTGGGCTGGGCGAAAAGCTTCAGCGACGGGCCGCGCAATACGACAAATCCGGCGAGGCGCATTACAACCTGATCTCAGCTTTACACAAATCGGTGCGCGGCTCGGATCCCGATGCAGCGCTTTATTGGCTTGCGCGCATGTTGGAGGGGGGCGAGGATCCGCGATACCTGGCTCGCCGCATCACCCGGATGAGCGTCGAGGATATCGGTTTGGCGGATCCGCAAGCACAGCGATTATGCCTGGATGCTTGGTCGACCTATGAACGCTTGGGCAGCCCCGAGGGTGAATTGGCGCTGGCACAGGCCGTGCTCTATCTGGCGCTGGCACCAAAATCCAACGCAGCCTATGTCGCTTACAAAGCGGCACGCGACACGGCAAAGCGCAGCGGTTCGGCCCCGCCGCCGAAACACATCCTCAATGCGCCGACGCAAATGATGAAGGATCAAGGCTATGGGTCTGGTTATGCCTATGACCATGATGCCGAGGATGGTTTTTCTGGCCAGAACTACTTTCCCGACACGATGGAACGCGCCGAATTTTACGCACCCGTCGAACGGGGGTTTGAGCGCGATCTGCGAAAGCGCGTCGAATACTTCGCACGCCTTCGGTCCGAGCGGTCTGAGAGTTGACAATGCGCGCGCCGCGCCGCATCCCCCGAACATGTCCGCCCTCTTGCAAGTCGCTCTTGGCGGCGCGTTAGGCGCCTCGGCCCGCTATTTGACCGGGATCGCGATCATCCGTGCCATCGGTCAAACGCCATTTCCGGTGGCGATCATCGCGGTGAACGTGTTGGGCTCTTTCTTGATGGGCGTTTTTGTCGTGCTCGCCGCCCATCGCGGATTGACGCATCTGTCGCCTTTTGTCATGGCCGGGTTGCTGGGCGGCTTCACCACCTTCTCCGCCTTCAGCCTGGAGGCGGTGACGCTGTGGGAACGCGGTGCCGCTGGCCAAGCGGCGGTGTATGTCGCGCTTTCGGTTGCGCTGTCGGTGGCAGGGCTCCTCGCCGGCCTGGCATGCGCGCGGGCGATCATTGCTTGAGCGGTGTGCAGACCATAAAGGTCCCAAACGGGGAGGGTGATCAGCGGCTTGATCGCTGGTTGAAGCGGCGATTTCCGCAGCTCACCCAGGGGCGGATAGAAAGAGGCTGCCGCAAAGGTGAGATACGCGTCGATGGCGCGCGGGTGAAACCGGCAGCCCGGGTCGAAGCAGGCCAAGCGGTTCGTGTTCCGCCCTTGCCGGAAAAACCCGCGCCTCAGGTGGCGCGCGTAGAGCCCGGGCTCAGCGATGCGGATGCGGCGATGATCCGGGCGGCTGTGATTTACCAGGATGACCATCTGATTGCGCTCAACAAACCGCCCGGGCTGCCGACGCAAGGCGGCTCGAAACAGACCCGCCACGTTGATGGGATGTCAGCGGCGCTTTCTGCAGGTGAAAAGCCGCGCCTGGTCCACCGGCTCGACAAAGATACCTCTGGTGTCCTGTTGCTGGCGCGCAGCGCTGCGGCGGCGCGCGCACTGACGACGGCCTTCCGGGCGCGGGAGACGCGCAAGATCTATTGGGCCGCGGTTGCCGGAATGCCCAAGCCCGCAATGGGCACCATCCGCTTTGGCCTGGTCAAGGCGGGCGGTGATGCCGAGAAGATGCATGCCGTTCTGCCCGACGATGTGGCCGCCACACGTGATGCCAAACATGCGACAACGGACTATGCGGTCCTGAGCCATCTTGGCACGCGGGCATCATGGATGGCGCTGGCGCCGATCACCGGGCGCACGCATCAATTGCGTGTACATATGGCCGCGATCGGCCATCCTATTTTGGGCGATGGAAAATACGGCGGATCAAGCCAGGAAAACCTTGGCGATGGCTGGGGCGCCGGTATGGGCGGGATCAGCCGCAAGTTGCAATTGCATGCCCGTTCGCTCAGCCTAACCCATCCCTTTTCCGGGGCACGGCTGAACCTGACAGCACCCTTGCCCGAGCATATGGCGCGCACCTGGGAAATGATGGAATGGGTGCCAGGTGATGTCCCCACCGACCCGTTCGAGGATCTGTCGTGAACGAATGGGCCGCCAAGCGCTTTTGGACCAATGCCGAGATGCGCCGCGTCGCGGAGGGTTATGGGCTTTATCTGGACGGCCGTGCCGTCAAAACGCCCGGGCGGCGCGTGCTCATCATGCCAAGCGAGGCAATGGCCAGCGCCGCCGTGGCGGAATGGGCGGCGCAAAACGAACTGATTGATCCAAATACGATGCCGGTCACGAAATCCGCCAATTCTGCGCTTGATCAGACCGGGCCGCAGCGCGCGGCTGTGATCGAAATGCTCGCATCTTATGCAGAGACCGACTTGTTGTGTCATCGGGCCACTCAGCCGGCCAGTTTGGTGGCGCGTCAGATGGCGGCATGGGATCCCTGGCTTGCCTGGGCTGAGGACCAATTATGCGCGGCCTTGCGGCCGACCCACGGGATCATCGCGCTGGATCAACCGCCAGAAAGCCTGGCCCGGCTGCGCGCTGCCGTCGCCGCTTTTGGCGATTTCGGCCTGACCGGGCTTTACGACCTGATCCAGATTTCTGGCTCTCTTGTACTGGGCCTTGCGGTGGCCAAAAAGGCGCTTCCTGCGGAGCAGGGTTGGCTTATCAGCCGAATCGATGAGGACCATCAAATCTCTCAATGGGGCGCAGATTCAGAGGCAGAAGCCCGTGCTGAGGCCCGCAAAACCGCCTTTCTGCATGCCGCTCGGATCGTGCACTGGTCTGGTTCGGCCTGAGGCTTAACCCATTCATGCTGCTAAATGCCTCAAGAATAGGCATGAATGCGAGCGCGCCCTATTTCTTGGCATCTGAGCCTAATTAACCCATCGGCAGCCTTGACCAATGTGGATAGTTTTGCCCATTTATGAGGCGGTCATTGGGGAAAAGAGGGTCCCCTTTCCGATTAACAGGCCACCAAAGGCCAAATCCGCCAAAAATTGGCGGCCACCAGGAAGAGGTAAGAGAATGAAGAAATCCGTACTTTTGGGCACGCTTGCCGCTGCAAGTCTGTCGGCCGGATACGCCGCAGCAGATGGGCATGCGGGCGCAACGGTGACGCTTGTACAAGAACGCGGCACGCTGCAATGCGGTGTGTCCACGGGTCTTGTGGGTTTTGCGGCACCAAACGCTTCAGGTGAATGGGAAGGCTTTGACGTCGGCGTGTGCCGGGCGGTTGCAGCTGCGGTCCTTGGCGACCCGATGGCTGTCGAGTTTGTACCGACAACCGGCCAGACGCGCTTTACCGCGCTTGATTCTGGCGAAGTCGATATGCTTGCGCGCAATACAACCTGGACGTTTAGCCGTGATGTTGATCTGTCGTTCGAATTTGTCGGCATCAACTACTATGATGGCCAAGGCTTCATGGTGCCGCGCGACCTCGGCGTTTCCTCGGCGATGGAACTTGATGGCGCCAGTGTGTGCATCCAGACCGGCACGACGACCGAGTTGAACCTTGCTGACTTTTTCTCGTCGAACAATATGAGCTACACGCCCGTGCCGATCGAGACAAACGCCGAAGCTCAGCAGCAGTACCTTGCGGGCGCCTGCCAGGTCTACACCACGGACGCCTCGGGCTTGGCCGCTACGCGCGCCACGTTCGAAGACCCGTCCGCGCATGTCGTCCTGCCCGAGATCATCTCGAAAGAGCCGCTCGGCCCGCTTGTTCGCCATGGCGACAATAATTGGGGCGATATCGTGCGTTGGACGCTGAACGCGCTCATTTCCGCTGAAGAGCTTGGCGTGACATCTGCCAATGTGGCCGAACTGGCCGGTGGCACCGACAACCCCGAGATCAACCGCCTGCTCGGCACCGAGGGTGATCTTGGCGCGATGCTCGGTCTGCCAAGCGACTGGGCCGTGAGCGCGATTTCGGCCGTGGGCAACTATGGTGAGCTTTTCGAGGGCAATATTGGTGAGGCAACACCGATTGGCCTCGCGCGTGGGCTCAATGCCCAGTGGACCGATGGCGGTCTGCTCTACAGCCCGCCGTTCCGGTAAGCCTTTTAAGGGCGCGGAGGAAACTTCGCGCCCTTCCTCTTTCCATCCGCAGGACCGGCACTGTGGGGACAAGCGGGGAGAAACCCCGAAATCAACCACCAATCCAAGCCACCAATGCAAGGGGGTTACGTCATGGCGACGATATCGGAGCCACAGGCAGAAGGCTTTCGCCTTAGCCAGTTGATCTACGACACACGCTATCGATCTATGACGATCCAGGCGGTAGCATTTTTCCTTATCATGCTCGGCCTATATTTTTTGGTGGGCAATGTCATTCGCAACTATCCCGGTGGGTTTAGCTTTGCGTTTTTGGGCAACCGCGCCGGGTATGACATCAACCAACGTCTGATCGAATATTCCAATGACAGCGACCATAGCCGCGCGGCTTTGGTTGGTATTCTCAATACCCTGCTGGTGGCATTCCTCGGCTGTGTCGCGGCCACTTTCATTGGCGTTTTCGCGGGCGTCCTGCGCCTGTCGAAGAACTGGATCGTGTCGCGGCTGATGTCTGTTTATGTCGAAGGCTTCCGCAATGTGCCGCTGCTGCTTTGGATCCTCGTGATCTTTGCGGTTTTCAGCGAAAGCCAGCCACTTGTGGCGGCCTTCCGCGAAGGTGGCGGTGCGGATTACTCGCTATTTGGTCTGGCCGCCGTCACAAGATCAGGCACATTCATCCCGCGCCTGGTCTTCTCAGACGGCGCTTTTTGGGTGCTGTTGGCGGTGCTGATCCTCTCGATTGTCGCCAACCGTATGGTTCGCGCGCGCCTAGCGCAGCACCAGGCCAATACCGGCCAGTACATCAATCCGCTGCCGTATTCCTTAGCGCTGCTGATCATCCCTGTGGTGGCCGCGTTTTTTGTGATGTCGGGCATCACCAACAGCCGCGAGCAAGTGTTGCTTGCGGCCGGTGCGTCCGAAGGGCAGACACTGGCCGAATACGCGGGCGAAGACAGGCTTGAATACTGTCAGGTGGCGCGCGATGCGCGGTCATTGAACCTTGAGCGAACGCTGCAGGATGCGGGCATCGGCTACCGGGTCATTCCGAACGGAAATGCCACCGCCGCCGTTGCGACATTCGCCGAAGGCAATTGCGCGCTCTTGGCCGTGCCAGCAAGCCAGGCCGACAGCATCATGGCGACAATCACGGGGCTTTCGGCCCGGGAATTGTCAGTCGAACACGCTTGGTCCGGCATCACATTCAGCGAAAACGAAAACACCGAGTTCCATCGCGAAGCCGAGGTTTCCGTGGCGCCGCTGTCTGATACGATGACCGAGGGCCGGGCTTTCGAGGTCAGCCACCCTGAAATCACGCCAACGGGCATTCCGCGGTTCGAAGGCGGTTGGACCGTCAGCAATGCGCTGATCGCGCTGTGGTTCGCGCTGTCGCTATACACCGGCGCCTTCATTGCAGAGATCGTGCGCGCTGGCATTCAGTCGGTCTCCAAAGGGCAAACCGAGGCGTCTTACGCCCTTGGCCTGCGCCCGTCCTGGACGATGAACCTTGTGATCCTGCCGCAGGCGCTGCGTGTGATCGTGCCGCCCTTGATCTCGCAATTCCTCAACCTCACCAAGAACTCGTCTTTGGCGCTTGCGGTGGGTTACATGGATGTCCGATCTACGCTTGGTGGGATCACCATCAACCAGACGGGTCGAGAGCTTGAGGGCATGCTGCTGCTCGGCGGCTTCTACCTTGTGACCTCATTGATCATCTCTGCGGTGATGAACGTCTACAACTCCTCCGTTAAACTGAAGGAGCGCTGAGAATGGCTGACCAATCCTCTGCCTATGTCCGCACCGAAATGCTGCCGGAACAATCGCCACCGGCGCTTGAAACGGGGTTGCTGAAGTGGCTTCGAGAAAACCTGTTCTCGTCGCCAGTGAACACAATCCTGACGCTTGTCTCGTTTGTGATCATATACCTAGCACTTTCGAGCTTCATTCCCTGGGCCTTCTACGGGATCTGGGATGCCTCAAGCCTGAGCGAATGCCGCGCCATCCGAGACGAGCTTTACGGCGCGCCTGATGAACATGGCCATGGCGATGTCGCCTGTTGGGCGGTGATCGCCGAACGCTGGCCGCAAATCCTCTTTGGCTTTTACCCGTCGGAGTATTACTGGCGGCCAATCCTGGCCTTTGCGCTCTTCTTCGTGGCCATCGCGCCCGTGCTGTACGACAAACTGCCGCGCGAGCTGGCCTATTTCACCCCGTTGGCACCGTTTGTGATCTTTTGGCTGCTATGGGGCGGCACGATCTGGACACCGATAGCGATCGCGGCGGGGTTTGTGATCGGCTGGGCCTGCTTCAAATTCGGCGAAGAGATAATCGGCTCATTGGGCGCGACAATCGCGGCTGTCGTGGTTCCGATCGTTTACTGGCTGCTGGTCGCTGGACCCTTAACGAACGGTTTGGCCGCGATCCTGCCCATTGGGATCGAGCCCGTTGAATCAAATGACTTCGGCGGCTTCCTGCTGGCACTTGTCATTGGCATCTCTGGCATTGTGCTGTCGCTGCCCTTGGGCATCGCGCTGGCGCTTGGCCGTCAGTCGGACCTGTTCATCATCAACAAGTTCTGCGTCTTCTTCATCGAGGTTTTCCGCGGCGTTCCGCTGATCGTTTGGCTGTTCACGGCGTCGCTGCTGCTGAACTACTTCTTGCCGCCGGGCACCAATTTCGACCTGATGCTTCGGGTGATCATCCTGGTGACCTTGTTTGCGGCGGCCTATCTGGCTGAGGTCATTCGGGGCGGTCTTGCTGCCCTTCCGCGCGGCCAATATGAGGGCGCGGATAGTCTGGGCTTGGATTACTGGCAATCGATGCGCCTGATCATCCTGCCGCAGGCGATGAAAATCTCCATCCCCGGCATCGTGTCGACCTTCATTGGCCTCTTCAAAGACACCACTCTGGTGGTCTTTATCGGCCTGCTCGACCCGCTCAAGGGTCTCAGCGACGCGATCCGCGCCACAACGGAGTGGAACGGCATCTACTGGGAGCTTTTCATCTTCTCAGGGCTGCTGTTTTTCATCTTCTGCTACGGCATGAGCCGCTACTCCATGTATCTCGAGCGCAAGCTCGCCACCGATCACCGCTAAGGGGGACTGAAAATGTCTGACGCTGCAATCCTAGACGAACGCGAGATTGACCGGTCCCAGATGAAGGTCTCGGACGAGGTCGCCATCGAGATCCAGGGTATGAACAAGTGGTACGGTCAGTTCCACGTCCTTCGGGACATCAACCTGACCGTCAACCGGGGCGAACGGATTGTGATTTGCGGGCCTTCGGGTTCGGGGAAATCAACGCTGATCCGCTGCATCAACGCGCTGGAGGAGCATCAGCAGGGCTCCATCAGCGTCGACGGGACGTTGCTATCGAGTGACGTGAAGAACATCGACAAGATCCGCTCGGAAGTTGGGATGTGTTTTCAGCATTTTAACTTGTTCCCGCATCTGACCATCCTAGAAAACTGCACGCTGGCGCCAATCTGGGTGCGCAAAACGCCCAAGAAGGAAGCCGAAGAAACGGCCATGTATTTTCTGGAAAAGGTCAAGATCCCCGAACAGGCTGACAAGTATCCAGGCCAGCTTTCAGGTGGCCAGCAGCAGCGTGTGGCGATCGCGCGCAGCCTATGCATGCGGCCCCGGATCATGCTCTTCGACGAGCCAACCTCAGCGCTTGACCCGGAGATGATCAAGGAAGTGCTGGATACGATGATCCAGCTTGCCGAGGAAGGCATGACCATGCTGTGCGTGACGCACGAGATGGGCTTTGCCCGTCAGGTGGCTAACCGCGTGATCTTCATGGATGCGGGCCAGATCGTCGAACAGAACGAGCCGGAAGAGTTCTTCACAAATCCCAAATCGGATCGCACGAAGCTGTTTCTCAGCCAGATACTTGGCCACTGATTGCATCGTGCCGGCGCGGGCCGCCTAAAACAGGCCAGCCCGCTCCGTCACAGATCATGTGGGGTAACAAAAGCTAACGCCTGGCCCTGGCGCCAATCAATCGCGCTCCAATCCGGCGCATCAAATCGGACCACAAGCGTGGCACCTGTTGGGATGTCAAGAAAGCGCGGGTGGTCGGGCGTGTCGGCGACAATTTCATGCATGAAAGTGCCAATCCCGGGGTTATGCCCGACGATGGCGCGGGTCGGCACCTGTGTCGCGCGCGCGACGGCCATGATGCGACCCACGGACGCCTCATAAAGCGGGTCGATCACGTGCTCAATAGCGCCTTGTGGGAGCATATCGGCAATGGCAGCCCAGGTCTGGCGCGTGCGCCGCGCGCTGGAGACGGCTGCGTCCTGTGGCACGTACCCCTGTTGCGCCAGCCATTGGCCGATCTTGGGCGCGTCACGCTGGCCGCGGGCATTAAGCGGGCGGTCATGATCGGCCACACCCTGGCCCCAGTCGGACTTGGCGTGGCGCAGAACGATCAGGGTCAGCGTCATCGATGGAAAATCCCCATATGGTAGGCCGATTGGACGGGTTCTCGGCCGTAGCTTTGGCTGATCGGGCAGGACCGGCGCACAGCGCATCCCTTCCCCAGGCACTCGCTGCCATGGCGCGTATCGAGAAACCGATGGCAGGTATCCAGATCATAGCCCGCACCACCAAGCGCGCCAGCGGGGCAAGCGGTAAGACAGGGCGCGGAACAGGTATCGCAGGGGCGGTTGGGGCCCAGTGGCAGGGACAGCCTTTCGCGCAGTGCGAGCGCGCCGCGATAGGACACCATTAATCCGGCCGTATCGTGTACCAAAAGCGTGACCGGACTTTGCCAGGCGCGGCCAGATCGTTTCGCCCAGGCGATAAACGGCTGGTAGGGCGGCCCGCCGAAGGGAAAGAGGGCTTGTGCTCCAAATTCCGCAGCGATCGCGCTGATGATGCGGGTCGACCAACGATCGAGCGGGTCAGCTGCGCCATCGCTAAATTCAGGACTGGCAGTGAAACGGTCCCAAAAGCCGGGCTCTGCCGGGCCCAAAAGTATAAGCGTGCCGGTGCCAGGTGGCGCGCCATCATCGGGTTTTGGGTGGAAAGCGCCCATCGACATAAGTCGGACCGCGCTCAGGCGCGTCAACAGTGCCGCATAGCTCAGTGGCGCGCCTTCAGGCGCGTATGATGGAGCCGGCGCCATGATCGGTGAAAAGCTCCAAGAGGCAGGCATGCGGCACGCGCCCGTCCAGGATGACGGCCGCGCGCACACCGCCGGCGACCGCGACCAGCGCCGTTTCCGTTTTTGGGATCATGCCGCCGGCGATCACGCCATCGGCGCGTAATGACGACACGTCAGCGGCGCTGAGTTCAGTCATAACAGCGCCTTCGGCGTTTTTGACGCCCGCAACATCGGTAAGCAGGAGCAGGCGGTCGGCTTTGAGGGCGGCCGCAACCGCGCCGGCCGCAGTGTCGCCGTTGACATTGTAAGTCTCGCCCTTTTCGCCAGCGCCAATGGGCGCGATGACCGGGATCATTTCTGCCTGGAAAAGTTGATGAAGGAGCGCGGGGTCGATCTTTGAGGGCTCTCCCACAAAGCCCAATTCCGGATCGGCCGGGGCGCAGGTCATCAATCCGGCATCTTTGCCCGAAAGGCCCACGGCTTTGCCGCCCGCGCTGTTGATCGCCTGGACGATGCGTTTGTTAACCTGGCCGGCCAGGACCATCTCCACGACCTCCATCGTGGCCGCGTCCGTGATCCGTTTGCCACCGGCAAATTGCGAGGTCACGCCAAGCCGGGCGAGCAGGTCGTTGATCATCGGGCCGCCGCCATGCACGACAACCGGATTTGCGCCGATTGTGCGCATGAAGACCACGTCGCGGGCGAAGCTGGCCATGCCGTCATCCGAGCCCATCGCATGGCCGCCGAGCTTGATCACGACAATCGCGTTGTCATAGCGCTGCAGATAGGGCAGCGCTTCGTTGAGGGTGCGCGCCGTGGCGAGATTGTCGCGGGTCATGGTTGGTTGTTGTTTCATCGCTCTGCCGTCATACGCCGGGGGGACGGCCCACCTCAAGCCCGGTCAGACCTGTGTGATCTTTGGCTGGCGATCGCGCACCGGCCGAGCCATCGGTGTGCCGTTCACGGGCAGGTTGCCATCCGCGCGTGCGGGGTTCAGGAAATGTTCGCGATGATGGCGCGTAATTCCTCGATCCCATCGCCTTTTTCAGCCGATGTCAGCACCAGTTCAGGATAGGCGGCGGGGTGCTTGCTGAGTTTTTTGCGCAGCTCGGCCAACAGTTTGTCGCGTTCGGCGGATTTGATCTTGTCTGCTTTGGTCAGCACGGTCTGAAACGGGACGGCGGCCTGATCCAAAAGGCCCAGGATTTCCTCATCAACCGGTTTGATGCCATGGCGGCTGTCGATCAGGACAAAGGCGCGGCGCAGGGTCGCGCGCCCTGCGAGATAGGATTTCAGCAGCCGCTGCCAGGCCTCCACCACCGGCAGCGGCGCTTTGGCAAAGCCGTAACCGGGCAGATCGACCAGATAATGGCTGCTGCCAAGCGTGAAATAATTGATCTCTTGCGTGCGGCCGGGCGTCGAGGAGGTGCGCGCCAGGGCGCGCCGACCCGTCAGCGCATTGATCAGTGATGATTTGCCGACATTCGAACGGCCGGCAAAGCAAAGCTCGACTCGGTCGGGCGGCGGCAGGCCGTCCATCGCGACCACACCTTTGAGAAACTCAGCCCCTGGCGCAAAAAGCAATCGACCCGCCTCTCGCGCCTGGGGGTCGGGGGCGGGCACCAGCGGAAAGGGCAGCTCGGTCATGTGATGCGCACAGGTGCGCCGACCTCAACTGTGCCGCGACCGGCTGCCTTGGCGTAGACGCCAAAATCCATATGGCCCCATCCTTCTTCGAGCGTCTTCAGCGTAGCGGCATCAGGTCGTCCTGTTTCTGGATTGGATTCGGTTGCCCGGCATCGGGTGATCGGCTCGACCACATCGAAGGCGACCCCACCGATCTCCAGCGTTTTGCCGACGACGTCGAATTCCTCCCACGGGGCCCAACCTTCGACCCATAGATTGCCGCGGAACCGGCGCGGGTCGAGTTGCATGCCTAGTTTATCGCCAAGCGCGCGAAGCGACGACATATTCAGGATCGAGACCGACGCATAGGGCGCATCTGTCATGCCTTGCATATCCGCACGGATCAATTCGGCGGGCGGCGGGCGGTTTTCCGGGTAGATCGGGCGCAGCCATTCCACAAGCCGAGCGCCATCACGCGCGGGATCAATCAAAATCTCGGGGCGGTCGGGATGGGCGAGCCGGAGCCGGGTCGTCGGTGCGGTTACCATGACATTGCCATCGCTCGGCCCCATGGTCTGGGACGCCATTTCCACGCGCGATGTCACGGCCATCAGCGACGGGCCCTTGGCGCCGCGCACGAAGTTGCGGCAGTTGCGCCAGCCCTCGCCCGTCTCACCGCCTTCTTGCAGAACCGCCCAGGCCCGATCGAGCGGCAGCGGCCTGTCGGGCGTGATGCGCACGCTATCGAGACGCTCCGCGCCGATTGCTTTGATTGGGTGGCGCCAAATCTGCGCCAGATGAGCTGTCACTTTTCGCCTCTGGTAAAGCTTTTTCGAATGTTACCAAACACATCCGGCGTGTGGCCATGGCTGCGCATGATTAAGTATTGCTGGGTGAATGTCAGGGTGTTGTTGGCAATCCAATAGACCAAAAGGCCGCTTGCAAAACCGCCAAGCATGAACATGAACACCCATGGCAGCCAGGCAAAAATCGCCGCCTGGGTCGGGTCGGGCGGGGCGGGGTTCAGCTTTTGCTGAAGCCACATGGTCACGCCCAGCAAGATCGGCAGCACGCCGATGAAGACAAGCGCCAGGATCGAGCCCGGTTCCGGCCCGTCAAAGGGCAAGAGGCCAAAGAGGTTCATGATGGAAGATGAATCGGGCGCCGACAGGTCGTTCAGCCAGCCAAAGAACGGCGCGTGGCGAAGCTCGATTGTGACGAAGATCACCTTATAGAGCGAAAAGAAAATCGGGATCTGCATCAGGATCGGCAGGCAGCCGGACGCGGGGTTCACCTTCTCTTTCTTGTAGAGCTCCATCATGCCTTCCTGGAGCTTCTGGCGGTCGTCGCCGGCGCGCTCGCGCAGCTTCTCCATTTCGGGCTGAAGCTCTTTCATCTTCGCCATCGAGACGTAGGAGCGGAAGGCCAGCGGGAAGAGTACGGCCTTGATCAGCAGCGTCAAACCGATGATGGCAATCCCCATATTGCCGATCCACAGGTTGATGGTGTGCAAGAGCCAGAAGATCGGCTCGGTCAGGAAGTAGAACCAGCCCCAGTCGATGGCGTCCATGAACCGGTCGATCTCGCCAATCTCGGGATCAGGTGCGGCGCCGAAGAACTGCGCCAAGCGGCTGAACTGATTTTGGTAATGGCGCAGTGCTTCCCATTCCTTGGCGCCGGAAAAGAGTCGCGTTGTCACTTCCGTAACCTCACCGGCGGCAGCGGTCATGGTGGGAAGGCGCGCTTCTGTTTGGTAAATGTCGTCGGTCACGGTATAGCGCGTGACGGCGCTGAAATTCTGGCCCGCATCGGGGATCAGCGTTGTCATCCAATACTTGTCTGCAAATCCGATCCAGCCATTCGTTTGGACGTCGACAACCTCGGCATTTGCGCGCTCCCGCTCGATGAAGTCGAGCTCGGTCGCGTTGTCGTAGCTGATCTGATCAAGCGTGCCGTCGGCGACGCGTACGACGCCCTCGTGGCTGATGAAGAAGTTCTCCAGGTAATCCGGCAGGCCATGGCGGGCGACGATGCCGTAAGGTGCAAGACGGACGTCTTCGGTGCCGGTATTTTCGACCGATTGCGTGACGGTGAACATGTAATCGGCATCAATGGCGATGGTGCGGCGGAAGATGAGGCCTGCGCCATTATCCCAGACAAGCGTGACCGGGCTGCCGGGCGATAGCGTCTCGCCGCTTTCCAGGGCCCAGTCGGTATTGGCATTGGGAACGGCGTTAAAATCAAGCTCACCGGCCGGTGCCCAGCCATAAAGCGCGTAATAGGCCGCAGGACCGCCCGCGGGCGACAGAAGTGTCACATCGGGCGAACCTTCGGCCAGGTCCTCGCGGTAGCCCAGCAGCGCCAGGTCATCAATCCGGCCGCCTTGCAACGAAATGCTGCCGGCAAGGCGCGGTGTGTCAATTGTGATGCGGGGGCTGTCTTCCAGCGCTTCGGTGCGGGTTGTGACCGGATCGGCAATCTCGAGCGAGGCTGACCCCGCATCAGCAGATGGCGGCAAAAGCGCGATGCCCGATCCGCCTTCGGTTTCCTGGCCGGTCGTCTCGCTGGTGACGGGGGGCAGGGTGTCTTCAGGGGGCAGGTCGGGCGGAAACAGAACCGACCACAGGATAATCAGCAGCAGGCACAAAGCTGTCGCGAATATCAGGTTCCTGCTCTGGTCGTCCATGCCCTTTTGGCCCCCCGATTTACGTCCCCGGGGTTCAACAGAAGGGGGGTCGAAAGGTCAAGTGTAAATGGCAACGCCTTGTGGCAACTGCAAGGGCAGCTCAGCCTGTATTGCGACCGATCAGCGGCGTCGGAGCGGAGCGGGCGCGGTGGCCATCGATCCAGGCAAAGGTATCTTCAAACGGCATCGGGCGTGCGACACCAAACCCCTGTACGTTGCCGCAGCCAAGCTGCGCCAAGATCGAGTGTTCCCCCGGTGTCTCAACACCTTCGGCAAGCGTTTCCACGCCAAGGTGTTGCGCCAGCGACAAAATTGCCGCGACGATGGATTGCTGTTCGGGGTCAGTGTCGATTGCGGTCACGAAAGAGCGGTCGATTTTGATCCGCTGAACGCGGAACCGTCGGATATTCTGAATTGATGCCTGGCCGGTGCCGAAATCGTCGAGATCAAGGTTGAACCCATGATTGGCGAATTGGTCGATATTTCCCAATATCGCATCGTCATGGCCCAGGGCCGCCACGCTTTCGAGAATCTCGATGGTGACGCGCGCGGGGCGAATATCGAAACGGTCCACTTCCCATTTCACCCGGTCGGCCAAGCGCGGGTCCCGTAATTCCTCAGGCGAGAAATTCACTGAAACGGTTGGAATCTTGAGGCCCTTACGGTCCCATGAGGCAAGCGCGGACAGCGCGTTTTGCAGCATCACTTCGCTAAGCCGTGGCATGCAGCCGGCATTGGCAATCGCGTCGAGAAACTGGCCGGGGCTCAGCGTGCCGAGCGTGGGGTGATGCCAACGCGCCAAGGCCTCAAACCCGGTGATTTGGCCGGAATCGGTGCAGACCTGCGGCTGATACCAGGCCCGAATCTCACCCGTGGTCAGCCCATTATCAACCGCGCGGACCAGTTCGATATCGCGCGACAGGCGTTCCTGCAAATCGCGCGAGAAGCTGCGGATCGAACCTTTGCGCGTCTTCTGTGCCTCAGCCACGGCGGCTTCGGCGCCGCGCGCCAGGTCATTGATCCCAAGCTCGCCAGGGACCGCGATGCCGATTGAGATCGTCACCAATGCGGTGCTGCCGGCGATATGCAGCGGCTCACCCAAGGCGTTGGCGACGCGTTGCGCCAAAGCTTCGGGTTGATCGGGCCGGCCGGCCGGTTTCGGCCGCAAAACCAAACCAAAAGTGCCGTCTTCGACCCGGGCGGCGACATCTTCTGTCCGGATCACGGTTTGCAGGCGTTCGGCCGTGCGGCGCAATATCTCATCGCGCGCATCCGCACCCCATCGCTGTGCCAGATGTTCATGCCCATCAATGCGGATAAAGAGGCACGCGGTGGTCAGCCGCCCGTCCGAGGCCGCAACCTCGGCCAAGGCGTGATCAAGCGCCGGGCGTGTTGGCAGACCTGTCATCGCGTCAACGCTTGTGATCTCGCCCGGAACAGGGCGGCGCGTCATCGCCCGGCCAATCGCATCAACGATCAAAAGTGCCGGCAGCACAATGCCGGTAAGTTCAGCCACAGAGCGGTTCGACAGCGCTGCTGTAGCAATTGCAAGGATCGGAAAAAGAGCTAAAATTTCGATACGGTGAGGGGACAGATTGTAACGGCGCAAGGTTGTGCTCAATCTCGCGATCTGTGTTCGCAACATTTTGCCAGTCTCCTCTCGGTTCCGGTGGAGAGCTAGGCAAAAGAGACTGCCAAAATTTTAACGATGCCTTCTTAGAAGTTCGAATTTTCTTCAATTTCGCCGTGCCTTACCAGGCCAGCGAAGTCAAAAAGCGCAGGATCAAGCAGATGCGACGGGCGCGCATTCATCAGCGCGGAGAATATCTTTTGGCGCCGCTTAGGCGCGCGCCGGTCCCATTCCTCAAGCATCAGCTTCATCGCCTGGCGTTGTAGCCCGTCTTGGCTGCCGCAAAGATCACAGGGGATGATCGGATAGGCCAAAGCGGCCGCAAAGGCCGCGCAATCGGCTTCGGCCACATGGGCCAAGGGCCGCAGCACCATCAGATCACCGGCATCATTGCAAAGCTTTGGCGGCATCGTGGCCAGCTTTCCGCCGTGAAAGAGGTTAAGAAAGAAGGTCTCAAGGATGTCGTCGCGGTGGTGGCCCAGAACAACCGCCGAACAGCCTTCCTCGCGCGCAATACGATAGAGATTGCCGCGCCGAAGCCGGGAGCAGAGCGCGCAATAGGTGCGTCCCTGCGGGACTTTGTCGACGACGATTGAATAGGTGTCGGCGTATTCGATCCGATGTTTGATGCCGCGCTCTTGCAGGAATGCAGGCAGCACTGTGGCCGGAAAGCCGGGCTGCCCCTGGTCAAGATTGCAGGCCAAAAGCTCAACCGGTAGCAGCCCGCGCCATTTCAGCTCGGTCAGTGCGGCCAGCAGCGTGTAGCTATCCTTGCCGCCAGATAGGCAAACCAGCCAACGCGCGCCCTTTTCGACCATCCCATAGCGGTCAATCGCGGTGCGCGTCTCTCGGATGATCCGCTTTCGCAGCTTGCGAAACTCGGTTGTTTTGGGGGCGCCGCGAAACAGCGGATGAATATCGTCGGCATCATCAAACATGCCTGTTTTATTAGGTTGTCAGGCTGATCCGAGCAATGGTCTTGCTGGCTTCACAAAATTCGAATGAATTTGTGTTCAGTCTTTCGACTGGCGACGTAAACCTGGGCGGCAGCGATGACAGAGTATTTGACCTATATTCCAAATTTTGACGATCCCTATCCCGAACAGACGTCCAAGATCACCGGTTTCGAGTTTCGCAATGCGCTTGTCTTGGTGCGGCTAACCGATGCCATTCAGGTGCCGCATGGCCACGATGCCTTTTACGTCGTGGCCGCGGATTACGTCACGGCATGGCGCGATGAGAACGGCGTGCCGCATGAGCTGGTTGTGCCACGTGGCATGCTGACCGATCTGACCAGTGTTCCGCCCGTTTTCCGCTGGCTTGTAAACCGGGTCGGCCCCTGGCTTGAAGCCGCCATTGTGCACGACTTTCTGACCATCGCGTGGAAGACCATGGACGGGCGCTACACAGATGCCCGCAGGCAGTTCGCCGACGAGATCATGTATGCCGCGATGGAGGCTGCCGAGGTGCGCCGAACAAAACGCGCGATCATCTATTTCGGCGTACGGGCCTGGGCGATGGTCAACCGCGTCTTCAAGCCCAAAGACGTCGACCCAGACGCGCAGACCCATCTTTATCTCGATCAGACCGATCGGCGGGTGCAGGTTCAGTTTGATCCTGACGTGGCATTGCCTGGCCCGTCGGACGGGCAGCGGCGGCGGCGGGACGGTCGCTAATCGTCGGGCACGTTATCGATGCCTGAGCCGCCCCAAGGGTGGCAGCGCGCCACGCGGCGCACTGTCAACCAAATACCCTTTAGCCCGCCATGCTTTGCGAGCGCTTCAAGCGCATAGGCAGAACAGGTCGGCTGATAGCGGCAATTATGTCCGACATACGAGCTGAAAGTTACCCGGTAGGCCCGGAACGGCAGGGAAAAGAGCCAGGCCAGGGGGGTCATCGGTGCAGCTTTTCCAGCGCCCTTTGCAGGTCGCGGTGCATCTGATCCATGGGACGCGTCACGGTCTCAGCGGCGCGGCCGACAAGCACATAATCCCAGCCAGGGCGCGCAGCACTGGGCAAAACCGCTTGCGCAAGCGCACGCAGGCGCCGCTTGGCGCGGTTGCGCGTGACTGCATTGCCGACTTTCTTTGAACAGGTATAGCCGATGCGCGTCACGCTGGTGCCATCGCGCCGGTCGCGGGCTTGCAGCAAAAATGCCGGGCAGGGTGCGCGCAACGCGCGGGACGCCGCCAGGAAATCCGCCCGTTTCGTCAATGTCTGAAGTGGAAATGAAAACACCCCCGCCCGCATATCATCCGGCAGGGGTGCCAAATCGGCTGTCATCGGCCCGCGCTTACGCGCTAAGCGATTTCCGACCGCGGGCGCGGCGGGCGTTGAGGATCTTGCGGCCGGCTTTGCTGGCCATACGGGCGCGAAAGCCGTGGCGGCGTTTGCGCACAAGGTTCGACGGCTGGAAGGTACGCTTTGACATCAGTCACGCTCCTGCGGATCGCGCGGTACGGGACGCGCGGAAGATTCCAATTGAAGCCTGCGAAATAGTCAGCAAGCCGCCTGCTGTCAATAAAGCGACAAGCCAATTCTGGCATGACGCTGAAACATTTGGCCCAAGATCTGTAACGAATAACCCGATATCGTCACACAGCATCAAGCACCCGTGAGGCAGCAATGCATGGGCTTCCCCTATGCGCATCTTTGCGCCATGCCAATGCTTGGAGACCTTGATATGACCGATACAACCCAGCTTAAAGACCAAAACCGCGTCGCGCGGCTGTTGCCGGTCGCGCTAATTGTTGTCGGTGCCGTACTCGGCTGGGTGTTTTTGGGCGACCATCTGACCTTTGCGGCACTTGCCGAAAACCGCGACCAGCTCATCGCGTTCCGTGACGCCAATTACGCAGCGACAGTGCTGGCGTTCATGGCGGTCTATGTGGTGATCGTGGCGTTTTCTTTGCCGGGCGCGACCATTGCAACGCTGACCGGCGGGTTTCTCTTCGCGACCTTTCCCGGCGTGCTGTTTAACGTCACCGCCGCCACAATCGGTGCGTGCGGGATCTTTTTGGCGGCGCGATGGGGATTTGGAGAGCGCCTGAGCGCGCGCTTTGATGCCTCCGAAGGGGTGATCCGGCGCATCAAGACCGGGATCGATGGGAACCAGTGGTCCATGATGTTTCTGATCCGGCTTGTCCCGGCCGTGCCGTTTTTCGTCGCCAACATCCTGCCGTCGCTCTTTGGCGTGTCGCTGTCGCGCTTTGTGATTTCGACTTTCTTTGGCATCATGCCTGGTGCGCTGGTCTACACTTCACTCGGTGCTGGATTGGGCGAGGTCTTTGCCCGCGGCGAAAGCCCTGATCTGGGCCTGATCTTTGAGCCGCACATACTTCTGCCGATCCTGGGTCTCTGCCTGCTTGCCGTCCTGCCCATTGCCCTGAAAGCGTTCCGCGGAAAAGCCGCCCTATGACCCGAGTCGAGAGCGACATCTGCGTCATCGGCGCGGGCTCGGGCGGGCTATCGGTTGCTGCCGGGGCAGTGCAGATGGGTGCCCGTGTGGTTCTTCTGGAGGGCCACAAAATGGGCGGCGACTGCCTCAATTACGGCTGTGTGCCGTCCAAAGCGCTGCTCGCCGCCGGCCATAAGGCGTATCAAACGGCAAATGCAGCCTTTGGCGTTGACGGCCATGCCCCGGCCCCCAGTTTTTCAGCCGCCCACGACCATGTTCGGGCCACTATCGCCGCGATTGAGCCGCATGACAGCCAGGACCGGTTCGAAGGGCTTGGCGTACATGTGATCCGCGAATTTGGCCGGTTCGTATCGCCGACTGAGGTGCAGGCGGGTGACACCACGATCACCGCGCGCCGTTTTGTTATCGCGACTGGGTCGCGGCCCTTCGTGCCGCCCATCAACGGGCTCGATCAGGTCCCGTATCTGACCAACGAGACTGTCTTCGACCTCATCGAGCGGCCAGAGCGTCTTGTTATCATCGGTGGCGGTCCGATCGGGATTGAAATGGCGCAGGCCCATCGGCGCTTGGGCTCTGAGATTGTGGTCATAGAAGGTGCCCGCGCCCTGGGCCGCGACGACCCGGAAGCAGCAGCACTGGTGCTGGATGCTGTCCGCGCGGAAGGGGTGCGGATCGTCGAAGGCGCAACTGTCAGACGTGTCACCGGTAGCGATGGCGCGATCGGTGTCGAGACCGCCGATGGCCAGCGCTTCGAGGGCTCTCAAATGCTGGTTGCGGTCGGACGGCAGGTAAATACGGACAATCTCGACCTAAAAGCGGGCAACGTGGCCTTTGATGGCAAAGGGATCCGCGTCGGTGCCGATCTGCGTTCGACCACTAACAAACGCGTCTATGCAGTGGGCGATGCGGCGGGCGGTCTGCAATTCACCCATCTCGCCGGCTATCATGCCAGCGTAATCGCCCGCCCACTCCTGTTCGGATTGCCGGCCAAGGCACGCGTCGATCACATCCCTTGGGTCACCTATACCAGCCCGGAATTGGCCCAGGTTGGCCTGACCGAAGCGCAGGCCAAAAAGGCTCATGGCCGAGATGTTGAAGTGGTGCGCGCTGAGTTTTCGGGCAATGACCGCGCCATCGCCACCGGCCAGACAATTGGGTTTGCCAAAGTCATGGTCGTCAAAGGCCGCCCCGTTGGTGCCACCATTGTCGGGCCCCAAGCGGGCGAGCTGATCCAGACCTGGGCACTTGCGCTCTCTGCAAAATTAAAAATGTCGGCCATTGCAGGAATGGTTGCGCCTTATCCCACGCTCGGCGAGATTAACAAGCGCGCGGCAGGGGCGTATTTCTCGCCGCGTCTGTTTGACAGCCCGGTCGTCAAGCGCATCGTGCGCCTGGTACAAAGGCTCTAGCTGGCCCATGGCCAAGGGAGTGTGTGGGTGAATTCGCTATCGGGGCGTTTTTTGGTCCTGACCATCGTCTTTGTGATGTTGGCAGAGATCATGATCTTCGTGCCGTCGATTGCGCGCTTTCGGCAGGATTATCTGATGGCGCGGCTGGAACGGGCGCAAATCGCGTCGCTGGCTGTCTTGGCCGGCGGCGGAATGGTTGATGACGCGCTGGAAGACGAATTGCTGGAAAACGCGGGCGTCCTCAATGTCGTGCTGCGACGCGACGCGTTCAGCCAGCTGATGCTTGCCACCCCTGAGATCACGCCTGTCTCGGCCTCCTTCGATCTGCGCGATGCCTCAGCAATGACATTGATGCGCGACGGCCTGCAGCGTCTGATCACATCCGAAGATCAAACCATTCGCGTGATCGGCAATCCTGTGCGTGATGCGGGCCTGGCCATTGAGGTGACGATGGAGGCCACGCCGCTTCGCATGGCGATGATTGATTATGGGATACGTATCCTCGTCCTATCACTGGTCATCTCGGTGATCACGGCGGCCCTTTTGTTCTTTGCTGTGCAGCGGCTGATGGTGGTGCCGATCAAACGCGTCGTCAGCCATATGGCGTCTTATGCGCAAGCGCCCGAAGACGCCAACCGGATCATCGAGGTCCGCGCAGGCGTGCGAGAGCTGCGCGATGCCGAAAATGCGCTTCAGTCATTGCAAACCGATCTGACCGGCGCGCTTCGGCAGCGCGAGCGCCTGGCACGGCTGGGCGAGGCCGTCGCAAAAATCAGCCATGACCTGCGCAACATTCTAAATGTCGCGACCCTGGTGACGGACCGGCTTGAAGCATCCGAGGATCCAGGGGTGCGCCGGGTGACGCCACGGCTCATCAACTCGCTCAACCGAGCCGTCAATCTGTGCGAGAGCGCCTTGGCCTTTGGTCGCGCCGAGGAGCCTCCGCCGCGGCTGACCCGCGTCGATCTAAGCGAGCTGGTCGCCGAAGTTGTGGAGAATGAACGGATTGCAGCCGATGGCGCGGACGTGACCTACCTGGCCGAAATTGAGCCTGGCCTCATGGCCCGCGCCGATCCCGAACAGATCTACCGCGTTCTGGCCAATCTGACCCGCAACGCCCGCCAGGCGATTGCGGCGACCGGCCAACCGGGAACGGTTGAGGTGACGGCCGAGGCCGGTGATGACAGCTGGGATATTGTCGTGCGCGACACGGGCCCCGGCCTGCCACAAAAGGCCCTCGACCATCTGTTTCAGCCGTTTCAAGGTACCGCGCGAAAGGGTGGGTCAGGCCTTGGGCTGGTCATCGCCTCGGAACTGGTCAAAGGCCATGGCGGGACGTTGGAGCTCGATGGCACGGGCCCCGATGGCACCGCGTTTCGTATCCACCTTCCAGCGGGGCGCGCCGCCTGACAGCGGCTTTTTCGCTTGCACCGCCCCGGTCGCGCCGCTACATCGCAAGCCGCACGCGCTGGTAGCTCAGCTGGATAGAGTACTTGACTACGAATCAAGGGGTCGGGGGTTCGAATCCTCCCCAGCGCGCCATTTTGGAGTAGCCCCCTGAATGTGGTCCACCAACTGGGATAGATTATCCCGTAAATTGGCGGCTCTGGCTGGACGATTGCTCCTGTCTACGTGTGCGTCCCGAACGCCCCAACCACGTCCGGTCATATGACTTCGTCCAGGATCGTACCGCTGACGGGCGGGTCTATCGGGCGCTGAACAAAGAGCCATTGGTGCGCCTTTGGTTCGAGCACAATGGCGAGTGATAAATACACCAGGGAGGCGCTGATGATCTGCGCCGATCGCAAGCTAAACTCGACAGACGTGCTGGATGCGCCGACGGACCTTTTCATCCTCCGTGGCCCGCTAGAATACATCAGGTCTGATAACGGCCCGGCGTTCATCGCCCAAAGAGTGCGGGACTGGATCGCCTGACAATCGGCATCCAATCGTGCCCCTTTATCGGCGTGCAAAATTGACCCACTTTGTGCTGGGCTGGCCCGGCGCTGCGCAGCTCTCACATAGCGCAGCGGCCGCGGGCCAGCGTGGGCTGCAGATATGCGCTACCCTCTGTTTTTGAATCGCCAGCTTTCGTTGCCGGTTTCGACGATCTCGCAGTCATGTGGGAGGCGATCGAGGAGCGGGGTGGTCATCTTGGCGTCCACTGTTCGGTAGGCGATTGCGCAGCAATCTGCCGAGAGGGGCCAAAAACACTGGGCCATTCTCCGCATGCCAGGTCGCTGGTGACGATGATCGAGGTGCGTTCGTATAGCTTACGGATGAGATGGAACAGGAGCTGGCCGCCGGTTTGTGCGAAGGGCAGGTCTTAGAGCTTTCGTTTGATAACGTCCTGCAGAATAGCCTTGTCCAATGACAGGTCAGCAACCAGTCGCTTCAATCTGGCATTGTCTTTATCAAGCACCTGCAGGCGCTTCACCTCCGAAGGCATCGGGCAACCGTGCTTTTTGCGCCAGTTGTAGAAAGTCGTTTCCGCAATTCCGGCCCTGCGCAAACCTCCGCGACACTCGTGCCAGCTCAAGCCTGCTTCGGCACGAACGCAATCTGTGCGGCCGTGAACTTGCTTCTCTTCATGAAATCCTCCTTCTCCCGCAGGCGAGATCTTAAATGGAAAATTCCAGCTCAGAACGGACCAATTCTCGGGCAGCAGGTCAAGGACCACCAGAATCTGCATCGCTTTCTGAAAGGTTTGTGTAACGCCGTTTTAGCGCAATCCTCTGGGAAGATCGACTCGATAAATATTTGATTTTGTAAGATTTTTGGCAGGGGCGACAGGATTCGAACCCGTGGCCTGCGGATTTGGAATCCGCTGCTCTACCAACTGAGCTACACCCCTCCGGCCTTGTTTCCTTAGTTTTATCACACGCGGTGCGCAAGAGGCTATCACTCCGCTTATACGCTGATCGCTTTGCCATCCGTGGGCACAGCTTTAAGCTGGCGCAACTCCTCCATCGTCTTCCAGTCACAGTCCTCCGGGATGATAGGCAGCACTCGAGCGGTTCTGGCATGGTGGCGTTCAAGCGCCCGCTTCATTTCGCGCTCGACACCCTAGTCGGACGCAAGGAAGTCAAGGCTGACCATAAGCAGAAATAGATCGGCAGCTTCCAATTCCCCTTCAATCTCGGCGTCAAGTTCATTGCCTCCCAAGATGTCACGGTCGTCCACGTCTCAATACGCCCATCTCGGATCAGATTGCTCGGGTGGACGCGAATCCGGTCAAGCGCTGGCTTGTCGTTGTGGGAGTAGGAAATGAATGCCGGCATCGGTTCACCTCGGAAAAAGTTTACCTTTTGTTCGAACTCAATCCCCATCTATGCTCAACTTCAGCAATTCGCACAGCGTCTTGCCAAGTCCATGTCGGGCGCAATTGCTATCGATGCAGATGGCCAACCAGATTTTGATCATACTGCGCCAAAAAATGGCCTGTCCCTGGGCCAATAGAGGGGGCGACATTGCTTCACGCTTTAGGGCGTAGACAACGGATTTGCCTCGGCAACAGCGAGTATAATTGATATGTTTGCAATGTCCGTTTCTGGGAAACTGCGACGCAGCACCAAGTGGTATGATCCAATTCAGGTAAGGGCCGTCGAATGCTAAAGCTCCAGCGGCTTGGGCATTTCCTTTGCGACCACTTCGGCGGCACGATCAACGAAGGCTCGTACTTTGGGGTCTATGTATTCGCGGTCGGCATAGACCAGGCTCACGGGCAATTCCGCCCCGACTTCTTCCAAAAGAACCGGTACCAGCCGCCCGGCCTTGACATCCTCTGCCACTATGGCTGAAGCAAAAAGAGCAAAGCCCAAGCCATTGATGGCCGCTTGCCTGACGAGACCGATGTCATTCGCGGCCAGACGCCCTTTGACAGTAATGTCGCCACCCTTCCACAGCGGCCATTTTGCGTTTGATGTCCAGTCGCCGAAGACCCCGGCGATGCAGTTGCGCCGCGACAGGTCCTTTGCCGACTTCGGGACGCCGTCTTTTTTGAGGAAAGCGGGCGCCGCAACCACGATCAGGCGATCCGTGTGCAGGCGTTTCGCAATCAGGTCCTGATCTTTGACAGGCCCAATCCGCATCGCCACATCAACTCCCTCTGCCAAGAGATCGACATGCCGGGGCGTCGCCTGGACTTCGATCCTGACCTCCGGAAAGTCACACAGATAGTCGATAAAAAGCTTTAGGAAGTGCGGCCCGGTCACCGACACCCGCAGCAATCCCCGGGGCGTGTCATCCATCCGGCGCACAGCACTCCACGCTTCATCCGCGTCTGCTATGATCCGCCCAGCCCGCCTGTGGAGTTCCTCGCCCGCATGAGTAAGCGCCAGCCGGGTGGTTCGCCTGAGGATCAAACGCACTCCCAGCTCGGCCTCCAATGCAGCGATACGGCGACTGAGCGTGGCCCTCGGCAATCCCAGCACGCGTGCCGCCTCAGAGATACTTCCAGCTTGAACCACTGCGAGGAACTCTCGCATTCGATCCACACTCGGCATGTGATCTGAGTGAGCAGGTGATGTGATTTTTTCTGATCTAGTGACGCTCATATTGCAAGCGTACCTTTGGCCCGAAACCAAGGAAAGGGCCAAGACATGCTCGACATTGCAAATTTCGATCACATCGGCATCCGCATCAGCGACCGGGATAGATCCGTCGCCTTCTATGAACTGCTGGGGTTCAAGCTGATCGCTGATGGCGGCTATGACGCGGGCCATCCGCTGGTGATGCTGCACCCTTCAGGCATCAACATCAATCTATTGGGTCCAGCGACAGCCAGACCGGGTGAAAACATCCTGATGGATGAGAAGCCCAAATACCCTGGCATCACTCATCTGGCCGTGAAGGTGAACGATGCAGAGGCCACGGAAGCCTTCGTTACCGAACATGACATCACCATTACGGGGCGGCGTGCGTTTCGCGGCACCAAGACCATCTTCATCCGGGACCCTGACCGCAATGTTTTGGAGCTTGTGGGACCAGGCCCATCGGTTGCGGAGCTAATCGCGGAACACGTTCACGCAAATGGAAACTAGGAGAGAGACTCATGAAACTCTATTCCGCCCCCGGCACCTGCGGCACGGCCATCCACATTGTGCTCAACTGGATCGGCAAGCCCTTTGAGGTCGAGCATCTCGATTTTAGGGGCATGAAATCGCGGGAGTATCTTAAGCTGAACCCTGCAGGCGTTGTCCCGACATTGGTTGATGGAGATAGGCCGCTGTCCGAGGGGCTGGCGATCTTACTGAAACTAGTGGACAACAATCCTGATGCTGATATCGGCCCTGCAGTAGGAGAACCTGGGCGTAACCAACTATATCGCTGGTTGGCGTTTCTCTCAGCCACACTGCACCCGTTCTATTGGCCGTATTTCACGCCTCAACGCTACCATGCGGATGCGGACCAACACGGTGCAGTCAAGGCTGCTGCCGAAGCGCGTGTTGCCAGCGCGTTCACGCGATGCGCGCCAGGGCAGGGACGTCTCCGCCGCAGATCAACGCCTCATGGGCCAGAACCTTTTCGATCGGCCAATCCCACCAAGAAATGCGCAAAAGCGCGCGAATTTCGTCCGGATTGAAACGCAGGCGCGTTACGCGGCCGGGATTGCCTGTGACGATGGCGTAATCGGGCACAATGCCTGAGACAACGGCGCCTGCCCCGATGATCGCACCGCTGCCGATTTGTGCGCCTGGAAGCAAGGTTGCGCCTTGGCCGAGCCAGACATCGTGACCAATGGTGGTATCGCGGCCCGGCTCAGGCAGCGACGGTCGATCCACGTCAGACTGCCCGCCATCGAAGATCGCGAACGGGTAGCTTGAGATGCCGTCATAGCGATGATTGGCCGACGCCGTGATGAACTGTACCCCGTCGGCGATCTGGCAAAACCGACCTATAATCAGTCGTTCAGGAGAGAAATCATAAAGATAGGGGGCCAATCGCGCCGCCCAATCGTCTGGTGGATCAAAGGCCGAGGCATAGGTATAGTCCCCGACGGTCAGGCGCGGATGCTGCGTTGCGGCGCGCAGAAAGACGGTGCCGGAATGATGCTGGCCGTCGGGTAGCACGACAGGATGAAGTCTATTGGGTGGCGGAAACGTCATTGCCGCAGTCTAACGGGATGAAAGGCGCAACACGAGGACTTGACCCGGGCCGCTGGCCTTGCCCATGTGCGCCCCAGGATGGGAGACAGACGCGCCAAACGCAATTTGCGGCAACGGGTTGCCGACTGGCCAGGATGGACAGAAGTGGTGGCCGGAGGCTTAGCCGCTTGGCTGCGGTTCGTGCGGGCAACCTCGAGTTGGGAAGAAGACGGATATGACGCGCTTGTGGCGGCAACCCAGGCCCATGGCGCGGTGATCATCGTTTTGTGGCATGAACGGATTTTTGCCACGCCGTACGCGTTCAAGACCGAGATCACGCGGGCCCGCTCGCTCAACAATGCTAGCCGCGCCGGGACCTTGGCGCGCGCCATCCTGAAAAGGTTCGGTTTCAAGACAATCGGCATGCAAAAGGGCCGCCACGGCATGGCCGCCATGCGCGAGGTCTTGAGCGAATTGGCAGATGGTACATCGATCGGCATGGCCGTTGATGGCCCGCGCGGCCCGGCCCGCAAGGCGAAAGCTTTTCCCGTGCAATGGGCGCGCGCCTCGGGCAAGCCGATCTTCATTTTCGCCTTTGCGACAAGGGCCCATTTGCGTTGGCCGAGTTGGGATCGGTTGATGCTGCCGATGCCATTCACACGCGCGAGTTTGATCTGGCGAGAATGGCAATCCGACATTCCGCGCCGCCCCAGCGGAGATGAGCTGGCCGCGCTCCTTGCCGATCTGGACATCGCCATCGATGCGGTCACGGCCGAAGCGGATGCACGTGCCGGTGTTCACGAAAACGCGCAATCATCCTCAAGCTCGCTCACTTAGCTTTTTATAGACCCGCCCAAGAGCCAACCATTAACCTTGGGCTGTACTTCCTGTCGGAGCCAGCATCATGACCAAGTCGACGCGACCCGCCGAGCCATCCCGCCGCGCGTTTTTAGCCAGCACCGCCGCCATTGGTTCAGGCGTGGCCTTGCTTCCATCCACGACGCGGGCAGAGGTCGCCACCGTGCCAGGCGCCTACACGTTTGAGATCAATCGCAGCGAGGAAGAATGGCGCGCGATGCTCACGCGGAACGAATACCGCATCATGCGCGAGGGCGGCACCGAATGGCAGCGCTCAAGCCCCTTTTGGGACAGCGAAGAGGTTGGCATGTATACCTGCAAAGGGTGTGACCTGCCGATTTTTTCATCGACAACAAAAGTCGTGCTGCCGATCGGCTGGGTCTTTTTTCGGCACTCCTTCCCAAATGCGGTGATGACGGATCTCGATCCAATCAACCCCTACGGCGACAATATGGGCGCCGCCGCGGCCGCGGATATTGATGCGATGGTTGAGGTTCATTGCCGCCGCTGTGGCAGTCATTTGGGCCATTTGGTAGCGCTCGAAGGCGGGCCGATGCATTGCATCAACGGCGCCTCGATGAATTTCGAACCTCAAGCGGCCTGAAAACAAAGACAGCAGCCAGCAGCAAAAAAGGCCGCCCAGCCGGGGCGGCCTTTTTTCCTTTCAGTTGAGAGGAGGGGTTTGGTTTTTCCCTCTTCGAACCGCTTTGGTTTGGGCGCGGCCCTGTTGGCCGCGTCCGGTCGTTCGAGGTGCCGGTTGGCGGGTTTGCGACCGCGCCCGCCTGTGGCTGGCAGGGCTTGCTTTTCGCAATCCCGCCGGGTCCGGCTGTCCGCGCGCTTACTCGA
>JBCCXT010000039.1:0-37542 GCA_039191215.1 Pseudomonadota bacterium
GGCTCAGGCTCAGGCTCAGGCTCAGGCTCAGGCTCAGGCGGTGTCTCAACCGCAGGGTCACCTGGCAAGATCATTTCTTCAAACTGAGCCGATGAGATAAGTGTCACGCCGGTCGCTTGGAACGGCTCATGGCTTTCGGTCCGCGTCAGCGCATCGCCAAAGACCAGCCACAGCAACAGTGCGCCATGCAGCGCGGAAGAGGCGTAAAGCTCCGTTCTCACTGGTCCAGTGCCGGGCCACCGGCATCGGTCACCAGCCCGATCTCGCGGAACCCGCCTGCATTCAAGGCCCCCATGATCTCCATGACCGCATCATAGTCGAGCGCCCCGTCCGCGCGGAGGAAAATTTGGTTGCTCTCGCGCTCAGCCGCGATCGCGCTCAGCCGGCTAACAAGTTCTTCGCGGCTGACCTCGGTCGTTTGGATCATCACGCCGCCATCGGCTGTCAGTGTCACGGTCAGCGGTTCTTCATCAGGCGAGGGCAACGCCTCGGCTGCGGTCTCGGGCAGCTCGATCGGGACGCCAACCGTCATCAGAGGTGCGGAGACCATAAAAACGATCAACAAAACCAGCATCACATCGACAAATGGCGTGACATTGATCTCTGACATTGGTTGGACGGAGCCGCGGCGCCGTCCGCGACGGCGCGCCCCACCGCGATTTGCCACCGACATGGCCATCAGTCGAGCTGCCGGCTCAACAGCGTGGAAAATTCATCGGCAAAGCCCTCATAAACCTGCACCAATCGGTCAGCTTGGCCGGACAGCGCGTTATAGAGAATGACCGCAGGGATCGCAGCCAAGAGGCCGAGCCCAGTGGCCAAACGGGCCTCGGCGATGCCGGGGGCGACAACGGCCAGCGAGGTGTTGCCGGAGACGGCAATTTCCTGAAACGACCGCATAATCCCCCATACCGTACCGAAAAGGCCCACGAATGGCGCGGTCGCGCCGGTTGTGGCCAAAAAACCAAGCCCATTTGTCAGCCGCTCATTTTCCCGCGCGATCGCCACGTCCATCGACCGGTCGACGCGTTGCTGGACGCCCGGGATCAACGCACCATCATCGCGGATAGAGCGGCGCCACTCCGTCATGCCAGCGACAAAGACGCGTTCCGACGCGCTGCGTGGCGCCTCGGCAATCTGGTCGTAGAACTCGTCGAGCGGCTCGCCCGACCAAAATTGCTGATCAAAAAGTGTCGTGTTCTGCCGCGCCCGGCGAAACATGCGGAACTTGGCGAAGTAAATCGCCCAGACCCAGACCGAGGCCACGATAAGCCCGATCATCACCAGTTGCACAATTAGAGTTGCTCGAAAAAAGAGCGCCAGGAAACTGAAATCCTGTGCGGCGGCCAAAGCTTCCGTTTCCATTCTGCCCGTCCTGTCTGCCGGGGTCGTTGCCCCTGATGCGAGTTTGCCCGCGTGGATTAAGCTATCCAATAACAGCCGTTCAGGGGAATTGCCATGGGAGCGGTGTCAGGGCTGTTTCGGGCCGCCAAGACCGGCGATCTTTTGCCGGATACCGGCTGGGATACGCAGCGGTTTTCCGGCCGCGTCAAGGCAGACAATTTCAACGTTTGCCGTGAACAGGCAAGCTGCATCGCGCAAGACCCGCTGGTCCATTACAAAACGCACGCCTGTCAATGAGATAAGGTCCGTCTCGACCACCAGTTGGTCGTCATAATGCGCTGCACTTAGATAGTCGGCCGTCAAGCGCCGCACAGCAAAGACCAAGCCTGCGGCCTTCATTGCAACCTGGTCAATGCCCGCATCACGAACCATTTCAGAGCGCGCGCGTTCGATAAACTTCAAGTAATTGGCATAATAGACCAGCCCGGCCAGGTCGGTGTCCTCGTAATACACGCGCAGCGGCCATCGATGGGTCATTCCGATTTCACCAGGCCGGAAAAGCCCGCCACGGCCAGCAGCGACAAGGCCCAGCCCACAACGATCTGGACCCAGAAATAGACCAGCCACAGCCTGTCGCCCGGCGGGGCCACAACCTCCCACTTGCTGCGCACATCGAATGACATGACCGGCAAAAGCGTGTCGAGCGTGAACATCAAAGGCGGAAAGCGGGGCAGATCTTCGGCATCGGGATTGGCGTTGTAGCACATGACACGGGTTTCGTCTGGCGCGGTGCGTTGTGTGTCTGCGACGCCGAATTCAGGGCCGCAAGCTTGCCATGCAACGCTGCCCAAAACGCTCGACCCGGTCGGATGAACCAAACCGCGCTGGTAGGCTGCGTTGAAGACAAAAGCACCAAGTACGGCAAAACCGACGAGCCAGAAGAGCGCCAGAAAGGGCTCCCGGCCATAGCGGACGGTGCTGGCCAGGATGCCGTCCCAAACGGTGGCGAGCAGCAGCCGATCCCATTGGCCCGAGGCACGCAAAAGCGCGCGTCGATGGCGCCGGTGACGACCTTCTTTCTCGATCATCAGCCGCTTGGCATCTTGGCCATGTCCGGTATCGCGCAGAACACGTGCGCATTGCTCCCATGGTTGGGGATGGAATTCGTGCTCAGGCTGCCGGTCAAGCCAATCGATCCGATCTTTGGCCGAGACCGGCGCCTCGATGAAGGCATCATACGTGCAGCGATCAAGCCAAAGCGAACCCGGTTCTGGCCAGGCCCTAGGCTCATCGCAGATCACGCTGATCCGTGCTGCACGAAGGTCGAGATGGCCATCAAGCCGAAGCGGGTTCTCATTCTCCGCCGATCGCATGAAAAACGTCCCATTGATCTGGGCGTTGGTGGCATTAATCGCGTCGCCATCAGCAGTGATCGACGTGCTGCGACAGGTCAGATCGCCGGAAATCCGGGCGCCAAGAATGCGAACGGCGCCGATGATTGTCGCGTGGCGCAACTGCAAATCGCCGTCTATCTGCGCACCGTCGAATTGCAGCGCGGACCCTTGAGAGGTGATCGCCACCCTGTCGGCATTAAAGCTCGCCCCCAGCTTTGTGCCCAAGAAGCGTACGGCGCCAGCGACTTCGGCGCTGCGAAGAAATACACCACCGCCGGCCCACAACTTGTCGCATTGCACGGCGACGCCGGCTTCTCCGCCGCTTAGTTTTGCGCCCTCAAAGGTCAGATCGCCACCAATGCGCGCGCCCAGAAGACGCACCGCGCCGGTCACATCGGCATGTCGCAGAAAAACCTCCCCACCGGTTTCCAGCCTGTCGCAATTGAGGGCCGTGTCCTCAGCCGCCAGCGTCGCATCAATGCAATTGAGATCCCCGCCGAGCTTTCCACCAAGCATGCGCACCTGCGCGGTCGCAGTGGCGCCGCGCAAACTAAAATCGCCCTTTGCGCTTAGCCCATCTGCGTCAAGGCCCGGAAGATGGGAGCCGTTGAGATAGATCGATTTGAGCTCAGCGGATCGGAGCTTCAACGCCGTATCGAACCGGCAATTGGCCAGTAGCAGATCTGCCTTTAATTCCGTCCCTTCGAGGCCCAACTCGCCTTCGATTGAGGCACCGAAGACGCCCAATCCCCATTCCGGCAACTTGTCGTAGTATAGGCATAGATAACGCACGAACCCGGCGCGGATTATGACCTCTTCTGTGGGAACTTCTTCCGGCAGCTCACCGGTACCGATGGAAACTTCGGGCGCGTCCCAAAGGTTGTCGAGGACCGCTTGCTCGGCAGGCTTCAACGGCTCCAGATCCTTCAGCGTTTGGGTCATGCTACCTCCTGCAATCTGCAATGCGCTCCAGCGCAATATCAATCCGACTTCACCAGACCGGAAAACCCGGCAACCGCCAACAGCGAAAGCGCCCAGCCCATGGCAATCTGGAGCCACAGAAAGCCGCGCGCGATCCGGCCCAAGGGCGACGCGGCACTCTCATCGGGGATCCAAAACTCCTGCATCTCCAAATGCACAATCGGCAACAGAGTGTCGGCCGAATAAATCCAGGCGCGAAACTTCGGATAGCTCCCCGCTTCGGGCTGGTCGTGGAAACACGCCAATTGCGAGGCGTAGCTGTCGTGCCAGCGCGTCTCGGGCCACTCTGCGCCGGGGGTCAGCGGCCCAAACGCGGGCGGCACACATCCCGCCCATTCCGGCGCGCGCAGCACAAACGCATTGTTCGGCTTAATCGCATCGGCATGGGCTGCCACCTGGTAGAACCCAAAGCCCAAGATCCAAAACACAAAAAGCCCAACAAAGGCGCGCAGGGGCCGGTGCCCATAGCGGACAGTGACGCGCAACATCCAGTCCCATAGCCCCAGAACGTTGGCTGGGAACACACGGCCCGCCGCCTCAAGCCGTCGCCGCCTGTCGATCCGATGCAGTTGTTCTTTTTTGATGAGGACATCACGCGCATCCTCGACATGGCCCATCTCGCGCAAAACTTTGGCGCATTGCTCCCAGGGCTGGGGTTTGAAATCCTCGCCATCCTTCAGTTGAAGGGACAGCCATTCAATCCGCGCCTGTGCATCGAGGGGCGCCTTGCGGGCAAAGGCCCCATAGGTACAGCGGTCAAGATCCAACGCCCCCGCCTCAGGCCAAGCATCGCGGTCATCCTCGATTGCCGCAAAGTGTGCGCCCGTCAGGTCCAGCTTTTTGTGTATGCGGGCAGGCCGCATCGGGATATCTGGAAAAAGCGCACGCTCTTCTGGAAAAAGTTGCCTCAAAAAGAGGTTGCCTGCCACCTGCGCACGCCCAGCATACATCCCACCAGATAGATGCGCCGAGGTGCAGATGACCCCCCCGCCCAGCTTCGCGCCTGGCAGCCGAATCTCGCCCGCAACCGTCGCGCCGCCCAGAAACATGTTGCCATCCGCGCGCAGCCCGTCGCCGGAGAGTGCTGTCTCCGCCGCTTGCAGTGTCGCACCCGTGCAATCCACATTCCCGCCCAGCTTCGCGCCCAACAAACGCACCGCGCCCGCAACCGTCGCGCCGCGCAGAAACACGTTGCCCTCGGCCTGCAGCCCGTCGCAGGACAGCGCCCTCTTTGCTGCTTGCAGTGTCGCACCCGTGCAATCCAGGTCCCCGCCCAGCTTCGCACGCAGCAGCTCCACCGCGCCCGACACCTCTGCCTGGCGCAGGAACACGCCGCCCTCGGCCTGCAACTGGCTGCCTTTCAGGCCAGAAAATGCGGCGCGATAGAAGAATAGGGATTTCACGCGGGCGGATTGGAGGAGCGGGGCAGTGTCGAGATCGCAGTTGACCAGCCCTAGATCCCCGCGCAGCTTGGCGCCTTCCAGGTTCAGCTTTCCCTCAATCCGAGCGCCCGCAATCCGTACGCCCCATTCCGGGATATCCTCCTGGTACAGGCACAAATGGCGGATGAAGTCGGCGCGCAGCCTCACGTCTCGCCCGGCTTTGGCGCCGGGCCGGCTGCTACCCAAAACCACCTCCGGCCATTCCCACAGCCGCGCTAGCACCTCTTGCTCGGCGGGGTAGTCGTCGGACGGCGTCCATTTGTGTCTCACTGCACATCCCCCATCCGGGCGGCGAGGCGCAGGCCGTGGCTGGCATCCTGTGCGGCGACCGGCATGACCGGGTCGTAGGCCGCGCGGATCACTTGCGCCAGTTCCGGGCGCAGGAGCGCCGGGCCCCCTTCGGTCAACCGCGCCAAGGGTCCGGCCTCGCGAAACGCGGTGTCCGACCACAGCACAATCGTCTGCACAATTTGGCTCAGCGCGATGGTCTCCGCCGGTAGGCTGGCCATATTCTCATCCATCCGGATGAAGACAAACGCCGCCTTGATCGCGCCCTGCTCATCGAACCGGAAACTTCGATATTGGTTGGCACCGGCGGCCTCAAGCCGAGGCAGAAGCGTCTCCAGATCGGCCAATATCCGGTCGAGATTGGGTGTCTCGGCCAATTCCTTCCAATCGGACAGGAAGAAGATCATCAGATTGGCGCCAAGCTCGGGGTCGGTTTCGGCCATCTTGTGATTGGCAAGGGCGACGACGGCTTCAATCGCGCCTTTCAGGACCGAGATGGTGGCGTCATCGACGCCGAATACGACCGGCGCGATCGGCCGGCCCCACCGCGCGAACAGGTAGCCGCCATCGGAGCGGGTGAAAAGCTTGGTTACGCCATCGGCGTCCAGGCTCATCGACCAAGCTCTGAGATGGCGCGGCGCAGGATCGGATCGCTTTCGGCCGCGCCATAGAGGGTGGTGCTGCCGCCCAGGATCGCCGCGCCCGCCGCGCCATCACTGATCCGCAGCGCCCAAAAGCCGCGTGCGTTGTAGGCGCAATCAGAAAACAAGCAGCCCGAGCCGATCACCCAGTCGCCTTCCTGCCGCGTCTGGCTGCCGTGCGCGACATGGTTGGCCAGACCCCAAATCCGGTTTTCCGGCATGATTTGGGCAAAGCGCGCCCGTTCTGCCATCATGTCAAACGGAGCGAAAGGGTGCAGCCCGAGCCAGCGCAACACGTCCGGACCTGCGCCCGCCGGAACGGGGTCGCTGCGCAAGGTGCCAGAAGCCGAGCGGACCTCGCGCCCGTCAAAGCTGAACGCCTCTGCACCAGTCTGGCCCGGGCTGCTTAGTTCCAGTTCAATCCGGCCCGGATAGACACGCACGTCTCGCACCGTCGCCTCACAATGCCCGAAGGGCGGGCTAGCGGTGAGACCGCTTGCATCGACGCGCAGCAATACATGCACGCCAAAGCAGCCATTCCCGTTATTGTTTTGGCGCAGTAGAACCCAATCCTCCGCGCTGCTGGCGATGGCAAATCCGCCTAGAATGCTCTGGCTCGGCGCGTATAAGTCGTCGCGCATCGTGCCCGCGAATGAGACGTATTGATCGACCTCGCCGCCGACAATCTGCACCTCGCCGAACCGGGTCTGAAACTGGTAGAAATCACCCAAGGCGACTTGGGCTTCCACGGCCAGTGGCAGGGCCACAGCCAGCGCTGCAAGTACGGCCCGGGCCCGCACGCCGATTGCCTTCACAGCGGCTGCTCCGCTAAAAACCGCGCGAAGACCGGATCGCTGGCCGCGCCAAAGGTCTCGGCGGCCGCATTTTCGCGCAGGATCGCCGCTGCCGGGGCGCCATCGGCCAATCTGATGCCCCAAACGCCGGCTGAGGCATTGCATTGATGCGCCGTGCAGGCAGAGCCGAGTATCCAACCTTCCCGCGCTTGCGTGGCCCCAGGTCCGGTCATTTGCCTGGCCATCTGCTGAAAGGCATCCGGCGACATCACCGCCAGAAACCGGGCCTGTTCGTTGCCGTCGCGCAGCGCCACAACCGGGTGATGGCTCAGCCATTGGGTCGGATCGCTCAATTCCGCCTGACCATCGCCCAGAACAGGCGCATCATCTGTTGCACTCAGCGTAAGCCCGTCGAAGACAACACGCTGCTGGTCGATCGAGACATCGGGATGGGCCAGCACAAGCTCGATCCGGTCGGGCAGGACCTCGAGGTCAAGAATACGCCCCAAGCATTCGCCAAAAGGTGGTGAGATCTGGATGCCCAGCGGGTCAACCAGGCCCAGATAATAGGTGCCGGGGCACATATTTCCGCCGTGATTGGTCTCGATCAAAACCCAGTCGATCTCAACGTTTGGCAAGCCCCAGGCCCCGGCAATAACGACAAAGCGGTTGCGCAGGCCTAGCCGCTGGTTGTTCCAGGCAAGTTCCTCCTCAAACTCGCTGGCCGCTACCACTGAGACGTGGCCGAACCGGGTTTGGAATGCCTCATGCGAGCCCAGCGCCACCTGCGCGGCAGCCGGCGATTGGGCCCCTAAAGCCAGGATCAGCGCGGTGAGCAATGCTCCGGGTACAACCCGCCCGCTAATTCCTTGCAACCAAATCAACAGAACCTCGTAAAATCGCCTCAAAACAAATCTCCTTGGTTCGGCGCTTTCGGAGCCGATAGGCCCAAATGCGCCCAAGCCTTCGCTGCCAAAACCCTGCCTCGCGGGGTACGCGCAATCAAGCCTTGCTGCAGCAGGTAGGGCTCGATCACCTCCTCAATTGCATCGCGGCTTTCCGAGAGCGCGGCAGAAAGCGTCTCAACACCAACCGGTCCGCCCCCGTAGTTCTCGGCAATGAGGCTCAGATAGCGCCGGTCGGCCGCATCCAGACCCAACCCATCCACGCCAAGCCGGGTCAGCGAATAGTCCGCCAATTCACGGCTGATCCGGCCACCCCCCTCAACCACCGCAAAATCTACCACGCGGCGCAGCAGCCGCCCGGCAATCCGCGGCGTGCCGCGGGCACGGCTGGCGATCTCGCGCAAGCCCGCGGGCTCTGCCTCTACGCCCAAAAGGCCCGCCGCGCGTGTCACGATCTGGGTCAACTCGTCCGCCGTGTAGAAATTCAGCCGCACGGGGATGCCAAATCGGTCGCGCAGCGGTGTCGTCAGCAGGCCAAGCCGGGTTGTCGCACCCACCAAAGTAAAAGGCTGCAGCTCAATCCGCACCGTACGGGCCGCGGGGCCCTCACCAATCACCAGGTCAAGTTCAAAATCCTCCAGCGCCGGGTACAGCACCTCTTCGACGGCCGGGTTAAGCCGGTGGATCTCGTCGATGAAAAGCACATCGCGCGCCTCAAGGTTGGTCAGGATCGCCGCCAGATCACCGGCACGCGCCAGAACCGGACCGCTTGTCATGCGGAAATTGACGCCCAGTTCGCGCGCGATGATCTGCGCCAAGGTCGTCTTGCCGAGGCCCGGCGGGCCGTGAAAGAGGACGTGGTCCATCGCCTCACCTCGGGTCCGGGCACTCTCGACAAAGACGCGCAAATTGGTCCGCGCCTCGGCCTGGCCTACGAAATCGGCCAAGGTTTGCGGGCGCAAAGCCCGGTCTGGGGCGCTGTCTCCGGGCAGGCTTTCGGGGCGCAATGTCGGATCAGGCTCGGTCATTGGTTCTATCCCCACATTTGCCCAGGTTGCGCCAAGGATGCAGTGCCACAAAGCCATAACTGCCGTGCGCAATGCATGACATCCGTCAGGCCTCCGGCGCCAATGCGCGCAACGCGGCACGGATCAAGGCTTGAGTATTGGCCTCTGGTGCAGCAGCAAACGCACGCGCCACAGCACCGGCCGCCTCTGTCGGCGCATAGCCCAGATTGGCCAGGGCTGATAACGCCTCAGCCTGTGCCGCGCCAGCTGATGCGGGCATGTCGGGCGCGCGGGTGGGCCCAGTCGGGGGTCGCAACGCGGCCACCGCTGGGGCCGGCGCGCCAGGCATTTCCGGGTCGGGCAAAGCCGGTTCGGGCAAAACCGGGCCGGGCTCGCTTGCCCTGGCCATCGCGGCAGGCGCTTTGTCTTTGAGCTCATTGACCACGCGTTGTGCCAGCTTGGGCCCCACGCCGGGCGCTGCTTTGACCGATCCCCAATCGCCGATCGCAATGGCGCGCGTCAGGGCGTCGGGGCCCAACGTGCCCAAGATCGCCATCGACGCTTTCGCCCCTACACCCTGCACGCTTGTCAGCAGCCTGTGCCATTCGCGCTCCGCCAGGCTGGCAAAACCAAATAGCTGCATCAGGTCTTCGCGCACCAAAAGGTCGGTCCAAAGTGCGGCCCATTCGCCCTCACCAGGCAAACCCGCGAGCGTACGCTCTGAGCAATGCACAACATAGCCCACCCCGCCGACATCGATCATCACATGGTCGGTGCTGCGCAACGCGAGCCGGCCGGCCAGCCGCCCGATCATCGTGCCGCCTGAACAGCGGCGGCCAGGCGACCCGTGCCGCGCGCCTGAAAGACATGGCACAGCGCAATGGCCAGTGCATCCGCCGCATCGGCACCTTCAGGCGCGGCACCCGGTAGGGTCAATTGCACCATATGCGCGACCTGGCGTTTGTCGGCATGGCCAACACCGACAACCGCCTTTTTGACAGCATTGGGCGCATATTCCGACACGGCCAATCCAAATTGCGCCGGTACCAGCAGCGCCATGCCGCGCGCCTGGCCCAGTTTCAGCGTTGCCGCACCATCGCGATTGACAAAGGTCTGCTCGACGGCAGCCGCATCCGGTGCATGCGTGGCAAATACCTGCGTTAGCTCGGCATGCAGCGACAAGAGCCGCGCGGCCAAACCATCGCCGCTGCCCAGACATGTGCCGCTGGCAATATGGCTTAGCCGCGTGCCGTCGGTTTCGATCACGCCCCAGCCCATCCGACGTAGCCCCGGATCAATGCCAATGACGCGCATCTGCCCTCCTCCGCGCCCTTTACGGGCCTGCGTTTCTACTTGCGAAACAGAGCTAGCACGAAAGGCGAACATTTGCCAGCACCCAGCCACTTGCGACATGGCAATTGTCGCGATTTGATGCCGGCGCACAAGAATGCATCAACCCTGGTAAAATCACGTCATTCCGCAGACCAAATACGACATTCGTGAACCCGCATTAATGCATGTTTTTAAGTAGTTTATCCCGATTTCGAGCTATGCATTTTCACCATGTGAGCCATGCACAAATTGCCTATTGATTATGCACTCAATCGGCTCTAGCTGGCGGGTAGGCGCCGCATTCGGCGACGCTCCATACCATTCACCAGAGACCGGAAAGGACTGCCCCATGGCCTCGATTACGAACCGCCCCCTCAGCGCTGGTACCAGCGTTTTCACCGTCCTTGCCGGTCTTGTCGGTAAAGTCGCTTCCTGGAACGACGCGCGCGTCACCCGCGCCGCCCTGTCGAAGTTGAGCGATCATGAACTCAACGATCTGGGCCTGATCCGCGGTGATATCGACAATATCGCAGCAGGCAATTTCAACCGCTAAACGACTTTGGGCGCGGCCGAACGGCCGCGCCCGTCAATTCCAGCAGGCCTAAGCCGTCCGCTTACCCCAAATACATCAAGGCCGGCCCCTTACGGACCGGCCTTTTTTGTTGACTAAGTGGTAGGATGCCGGCGCCTTACTGCGCGGCGATCCAGGCCGAGGCGTCTTCCATCCGCGCTGCCGCCCAGGACGAAACCGGGTCAGCCGATAGAATTTTTACGGCGAGCTCTTCGTAGGTGCTCCCGGACAACAGATTGTTCATCCGCGTCTCATAACCGGTGGGACCAAGAAAAAAGATCATAAATGCTTTCACGAGCACCACGGTGACAAAGCCCGCAAGAATCGCCCGCCAAGGGAAATAGAAGCGCAACCGACTCCTTGTGCGCGGTACCATCAGCCCGTCTGATCGCACCGTAAATTCATAAGGCACGCGGCGTCTATGCGTTCGGCTTATCTGGCCAACGCGTCTTTGAAACTGATTGAACTGTTCGTTCATGGTACAACTCACTCGCAAAATGCACCCCACCTTTAGGCACCTTAGCACATTTTGCCGGTCAAAACCGCCCTAGCAACAAGGTTGTCCAGTCTCCAATCTGTTTCTCATTGAGAACCAATAGGTCTTGGTCGGTATAGGCATTGGCCACATCTTCGGTCTGCGAGTTGAGAAGGCCTGAAAGGATCGCCCGGCCGCTTGGCGCCAATTGGCCGGCAATCGCGGGCGCCAGATCGATCAGCGGGCCTTTGAGTATATTGGCAAAGATCAGGTCAAACGGCGCCTCTTCAAGCTCGGGATGGTCAAGGCCCGCAGCCTCTAGGCAGCGCACCTGCGCGCCCAGATCGTTGGCCGCGATATTAGCCTGGGCAACCTCAACGGCGACCTGATCGATATCGCTGGCCAGGATTGTGCCGGCATCGGGCCAGATGCGGGACGCAGCCATTGCCAGCACCGCGGTGCCGCAGCCGATATCGGCGACCCGCGCAGCGCTAAAGCCTTGGTTCGCGATGTGATCCAACATCTCCAGGCAGCCTTGCGTTGTGCCATGATGGCCGGTGCCAAACGCCATCGCCGCTTCGATCAATAGCGCCACCCGGCCTTCCGGGACGCGATCAGCATCGTGGCTGCCATAGACAAAGAATCGCCCGGCCTCGACCGGGTGCAATTCGCGCCTGACATGCGCCACCCAATCGGTTTCAGGCAGTTCTGAAACGGCAAAATCCTGCGCACCAAAGGCGGCGGCCAGCACCGCCAGACCAATCTCATCGGGGCTTTCGGTGAAATAGCCGCCGACCTCCCAAAGCCCCGACCCGTCTTCAAGCTCAAACACACCCACACCGGTCGGTGCCGGGTCAAGGTCATCCAGCGCCTCGCCCAGGGCGGCCGCCTGGCGCGCATCGCCAAGCGTTGTCAGAGCGGTCCAGGTCACGCTCATTCCGCGGCCTGGGCTGCACGCCGCACCAGCACCGTCTCATGGCCCGGTACCGGATGGCGCGGCACCAGCGTTGACAGGGCGAGCGATACAAACGCCATGCCAGCGGCCAGCAAGTAAACCGCCATCGGCGATTGCAGCCAGACATAGCCCAAAAGGGCGGGCAAGAAGACCGCCGCGATGTGGTTGATCGTAAACGCCACCGCCGCCGTAGGCGCGATATCGCCGGGATCGGCGATCTTCTGGAAATACGTTTTGATTGCCAGTGCGAGCGAAAAGAAGATGTGGTTGACCACATAAAGGCCAGCCGCAAGGACCGGGCCCCAGCCAAACCAATAGACCCCCGCATAAAGCAGAAAAACAAGCGTCAGGCCGAGATATTCAACGATCAGCGTCGCCCGCTCTCCAAAATAAGCAACGGCGCGGCCCAATAGCGGGGCGGCAATCATGTTGATCACCAGCGTCGCAAGAAAGAGCGCCGTGATAGCCTGCACGTCAAAGCCATAGCGCTCAACCATCATGAACCCGGCGAAGACGACAAATATCTGGCGCCGCGCGCCTGACATGAACTGCAACGCGTAATACAGCCAGTAGCGCCCGCGCAGCACCATTTCCTTCTTTTGCGGATTGGGGCTTTCAAACTGTGGATAAGCCACCATCGCAATCGCGGCGAGCACCACGGTGAAACCGCCAGTGGCCCAGTAAACAAAGCTGTAGCTGAGGTCATAGGCGCGCCAGGTGAGAACGATCAGAATGTACGCTGCCAGTGTCGCACCTGACCCCACTGCGAGAAGCCAGCCGAGCACCTGCGGCGCGCGGGCTTTGTCGATCCATTGCAATTGCAGGCTTTGATTGACCGTCTCGTAATAGTGATATCCGATCGAGCTGAGCAGCGTGACGAACAGCAGCCCGCCCAGACTTGGAAACTGTGCGGTCACAGCGGAGGCGAAGCCCAAAAGCAGAAGCGAAATGAGCCCAAGCACCTGTTCGCGGATAAAAATGATCAGAAAGATCACGCCGATCGCAAAAAAGCCGGGGATCTCGCGCACCGTATGCAGCCAGCCGATATCGGCGCCATCAAAACCCGCCATCTCGACGACAAAATTGTTCAAAAGCGCCGACCAGGTCGCAAACGTCACCGGCATGGCGATGGCCATCAGCACCAAAAGCGCCACCGGCTGGCGCCAGCGCGGCAGTTTGTGGGCCTCCGCAAGGCTAATTCGGCGGGCTTGATCTCCGATCATGGGCCGGCTTTACGCCTGGCACAGGCAAAAGGACAGAGCCTTCTGAGCCGATCTATGCCATGTTCAAGACCATGCAGACCGAGATCGACCGCTTGACCCGTCGCTACGACCGTGCCGCCCCGGCATGGCCGGATAAGATGCGCGCTTTGGGCTATGGCGACGCGTATCACGGATTTCTTGGCGCCACTTTCCCTGCCCTGCCAGGCGCAAGCAGCGCACGCGTCGCTGATATCGGCGCGGGCACCGGCGCCTTTGCCGAAGCTTGGATGCGCGTTCATGGGCCGGGGTCCGCGATTACATTGCTTGACCCAAGTGCGGCAATGCTGGCGCGCGGAACCGAGCGGTTGGCAGAGATCGGGCAAACCGTAAATCCAGTCCGCGCAACTTTGCAGGATTTCAAGCCCGAAGCGCCCTTTGATGTTGTGCTGGCCGCCCATGTCATCGAACACGGAGATGGCGCTGCGATGCTGGGCCAACTGCGCGGCCTTGTGCAGCGCGGCGGGCGGCTCTTTCTCGTCGTGTCCAAGCCGCATTGGTGCAACGCCATTGTGTGGTTGCAATGGCGCCACCGCAGCTACCCACCCGCGGTCTTGCGCGGGCTTCTGGACAGGACGGGCTGGGTTGTGACCGCAGAACACGCCTTTGCAAAAGGACCGCCCTCTCGAACCTCTCGCGGGTACGCCTGCAAAGCTGTTTAGCGCCTCGATCTTTGTCGCTTGGGTCGCGCAATTGCATTGCAAATCTGCAAGCGGCTGCGATCAGGGCAATATATGGGAAGGATCCGCATTCGCCGCAAAAGAATCAGGGTAATCCTCTAACCTGCCCGGGTCGGCCCCTGCTCTTCCGGTCTCAGCTCGCCAGCACATTTCGAAAAAGCCAAGGGTCGCTTTCGTCGATATCTTCGGGGAATTGCTGCCACCGGTTATGAAGCGGCGTCCAGTCGGTATAATGCGCCTCAACCGGCCCGAGATAGGGCAATTGCACCTCCAAGCAGCGGGCATGGTCCATCTCATCGGTCTCGACAATGCCGGCGTTCGGGTTTTCCAGCGCCCAGACCATACCGGCAAGAACCGCGCTAGTGACCTGCAGCCCGGTCGCGTTCTGATACGGCGCCAGGTCTTTGGTCTCCTTGTTCGACAGCCGAGACCCGAACCAGAGCGCGTTCTTTTCATGGCCATATATAAGCACGCCCAGCTCATCGATCCCTTCGGTGATTTCATCCACATCAAGAATGTGATGCTGATCTTGGTGTTCGCCCGATCCGAACATCTCATGCAGGCTCAGCACCGCATCATCGCAAGGGTGATAGGCATAGTGACAGGTCGGGCGGTAGGTCGGATTGTCGGGCGCGCCGATCGTGAAATAATCAGCAATTGAGATCGCCTCATTATGAGTGACCAGAAAGCCAAACTGTGCGCCCGGGGTCGGGCACCAGCTATGGACACGTGTCACAGCGCCGGGCCGGTCGAGCCAAATGGCGGCCTGGCACCCTGCATCGTGGCGGTACCCGTTTTCGGGAAACCAGGTCTCATGTGTACCCCAGCCAAGCTCTGCGGGTTGAAAGCCCTCGGCGATGAATCCCTCCACCGACCAAGTATTTACAAAAACATCACGCGGCCGCGGCGCAAGCCTGGCTTGGGTGTCACGCTCGGCGATATGCACACCCTTTACGCCTAAATCACGCATCAGCTCGGCCCAGCCTTCGCGGCTTGTCGGCGCGGTTGCATCGCGCCCTGTATCGCGGGCAATGGTCAAAAGGCCCTCTTTGACAAACCAAGAGACCATGCCGGGATTGGCGCCGCAGCACGACACAGCCGTCGTGCCGCCCGGATTGCGCGCCTTCTCGTCCCGCATCGCCTGGCGCAACGCGTAATTAGACCGCGCCGCGTTATCTCTCGTTTCGAAGTAAAAACCCTCCCACGGCTCGACCACCGTGTCGATATAGGGCACATCCAACTCCCGGCAGGCGCGCAGCAGATCAAGCGATGAGGTGTCGACCGACAGGTTCACGCAAAAGCCGCGGCCAGGCTCCAGATGGCGGGCCAGCACCTCCGCGTAGTTCTCCGGTGTCAGCTTTGTGTCAACGAATGCCAGGCCATGCGCGTTCAGGAAATCGTGGTTCGCGGCATCCGGTTCAATGACCAGAAATTTCGCCCGATCATACTCGAAATGGCGCTCAATCAGCGGCCAGGTCCCTTTGCCGATCGAGCCAAAACCGATCATGACAATTACGCCATCGATACGCCCATAAACCTGGTGCTCTGCCATTCGTTTCTCCTATCCCTGTCAGACCCTTGAGCATGCTAGCGCAAATTGCAACGCCCGCCCGCTGAGCCCATACGCAAAGCGCCAGGCCGAAGCTCACGACCTGGCGCCAAACGCACTTATCTCTTGTGCCCGAAGGGCACGCAATTTGATTAATTCTTGGCGTAATATTCGACGACCAGGTTCGGCTCCATAATCACCGGATAGGGCACGTCAGCCAAGCCAGGCATGCGCACGAAACTTGCAGTCATTTTCGAGTGATCGACATCGATGTAATCGGGAACATCACGCTCGGGCAATTGCGCCGCTTCAAGCACAATGGCCAATTGCTTGGACTTGTCGCGCACCGCGACCACGTCACCCTCTTTGACGCGGTAGCTGGGGATGTTCACCCGCTTGCCGTTAACCAACACATGACCGTGATTGACGAATTGGCGGGCGGCAAACACCGTCGGCACAAATTTTGCGCGGTAGACGACGGCGTCAAGCCTGCGCTCAAGAAGGCCTACCAGGTTTTCACCGGTATCGCCGCGCACCCGCTCCGCTTCAGCGTAAATCCGGCGGAACTGCTTTTCGGTCAGATCGCCGTAATAGCCTTTGAGCTTCTGCTTGGCGCGCAGCTGCAAGCCAAAGTCCGACAGCTTGCCCTTGCGGCGCTGACCGTGCTGACCGGGGCCGTATTCGCGGCGATTGACGGGGGATTTTGGACGGCCCCAGATGTTTTCGCCCATCCGGCGGTCGATTTTGTACTTGGCAGACGTGCGTTTCGTCACGGCTGATCTCCTTCGTTTGGCGCCTCGGCATCGAAGCTATGAAGGGCGTTGTCCTCTGGGCCGTTGCATTTGCAGCTTACCCTGACAGGCATCCCCTTGCGGGGGCCACCAACACCAATGAAAGCGGGCAATTGCCAGCGATCGCCGCGCCTGTCAAGCGCCGGCTCAGTAGTAAGAGGTGCGGTGCAGGATTTCTGCTTCTGACGGGCTCAGTGAACGTCGGACCGAAGGGCCATACCGATCCACGCCTGCGGCCAGGTCGGGACGTGCCTCCAAGAGGCTCGCTTTGGCTTTTTTGGTGTGCGCCCCAAAGTTCGCAAGGCCGGGATTGAAGCTCTCCACCTCCATACCGTTTGCCCAGATCACCTCGTGGTTTTCCAGCATCACGGTCACGTAAATCGCCTCAGTCGCAAACGGATCGACCGAAACGCCCGGCTTGCCCAATAGATCGGCCGCGCGCACGAGAACCTCATTCTCGCCCCAGAGCGCGCGTGCCGTTTGGTCCCGCTGCAAAATGCGGTGGTCGGGCGAGACCAGCAAATCTTCGTAAGGGCCCGCGCCCTGCATCGCGCCGTGGCGAATTCGGATCGGGCGTTCCTGCGGAAAGGCGTAAAGCCGCGCGCCCGACAGCCGCCTGTGACCAATCCAGACAACCTCCTGCTGGCCGCTGTCGCGGGTCATGACACGATCGCCCGGGCCCAGATCCTCGATGCGTACCGGTCCCGCCTCGGCCATGATCTCTGTGCCAGGGGTAAAGCATAGAAGCTCTTCGCGCTCGGTCACGGCGGCATTCCAAAGACCTGGCTCTGCCTTTAAGATCTTCAGATCGGTCGCCTGCGGCGGTAGGCCATCGTGAAACACCAGAAGCGGATCTTGCAGGCTTTCGGGGCTGACCGGCAGGCCGGTATAGGCCCGCTCCCCGTCGGTCACTACAAACCCGGACCCGTGTTCAGCATCTGTAATAATCGTTTGCGTGCGTGCTGCGGGCGCGGATGCGCTTGCGACCTGGGGCTGGGGCGCCATTGCCCCAGTCAGCAGAAGCGCACCCGGCCGGCCCGCGAGTGCAATTGGCTCGCCATTCCAACGCCATGTCAGACCCTCGGCAATGGTCTTGTACTTATCCGCCGGGATGCCCTCAATCTGGCTTTGCGCCCATGCGATCATGGCCGCGCTCAGAACAGCTCCGCCCATTTTTACTGCCTCGCTACCGCTTGTTGTTATCCCCGGGTTATACCCGAATTTATCCACAAGATAGCACGCTGATTCGGGTTAGGAAAGCAGCTTTGTACTCAGATTGGCAACAATCGGGCTGCTCAGAAATCGAGGCGGATGTTCAGCGACCCGACGACCTGTCCCTCGGACTGACCGACATATTCCTCGCTAAGATAGGTGACCCCAAAAAAGGTCGATCCAAGGCCCAGATCGGCCTCTAACCCGCCGCGCAGGCGAAACCTAGTCTCTTCCGCTTCGACCGGACCGCTTGAGGGCAAATAGAAACTGTCGGCGATATAGGTGAAATCGGCGCCGAGCACGGCGCTGTAGCCCGTGGGACGCGCACTATCGATGGCGACATAGCGCTGACCGGTGGTGACATCTCGCAGCATCAGCCCAGTCTCTCCGATCCGGCCAATGGTCAGATCCATACCGGCGCGCGCCAGGGTCTCTATACCGGCCTGAAGCTCGACATAGGGGCGCAGCTCGACCCCGCCCACTGCGATATCACGGCCGATCTCAACTGTGGCATGGGCGCGGACTTGGTCGTCGACCTGTTGGGTATCGTTGATGTCGATCCTCGGCAGGCCAAACTGGTCATGAAAGTCTGTCTGCAGGCCGCGAAGTCCTGTCTGCTCACCCAGGACCGCAACCCCCGCTCCGGCTGAGACATCAAAGCCACGCCAATCAAAGTGCGTATGTATGCCCGCCGATAGCGTCCCGGCATAAAGCCGTTCGCCAGCACCTGGATCGGTCAGGTCCTCAGGCGAGATGATCGTGGCACTGAAGCGAAACTCAAGAATGTCGCCAGGCCGGTCCGGCAACTCACCGTCCCAAGCCGTCCCGCGCACCCAGCTCACCGTATACCCGGCGGTCCGCCACCGGTCAGATTGATCGCCAAGCGCGTCATTATTCAAGAGCCGCCCAAAGCCCAATGTCTGCTGTTGCGCGGCAATAGGCTGAGCGGCAAGAATAAATCCGCCAATCAACGGCACGAAAAGAAAGTGTCGCATCCGGAAACCTGCTCGATGCATTTGCTGTGGATAAATCAGGTTTTTACGTCGAAATAAAGGCTGTTAGCCGCGATTGATCCCGTGGCTCTGCCATTTCTGCATCGCTAGGCCGTTAGTATGGACAAATCGACAACCAAGGGCTTAACCATCCCTTGCTGGCAAATCTCTTTTTGTCAGGTTCAGCGAGCTCTGGATCAGTCGAAAAGACTGAGAAAATCATGTAAGCGGGGTGAAAGGCAGATCGCCGCCGCTTGATTACATGTTGCCCCACGTTGGGACGCTGCCCAATTCCGGGGGATTGACCCCATGCAAATCCGGGCATCGGTCAGCGCGGGATTAGGAGGCCGGGGATCACGAACGCGACCCGCCATCCTTCATCCGGCGAACGGCGTCTTCCCAAGCGCCCGAAACTGATTGCAAGTGGATCGACAGGGCAGGTCGGCGGAATTCTTCTTTGCATCTGGCCAGAGAATGGCCACAAAACGACGGCGCGAGCCGTGCTACCAAATAGCAGTCCTCAGCTGCATTTCGAGTAGCCGCAGGCACCGCATGTCAGGCACCCCTCGGCCATGCGCATTTCGAACTGGCCGCAATTGGGGCAGGCCGGGCCCGGCTTGTGGCCGAGATTGACGACCTCTGCCTGGGGGTCGGATTTCAGCCCCATGCCTTCGCCTTCGAGAAAACCGATCGCCACCATATGTCGCTCGATCACGCCGCCAATCGCGGCCAGGATCGAGGGGACGTATTTGCCGCGCATCCAGGCCCCGCCGCGCGGATCGAACACCGCTTTGAGTTCCTCAACAACAAAGCTGACATCGCCGCCGCGCCGGAACACGGCAGAAATCATCCGCGTCAAGGCAACGGTCCAGGCGAAGTGCTCCATATTCTTGGAGTTGATGAAGATCTCAAACGGCCGCCGCTGTGTGCCTTGGATGATGTCGTTGATCGTGATGTAGACGGCATGCTCACTATCGGGCCATTTCAGCTTGTAGGTCTGGCCGGGCAAAGCCTGCGGCCGATCCAGCGGCTCTGACATGTAGATGACATCGCCAGCGGGCATGGGCGCGGGCGTCGGGGCTGCCTCGGCAACTTCGCTCGGCGTCTCTTCGGCGACGCTGAGCACGCTGCCGGTCACGGCATTCGGGCGGTAGGTCGTGCAGCCCTTACAGCCGGTGTCCCAGGCAAGCATATAGACGTTTTTGAAAGCGTCGAAATCGATATCCTCAGGGCAGTTGATCGTCTTTGAGATCGAGCTGTCGACCCATAGCTGGGCCGCGGCCTGCATGCGGACATGGTCCGACGGCGCAAGCGTCTGAGCGTTGACAAAGTAATCCGGCAGCTCTGCATCACCGAACTTGTCGCGCCACAACTGCACGGCATAATCGACAACTTCCTCCTCGGATTTGCTGCCGTCGCGCTGCAAAACCTTGCGGGTATAGGCATAGGCAAAGACCGGCTCGATCCCAGATGACACGTTGCCGGCATAAAGCGAGATCGTCCCTGTCGGCGCGATCGAGGTCAAAAGCGCGTTGCGGATACCGTGGGTCCGGATCGCGTCGGTGACCTCATCGTCCATGCGCGCCAAGCTTGGGCTGCGCAAAAAGGCCTCTTCGTCGTAAAGCGGGAAGGTCCCCTTCTCGGCTGCCAAACGCGCCGAGGCCAGATATGCGGCGCGCGCGATCCGGCTCAACCAGTGCGAGGTCAGACGCGCCGCCTCCTCAGAGCCATAGCGCACGCCCACCATCAGCAAGGCATCGGCAAGCCCTGTCACACCCAGACCAATGCGCCGCTTCGCCCGCGCCTCCGCGGCCTGTTCGGGCAGTGGAAAGCGCGAGACATCGACGACATTATCCATCATCCGCACGGCAACCGAAACCAAATCATCCAGCGCGCCCTCATGGATCGCAGCACCTTCCTCAAACGGGCGGTCGACCAAACGCGCCAGATTGACCGAGCCCAGCAAACACGCGCCATAGGGCGGCAGTGGTTGCTCGCCGCAGGGATTGGTCGCGGCAATCGTTTCGGCATAGGACAGATTGTTCATCTGGTTGATCCGGTCGATGAAAATCACCCCCGGCTCGGCGTAGTCATAGGTCGCTCGCATGATTTGGTTCCAAAGGTCGCGGGCCTGCACCGTCCGATGCACCTCCCCACCAAACACCAGATCCCAAGAGCCATCCGCTTTCACGGACTCCATGAACGGATCGGTCACCAGAACGCTCATGTTAAACATCCGCAACCGTGATGGGTCGGATTTCGCGCCGATGAAGTCTTCGATATCGGGGTGGTCGCAGCGCATCGTGGCCATCATCGCCCCGCGGCGCGATCCCGCCGACATGATGGTGCGGCACATCGCGTCCCAGACATCCATGAACGACAGCGGGCCTGATGCATCCGCCGCCACGCCCGCGACGGCTGCCCCTCTCGGCCGGATGGTGGAGAAATCATAGCCGATCCCGCCGCCCTGCTGCATGGTCAGCGCGGCCTCTTTCAGCGCCTCAAATATCCCGCCCATACTGTCGGGCACCGTGCCCATCACAAAGCAGTTGAAAAGCGTCACGGACCGGCCGGTGCCCGCGCCAGCGATGATGCGGCCAGCGGGCAAGAATTTGAAATCCTCCAATGCCGCATAAAACCGCGGCTCCCACGTCTCGGGCTCCGCCTCGCCTGACGCCAATGCCCGCGAAATCCGGCCCCAAGTGTCTTCGATGGAGCCGTCCAACGGCGCGCCATCGCCATCCTTAAGGCGGTACTTCATATCCCAAATCTGTTCCGCAATCGGGGCAGCAAAGCGGGTCATCGGCGCTCTCCAAACGAAGCGCCCGCTGTGGATAACTCCACAACGGGTTGCAGCAGCTAATTGTCGCCATACAATATATATGGGCTTTGGGGATTCGAATAGTGCTAAACCTTGTTAAATTATGCGTCGGCGCTGAAAGGGTTGAAGACTTGGTGCATTGGCAAGAACAGCCGCGCGCCAAGGGGCCTGACGGCCTACCGCGCCATGTGACGCGCATGTGGCCGAAACGCGAAGCCGAGCTTGTCGATGGCGGCTCGCTCTATTGGGTTTTCAAGGGCCTTGTTCTGTGCCGCCAACGCATCCACCGCCTCGACGAAGTTGTGCGCGAAGACGGCATCACCCGTTGCGGCATCGTGTTCGACCCCGAGGTTATCCGTGTGGCCCCGACGCCCAAGCGCCCGTTTCAAGGCTGGCGCTATCTTACGCGCGACGACGCCCCACCCGATATGACGCCTGGCGCGCGGCGCAGCGAGCTGCCGCCGCAGATCGAGCGCGCCCTTGCCGATATCGGTTTGGTCTGACGCCAGCCCGCGGCACCCGGCCCTACAATCCAAGCGCGCCTTTAACCCTGATCAACGCCGCGCGCTCTTCTTCGCCCCAATCGGCCGCGCGCGCACGGAAAAGCACCGCTTGGCTGCGATGGATCAGACCATCGGCAAGTGGCTTGAGATGGTTGGCGCGCAATGTCTCTCCAGTTGAAGAGATATCGGCGATGGCCTCAGCTGTGCCGTGGCGCACAACGGCCTCCGTCGCGCCTTGGCTGTCGACAAGACGGTAGTCAGCCACCCCGGCATCGCGCAAAAAATCCCGCACCAACCGATGGTATTTGGTGGCGATGCGCAGTCGCTGGCCGTGTTCGGCGCGAAAATCGGCCGCGGCCGCGTCCAAATCATCCAGTGTTTCGACATCCGCCCAGGCGCTTGGGACGGCCACCAGCAGATCGGCAAAACCGAAGCCCAACTCAGCCATAACCTCCACCGCCTGATCCCAATTCGCGATACGGTCGCGGACAATGTCACTGCCCGTCACACCCAGATGGATGCGGCCGGCGGCAAGCTCGCGCGGGATCTCGGCTGCTGATAAAAGCAGCAGGCTCAGATCCCCACCTTCAGCAACGGCTGCATATTCCCGGTCATGGCCCGTTCGCCGGATCGGCACGCCGCGTTCGGCAAACCAGGCAAAGGCCTTCTCCATCAGACGCCCCTTTGACGGCAGGCCAAGCCGCAACGTCATGATCGCGCCCCCAGCTCGACGATCATCTCAGGGCGGATGACGCCGCCCACAGCCGCCAATGCCCCACCTTGGCCCAACAGCCCGGTCAGCGCGTCATAGCGCCCGCCGGTTGCGACGGGCGGAAGATCGGGCCGGCCCGGCGCCACAAAACCGAACACAAAGCCGTCGTAGTATTCCATATTAGTGCGCCCATAGCTGGCCTCAAAGGCCAGATGGCCGGGATCGACCCCGGCGGCCGAAAGTGCAGCCATACGCTGGCCCATCCGCGCAACGGCATCTGATATCCCCGGCAGATCGACACTCATATCGCTGAGTGCTGCATGCGCGTTATCCATGCTTTCGCGTAGCGCCAATATCGCGTCGAGAACAGCTGCCTCGGCGGTTGGAATAGGTGGCGCATGGGCGTCTTCGGCCAATCTTGCCAACCGGGTGCGAACGCTCTGCTCGCTGCGCAGACCATATGCCGGGCCAGCGGATGCGACCATCGCCTCGATCCCTTGGCTCTCAACGGCCTGCACCATCTGGGCCCGGGCCACCGTCGGCGCCGCGCGACCGGCAAAACGGTCGAACAGAGTGCGAAAGCGCCGCGGTCGCCAAAGATGGCGCCGCAGCGCGCGGCGACGCCGTTCGGTCGTGCTGAGACTGTCAACGGCTGCAATCAAGATGCCCATATCCCCGGTCACCGGCTGCAACCCGGCCCCCGCCAACTCAGCCGAGAAAAGCGCAAAGACCTCGGCATCGGCTGCTGCGCGGTCGGCCAGGCCAAAAAGCTCATATCCCGTCTGCAAATAGGCGCGCTGACGATCCGAACCGGGCGGCGGGACGCGAAAGACTTCGCCGGTATAGGTGTAGCGTGCCTCAGCCGCCCCGCTGGCGATATGGCGCAATGCCACGCCCATTGTGAAATCCGGCCGCAACATCATCTCACCCAAATCAGGGTCATGGGTCGTATAGGCCCGGGCGCGAATATCTTCGCCATAGAGGTCCAAAAGCGCGCCCGCCGGTTGCAGCAAATCAAGCGTGATCTGCTCCGCACCCGCGGCGATAAAAGCCCGGGCTATCGCGTCAGCCCGGGCGCGTATCTGACCAGCAGCACTCACTTATGGCGGTCCAAGATGGCCTGAACTTCCCGTGCCAGATCGGCGATTGGCGCCTCGGTTTGCGCCGGTTGAGCCTTCCACTCCTCCAAGCTTGCCTCTTCGGCGATCTCGGCGCCAAGGATCAGGTCTTTGATCTGCACCATGCCGCGCGCAGCTTCGTCAGAGCCCTGGATCACCGCGACCGGGCTTTGCCGTTTGTCGGCGTATTTCAACTGATTGCCGAAGTTCTTCGGGTTGCCCAGATAGACTTCGGCGCGGATGTTTTCGCGGCGAAGTGTGGCCGCCATGGCCTGGTAGTCGGCCATCCGGTCCCGGTCCATCACTGTCACGATCACCGGGCCTGCAGCTTTAGTGCCGATCCGCCCGGTCGCGCGCAAAGCGGCCAAAAGCCGATCCACGCCAATCGAAACGCCTGTGGCTGGCACGGCCTGGCCAGTGAACCGTTTGACCAAGTCGTCATACCGCCCGCCGCCCGCAACCGAGCCGAACTGCCGTGGCTTGCCGTCTTCGCCCTTAATCTCGAACGTGAGCTCCGCCTCATAAACCGGCCCCGTGTAATACCCCAGGCCGCGCACTACCGAGGGGTCGATGACAACACGATCAGGGCCTATGCCTTGCGCTTCAAGCAGTGCTGCGATGCTTTCCAATTCAGCGACGCCGTCCTGGCCGCCGACGGACGATCCGACCAATTCGCGCAGTCGGCTGCATGTGGCAGCGCCGGTATCGCGCGTGGCTGTTGTGAAATCAAGGATGAGCTGCGCCTGATCGTCGTGCAGCCCCGCGCCCTTTGTGAAATCGCCGCTTTCGTCCTCGCGGCCCGCGCCCAACAGCGCCCGGACGCCAGCCTCGCCCAATCGGTCAAGCTTATCAATGGCCCGCAGGACGATACCTCGGGCCGCTTCTTTGTCGTCGCCCGCAAGGCCGGCGATCTCCATCACACCGTTCAAGACCTTCCGGTTGTTTACCCGGATCACATAATCGCCGCGGTTGATGCCAACGGCCTCGAGCGTCTCCGCCAGCATGGCACAAATTTCGGCGTCGGCCGCGATGGACGCTGCGCCGACCGTATCAGCATCACACTGATAGAACTGGCGAAACCGGCCTGGCCCCGGTTTTTCATTGCGCCAAACCGGGCCCATGGTGAAACGTCGATAGGGGTTTGGCAGATCGTTGCGAAACTGCGCGGCGACCCGTGCAAGCGGCGCTGTCATATCATAGCGCAGCGCTAACCAGCCGCCATCTTCCTCTTGCCACGCGAAAACGCCCGCATTGGGCCGCTCCACATCGGGAAGGAATTTGCCCAGCGCCTCCACCGTTTCCACGGCACTCGTCTCCAACGGGTCAAAGCCGTAAGCGCGGTACATGCGCGCGATTGTGTCCAGCATCGCCTGGCGCTCGGTGACGTCCGCGCCGAAATAGTCGCGGAACCCTTTTGGCGTCTCGGCCTTGGGGCGCGGCGGTTTTTTCTGTTTGGCCATGATGTCGCGTCAATTGGGGGGCGTGGTGGCTCCTCTAGCCCGTCGGCAAGGTCAGGGCAAGCAACCGGGCTGGGCAAAAATAAAAGCGGCAGGTTCGCTGCCGCTTTCATACAGTATACCCGAACCCCAGAACTCTATACCGCCACTCGCTACCTATACCGCCCGGCGATTTTCCATCGCTCGTCTGATGCGAAATAGTTAACAAATTGCATCGACAGTGGGAAGGGTATTATCGGAACTTATTCCCTCTTGGAAACGATAGACACCGCCCTAAGTGCCGAGTTATTTATTTAATATCAATGCTCTGTGCAAGGATGCAACAGGTATGAAAAACAGTGAAGCGATTGAAGCGCACCTCGCCCATTTGCAGCGAAGTGTTGACGAATTATCCGATGTCGTTGCCCGGCAAGACGCCGAGATCTCCCGGCTGATGCACCGCGTCACACTCCTACTGGAGCGCGAGGCCGAGCGCGAGGCGGAAGCCGGAAGTGCGGCCCCCCTAGCCGACCAGAAACCACCGCATTATTAGCGCTCGACCAGGATCGAATTGCTTGGCAGCTCAGGCGCGGCCTGAATGGCCAAGGACGCACCGGCAAACATGCCGGCAAGGACGCTTATAAAGATCATGGCTTTCATTTGGATACCCACACAACACATTACCACCCGCCGAAATTGGCCAGCCTACCACATGTATAGTCAGCACGAATTGCGGCTCGAGTGGGAAAAACCTTACCTCTGAAGCAGAAACAGTCTGTTTAAGGCAAATTGTCTGCGCCTACATTTCTTCCACCGTGACAACGCCGGGTAGGCTTTTCAAAGCACCGCGAATCTGCGGCGTTACAGGGTAGTCTCTGCCCAACAGCACCTCTACCTCTCCGGGCAGATCTTGGGCCATCAGGCATAGATGGATCGGCCCACGGGCTTTTATCTTGGCGTCATTGGCCGCGCCGCCCAACAACCCCGCGACTGATGCAACACCCGACGGGTCTTCGACGAAGACCCGCAGGCCCGCGCTGACCTCTCGGGCGATGCTGTCATCGACAGGCTGGATCGCACGGGCGAGAAGCTTGAGTTGATCGGCCTCCATCGTCGCCTCAACCTGTAAGACGACATTCGATCCGGTCTCCAGGTGGTCGCGCGCCGCCTCCAGCGTGTCTGAGAATACCGTCACCTCGTAAAGCCCGGTCGGATCGCTCAGTTGCACAAACGCAAAGCGGTTGCCACGCTGGCTTTTGCGTTCCTGCCGGCCCGAAACCGAACCGGCCATGCGGGCGGCAAAGGCACCGGATTGGGCCTTTGTCTCAACCTCCTTGAGGCTGAGACAGCCTTTGCGTTTCAGCGCCGCCATATAGTCGTCGAGCGGATGGCCCGACAAGTAAAAGCCGATGGCGGTATGCTCACCTGCCAGCCGCTCATTGGGCAGCCAATCCTGTCGATCGCTCAGCCTTGGTTCCGGCAAATCATCGCCCGCCTCGCCAAAAAGGGAGACCTGGTTGGAGGCTTTCTGATCGTGGATCGCTGCGGAATAGGCGGTAAGCGCGTCCAGGCTTGCAAAGACACGCGCGCGATTGCGGTCCAGCTCATCGAATGCACCGGCCCTGGCCAGCATCTCCAGGCTGCGCTTGCCGATGCGCTTGAGGTCGACCCGGCGGGCGGCATCGAAAAGCGTCGCGAAGGGCTTGTCGCCACGCGCATCGACAATCATCCGCATCGCCTCAACACCGACATTTTTGAGCGCCCCCAACGCATAGACAATCCTGCCCTGCGCGACGGTGAAGGTGGCGTCGGACCGGTTGATACAGGGTGGGACGACCTCGATCCCAAGGCGGTCGACCTCTTGGCGGTAGATGCCCAGCTTGTCGGTCAGATGGATATCGCAATTCATGACCGCCGCCATGAACTCGACCGAATGGTTCGCCTTCAACCAAGCCGTTTGATAGCTGACCACCGCGTAGGCCGCGGCATGGGACTTGTTGAAACCGTAATTGGCGAACTTATCGAGCAGGTTCCAAACTTCGGTCGCCTTCCTCTCGTTGACGTCGTTTGCTGCCGCACCTTTCAGGAATTTCGGGCGTTCGGCATCCATCGCCGCCTGGATCTTCTTGCCCATCGCGCGGCGCAGCATATCAGCGCCGCCAAGGCTGTAGCCCGCCATCTTGCGGGCAATCTCCATCACCTGTTCTTGGTAGACGATGATGCCTTGCGTCTCATCAAGGATTGGGTCGATCAGCGGATGGATACTCTCGCGCGGCGTAAGCCCGTTCTTAACCTCACAAAATTTCGGGATGTTTTCCATCGGTCCGGGCCGGTAAAGCGCCACAAGCGCAATGATATCTTCGATGCAAGTGGGCTTCATGCGCCGCAGCGCATCCATCATGCCAGAGCTTTCAACCTGGAACACCGCGACCGTCTTGGCCGACGCATAAAGGTCGTAAGCCGCCTGATCATCAAGCGGAATGGCGTTGATTTCGTTCACCGTTTCCGGCTCGGGCGCATAAATCTCGGCCCCATCTGCGGCCACGTGAATGTCGCGCCCCTGACCGCGGATCAGATCGATTGCATTTTGCACCACGGTCAAGGTTTTGAGCCCCAGAAAGTCGAACTTCACCAGTCCGGCCGGTTCGACCCATTTCATGTTGAACTGGGTAGCCGGCATGTCCGAGCGCGGGTCTTGGTAGAGCGGCACCAACTCGTCCAGCGGCCTGTCACCGATCACGACACCGGCTGCATGGGTCGAGGCATTGCGCAACAGCCCCTCAACCTGTTGGCCATAGGTCAGCAGCCGGTCGACAACTTCTTCATCCTTGGCGGCTTGGCGCAGCCTGTCCTCCTGCGCGAGGGCAGCTTCGATAGAGACCGGTTTGACCCCTTCGACCGGGATCATCTTGCTAAGCTTGTCGACCTGGCCGAACGGCATCTGCAGCACGCGACCGACATCGCGCACAGCCGCTTTCGACAGTAACGCGCCGAATGTGATGATCTGGCCAACTTTATCGCGGCCATATTTCTCCTGGACGTAGCGGATCACCTCTTCACGCCTGTCCATGCAGAAATCGATGTCGAAATCCGGCATCGAGATTCGCTCGGGGTTCAAGAAACGCTCAAAAAGCAGACCGTAGCGCAGCGGATCGAGGTCCGTGATCGTCAATGCATAGGCAACAAGGCTGCCCGCGCCAGAGCCACGCCCCGGGCCGACCGGTATGCCCTCATCCTTGGCCCATTTTATGAAATCGGCGACGATTAGAAAGTAACCGGGAAAACCCATGCTCTCAATCACGCCCAGCTCAAATTCCAGCCGCGCTTGGTAATCGGCCTCAGGTGCAGCATGCGGGATCACGGCCAGGCGCTCGGCCAAACCGGACTGCGCCTGACTGCGCAGTTCCTCGACCTCGTTTTCGGCAAATCGTGGCAGGATGGGATCGTGCGTGCGTGCGCGAAAGGCACAGCGGCGCGCAATTTCAACTGTGTTTTCAAGCGCCTCCGGCAGATCGGCGAAGAGTGCGGCCATCTCTTCGGGGCTTTTGAGGTAGTGCTGGGGCGTCAATTTGCGGCGTGGCGCTTGTTGATCAACATAGGCGCCATCGGCAATGCAAATCAGCGCGTCATGGGCCTCATACATCGCCTGTTTGGGGAAATAGACATCGTTTGTTGCGACTAAGGGCAGGTCTTTTGCATAGGCAATTTCTACCGATCCTGCCTCTGTAAGCGCCTCAGCTTCAGGCAGGCCGCCATCGCCAGGATGGCGCTGCAGCTCGACATAAAGCCGGTCGGGGAAGGCGGCGGCCAACCGGTCCACTAAAGCCTCGGCTGCATTTCGGTTGCCAGTGCGAAGCAACCGCCCGACCGGCCCGTCGGGTCCACCGGTCAAGCAGATCAACCCATCCGAATGTGCCGCGATCTCTGGCAGGGTGACATGCGGGATGGCGCCGTCATCGCGCAGATAAAGGGCGGAGTTGAGCTTGAGGAGATTGCGATATCCCTGCTCGGACTGGGCCAGCAGGACAATAGGTGCGGGCGGTTGCGCCATCTCTCCCGGGTCTGGCTCTCGCGCGCGTAAATCAAGTTGGCAGCCAAGGATCGGTTGCACTCCGGACTGTGCCGCACCCTCGGAGAATTCCAACGCGCAAAACATGTTGTTCGTGTCGGTGACGGCGATGGCTGGCATGCCCATTTGGGCGGCCATGGCGGGTAGCTTTTTGACCCGCACTGCACCTTCCAGCAGCGAGTATTCGGTATGCAGGCGCAGATGGATGAATCGTGCCGGATTGTTCATGGATTGAAGCTATACCAGCAACAATTTGTTTCGGGAATGGAAAGCCTACAATATATGGATAAATCACTAGCCTGAAACACAATATCGTCGATGCTGCAGCGCCGCAAAAGACTGTGCAACAGTGTGTTAACGTGATAGTACGCCGTATGGCTAAACAAGAAGACCCCCTGCTCGACCTAGTATTCGGTGCCCTGTCAGACCCCACGAGACGTGCGATTCTTGCGCGTTTGGCAGATGGACCGGCACCGGTCAAGGAATTGGCGGAGCCTCATGGTATGGCGCTGTCATCCTTTCTCAAACACATCACCGCTCTTGAGCGCGCCCATCTGGTGACCACGACGAAAGTCGGCCGCGTCCGGACGTGCCGTCTGACGACCAGCGGCTTTCGCCCCGCCGAAACCTGGATATCGTCGCGCCGCAGACAGAGTGTCGGAAAGATAGATCGCTTGGCATCAATGCTGGATGGCTTGCGCGGCGACCGGCCGTTGAAGTAAGCGCCCGTCGGCGGAGAAAGTGGGTCCGGCGCATTGGTGCCGCGCGCTGCCCGCGCGCAAAAAACCACGCAAGAATGCGTAAGTATTCTGCTCATCTCGCGGGCATCCGCGCGTAGCAGGCGGCATTCTGCGCGCGCAAACTTCATGCATCGCAAAGCAAACCCTTGAAAATGGGCGCGATCCCCGCTTTGCTGCTTTGCGGTCAATAGGGAACGGGGCCGTGCCTTCTACGCCGCATCGAAGGCCGGATGATCACCCCAGACGATGAGTAAGGCGGCGGACAGAATCCATGATGGTCCGGTTTCATCTTAATGGGACCCCGGTTGAGGCAAGCGTCGGCCCAACCGATACTCTGCTGGATTGGTTGCGCGAGGCGCGCGGCCTGACCGGAACAAAAGAGGGCTGCAACGAAGGCGATTGTGGCGCCTGCAGCGTCATGATCACCGATGAGACAGGCGCGCGGGCGCTCAACGCCTGCATCCTATTCATGCCCCAGATTGCCGGGAAATCTGTTCGAACGGTCGAAGGCGTTGCCGGGCCGGATGGCAGCCCGCATCCAGTGCAGGAGGCGATGGTGGCCCAGCACGGATCGCAATGTGGCTATTGCACGCCGGGCTTTATCGTCACGATGGCGGTGGCCCATCTCAATGGGCGCCAAGATTTTGACGACCAGCTTGCCGGCAATCTATGCCGTTGCACGGGCTATGCGCCGATTATCCGCGCAGCGGAGACTGCGGCCAGATTGCCCGTGCCCGATTGGATGCATGATACGCTTCCCGAAGCGCCGGGTGATGTCGCAGCGCCCGAGACGATCGATGCGCTGGCGGATTGGTATGCCACCCATCCCGACGCCACGCTGATTGCCGGTGCCACAGATGTCGGGCTTTGGGTCACCAAGGGCCTGCGCGATCTTGGCGATGTCGCGTTTCTCAACCGCTGCGCTGAGCTGCGCGGCATCAAAGTCGGTGGCGAAGACATCCGCATCGGTGCGATGACCACCTTGACCGATCTGGGCGAGGCGATCGCCCCGCTCCATCCAAGCTTTGCCGAGCTCATCCGTCGTTATGGATCTGTCCAGGTGCGCAATGCCGCAACCGTCGGCGGCAATATTGCCAATGGATCACCCATCGGTGACAGCCCGCCCGCCCTTATCGCGCTTGGGGCGGTGCTGCATTTACGCCATGGCGCGGAACAGCGGTCGATGCCGCTTGAAGACTTTTTCATCGAATACGGGCGCCAAGACCGCCGCCCCGGCGAATTTGTCGAAGCCGTCACGATCCCACGACAGCCCGACCGGTTGCGTTGCTACAAGCTATCGAAGCGGTTCGACCAAGATATCTCGGCGGTCTGTGGCGCGATCAGCATCACGCTGGCCGATGGCATTGTCACAACGGCGCGTATCGCGTTTGGCGGCATGGCCGGAACGCCCAAACGCAGCGCGCATGCCGAGGCGGCCGTGATCGGCCAGCCGTGGTCAGAGGCTTCGATCACCGCGGCCGCCCAAGCCATGACCGAAGATTTTGCGCCGCTCTCGGATATGCGCGCATCCGCCAGCTACCGCATGCAGGCCGCGCAAAACATGCTGCGGCGCTACTATCTCGAAGATCAGGGCGCGGCGGTCTCCGTATTGGCGGTCGCGCCATGAGCGTTGTCGGACGTGCCCTGCCCCATGATGCCGCGCATCTGCACGTCACAGGCCAGGCCCGTTATGTCGATGATATCCCGACTCCCGCCGGAACGCTGCATCTTGCCTTTGGCCTTTCAAGCCAGGCTCGGGCCAAGACCGGTCTCGATTTGTCGCACGTGCGCGGCGCAGCCGATGTCGCGCTTGTTCTGGGCCCGGACGATCTGGACCCGATGCCGGATTGCTCACCTTCAGCGCATGATGAGCCGCTGCTGGCTCAGGGTGAGGTCTTTTATGCAGGCCACCCACTTTTCATCGTCGCCGCTACCAGCCACCTGGCCGCCCGCCGGGCAGCCACACTTGCAAAAATCAGCTATGAGCCGCTGCCGGCGATCCTGACCATCGATGATGCGATCGCCGCTGACAGCCGGTTCGAAGAGGGCCCGCGCATCTACGCCAAAGGTGATGTCGATGCGGCATTGGCGGCAGCCGATACGCGCATCGAAGGCACGCTGGAGCTGGGCGGGCAGGAGCATTTCTACCTCGAAGGTCAGGCCGCCATGGCCGTCCCGGGGGAAGACGGCACGATGTTGATCCATGCCTCGACCCAGCACCCGACCGAGATACAGCACAAAGTCGCCGACGCGCTTGGGCGCCCGATGATGGATGTGCGGGTCGAGACGCGGCGGATGGGTGGCGGTTTTGGCGGCAAGGAAAGCCAGGGCAATCACCTGGCGATTGCTTGCGCGCTCGTCGCCGCCCGCACCGGCCAATCGGTCAAGATGCGCTATGACCGCGACGACGATTTCCTGGTCACAGGCAAGCGGCATGATTTCCGTGTCAGCTACCAAGCGGGCTTTGGCCGCGACGGCCGGATCCTCGGCGTCGATTTCACCCAATTTGCGCGCTGTGGCTGGGCCCAGGATCTGTCACTGCCCGTGGCGGACCGCGCAATGCTGCATGCCGATAACGCGTATCTGTTGCCGGCCGCGCGCATCACCTCCCACCGGCTCAAGACGAATACGCAAAGTGCCACTGCCTTTCGCGGCTTTGGCGGCCCTCAAGGCATGGTCGGGATCGAACGGGTGATGGATCACGCGGCCCATGTGATGGGGCTCGACCCGCTGGCGCTTCGGCGGCGCAACTACTACCGCGCGCCAAGCGGTCGTGCTTTGGGCCAAGTGGCGCCAGCGGCGGCGACAGGCGCTGGCGCTGCGGGCACTGGCACCCGCCTTTCCAGCAGCACCGGGCGGTCGCAGAGCTTTGGCGGCACCCATTCCCCCGCGCCGGTCGCTGATGAAAACACCACACCTTACGGGATGGAGGTTGAGGATTTTGTCCTCCACGAGATGACCGAAGCCCTGGCTCAGGAGAGCGACTATGCTTCCCGACAGGCCACCATTGCTTCTTGGAATGCCAACCAGCCGGTACTGCGGCGCGGCATCGCGCTGACACCGGTGAAGTTCGGTATCTCGTTTACACTCACGCATCTCAACCAGGCGGGCGCGCTGGTTCATGTCTACCAAGACGGATCGATTGTGATGAACCATGGCGGCACGGAGATGGGCCAGGGTCTGTTTCAAAAGGTGGCGCAGGTCGCGGCTGATCGGTTCGGGTTGCAGGCGGGCGCGGTCCGGATCACGGCAACGGATACCGGCAAAGTGCCCAATACATCGGCCACAGCCGCCTCGTCGGGCTCTGATCTGAACGGCATGGCTGTTAAAGCCGCCTGCGATACGATCGCCGCGCGCATCGCCGACGTTGTCGCCCCAAAGCTGCAATCAGAACCCGCAATGGTCCGGTTCGAAGACGGCATGGTGCGCGCAGGCGGCGCTGAAATGCCTTGGCCCGAGGCCGTATCCGCAGCTTACATGGCACGCGTTTCGCTTTCAGCCACCGGGTTTTATGCGACGCCAAAGATCACCTGGGATCGGATCGCGGGCCATGGGCGCCCGTTTTTCTACTTTGCCTATGGCGCGGCCTGTTCGGAGGTTGTGATCGATTTGCTGACGGGTGAGAACCGGATCCTGCGCACAGATATTATTCACGATTGCGGCGCCTCGCTGAACCCCAGCATCGATATCGGCCAGATCGAGGGCGCCTTTGTACAAGGTGCTGGCTGGCTGACGATGGAAGAGCTTGTCTGGGATGATGCAGGGCGGCTGAAAACCCACGCGCCGTCGACCTACAAAATACCCGCCTGCAGCGACCGGCCCGACATCTTCAACGTCCGGCTCTGGGATGGGGCGAACCGTGAGGACACGATTTACCGCTCAAAGGCAGTGGGTGAGCCGCCTTTCATGTTGGGTATATCGGTCTTTTCGGCGCTCAGCGCGGCCTGCGCGGCGGCCGGGCCGAACTATCCCGATCTGCAAGCTCCCGCTACGGCCGAGGCGGTCTTGGATGCGGTTGTGAGGGCGCAGGCATGAGCTTTGATCTGCACGAACTGACGGCGGCATTAGCGCATGGGGCGGTCATTCGCGTGGTACTTGCCGAAACCCGCGGCTCCGTCCCGCGCGAAGCTGGAACGGCGATGCTTGTGGTAGCAGATCGGCAATTCGGCACCATTGGCGGGGGCGCGCTGGAATATGAGGCCACGCGGCGCGCGCGCGCTATGCTGGTTGCCGAAACCCCTTGGGAAGTGTGGTCGCTGCCGCTTGGCCCGTCGCTTGGCCAATGCTGTGGCGGCGCTGTTATCGTGCTGGCTGAACGCTTTGTCGAGGCGCCGGAAATCGACCAGTTTCCGCGCGCCGTTCCGGTGACCGCCCCACCCGGGATCAAGCCACCGGGCGTCGCCAAAGCGCAGGCCGGAATGCTCGCAAACGCCAAACTTGTCCAAGGTTGGCTGGTTGAGCCGCTGGCCAAGGCCGAGCATCCACTTTGGCTCTGGGGTGCGGGCCATGTAGGGCGCGCCATTGCGCATCTTGTTGCGCCCCTTCCCGATCACGCAGTCACTTGGATCGACGATGCCGCCGACCGGTTCCCGAGTGATCCGCCTGCGGGTGTTACCTGCCTGCCCGCGCCCGACATGGCAGCGGCGATGGCGCTGGCACCATCCGGCGCCCATCATCTGATCCTGACCTACAGCCACGATATCGACCTAGCACTTTGTCATGCAGCGCTCGCCCACGGCTTTGCCAGTTGCGGGCTGATCGGGTCCGCCACCAAATGGGCACGGTTTCGGAAACGGTTGCAAGCATTCGGCCATGCTCCTGCCCAAATCGCGCACATCACTTGCCCGATCGGGGATCGTGCTTTGGGAAAACACCCGCAAGCGATTGCTATTGGCGTCGTCGCGCGGCATGTCAGGGGTCTGAGCGCGGTGGGGGATGCGTGCGCCGAGACCTGGGTGGGATGAGCGAGCTTCTGGAATTGACCGGCCTGACCAAGGCCTATCCGGGCGTCGTTGCCAATGACGATGTGTCATTTGCGATCCGTAGCGGCGAAGTTCACGCACTTTTGGGGGAAAACGGCGCGGGCAAGTCGACACTTGTGAAGATGATCTACGGGATCGTGCGGCCCGATGCCGGGACCATGCGACTTAACGGTCAGGCCTTCGCTCCGGTCGAGCCCTCGGCGGCACGCCAAGCTGGCGTTGCCATGGTCTTTCAGCACTTTTCGCTCTTTGACGCGCTGTCGGTGGCCGAAAACGTTGCACTTGGCATGGAAAATCCGCCGGTGATGCGCGATCTATCTAGCCGCATCCGGGAGGTCTCGGACAGCTACGGCCTACCGCTCGATCCCGCACGCCTGGTCGGAGATCTGAGCGCGGGCGAGCGGCAACGGGTCGAGATTGTGCGCTGTCTTCTGCAGGAGCCGTCGCTGCTGATTATGGATGAGCCGACCAGCGTCCTGACCCCGCAAGAGGTCGATGTCCTGTTTCAGACCCTCCGCCAATTGGCCCAAGAGGGGACGGCCATCCTCTACATTTCTCATAAGCTCGAAGAGATTCGCGCTTTGTGTGATGCCGCCACAATCCTGCGCCACGGCAAGGTTGTGGGCGCGGCTGACCCGCGCCAGGCATCAGCCGCTGAGATGGCCGAACTGATGGTCGGTCGAAGTCTATCGCAGCCCGCGCGCGCAGCAACGCCTCCGGGCGATGTGTTGCTCAGTGTGACGGGGCTCAGCCTGCCACCGCCGCGCGCCTTTGCGACGGCACTCAAAGACATCCATCTAGAGCTGCGTCGCGGTGAGGTGATGGGCATCGGCGGGGTGGCCGGCAATGGTCAGGATGAACTTTTGGCGGTCTTGTCGGGCGAAACACCCGTGCCACCCGGCAAGGTGCATTTCGAGGGCAGCGATATCGGCGCCCTGCCACCCGAGGCGCGGCGCGCTCTGGGGCTGTTGTCGGCACCCGAAGAACGCCTCGGCCACGCCGCAGCACCCGATATGAGCCTGGTGCAGAACGCGCTTCTCACAGGGCGCGCGCGCCGTGGCCTTGACCGTGGCGGTTTTCTCGACTGGGCCCGAACACGCGGCTTTGCCGAGGAGGTCATCGGCACTTTCGATGTCCGCACGCCCGGTCCGCATGTTCCGGCCCGGGCGCTTTCAGGCGGAAATCTGCAGAAATTTGTCATCGGTCGAGAGATCCTGCAGCAGCCCGACGTATTGGTCGTCAATCAACCGACCTGGGGCGTCGATGCCGCCGCCGCCGCTGCAATCCGACAGGCCATTCTCGATCTCGTTGCCCAGGGCGCGGGCGCGTTGGTGATCAGCCAGGATCTCGATGAGTTGCTTGAGATCTCGGACCGATTTGCAGCTCTTAACGACGGCAGGCTTTCCGCCCCGGCAGATGCGCGCGGCCTTACGATGGAAACCATCGGCCTGATGCTTGGCGGCGCGGACATGGAGGCAAGCCCATGATCGCGCTTGAAAAACGACCCACCCCAAGCCGGGCCTGGATCATTGGGGCACCTGTGCTGGCGGTCATCCTGACCATGGCTGCAGGCGGGTTGATGTTTGCCGCTTTGGGCGAAAACCCGTTTGAGGCCATGCGCATCATCTTTTGGGACCCGCTGTTTCACGAACGCTTCGCCAGCTTCTCGCGGCCGCAGCTATTGGTAAAAGCCGGGCCGTTGATCTTGATTGCCATCGGGCTGTCCTTGGGGTTTCGTGCAGGGATTTGGAACATCGGCGCAGAGGGGCAATACATCATCGGCGCGATCACCGGTGCAGCTTTCGGTCTGGCCTTTTATCCCTCAGAAAGTGCGTGGATTTTCCCCGGCATGGTGATCGCCGGCGCGCTTGGCGGTTTCCTTTGGTCGATGATCCCCGCGATCTTGCGGGTGGTTATGCGGACCAATGAAATTCTCGTCTCGCTGTTGCTGGTCTATGTCGCCGAGGCGATCCTGGCTCTCGCGGCAACAGGCTTTCTGCGCAATCCCGAAGGCCAGGGCTTTCCCGGCTCTCGCAACCTGGCGCGCCATCCCGGCACCGACAATCCCGAGCTGATCGCGGGAACTGGCATGCATTGGGGTGTCGTGGCCGCCTTCATCGCGGTCATCGCAGCCTATGCGGTGATGACGCGCCATATCTTGGGTTACCGGATTGAACTTGCCGGCCAGGCGCCCCGGGCCGCGCGGTTTCACGGTGTGAACCCAAACATGTTGGTGATAACTTGTCTTGGCATCTCGGGCGCACTGGCGGGCATGGCTGGGCTTTTCGAAGTGGCTGGTCCCTCGGGTCAGATCACAATCGATTTTAATGTAGGCTACGGATTTACGGCAATTATCGTGGCGTTTCTGGGCCGTTTGCACCCGGTCGGCATCCTGGCTGCCGGGCTCTTGATGGCGCTGACTTACATTGGCGGCGAGCTTGCGCAGCTTATGCTCGGCCTGCCGGCCTCCTCAATCCAAGCATTCCAGGGCATGCTGCTGTTTTTCCTGCTTGCAGTCGATGTGCTGGCAAATTACCGGCTACGCATGA
>JBCCXT010000040.1:0-36776 GCA_039191215.1 Pseudomonadota bacterium
AGCGCCGCCGAGCCGGTGATGTAACCTCCGAAGCAGCCGAACGCCTTCTTTATTCCGGCGAAGGCCAGATCATGGACGAGTTCGCCTCGGAAGTGCGGATATTTGTCCCCTATGACGAGATCCCCGACCTGGTGATCGAGGCGGTGATCTCGGCCGAGGACCGCAATTATTTTGAACATGACGGCTATGATCCGCGCCAAATGGTGGCAGCGCTGATCGATGCCGTCGCCACACGCGGCGCGACCCTGCGCGGCGCCTCGACCATTACACAGCAGGTCGCCAAGAACATCTTTGTCGGCTCTGCGGTGTCGATTGAGCGCAAAGTGCGCGAGATCATCCTTGCGGTCCGCATGGAGCAATCCATGTCGAAAGAACAGATCATCGAGGTGTATCTCAACGAGATCGAATTTGGCTTCCGTGCCCATGGCATTGCTGCGGCCGCGCGGACGTATTTCAACGCAAGCCTCGATGAGCTGAGCCCGGCCCAGGCCGCGTTCCTGGCCGGATTGCCGCAAAACCCCAACCTTTTTCATCCGGTGCGCAGCTATGAGCGCGCCGTTGCGCGGCGCGACTTTGTGCTCGAGGAGATGTGGGAGAACGGCTATCTCAGCGACGCTGCTTATGAGACCGCCTTGGCCGCACCGCTGGAAACGGTGCAATCGGGCGATATCGATCCGTTCCGCCAAAGCCTGCCGCCGCGAAACTACTTCACCGATGAGATACGGCGTCAGCTGAGCGATGATTTCGGCGAAGACCAATTCCTGTCGGGTGGCTATAGCGTTCGGGCGACGATGGATGAGACGCTGCAGGAGGCCGCCGAGGCTTCCTTGCGCGAGGCGCTGGAGGATTTCGACCGCAGCCAGGGGCTTTACCGCGGCCCGTCCGACCGCATCGACCCAGCCCTTTTGGATGATGAAGTAAGCTGGCGCGCGGCTTTGGCTGAAGCCGAGATCGCGCGCGATGTCGACCGCTGGCTACCCGCGGTGGTCCTGTCACTGGGTGACACGGCGGCGCGCATCGGGATCGAAGGCGTGGCCGACGACTTGGATGGTCATTTCATCCCGGCGCGCGACATAACCTGGGCCCGGCCCGTCGATGCCGATGGCAACCGCGGATCGCGCGCACAGGTCGCCAGCGACCTGTTGGCCGTGGGCGATGTCATCCATGTCCGCGCCATTAATGGCGGCGACGGCACCTTTGATCGGTGGTCGTTGCGCCAGATCCCCGAAGTGCAGGGCGGTTTCATGGCGATGGACGTCAATACCGGCCGAGTTCTCGCGATGCAGGGCGGGTTTTCCTACCAAGCGTCAGAGCTTAACCGCACAACCCAGGCCTCGCGCCAGCCCGGCAGCTCGTTCAAACCCTTCGTCTTTGCCGCCGCACTTGATAGTGGCTACAGCCCGAACACCATCGTGATCGATGCTCCGATTGAGGTCGAAACAGCCGAAGGGATTTGGCGCCCGACCAATGCCAGCCGGGAGTTCTACGGGCCCGCCCCGCTGCGCACCGGCATCGAATGGTCGCGCAACTTGATGACGGTAAGGCTCGCGCAGGATGTGGGCATGGGCACGGTGGCGCGCTATGCCGAAAGGTTTGGCGTCTATGACCGGATGACGCCATTTCTGGCAAATGCGCTCGGCAGTCAGGAGACCACGCTTTACCGGATGGTGGCGGCATATGCGATGTTCGCCAATGGCGGTGAGCGGGTGGAGCCGACCCTGGTTGACCGCGTTCAAGACCGTTTTGGCGCGACCATCTATTCCCATGATCAGCGGCTTTGCACCGATTGCGAGACGCTCGCGCTGGAAGACGGTTTTGGGCCACGCATCGTGACCAACCGCGAACGCGTGATGGACCCGATCACGGCCTACCAGCTGACATCGATGATGCAAGGTGTGGTCAGCCGCGGCACGGCATCTTCGGCCATCAACCTGCCGGTACCGATCGCCGGCAAGACCGGGACAACCAATGACGCACGCGATGTCTGGTTTGTGGGCTTTTCCTCGACGATCGTGGCGGGCTGCTATATCGGCTACGATCAGCCGCGCAGTTTGGGCTCAGGTGCGTCGGGCGGGCGGCTCTGCGCGCCGGTCTTTAACGAATTCATGCGCACGGCAATTGCCGAATATGGCGGTGGTTCGTTTGACGTCCCGCCGGGTGGCACGTTTTACGCCATCGACCGCTATTCCGGCCAGCGTCTGGCTGATGGTAGCCAAGGCGCGCATGTCGTTTACGAATATTTCCGCACCGGCGAAGAGCCAACCTTTGGCATTCTTGCAGTCGTCGATGGCGGCTTTGCGATGGGCTCCAACTTGCCCATGTTTGGGCGCGGTGAGAATGCCAGCCTGGGCACCGGCGCAGGCGAGACCGTGATCGCGCCGTCTGTTTCCGGGACGACCGTGACGACATCAACCGGTGGAGAGGCCCGCGTGCCGACGGGCTCTGGCTTCGGAACGCTCAGCACGGGCGGGCTCTATTGACCTCGCCTCATGGGCAGTGGGTCTTCGACTTGCATCCAGGTAATCGGCGCGGTGATCACCTTGCAGGGATCGGGCGGTCGGGATAGATCAAGGCCTTCAGGCACTGGAGCTGGAAAATGCGCGCTGAGACGCAAGGCCATGTTGAAAAGATCCGCAATTCGTTGACCCTTTTGGGCCAGCGCATGGGGTTGGAGACGGCGCCGCACCGGCTCGAAGAGTTCAACGCGATGGTTGAAGATCCGACGCTATGGGACGACCCCGAGCGGGCACAAAAACTGATGCGCGACCGCCAGGCGCTGGTCGACCAGATCGGGACTTATGAGGCGATCGAGGGCGGCCTGACCGACAATGTCGAGCTGATCGAGCTGGGCGAGTTTGAGGATGACGCAGAGATTGTCGCCGAGGCGGAGGCGGCACTGGCCAAGCTGGTTGAGACGGCCGCCGAGAAGGAGCTTGAGGCGCTGTTGAACGGCGAGGCAGACGGCAATGACACGTTTCTGGAGATCAATTCCGGCGCGGGTGGCACGGAAAGCTGTGACTGGGCCTCGATGCTGGCGCGCATGTATGTGCGGTGGGCCGAGGCCAAGGGCTATGAGGTTGATCTGCAATCGACAACGCCGGGGGAAGAGGCCGGGATAAAATCGGCCGTCTACAAAATCTCGGGCCAGAACGCCTATGGTTGGTTGAAATCGGAATCCGGGGTGCACCGGTTGGTGCGTATCTCACCCTTCGATTCCGCGGCCAAACGGCATACAAGTTTCAGCTCTGTCTGGGTCTATCCGGTGGTCGATGATGCCATTGAGATCGACGTCAACCCAGGCGATATCCGGATCGATACCTACCGGTCTTCAGGCGCGGGCGGGCAGCATGTGAACACCACCGACTCCGCCGTCCGCATCACCCACCATCCCACGGGCATCGTTGTGACCAGTTCTGAGAAATCGCAGCACCAGAACCGTGATATTGCCATGAAGGCGCTGAAATCGAGGCTTTATCAGTTGGAGCTTGAACGGCGCACCGCCGACATCAATGCCGCCCATGAGGCCAAAGGTGATGCGGGCTGGGGCAACCAGATCCGGTCCTATGTTCTGCAGCCCTATCAGATGGTCAAAGACCTGCGCACCGGGTTTGAGACCTCCGACACGTCAGGCGTCTTGGATGGCAAGCTCGACGGTCTAATGGCGGCCACCTTGGCGATGGATGTCAGCGGTAAATCGCGCGCCGACGCCCAGGCAGAGTAGCGCATTGCTCGACCGCGATGCGCTGTGCCTGTCGCGCGGATTGTCGGCGGGCGAGTTTTCTTCCGCAGACCTTATGGCCGCGACGCTTGAGCGGATCGACGCGCTGAACCCTGATCTGAATGCGATTGTGTCTTTGCGTCCCGCAGACGCGTTGATGGCCGAGGCGCGAGCTGCAGATAAGGCGCCGCGGCGCGGATGGCTGCATGGCATGCCCGTTGCCATCAAGGATCTAGCAGCCGCCAAAGGTCTGCCCTTTACGCGCGGATCGCCGATCTTTGCAGGTGACGTTGCGATTCAGGACGACCCGTTTGTGCGCCGGCTGAAGCGGGCCGGTGCCATTGTGATCGGCAAGACCAATGTTCCGGCTTTTGGTCTGGGCACGCACACGACGAACCCGGTTTTTGGCGCCACGCGCAATCCCTATGACACCAGTCTAAGCGCGGGTGGATCATCGGGTGGCGCCGGTGCGGCTTTGGCAGCGCGCCTGGTGTCGGTCGCGGATGGCTCTGATGCGATGGGCAGCCTGCGCAATCCGGCAGCATGGAATAATGTCTATGGTTTTCGCCCGAGCATCGGCCTTGTTCCGCCAGAGCCGGGCCTGGACGCGATCCATCATTCTCTGTCGACCATCGGACCCATGGCCCGGTCGCCGATGGATCTGGAGGCCCTGCTGACGACACTTTCGGATGGCCGGTTTCAGGCCCGGGGCGCGCCTGAACGGCCCCGCATCGGATGGCTGTGCGATTGGAGCGGTGCCTATGCAATGGCGCCTGGTATCATCGATCTCGCGGAGGAGGCGATTGGGCAGATGCGCGATCTTGGCTGGTCGGTCGAGGCGGTCAACCCATCGGTGCCCGCCGAGATGATCTGGGATAGCTGGACCGATCTGCGCAGTTTTCTGACCGCCCTCAATCTTGGGCCCCATTGGCGCCAGCCCGAACAGCGTGCATTTCTGAACGCTCAGGCCCAATGGGAAATTGAGCGGGGCCTGGCGCTTACAGGGGATCGGATCGAGCGGGCTTTGGTGCAGCGGCAGAGCTGGCTTGCCGCGTTGGAGGCGCTGTTTGCGCGATTTGATGCGCTGTTATTGCCCGCAACCCAGTGCTGGCCGTTTCCGGTTGGCGAGGCCTGGCCTGCCAAGATTGCGGGCCGCGTGATGGATACCTATCACCGCTATATGGAGGTCATGATCCCGGTGAGCCTTGCGGGCCTGCCCGCGATCGCGCTTCCTGCTGGTTTTTCTGAGACCGGCCTGCCCGGCGGGGTGCAGCTTTTTGGGCCACGCGGATCGGATACCGCCATCTTGTCGCTTGGCCGGATTTGGCACGCGGCGACGGATTGGCCAAACAAGCGGCCGGCCGTGTAAGGCCTGGCCGGGGGACGCGGCCCCTCAAGCCCCCCATTCGGGGAGCCATCGGGCCCGCGTGCTGCCGCGTGCTGCTTGAAACGGGTGTTACGTGGAGCGCGCGGTGGTGGGTGAATTTTCTGCGCCGGCGACGCGAAAGACCGGCACTAGCCCTGGGTGCTTAAAGCGCGCATGCGCCGGGGCTGGGTCGAAGTCTAGCGCGCGCCTGGTCCGATGGGCTATGATGGGCGCGTGCATTTCGGGGGAGGGTCTCGGCCATGGCCGAAGCAGTCGAAACACATGCGCCCGCGCCGCGCCCCATCGTGCGGCGGCTGGAATACAGCGATCTTGGTGCGGCCTTGCGCGCTGGTTGGCGCGATTTCACCCGTGCGCCTGGCCTGGGGGTCTTTTTTGGCACCGTTTTCGCCATTGGCGGCTGGCTCTTGATCTACTTCCTGTTTGTGATCGAACGATCGTGGCTTGCTTTGCCCATCACGGTTGGATTTCCATTGCTGGGCCCATTCACGGCGGTTGGCCTTTATGAGATCTCGCGCCGCCTTGAAGCCGGAGAAAGCTGGGAAATGGTCGACATCCTTGGCGTCATTTGGCGTCAGAAAGATCGCCAGGTGGTGATGATGTCCTGGGTCATCATCGTCTATTTCCTGTTCTGGTCGTTTTTTGCGCATATGCTCTTTGCGCTTTTCCTGGGACCCTCGGCGCTGATGAATGTGACCACGTCTTATGCTTATTTGCTCGCGCCTGAAGGGCTGAGCATGCTGTTAGTGGGCACGGCGTTTGGCGCGATCTTTGCCGGTCTGCTCTTTGCGCTTGTGGTGGTGGCCCTGCCGCTATTGCTCGACCGGGAGCTTGATTTTGTCACCGCGATGATCGCAAGCGTCGAGGCGGTACGGGAAAGCCCTTGGGTCATGCTGGCCTGGGGGATTGTGATCTCGGGCCTGCTATTTGCGGCGATGGCGCCCGCGTTTTTGGGTTTATTGGTCGTCTTTCCGGTCTTGGGTCATGCCAGCTGGCATATCTATCGGCGCGCCGTCATGCGTCAGGCCTGATCCGGCGGGGCACAAAGAGCCAGACCAGCAGGGCCGCAAGGGCGGCGATCACCGCACAGGCGCCGCATAGCACTTGGAAGGCCGCGATCATGGCCGCGCTATGCCCGGCGCTGTCGGACAGGGCCCCAAAGCTGGCCGTGCCGCCCGCGCTTAGATAGACAGCACCAACCAGGCTGCCCATGATCGCCACGGAGACCAGACCGGCAATCCGGCCGACGGCGTTATTGATGCCCGAGGCAGTGCCGGTAAATTCACCGGGAACGCTGGCCATGATCGCGGTTGAAAGCGGCGCGACCAAAAGGCCCATGCCCACGCCGAGCAGGCAGGTGACCGGCAGCAGGCGCGTCCAGAAATCCTCGGTCGGCATAACCAGGAAAAGTCCGACATAGCCCAAGGCCATGAAAGCCGCCCCGGCTGTGATCAGTGGGCCCGGGCCGATCTGGTCGGCCAAACGCCCGGCCCGCGCCGATAGAAGCGGGATGAAGACCGAAAGCGGGGCAAAGCTGGCCGAGGCGATGAACGGGTCAAGGCGCCAGCCGGCGATCAGCGTCATGGGCAGAAAGAAGATCACGGTAGAGAATGCAAAATAGATCAGCCCGGTGGCCAGGTTTGACAGCGCGAAGGTCCGGTCGCGAAATAGGCCCAAAGGGACCATCGGGTCAGAGGCGCGCGCCTCCCAGGCCAAAAACGCGGCAATCAGGGCCGCGCCGATTGCTGTTGGCGCCAGGCGTACCGCACCATGGCCTTCGGCGGCCGCGGTCAGACCCCAGGCCAAGAGGCCAAGCCCGCCCGTGATTAAAAAAGCGCCTGCCAGGTCAAGCTGGCGATGGGCCTGGCCTGCATCGCGGGTTGTGCGGGTCAACAGCAGATACAGGGCCAAGGCGCCAAACGGCAGATTGATGGCAAAGATAGCGCGCCACATCTCCGGCCCGCCCAGGCTCAGGGCCAGGCCGCCCAAAAGCGGGCCAAGTGCTGTGGTCAGCGCCGATGCCGCCGCCCATATCCCGATGGCGCGGCCGCGTTCGGCCTCTGGATAGGCCCGTGCAATCAGCGCAAGCGAGCCCGGCACCATCATCGCCGCGCCAAAGCCCTGGATGACGCGGGCACCGATCATGACAGGCGTGTTCGGCGCAAGCGCGCAGATCATCGAGGCGGCGACAAAGATTGCAATCCCGGTCGCAAAGACGCGCGCCACCCCCAGACGGTCGCCAAGCGCGCCGCCCAGCAAGATGAGCGCGCCCAAGGGCAGCAGATAGCCGTTATTGATCCATTGCGCCTCGACCAGGGATGCACCCAAGCCGCTGCGGATCGCGGGCAGGGCAATGGCAATCACTGTGCCGTCGATAAAACCCAAGGAGGAGGCCAGAACCGCAGCGACCAGGATGTACTTTCGGTTCTCAGCCAAACAAAAGCCGGGCAGATGGCCCGGCTTTTGAATTGTTCCGAATTGCATCGAAGCCTGCGGATTAGGACTCCGGCCCGTCGGATGCGGGGCGTGGCGCCGGTGTTGGCTTCGGCGCGGTTGGCGAGGTCACGGCCGCTTTCGTGCCGCTGCCGGCCAGCGGGTCTTCTTGCCGCTGCACCGAGCCTTCGAAATGCGCGCCGCTTTCGATGGCGATGGTCTTATGGATGATGTCGCCTTCGACTTTCGCGGTCGATGTCAGGCGCACTTTAAGGCCCCGCACGCGGCCAACGACGCGGCCGGTGACGATGATGTCATCGGCGACGATCTCACCCTCGACGGTCGCGCTTTCACCAACTGTAAGAAGATGGGCGCGGATATCACCTTGGACATGACCCTCGACCTGAATATCACCGGTCGTGCGGATATTGCCGACAATCGTCAGATCGGCCGACAGCGCGGAGGGAGAGGGTTTTGCTTTCGAAGTAGTTGAGGCGGCTGGAGCCGCGGTACGGTCAGACATTGAGGTGCTCGATGCGTTGGTAGGTTTCGTTGTTGCCCCGTCGGCCGCTTTGGGGCCGGGTTCGTTGATTTTGGATTTAGAAAACATCTTGTCCTGCTCTGATGAAGATCATCGGATTGATCGGGGTGCCATTTCGGTGGACTTCGTAGTGCAGATGTGTGCCGGTAGAGCGTCCGGTATTGCCCATATCACCGATCCGCTCTCCGCGCGAGACCCTTTCCCCCTCAGAAACTCGTATGCGTGACAGATGTGCATATCTGGTTTCCATTCCGAATGCATGGCGCACCGCGACCATCAAGCCATATCCCGATTGTCGACCGGCGAATATCACCACACCATCGGCCGTCGACAGGATCGGCGTGCCGATCGATCCGGCAAAATCAGCGCCGTTATGCATCCGGCCAGATCGCGGGCCAAACCCAGACGTAAACCTGTAAGCCCCTTGAACGGGAAAGGAAAAAGGCATCTGTTCTGAGGCCATGCGATAAACGTTCAACGTATCGAGATGGCCCAGCACCTCATTGGCGCGCAGCGATGTGGCATCCGCATCCTCGCCACGCGTAGACATCGTGATCGGCATCAAGGGCCCGCCCTGGCCGTCATATCCCGAACGGACTGTTTCCAAAATTTGTTCCGTTGGCAGGCCCGCGGAAGAGAACATTTCTTCCAATGGCGCCATAGACATGCTCACCGCATCTTCGATTTGAGAAAAAATGCGTTCATTTCGATCGCGGCCCAATTCAGCTTCGAATTGCAGGCTATCGACCATTGCAAAGGCTTCAGCCTCGGCAATTTCTGCATCATCCCGGCCCTCGGCCGTGGCCGCAAGGGACGCGGTCAACATATCCAGCGCGGTTTCCATCTCACGCGTGCGCGCCGCCGCACCGGTAATCTCACCGGTTTCGTTTTCCAACTCAGCCCGGTAGGTCTGCGCCTCAGCCAGCGCCTCATCGCGTTCGGCCATCACCCGGCGCAGCGTGCTTTGGATCACATCCACAGCGGTTTCAAATTCGCGCCGCCGTTCCTCTGATGCAAGCAACCGCGACTGCATGTCCGAGACTTCCTGCATCGCGATTTGAAAACGTTCTTGCGCTTCTTGGGTGGCCAGAAGGGTTGCTTCGCGTTCGGAGGAAATCTCGTTGAGCCGTGTCCGGTAGGCCAGCTGCTCACGCGCGGCCTGTTCACGCACCGAGCCTGCCGAGATCGTGTCGATCAGGAAGATCGCGGTCACAATCGTCGTCCAGCCGATGAAAAGCGCGCCGCCGCAGATGATTGTGGCTTGGGTGGCCGGCTTCAGCCGGATAAAGCGCATGCCCTCATCGGACTTCAGAAAAAGCCGCTGTTCGGGCAGTTGACGCTCAAGCGCGACGTGGATGCGCTCTTTTAATCGTGACAGCACGTTGCTCAGCCCCGTTCGTTTCACGGTTTAGAGGCCACGTGGACCGCGACACTCCAAGTGTTTGCAGAGGGGATAAAGGATTGGCCCCCATCGCTCAATAGTTTAGCCGTATGAGGGCAGGGGACGGCTGGTCTGGCCGAGCCATCGGCAAGAATTCGCCGAAAGCGCGGTCAGCTTGTCTCCGAAAGCGGCCAGTAGAAATCCGGCGGCAACCCGGCTTCGGCCCGTTTTTCTTCGTTGAACGGAGGCTTTAGGGCGCCTTTGAAATAATGCCGGACAAGCGCGTGGAAGACCTCTTTGGGGTCCTTGTCGTCGCGACCGCACAGAAAGTGGAACCATTTTGAGCCATAGGCGACATGGTGCACCTCTTCGGCATAGATCACACGCAGCGCCTCAACCGCCTGGGACGCCCCGGCGCGCTCAAAAATGTCGATCATTCCGGGTGTGACGTCCAAACCGCGCGCCTCCAATACCATCGGCACGACCGCGAGCCGTCCCATCAGATCCTCCGCCGTATCTTCGGCGGCGCGCCACATGCCGGCATGGGCGGGCAAGGCGCCGTAGTGGCTGCCTTCCGCTTCAAGACAGTCGCACATCAGATTGAAATGCTTGGATTCTTCATCCGCCGCCTGCACCCAATCGTCATAAAATCCCATAGGCATCGGCACGTCGCAAAACCGCGCGATGATGTCCCAATGAAGATCGACGGCATTCAGCTCGATATGCGCGACCGCATGCAAAAGTGCCACGCGGCCCGCCGGCGTGCCAGGTTTGCGCTTGGGTACATCGCGCGGGTGCAAAAGATCGGGCTTATCGGGCCGGGCAGGGCGGAGAGGCGGGCGCGCCTCGCCAATCGGCAGCGGGCGGCCCGCCTCCCGCGCGGTACGCCATGTCGCGGCATGGGCGCGCGACAGGGCCGTCTTCGCACGCCCATCAGCGGTGCGCAGCACCGCGACCGCCATTTCTGCCAGGCCGCTCACCCGCGGGCTGCTTCCAGCACCGCCTCGGCATGGCCTGGGACTTTCACCTTGCGCCAAGCATGCGTGATCGTGCCCGTGCCATCGATCACAAAGGTCGACCGCTCAATGCCCATGTATTTCTTGCCATACATGCTCTTTTCGGCCCAGGTGCCGTATTGCTCGCACACATCGCTTTCCTCATCGGACACCAAAATCACGCCCAATTCGTGCTTGGCGATGAATTTGTCGTGCTTTTTGACGCTGTCTTTTGAGATGCCGACAACCACCGCGCCGGCGGCCTCAAAATCGGCGGCAAGCTCGGTAAAGGCGACGGCCTCTTTGGTGCAGCCCGACGTGTCATCCTTGGGATAAAAATAGAGCACGACCTTTTGCGGCCGCAGCCCCGACAGTGTCAATGTTTCGCCGCCATCGCGGGGTAGGGTGAAATCGGGGGCTTTATCGCCAATCTCAGGCATAGGACTTCCTCTCGCTCGAAGTGTTGTTTGCAAGCTAGCCAGGTTTTGGTGAAGATAAAGGGGGGCCTTTGAGGGCAAAGATGGAGCAGACAACCCAGACGCAGGACGCCGCCCCCGTGGCGCCGCGCAACAGCCGCGGCTGGCGCGTCGTTGTGGCCTGCGTTGAGGTGGCCATTTTGGTCCTGCTTTTGCCTGTCATCGTTGGCGTCATCGCGATTTTTTTGGCAACCGACAACCGGCTCAGCCTGCCCGACGGGCTGGAACGCCAGATCATGGCGGGGCTGAACGAGGCGGTGTCGGATTACGAATTTGGGGCCGAGAGCATTGCCATCGAACTGCCACAGGGCCGTTTCACGCCGGAAATAGTTCTCATTGGTGTTGAGATGCGCGACGAGGTCGGCTTGCGGGCCTATTTTCCCGAAGTGTCGGTTCTGCTGAACGGGCAGGCGCTGTTATCCGGCGATCTGCGGCCGCGCCGGGTCGGCCTTGATGGCGCGGGCCTGCGATTGAGCCGTGACCGCGAAGGCGTGATCGATCTGTCGGTGGCCTCAGGCGCCAGCGACCAGGCTTTGGGCATCACCGAGACATTGCAAAGCATCGATCGGCTTTTTGCGGAGCCGACTTTTTCTGAGCTTGAAGAGATCTCGGGCGAGGGATTGGTGGTGCTCTTGAGCGACGAGATGACCGGGCAATTGATCCAAAGCCAAGACGCGGAGATGGCGCTGGAAAAGAAGGGCGCTGCTTTGACCTTGCGCATCACCGGCTCGGTCGCGGCCAGCCTGCAGGCGCGGGTTGAACTGGCCGTCACGCGCAATCCCGATTTGGGGCGCAACGACATCCTTTTTGCCTTCGAGAATATCGCCGCGCGCGATTTGGCCTCCGCAAGCCCCGCATTGCGCTGGCTTGATCTGCTGGAGGCGCCAATTACCGGGCGGCTGCTCGGTCAGGTCTCGGACATTGGCCGGGTCGGGGATGTTGCTGGCACCCTTGATGTGGGGCCGGGTGAGTTGCGCCCGCAAAATGGCCGCGCACCCATCGCCGTGGAACGGATCGGTACCGCGATCACCTTTGATGCGGCCGCAGGACACTTGATCTTTGACGAGTTGGTCATCGCCTCTGACCAGTTGAGCTTTACCGCAGCGGGTGAGGCGCGCGTCAGAGACGCGGGCCAGGTCATGACCGGCCAGCTTCAATTCTCAGACCTGACCGCCGCGCCTGACGGTCTCTTTGAGGCACCACTCATCTTCGAAGGCGGCGCGCTTGATCTGCGCCTGACCGTCGCGCCAGACTTTCATCTGCAGATCGGGCAGGCCGTGCTGTTTGACGGGCCGCTCCATATCCAGGCCTGGGGCGATGTCCGCGCCGCTGATGCCGGGCTGGTGACGCGCGTCGATGTGCGCATGCCGGTGCTGCCCGCGACAGATCTCTTTCCCTATTGGCCGGCTTTTGTCATCCCCGGCACCCGCGACTGGGTCACCGAAAACCTTGAAACCGGCAGGATTGAGGGATTTGCCGCTTCGTTCCGGCGTGGGCCTGATGGCGCCCATACCGGCATTCGGTTCGATTTCTCCGAACTTACGCTGCACGCGCTGGATGATATGCCGCCGATCACCGAAGCTGCGGGCTATCTCTCTGTCCTTGACGAGCGGTTCACGTTGCATTTGAGCCAGGCAGAGGTGACAGCACCAGACGGCGGGCGGATTGATCTGTCCGGCTCAACCATGCTGATCGAGGATGCCAGGCCGCGCAATCCCGATGCCCGGTTCGACCTGGCCATTGACGGACCATTGGAGGCGGTTGGCGGGCTGCTGGCGTTGCCGCCGGTCAATCTGCTGGCCGGCAGCACGCTCGACGCAGCGGCCATCGCGACGGGATGGGCTGAGGCGCGCGCGGTATTGGGCCTGAACTTTCGCCGGGTCATCCCGCGCGAAGAGATCAGTTTTTCCGCCGCCGGTACGCTGCGCGATGTTGATGCAATAGGGCTGTTGGCGGGCCGTGAATTGCGCGCCGACGCGCTTGATCTGACCGTCACGCCTGAGTTTGTGGCGCTGGCCGGTCGCGCAGAGCTTGACGGGGTCGGTTTCACCGGCCGCTGGAGCCAGGTGTTGGCGCCAGGTGCGGGCAGCCGAGCAGAGGGCCGGATCACGGTCAACGCTGCCACGCTGGCGCAACTGGGCATCAACCTGCCGCGCGGTTTGGTATCGGGCTCGGGCGGGGCCGATTTCGCGCTTGATCTGCCGCCCGGTGGCACGCCGGAGCTGAGTGTGAGCTCTGATCTGTCAGGCATCGGGCTTGCCGTACCGGGCTTGCCTTGGCGCCTTGGCCAAAGCACAACGGGCCAGTTTGGCCTGCGCGCAACGCTTGGGCCGGAGCCCGCGGTGCCGGAGCTGACACTTGCGGCGGCCGGATTGGACTTCAATGCCGCGATCGACCTGGCGCCGGGTGGCGGCTTCACCCAGCTCGACATCACCGAGGCGCGGATCGACAGTTTCGCCGATATCACCGGCACGCTACGGCCGGGACGGCTCCGCATCGCCGGAGGCTCGGTAGATCTGCGGCAATTGTCGGGCGCGGGCGGCGGGAGTGGCGGTAGGCTTGCCATTGATGCAGCGCTTGATCGGCTGATCCTGGCCGATGGCATCGCACTTACCGGCGTTGACGCCGATCTGAGCGCCGGTCTCAGCGGCGCGTTCCAGGCCCGGGTTAATGGCGCAGCACCGATCAGTGGTCGGTTGGACCGCACCAGCCAGGGTCTGGCCATCCAGGTCGAGGCCGATGATGCAGGCGCTGTGCTGCGCGCCGCGAACCTCTTTGAAAACAGCTTTGGCGGGACATTCAACCTGGCGCTGCAGCCGACCGGATCGGTCGGCGCCTATGATGGCACGCTGTCGATCAATGGCGCGCGGATCCGCAACGCGCCCGCCATGGCTGAACTTCTCAACGCAATCTCTGTTGTCGGCCTGTTGGAACAGCTGGGCGGTGAAGGCATCAATCTGGGTGAGCTTGACGCGAGTTTTCGCATCCGACCGGGTGCGATCATTCTTGACGAGGGAACGGCCGTCGGCCCGTCGATTGGCATCTCGATGGATGGCGTCTTTGAATCCGCGGCAGGGCGTTATGACATGCAAGGTGTGATCTCTCCGGTCTATATCGTTAACGGGATTGCAGGCGCGCTGTTTGCGCCGCGCCGCGAGGGCCTGTTTGGCTTCACCTACCGGTTGCAGGGCACAACAGGCGGGCAGTCGAGCGTCAACGTCAATCCGCTGTCGATTTTGACCCCCGGCATCTTCCGCGAGATATTCCGCCGCCCGCCGCCGGAGATTGTCAGCCAGTGACCACCCCATGAAGCTCTCGGCCTTCGATTTCGACCTGCCAGAGGCACTGATTGCCACGCGGCCGGCCCGACCAAGGTCGTCGGCGCGGCTGCTAGTTGCCGATGGGGCGATTACGCGCGATCTGCATGTGCGTGATCTGGTCGATATCCTGCAGCCGGGCGACCGGTTAGTGCTCAACGACACGCGCGTGATCCCAGCCCGCCTTTTTGGCACCCGCCACCGGCTCAGCCAGCAGGGCCCGGTCAGAGCCAAGATCGAGGTGACGTTGACCGAACCGGGGCCGAACGGCAGCTGGTGTGCACTGGTCAAGCCGCAAAAGAAGCTGCGTGTCGGCGAGACTATCGTGTTTGATCCAGGTTTTTCGTGCGATGTCAGGTCGATGGAGCCTGACATTCACCTTCACTTCAACCTGGAGGGCGAGGCGTTTCAAGCCGCGCTGCAAGCTGCAGGCACCATGCCTCTGCCACCCTATATCGCTGGCCGGCGTGCCGCAGACGCCCAGGATCTGGAGGATTATCAAACCGTTTGGGCGGCCAAGCCGGGCGCGATTGCGGCGCCCACAGCCTCGCTTCATTTCGACGAGGATTTGTTGGCCGCTTTGGCCGCCCGTGATGTCACGTTCAGCTTTGTCACGCTTCATGTTGGCGCTGGAACCTTTCTGCCCGTCACGGTCGAAGATATCAAAGATCACCGCATGCATGCCGAGCGCGGCGAGATCACCAAAGAGGCCGCCTGCGAGATCAACGCCACCCGTGCCGCGGGCGGGCGCATTGTCCCCGTGGGCACCACCGCGATGCGGCTGATCGAGACCGCTGCGGGCCCGGATGGCAGCCTGCATCCATGGCAGGGCGCCACGGATATCTTTATCACACCGGGTTACCAATTGCGGGTGACAGACGCGCTGATGACCAACTTCCACCTGCCGAAATCGACGCTGATGATGCTGGTCGCAGCAGTGATGGGAACTGAACGGATCCACGAAATCTACAGCCATGCGATCGCGCGCGAGTATCGATTCTTTTCCTATGGCGACGCTTCGCTCTTGATCCCGTCGCAGGCTTAACAGAATTGCCGTCATCGGCGGTTTAACCTGCTGGTGATTCTACCGCTAGAAGGCGCGCCAATGCTCGACGTCATTCGCAATTCCTGGGCGCTGCTATTTGGCATTCTTCTGTTGATGATCGGCAATGGCCTGCACGGCACGCTTGTGGGTGTGCGTGGGGATTTGGAGGGCTTTTCGACGGCCGAGCTGTCGATTGTGATGTCGGCCTACTTCGCCGGATTTCTGGGCGGCAGCCAGGCCGCGCCCTGGATGATCCGCCGCGTCGGCCATATCCGCAGCTTTGCCGCCCTTGGATCGCTGGTTTCAGCCGCCCTGATCCTGTTCCCTGTCATCGTCGACCCGATCGCCTGGATCGCGTTGCGCGCCATCATCGGGTTTTGCTTCTCGGCGGTTTATGTGACGGCTGAAAGCTGGCTCAACAATTCCACCACCAACGAAAATCGCGGCAAGACGTTGTCGATCTATCTGGTTGTGCAGCTCAGCGGCGTGGTCATTGCCCAGGCGCTGCTGGTCATGGGCGATCCCGCCGGTTTCACGCTTTTCATCATCCTGTCGGTGCTGGTCTCACTCAGTTTTGCGCCGATTCTTCTCACAGTCACACCAACCCCGCCTTTTGAGGCGACCAAACCCATGGGGCTGTTGGAGGTCATCCGCGTCTCGCCCTTGGGCGTGGTGGGCATGTTCGTGCTGGGCGGGATCTATTCGGGCATGTTCGGGATGTCGGCCATTTACGGCACTGAACAGGGGTTCTCGCTTGGCCAGATCTCGGTCTTTGTGGCGTCGTTTTACGTCGGCGGCATGGTCCTGCAATACCCAATCGGCTGGGCGTCGGACCGGATGGACCGGCGGCTTTTGATCCTGCTGACCTGCGCTGTGGGGGCCGTTGCCGGGTTGGCCGGTGCCCTGTTCGGCGGCGCCTTCGCCATCGTTTTGATCGCGGCGGCCCTCTTTGGCGGCCTCGCCAACCCGCTTTATGCGCTGTTTTTGGCTTATACGAACGACTTTTTGGAGTACGAACAGATGGCAGCGGCTGGCGGGCGGCTTTTGTTCATCAATGGCGTTGGCGCGATCATCGGCCCGATCATGATCGGTCTGGTAATTGACTATGTCGGCGCATCCGGGTTTTTCTTCTTTCTGGCCGGCCTGATGGCCTTCATGTCCATTTATGCCGCCTACCGCATGACTGTGCGGCCCTCGCCGGTCTCGGAGGCGACTGAGAGTTATGCACCGGTGCTGCCGCAAGCCTCGCCGGTGGTGATGGAGGCGGTGCAGGAATTTTACGCCGATGCGGTTGAGGAAAGCGCCGAAGCCGACACCGATACAAGCGCTGAGGCGGCAAGCTGACGGAGAACAGACCCATGGTTTCAGCGCGCGACGTGATCGATTTTTGGTGCGTCACCTGTGAGCCGAAGGATTGGTATCGGTCCGAGCCTGAATTCGACGACCAAATCCGAGCGACATTTGGCGCCGCCGTCGAGACGGCTCAACAAGGCGGAATGACCGAGTGGGAGGAGACGGCGGACGGTCTCTTTGGCCTCTTGATCCTGCTTGACCAGTTTTCGCGCAACATCTTTCGCGGCCAGGCGCAGGCATTTGTCGGCGATATGCGCGCATTGGCTTTGGCCCGCAGCGCCGTTTCACGCGATATCGATCAATCTTACCCGATGCCCGAGCGGCAGTTTTTTCTACTGCCCTTTTTGCATTCTGAGGAATTGGCCGTGCAGGATGAGGGGCTGGCCCTGATGCAAGACCGGCTTGGCCCGGAAGGCGCGCAAAATGTGCTGCACGCCCATGCGCACCGCGCGATCATCGAACGTTTTGGCCGGTTTCCCTATCGCAATGACGCGCTTGGTCGGGACACAACCAAGGAGGAACAAAAGTTTCTCGATGACGGCAGCTACGGCGCCGTCTTGCGTGAGATGCAAAGCCGCTACCCTGCGACATAAGCTCAATTGCCGCGCCGCCGCAAAGTGGTTTAACGTTGAATTAGTTCAAGCCCGTTGGAGGAGATCAGGGATATGGCCGAGCAGACATTCGACGTGGTGGTCATTGGCGCCGGTCCCGGCGGATATGTCGCCGCGATCCGAGCAAGCCAGCTGGGTCTGAAAACAGCCGTCGTGGAGCGCGAGCATATGGGGGGTATTTGCCTTAACTGGGGCTGTATCCCGACAAAAGCGATGCTGCGCTCATCAGAGGTGTTCCATTTGATGCACCGCGCGAAGGAGTTTGGCCTGAGTGCCACGGGCATCGATTACGATCTCGATGCGGTGGTTGCGCGCTCGCGCGCGGTGGCCAAACAGCTCAGCGGCGGTGTTGGCCATTTGATGAAGAAAAATAAGGTCACCGTGGTGATGGGCGAGGCGACGCTGCCCGCCAAAGGCACAGTTTCGGTCAAAACCGACAAGGGCACCGAGACGCTGAAATCAAAGAACATCATTCTGGCCACCGGCGCGCGGGCGCGCGAATTGCCGGGCCTCGAAGCCGATGGCGAGCGCGTTTGGACCTACAAAGCCGCGCTGACGCCGTCTTACATGCCAAAGAAGCTGCTGGTGATCGGCTCGGGCGCCATTGGGATCGAATTTGCGAGCTTTTACAACACGCTTGGCGCGGAGACGACCGTGGTCGAGGTCATGGACCGCATCCTTCCGGTCGAAGATGCCGAGATCAGTGCATTTGCGAAGAAGAGTTTTGAGAAGCAGGGCATGAAGATCATCCAGAATGGCATGGTCAAATCGCTTGACCGGGCCAAGGACAAGGTGACGGCGCATATCGAAGTGGACGGCACCGTCACGCCGCACGAATTTGATACGGTCATCTCGGCCGTCGGCATTGTCGGCAATACCGAAGGGCTGGGGCTTGAGGCATTGGGCGTGAAGGTTGACCGGACGCATGTCGTCACGGATGCGTTCTGCCGGACCGGCGTGGAGGGACTTTATGCGATTGGCGATATCGCCGGGGCGCCCTGGCTTGCCCATAAGGCCAGCCATGAAGGTGTGATGGTCGCTGAGCTGATCGCTGGCAAGAACAACGTGCATCCGATCAAGCCAGAAAGCATTGCCGGTTGCACTTATTGCCATCCGCAAGTGGCAAGCGTTGGTCATACCGAGGCCAAGGCCAAAGAGCTGGGCTTTGCCGTTAAAGTTGGCCGGTTCCCATTTATCGGCAATGGCAAAGCGATTGCCCTGGGTGAGGCCGAGGGCATGATCAAAACGATCTTTGATGCCAAGACGGGTGAGCTATTGGGGGCGCATATGATCGGCGCGGAGGTGACCGAGCTGATCCAAGGTTATGTTGTTGGCCGAAAGCTCGAGACGACGGAAGAAGACCTGATGGAGACGGTCTTTCCACACCCGACGCTCAGCGAGATGATGCACGAATCGGTCCTCGATGCCTATGATCGGGTGATCCATATCTAGCCTATGATCCAATTGAACGGGGCCCCGGGGCCCCGTGCGTGATGTGACCCCGATCCTCGGGGTCGGTTGGCGCCTATTCGACCGTGATTTCTTGCATGCCCAGAACGCGGCGATCTTGGTTCATGATGTAGCGCAGCTCATACGTGCCGGGTGTGTCCGGCAGGGTGATTGTCGCGGCGCCGTCTTCGATATCGAAGGTCCGCGCCTCGCCGCGGTCATCGCCGGGCAGGCCGATGACGATGAAATCGCTGCCATAGCTGGGGCCGGAATGGCGGAACGTCATGGCGCTGCCGGCGGTGATTTGTGGCGGGACATCAAAGGTGACCGGCGGCAGGTCGGCCACACTGATCTGTTGCGCCGCGATGGTCACACGGTCTTGGTTCAGCACGTAGCGTATCTCGTACGTGCCTGGCTCTGAGGGCAATTGCAGCCCGAGCGGGGATCCGTCGCGTGTATAGCTAAGATTGCGTCCGGCGCCGCGCGCGCCGGGTTCCGCGACGGCGATGATATCGTTGTCGTAATCCGGGCCGTCCCAAGTCACGGCGATGGTTTCACCAACAACGCCGGTGCTAGGCGCGGTCAGGGTTGCCGTCACCGGTGTAACCTCGATCATTCGGGCGGCGACAACTTGCCGGTCCTGGCTTAGGACGTAGCGGATCTCATAACTGCCGGGCTCGGTTGGCATCAAAAGGCCAAGCGGCGAGCCTTGGGTGGTGAAAGTCAGATTGATGCCGTTTCCGGACGTCCCAGGCTCGGCCACGGCAATAAAGTCATTTTGATAGTCCGGACCGGTCCAGGTCACGTCAACCGTCGATCCGGCGATCGCGCTGTCGGCCGCGGTGATGCTGGCCGGTACATCGGTAACCTCAATGGCCCGCCGGGCGATCACTTCGCGATCTTGGCTAAGGACATAGCGGATCTCGTAGCTGCCCGGCTCTGCCGGCATCTGCAAGTCCAGAGGCGAGCCATCCGCGGTATATGTCAGGTTGATCCCGTTGCCGCTCTGGTCTGGCTCGGCCACGGCGATAAAATCATTTTGGTAGTCAGGTCCTTGCCAGATCACCTCAATGGTTTCGCCCGCAACCGCGGTTGTCGGCGATTCAAGGCTTGCCGGAACCGCCGTTACTTCGATGCTGCGCCGGGCGATCACTTCGCGATCTTGGCTAAGGACGTAGCGGATCTCGTAGCTGCCCGGCTCGGTCGGCATCTGCAGATCCAGGGGCGAGCCATTCGCGGTATACGTCAGGTTGATCCCGTTGCCGCTCTGGTCCGGCTCGGCCACGGCGATGAAATCATTTTGGTAATTAGGGCCCTGCCAGGCGACCTCAATCGTCGCACCTGCCACAGCCGTTTCAGGCGCGATGAGGCTGGCTGGCACTTCGGTCACTTCGATGCTGCGCCGCGCGATAACCTCGCGCCCGTCGCTAAGCACATAACGGATTTCATAGAACCCGGGCTCCGGTGGCATTTGCAGGCTTAGCGGCGATCCGTCGGACGTGTAGGTCAGGTTGATCCCATTGCCGCCCTGATCCGGTTCGGCCACAGCGATGAAATCATTGTCAAAGTCTGGGCCTTGCCAGGCTACTTCGATGGTTGATCCGGCCACCGCCGTTTCCGGCGCGATCAGTGTGGCCCCGGGTGTCGGCGTCTCAAAGACCAGTACAATTCGGCGCGGATCGGCGCCCAAGATTGAAATCTGAGAACTTTGCACCTGTTCGGTGGCGGTCCAGTAGGCCTCCACGCTATACGCACCGGCGGGCAGATCCGTTTCCAGCGGGTTGCCGGCCGTGTCGCTGATCTCGCCTACGCTCCACAGGACCGGCTCTTCGATCAGCGGACCGTCCGGGCTATCGAGACGGGCCTCGAAGGTCACGGGCGTCAGCAGCGCGGGCAATTCGATTACGACGTCTCTGGTCTCTCCTGCCGCGACCGTGAAGGCCGTGCCGTGGCGTGTGCCTTGGCTTTGACGCAGGACGTCGACGCTGTAGTCGCCTGCGGGTAGTTCCACGACAAATCCCGGTGCGACCACAGGCCCAAGGCGCGTCTCGCCAGCTTGCGACAGGGTCCATTCCAGCGGTGAGACCGGCATGGTGCCGCCGGGCGCCACGATGGCGGTGACGGTGACGTTCGCCGGTGCAGGGGCAGGCGGGGCCACGGCCACCTGGGTCAGCGCCGCGGCCAATTCTTCGGCCGTGTCGGCGGTCAAAAACGCGCCCCCGGTTGTGTCGGCCAGGCATTGCATCTGGGCGCGCGCCTCGGGCTCAGCGGCGACGTCGAAACCAATCACATGCGCGGTGAAGCCGACGCCCGCGGCCTCAAGTTCGGCAGCGACGGCACACGGGTCAGCCTCACAGGTTTCAATACCGTCCGAGACCAAGATGACGGTTGCAGGGTTTTCGGTATGGCGCAACGCGTTGGCGGCCGCGACAACCGCGTCCGACATCGGTGTTCGGCCGCGTGGGTTGATCGTATTGACGGCATCAACGATGGCCTGGCGCGTATCGGGGCCGGGTGGGATCAGCATTTCGATATCGCTGCAATCCCCGCGCCGGTTATGCCCATATGCCATCAGGCCCAGCTCCAGCGTCTCGGGCAGGTCGGCCATGACCCCGGCGATGACGTCACGCGCGATGACGATCTTGTTGACCCCGTCGATCTGACCCCACATCGAGCCTGACGCGTCCAGCACTAGGATCGTGTCCGGCGTGTCATCGAAGCTTTGTGCCTGCGCAGCCCCCATCCCAAAGATGGCAATGACGAAGGCGGCAATTAGACGGGTCATGGGGCACCTGTGATTGATCCGGTGGATGTGGGCCAAAGCTAAACCGCGCCCTGTTCCTTGTGAAGGCCGCTTGACCCGCGCCGAGCGGTGAGGCAAGGCCGCGATATGCAAGCAGCCGCAACCTCGCCCGATCGGACCGATTGGCCGCTCATCTTATTGATGTGGCTTGCCGGGCTTGGAACGGCGGGGCAATACGCGAAGATCAGCGTCATCTATGACCAATTGCCTGAAATCTACCCGCACGCCGGCAGCGCACTTGGTTTTGCGGTGTCTCTGGTGGGCACGGTTGGCATCGCTTTGGGTGTGGTGGCGGGTTTGCTGGTCGGGCGCATCGGGCCACGACGGGCGGTTCTGGCCGGTCTGACACTCGGCGCCGCGCTGTCTTTTGCGCAAGCGCCGTTTCCGCCCCTGCCGGTCTTTTTGGCGCTGCGCGTGCTAGAGGGCGCGGCCCATCTGGCGCTGGTTGTGGCGCTGCCGACGCTGATCGCCCAGGTCGCGACCGAGCGCGACCGCGGCCTGGCCCTGTCGCTGTGGAGCACTTTTTTTGCCGTGGCCTTCACGCTTCTGACCTGGATTGGCCTGCCATTTGCCGCGCGCGCGGGGCTGGGCGCGCTGATCGCGGCCCATGGCGGCGTCATGGCGATCATGGCGCTGGTCCTGGCGCGGCGGCTTCCGGTTGTGATGGCCGCGCCGCAGCCCGTCCGCTTGGCCGAGCTACTGGCCGTGCATGCCCGCATCTACAGTGATCCGGCCATTTCAGCCCCGGCCCTTGGCTGGCTGTTCTACACATTGGCCTTCCTGGCGGTTCTGACAGTCATCCCACCTTATTTGCCGGAAGACATGCGGGCGCTGACCTTGGGCGCGATGCCTCTGATGTCGATCGCGGCGTCGCTGACACTGGGTGTGTGGCTGATGAACCGCTTAGGCCCGGTCACGGTGGTGATCTTGGGCTTTGTCTTATGCGCGCTGATTTCCGTGGCGCTTTGGGCGGCGCCCGGTGCGCCGGTCCTGGCCCTGGCTTTGGGGGCGGCTTTGGGCCTGGTGCAGGGTGGCAGCTTTGCCGCGGTGCCCGTGCTGACCGAGACGCCCGACACACGCGCGTTAGCCAATGGCGGTCTCGCCCAGATGGGCAATCTGGGCAACACGCTTGGCACCCCGGTTATGGCCACGGTGCTGCTTGGCATGGGTTATGGTGGGTTGATGGGCGTTCTGGCCGTCACTTTCGGTTTGGGCGCGGCGACGCATCTGGCTTTGGCCGCATCGCGCCGACGGCACAGCGCGCAAAAACGCTTGTGATTGGGCGCGGTCTTTGCTCTGTGGAGGCGGGCATAGACAGCCCGCCGCATGCAAGGAAAGGTGCCCGGATGGATCATGCAGAACTTCGCGCCGACCTGGCCGCTACATTTCGCTGGTGCGCCCGGCTGGGCCTCAATGAAGGCGTGGCAAACCATTTCAGCGCAGCGATCAACGATGATGGCAACAGCTTCCTGGTCAATCCTGAGGGCAAGTATTGGTCGACCCTGAAAGCCTCCGACCTGCTGGTCGTTGATGCCAATGAGCCGGATGCCGCCGAAGGCGTCGATCGCACGGCGCTGGCCATTCACGGCGCGCTGCATCGCCAGCTTCCCCAAGCCCGCGTGGTCATGCACCTGCATTCGCGATATGCAACCGTGCTCTCAACGCTCAAAGAGCCGACAATCCCCCCCATCGACCAAACGAGCATGCGGTTTTTCAATCGCGTCGCGGTCGATGCGGGCTATGACGGGATGGGCCTCGATGACGAGGCGGAGCGTCTGGCCACCTGCCTGGGCAACCATTCAATCTTGATGATGGGCCAGCATGGCGTGCTGGTGGTCGGCCAAAGCGTGGGCGAGTGCTTTGATCTCATTTATTATTTTGAGCGTGCGGCGGAAACCTACATCCTCGCGTTGCAAACCGGCCAGGAGCTGAATGTCGCCGCCGATGCCGTTGCCGAAAAGACCGCCCAGCAATGGGATGATTACGAGGGCAGCGGCGACATGCATCTGGCCGCCATCCGCGAAGTGCTGGACGTCGAAGAACCGTCTTACCTGAATTAGGCAAACAGAAACGCGGGGCGAGCGTCGGCGTCACGTTTGCGCAGAGGACACGTCGCTAGCGGCTCAATAGGCGGTTTTTCCAGCGGATCAGCTGTGATCCACAGCTTTCCGGTCCAGGCTTGTCAATGTTCTCTTAATGTTCCATGCTTTGTGTGCCGCGCCCATTGAGTCTGCGGGTCGCGCCGCTACTTAGTTTGTGCTGCCAAAACCTAGGTGATCCATGCCCGAGATGAAAAAGATTGAGGTGCGCGGCGCGCGCGAGCACAACCTCAAAGGCATCGATGTTGATATTCCCCGCGACCAGCTTGTCGTGATCACCGGTCTGTCGGGTTCCGGCAAGTCATCTTTGGCGTTTGATACGATCTATGCCGAAGGGCAGCGGCGCTATGTCGAAAGCCTCAGCGCCTATGCGCGGCAATTCCTCGATATGATGGAAAAGCCCGATGTGGATCATATCGCCGGTCTCTCTCCGGCAATTTCCATCGAGCAGAAGACCACGTCCAAAAACCCACGTTCCACGGTTGGCACGGTCACCGAGATTTACGACTATATGCGGCTGCTTTTCGCCCGCGCCGGCACGCCCTTTAGCCCGACGACGGGTCTGCCCATTGAGGCGCAGCAGGTCCAAGACATGGTCGACCGGGTCATGGCCATGGAGGAGGGCACGCGCGCCTATCTGCTGGCCCCCATCGTGCGCGACCGGAAGGGCGAGTACAAAAAAGAGTTCCTGGAGCTGCGCAAGCAGGGCTTTCAGCGGGTGAAAGTCGATGGCGAGATGTATGACCTCGACACGCCACCCACGCTTGATAAGAAGTTCCGCCACGATATCGACGTGGTCGTCGACCGGATTGTGGTGCGCGAAGGCGCCGAGACGCGGCTGGCGGATTCGTTTCGCACTGCACTGGATCTGGCCGACGGGATCGCCGTGCTGGAGACCGCCGCCGACGAACCCAAACGGATTACCTTTTCGGAGAATTTTGCCTGTCCGGTCAGCGGCTTCACCATCCCTGAGATTGAGCCGCGGCTCTTTAGCTTCAACGCGCCCTTTGGCGCCTGTCCGGCCTGCGACGGGTTGGGGGTGGAGCTGTTTTTTGACGAACGCTTGGTTGTGCCCGATCAAACCATGCCGCTGATGCAACTGGCTGAGACGCATTGGCCCGAAGGTGGGACACCGTACTACAAACAAGCGCTCGGCGCGATCTCGGATCACTATGAGTTCGACAAGAATGCCCGCTGGAAGGACCTGCCGGCCTTTGCCCAGCAAGTCCTGCTTTATGGCTCGGGCGAGGATGAGATCAAATTCCGCTTCGATGACGGCGGACGGGTCTATCAGGTCGAGCGCAGCTATGAAGGTGTGATCCCCAATATCGAGCGCCGCTACAAGCAGACCGACAGCGATTGGATGCGCGAGAAGTTTGAGCGTTATCAAAATAATAGGGCGTGCGGTTCATGTGGTGGCTACCGCCTGCGGCCGGAAGCCTTGGCCGTCAAAATCGCAGGGTTGCATGTTGGCCAAGTGGTCGAGATGTCGATCAAAGAGGCGGCGGCATGGATGGCAGACGTTCCCGCAGCGCTGAGCGATCAGAAGAACGAGATTGCGCGTGCGATCCTGAAAGAAATCCGTGAACGGCTAGGGTTTCTGAACAATGTGGGTCTCGAATATCTGACGCTCAGCCGGGCGGCGGGCACGCTTTCGGGTGGGGAGAGCCAGCGCATCCGACTGGCCAGCCAAATTGGATCGGGTTTGACGGGCGTGCTCTACGTGCTGGATGAGCCGTCGATTGGCCTGCACCAGCGCGATAATGACCGGCTGCTGACATCGCTCAAAGGGCTGCGCGATCAGGGCAATACGGTGATTGTGGTCGAACATGACGAAGAGGCCGTGCGCGAGGCGGATTACGTCTTTGATATCGGGCCCGGCGCGGGCGTGCATGGCGGCGAGGTTGTGGCGCGCGGCACCCCGGCGGAGATCATGGCCAACGAGGCCTCGGTCACGGGCGACTATCTTGCCGGTCGGCGCGAGATTGCGGTGCCCGCGACGCGGCGGAAGGGCAACAAGAAGAAGCTGACCGTTGTGAAAGCTTCGGGCAACAACTTGCAAGATGTCACCGTGCATTTCCCGCTTGGCACCTTCATCTGTGTCACGGGTGTCTCGGGCGGTGGCAAGTCGACGCTGACAATTGAGACGCTGTTTAAGACGGCGTCGATGCAGCTTAACGGCGCGCGCCAGACACCGGCGCCGTGTGAGACGATCAAGGGGCTCGAGCATCTCGACAAGGTCATCGATATCGACCAGCGCCCGATCGGGCGGACCCCGAGGTCCAACCCCGCAACCTATACCGGAGCCTTCACTCCGATCCGCGACTGGTTTGCCGTCCTGCCTGAGGCCAAGGCGCGCGGCTATAAGCCGGGGCGGTTTTCGTTCAACGTGAAAGGCGGGCGGTGTGAAGCCTGCCAGGGCGACGGCGTGCTGAAGGTCGAGATGCATTTTCTACCGGATGTCTATGTGACATGCGAGACCTGCAAAGGCGCGCGTTACAACCGCGAGACCCTGGAAATTAAGTTCAAAGGCAAGAGCATAGCCGACGTTCTTGATATGACTGTCGAAGACGCGCAGGAGTTTTTTAAGGCCGTGCCGAGTATCCGTGAGAAGATGGATGCATTGGTCCGGGTGGGCTTGGGCTACATCAAGGTCGGCCAGCAGGCGACCACCCTGTCAGGCGGTGAAGCGCAGCGCGTGAAACTGTCGAAAGAGCTGGCGAAACGATCGACGGGTCGGACGCTTTACATACTCGATGAGCCGACAACGGGGCTGCATTTCGAAGATGTGCGTAAGCTTCTGGAAGTGCTGCATGAATTGGTGGAGCAGGGAAATTCGGTTGTGGTGATTGAGCACAATCTCGACGTGGTCAAGACGGCTGACCATATCATCGATATCGGACCCGAAGGCGGCGATGGCGGTGGCCGGATCGTGGCGACGGGCACGCCAGAAGACGTTGCCGCGAGCCCCGAGAGCCATACGGGGCGTTACCTGGCTGCGATGCTGAAACCCGGCAAAGTCGCCGCGGAGTGATCCGGGCGGGTTATGCGACGGACGGTTGAGAGCCGTGGCGAGTGTAGCCTTTCGGCGCCAGGATGCGCGCCTGTCATGCCGTCTCATTCAAGCGGTTTTTAAGCAAGCGGGCGAGCGGACACGCTCAGGCCCCCCATTCGGGGAGCCCTCGCCCGTCCGCGTTGCCACGGAACATGTCAAATCGGGCGCACACCTTCCTCCGCGAATATCCCGTTGGCATAGGGTTTCGGCAGATCAAGTGCGGGAACCAAAGCGTGTAATTCCGCCACTTCGCTGTCATCGACATGGCCGTCGGCCTTTGCCACGGCAATTGCCGAGCGCATTACAAGTTCCTTGCCGGTATCGTTTAGGTTCGGCGCGATGGCGCGCAGGTAGTCGACGACGCTGCTCGTATCATTGCGCGCCGCTTCAAGTTCTGCCGCGATGTCGCCGGCATCAATCTCTCGCTTGGCGATATTGGCAAATGCTAAGGTGATCTGATCGATCTCGGATTGATCGATCTCGCCGTCGGCCAAAGCCATTTTGAACATCACCCGCTTGGCCGCCACGGAAAATGCTGCTTCGAGTTCAACGCGTGCGCGTTCGGGGTCCAACTGCAGAACGCGCTCGTTAAAGGTCGATTTACAATCGCCACATTCCACATATTTCCCAAGCGTATTGATTGGGAAAATGGGGATGAAGAAGAAGGTGAACCAGCGTTTGACCTCTTGCAGCGCAAAGCCCTTCTGCCCGCAGCAATCGGGGCAGTAAAAATCCCCGCTGTAAACTTCGCTTGTCCGGCCGCGTGTGCCCCAGATCAAAATCATCGCACTATCCAATCCAAAAAATCCAACAAAGGTGCGGGTATGTTGCGCCAATTACCTGTTCCAGGAAAGTATTTTTGCACGGCAAGCCTTCCTTTGGGGATCTGCTGCCAAGCTAGCGCGCAATGCTGGGCTGGGGCTAAGTCGATGCACTTGGCGGTGAAATCGTGGTAACGACGCCGTCGAGTCGGGTTGTTTTTGGATAGAGGGATGGCTGATGCGCGGAAAGCTGGCGGCAGGAAATTGGAAGATGAACGGGCTTGCGGCACAAGTCAGTGAGGTTGAGGCATTGGCCGCGATGCTGCCGTCGGACCTGGCCGCGGAGGTTTTGATCTGCCCACCCGCTACGCTCTTGGCTGCGTTTGCGAGCCGGGCCGGGCCCATTGCAATCGGCGGGCAGGACTGCCACCCGGTCGAAAGCGGCGCGCATACCGGCGATATCTCGGCGCAGATGCTGGCTGATGCAGGCGCCACTTATGTCATTTTGGGCCATTCCGAACGCCGCGCCGATCACGGAGAAGGTGATGCGGACATCCGTGCGAAGGTCGCCGCGGCGCGCGCAGCGAACCTGACCCCGATTGTCTGTGTTGGTGAGACAGAGGCGCAATATCGCGCGGGCGAGACACTTTCGGTCATCGCCAGCCAGATCGATGGGTCACTGCCGGAGGCGGTTGAGGGTGACCTGGTAGTGGCCTATGAGCCGGTTTGGGCCATTGGCACGGGCCTGGTGCCGCAAATGGCCGAAATCGGCGCGGTCCATGGCGCGATCCGCGGGCAATTGGCCGCGCGCTACGGCGCACAGGCGGCTGATGCGATCCGGCTGCTTTACGGCGGGTCGGTCAAACCCAGCAATGCGGCGGAGATTTTTGCCGTGCCGGATGTTGATGGCGCCTTGGTCGGTGGTGCCTCGTTGAAGGCAGTGGATTTCGGCCCGATCGTCGCGGCTCTGTCGGGCTAGGCCCTGCTATGCTCGCTTGGCCAAATCTGACCCGCAGACCGGCGCTTTCGGCGCTTGTTGTGGGTCTGCTTTTGGCCGGGCTGGTCGCCGTTTTTGCGTTGCCACGGCTTGAGCGCCTATTTCTGCTGCGCCTGGGCGACAGTGCTGAGGCGACGCTTGCCTTGACGCTTGAGGGTCTGCGCTCAGAATTGGACCGCGCCGCACCCTTGCCGGCACTTTTGGCCGAACGGCCGATCCTGTTGGAGCTGTTGCGCGATCCCGGCAATGCGGGCCTGACACCGTTTGCCAACGAACAGCTGCGCCAAAGCGCGCTGCGATTGAATGTCTCTGATATCTACCTGTTGGATCAAGACGGGTTGACCATTGCCGCGTCCAATTATCGCCGCCCCGACACGTTTATTGGTCGCAGTTTCGACTACCGGCCGTATTTCACGCAAGCCATGGCGGGTGGGCCGGGACGGTTTCACGCACTTGGCACGACATCGGGGCGGCGCGGTTACTTCTTCGCCTCTGCGGTGCTGGACGGGCCCGGCTATGCCGGTGTGGTTGCGGTCAAGATTACCCTTGATCAGGTCGAAAACAGTTGGGCTGAGGGGCCATTTGACGTGATTGTCACGGACCAGAGCAACGTGATTTTTCTGTCCGACCGGCCGGAATGGCACTTTCGCGCGCTCGGCGGACTTTCCCCAGGCGCGGGCCCGGTGATTGAGGCCACCCGACAGTATCCAATCGATCGGCTGCGCCCCTTGATGGCCGAGCGTGAGGCCATTTCAGAGACAATCGATGCGCTGAGCGTCGATGGTGAGAGCTTTGTTGCCGTCACCGGGCTTCTGGCCGCGGCGGGCTGGCGCGTGAACGTGTTGAGCCCGGTGGCACCCGCGCTCACTCAGGCACGCCTGGCGACCGCGCTTTTGGTACTGGTCACGCTTAGCCTAAGCCTTGTGGCCGCACTTTTGGGGCAGCGCCGCGCGCGCCTTTTGGAACGGCTTGAGGTCCAAGCCAATGCCCGCGCCACGCTGGAGACACGCGTGGCGATCCGAACCGAGGAGTTGCGCCAAGAAGTCGAGGACCGGCGTGCCGCGGAAGACGAACTGCGCCGCATGCAAACCGAATTGATCCAGGCCGGCAAGCTCGCCGCGCTAGGCCAGATGTCTGCCGCGCTCAGCCATGAATTCAACCAACCCCTGGCCGCGGTCAAAGCATTCGCTGACAATGCCGCGACCTTTCTCGACCGAGAGCAGCCCGACGAGGCGCGGCGCAATATCGGGATGATCAGCCAGATGGCCGACCGGATGGCCGCAATCTCAAAGCATTTGCGCAATTTTGCCCGCCGCCCGCAGGAAAAGACCGGCCCAATCCCGCTTTTGGCGACAATCGATGAGGCGATTGGATTGATGCAGCCGCGGTTGGATGAGGCCGGCGCGGCCATCGTTTTTGAGCGTCCCAATGCGGAGGTTTGGGTCACAGGCGGCCGCGTGCGGTTGGCGCAAGTGTTGGTCAACCTGATGGCCAACGCGCTTGATGCGATGACGCAGCAGCAGGCGCCGGTCATCACGATCAGCGTTTCCGCCGCTGGGGCGGGTTGGTCTGTGTCGGTCCGCGACACAGGCATGGGGATCGGTGAGGAGGCAGAGCAAATATTCGATCCGTTCTTTTCCACCAAAGGCCCAGGCTCTGGCGGGATGGGGCTGGGATTGTCGATCTCTTACAACATCATGCGTGATTTTGGCGGCGCGTTGCGCGCGGCCAACCACCAAGACGGCGGCGCAATTTTCACCGTCGATCTGCGTGCGGCGGCAGCCCCGGAACTGGCCGCGCAATGAGCCTTGTTGTGTTTGTCGATGACGAGGCCGATCTGCGTGAGGCGGCGCGTCAGAGCCTCATGCTGGCAGATCTCACGGCTGAGACCCTGCCGGACGCCTCCGCCGCGCTGGCATTGCTGGGCCGCCAGTTTGACGGCATTTTGGTCACCGATATCCGCATGCCTGGCATGAACGGGTTGGAGCTGATGGCAGCCGCCTTAGAGATCGACCCGGAATTGCCGGTCATCCTGGTGACGGGCCATGGCGATGTCGAACTTGCCGTGCAAGCCATGCGCGACGGTGCCTATGATTTCCTGGAAAAGCCCTACGCGCCCGCGCGCCTTGTCGAAAGCGTCAGACGAGCGTTGGATAAGCGCGCCTTGACGCTTGAAAACCGTGCGTTGCGCCGGGAGGTTGGTCGCCGCGACCCGATCGAAGTGCGCCTGACAGGACGGTCGGCGGTGATGGTGGCGCTGCGCCAGGAATTGCGGGCCGTTTCTGACACCGAAGCGGATGTGCTGATCCTGGGTGAAACCGGTGCGGGCAAAGAAGTGGCCGCGCGCGCGCTTCACCGCAGCTCTGCCCGGGCGGCGGGCCCGTTTGTGCCGATCAACTGTGCGGCCCTTCCGGCTGAACTGATCGAAAGTGAGCTGTTTGGCCACGAGATCGGGGCGTTTGCCGGGGCGGCGCGGGCGCGGGTGGGAAAGTTTGAACATGGTCGCGGGGGGATCATCTTTTTGGATGAGATCGACAGCCTGCCGCTGCCGCTTCAGGGCAAGCTTCTGCATGTGCTCGAAAGCCGCCAAGTGACCCGGCTTGGCGCCAACGAAGCCATCGAATTGGATGTCCGCATCGTGGCAGCGGCCAAAGCTGATCTTGCCGGCGCGGTCAGCGCAGGCAGTTTCCGCGACGATCTTTTTTATCGGCTGAATGTCGTCACGCTCAACATCCCGCCGCTATCGGACCGGCGCGAGGACATCCCGGCGCTTTTCTCCGAGCTGATCCGAGATGCTGCCATTCGCTACAAAAGATCGGTTCCCGATGTGCCAGGTGCCGTGCTGTCGGGGCTTGCGGCAAGACACTGGCCGGGAAATGTGCGCGAGCTGCGCAATGCCGCGGAGCGCTTTGTACTGGGCCTTGATCTGAGCCTGGGTGGGTCGGGTGGGAGCGCTAGCGACGGCCTGAGCGATGCCATGTCTGCCCATGAAAGAGAGTTGATCGCAGCCGCCCTCAGCGCCCATGGCGGCTCTCTCAAAGCGACTTACGAGGCGCTCAAGATCTCGCGCAAGGCGCTTTATGAAAAGATGCAGCGCCACGGTCTGAGCCGGGACCATTTCGTCGATGAGTGATCCTTTGGGTCGGGGGCGACCCATCGGTGGGGCGGGAATGGGTGGAAACCTGCCCATGATAGTTAAATTCTTTGTCAAATCGCACAGAATTGCAGACTTGTGCGGTTGAACTTGTGGCAAATTGCGCCATCCCTGTGCCGCATGCTGGCGGAGGGAGCTGCTGGCACTACTCCGCCGCCGATCAATGCGCGGCATAACTGGGAGGCATAAATGTCATTTTTCAAGATCACCGCGACGGCGTCTGCTGTTGCACTCTGCGCGGGCGCTGCCTGGGCGGATGGACACCAGGACCGCACCGGCTGGCCGGAAAGCTTCACCGTTGGCACAGCAAGCCAGGGTGGCACGTATTTCGCTTATGGCTCCGGCTGGGCCAATTTGGTCGCAGAAGAGCTGGGCCTTTCGGGCGGCGGCGAAGTGACCGGTGGACCGGGCCAGAACATGGCGCTTGTTCATACCGGCGAGGCGCAGTTCGGCATGACCACAATGGGCCCCGCGCAAGAGGCGCTTGAGGGCTTGAGCCCGATCGCGCCAGGGCTGCAGATGACCAATGCCTGCGCGATGTTTCCGATGTATCAAACGCCGTTTTCGATCACGGCGCTCAGCTCATCGGGCATCACGTCGGTGTCGGAAATCCCCGCTGGCGCGCGGATTGGCTTTGGTCCGGCGGGCTCTACCTCGGACACGTATTTCCCGCGCATGCTGACGGAGCTGGGCGTCGAATACGATCGCCGCAATGGCGGATGGTCCGATCTGGGCGGCCAGTTGCAGGACGGTCTGCTGGACGTGATCGCCTTTGCCGCTGGCGTGCCGGTGCCCGCGGTCAGCCAGCTGGAAGTGCAAACGGATGTCAACATTATCGAGTTTACCGAAGAGGAGCAGGCGACGATCCTAAGCTCTTTCCCGGTGGCCGATTTTGCCATCACCGCTGACACCTACACAACGCTTGAAGCGGATGCCCGGTCGGTTTCGATGTGGAACTTCGCGATCGCGAATTGCGAGCTGCCCGACAGCTTGGTTTATGCCGTCGTCGACATCATCATGTCCGACAACGAGCGAATGGTGAACATCCACCGGGCCGCGCGGTCGACCGTGCCAGAGAATTGGGACAAAAACGATGTCCTGATGTGGCATCCGGGCGCGGCCCAGTGGTTTGCCGAAAACGCCGATGCCGATATTGCAGCCGACATGATCTTCGGCGGCTAAAAACTTGGCTTTGAGCCATAATAAGCTTGGGGCCGCCTGTCATTCAGGCGGCCCCGACAAGAGCTCATTGAGCGGGAACGTAGCGCTCGATGGAGACGCGGATGATGCCGTTATAGCCTTGCGAATACTGCATCACGCCAAGCATGTAATTGCCCGGACCCACGGGCGTGGCGATCCGGCTGTCAAGCGTGGCCCCGGCATCGTCGTTGAATTCCAGCATCCGTCCAGCGCCGTCAAAAAGCGTGATCCTCGGGTCGCTGTCCGAGATCTCCACCGCGTTGATCAGAACCAGACCCCCCGCAGGCACAGAGAAGGAATACCATACCGCGTCGGCGCCAACAGGTTGATCATAGACCAGGCGGCTTTGCAGCACGCCAAGCTCGGTGATCGGATAGCCCGACCCGGGCGGCGGGCTGGCCTCTCCGCTGGCATAAAGCTGAAACAGCGCGCGTTGCGGATCATAGCCCAAGACCGACAATGTGACCGGCTGATTGGGATCGCTCAGCGCGCGCATCCCGATACAGTAATCGCCCGGCGGCAGGCTTTGCGTGAAGTCGATCTGGCTGTCGAACCCGTTATAGTCGTCGTTTTCGGCGATGAGGTTTCCCTGGCCGTCGAAGATATAGATGTAGGGATCGGCCCATTCGTTTTCTGCCGTGATGGTCAGCGCCTGCGGGCTGGCCAGGCTGAAGCGGTAATAGGGCACGGCCTGCGTCGTGTTGGTCTGAGAGACGCCCGCCGACAATTGCCCGTCAATCGGGCCCTGCCCAAGCAGCGTCGCCGGTGTGGTCGGCAGACAGGCCTCAACGCCGGAAAAGTAATCCGCCCCGCCCGACCATCCGTCGGTCAGCGCCTCCATCTCCGCGCGCGCGACACGCAGATCGGTCACCAGCGGGCCGCCGCCGAAACTGCGCGTCAGCAGGCAATAGGTACCCGCGTCCAATTGAACCTCGCCGCGGCTGGCGAAGTTCCCGCCCGAATCGTCATCTGTGAGAACCAGGGTGCCCTCGGTGGTATAAAGCTCGATGACCGTGTCGCCGCCAAATTGCGGCAGGGCCTCAACCCGCACCTGGCCGGGTGTGCTGACCGTGAAAGCCTGCAGAACATTACCGCTTGGCGGCACCGTCACGCCCGATTGGTCCAGCGGCGCCTGCGCGGTCATCACGTCAGAGCTTGCCTCATCGCCGCCAATCCAAACAGCGCCGGTGCCCAAACTGGGGCAGATCTCGGTGCTTTGGGCAAGGGCAGGGGCCGCGCTGATTGCGATCAGCGCAACGGCTACACCGATGCCGGTTTTGAAACTCATAATACGTCCTCCAAAAGCGTTCGGGACGGGGTGCCCGTTGGCCAGAGCCTAACGCGAGCCGGGCAGGTGAGGCCAGGGGGATCGGCAAGGATATGCGAGGGATAGTACAATGAGCGACCAAACCGCCGAGCAAGATCACGTCCTGGCCGAAGGCGTGGATGAAGAACCGATCGAGGGCAATCGGCGGCTATTTTCCGGCTGGGCCGCCCTCTTCATCGTCTCTCTGGCCACGGTTTACGCTGCCTTCCATATGCTTGCGCTGAACGGGGTGTCAATCTCAGCGCTGACCGGGGTCGAGATTGGGTTCTTGCCGCAACTGCCCCTAGAGACTTGGAATTTTCGCATCGTGCATATCGCGGGCGCGCTGGCTTTGGGCTTTTTACTGTTCGCCGCACATCGCTTTGACGCGGACAAGGCAGGGCGGCAGACGCCGAAAGCGCTCAGCTTATTAACCCTGGCCTTGGCCCTGCCTGCTCTTTATGCGGGCTGGACGGCTTTTGGCTTTGCCCAGTTTTTGGCTAGCGGACAAGCTGTGGAGCTAGGCGGGGTGACGGTTTGGATGTCGCTGCCAGCCGGTCATGAACGGCTGGCTGGCCCATTTGAATCCTATGCAGGCATTTACGAGGCAGAGACATATCAATTTGGTTGGCCGCTTCTGCTGGCCACCTTCGGGGCAATTGCACTTGGCTGGTTGGAGAGACGCGAGCGCTGGCAATTCGCCGCATGCGATGTCGTCCTAGCGCTTTGCGCCGCAGCGATTGCGCTTTATCTGGTGGCGATCTTTGGCACCGCGGCGCGCAACCAAGTGGGCACGCCAGAAGTGCCTATTGGCGTGGCATTTGCCGCGACCGCAGGATCGGCCATGATCTTGGAGCTGACCCGGCGCGTTGCGGGCCTGGCCCTGGTGGTCATCACAGGCGTTTTTCTGGCCTATACCTTCACCGCGCATCTGCTGCCCGGCATCTTGGCGGTACAAAACGCCTATAGTTGGCAGCGCTTTTTCGGCCATGTCTATTCGGATGCCGGCATTCTGGGGCCGACAACGGCAGTGTCTTCGACCTATATCATCCTGTTCATCATCTTTGCGGCCTTCCTTCAGGCCTCCAAAGTTGGCGATTACTTCGTGAATTTCGCCTTTGCGGCGGCGGGACGCGCGCGTGGCGGTCCGGCAAAAGTGGCGATCTTCGCCTCTGGCCTGATGGGGATGATCAACGGCACATCGGCCGGTAACGTGGTGGCCACAGGCTCCCTCACCATCCCGCTGATGAAAAAGGTGGGCTATGACAAGCGCGTGGCCGGCGCGGTCGAGGCCGGTGCCTCCACCGGCGGGCAGATCATGCCGCCGATCATGGGGGCGGGCGCCTTCATCATGGCTGAGATCACCGGCATCCCCTACCAAGAGATCGCGATCGCCGCGATCATTCCGGCGGTGCTCTACTTTGCCTCGATCTATTTCATGGTCGATTTTGAGGCCGCCAAGCTTGGCATGCGTGGCATGCGCGACGATGAACTGCCCAAGCTCAAGCGAATGGTTCGGCAGGTCTACCTTTTTGTGCCCATTGTGATCCTGATTTGGGCGCTGTTTGCGGGCTACTCGGTCATCCGCGCAGGCACGCTGGCCACTGTCTCGGCGGTTGTTGTCAGTTGGATGCTGCCGGAGCATTTCCGCCTTGCCGGTCAATGGACTATCCAGCGCCTCTTGGCCATCGCAATCGCCGTGATGTCGGTCCTGCTGGCAATTCTCTACTTCACCGCACCCGTCAACGATGTCGGTGTGACCCAGCCGGGCATGTTCATGATGACGCTGTCGACCGTCTTGACCCTGGTGGTGATCGCGACCTTCATCTACGTGTCGGTGCGCGAGTTTTTTGGCGCCGGGATCGGTCTGGGTCTTAGGGGCTTTCTCAAGGCGCTGGAACTTGCCGGGGTCATGTCGATCCAAATCATCGCTGTCTGTGCCTGCGCTGGCATCATTGTCGGCGTGATCTCCCTTACCGGGGTGGGCGCACGGTTCTCAGGTGTGCTGTTGGATTTGGCCGGTGTCAGCCAACTTTTGGCGCTGGTGTTTGCCATGTGCATCGCGATCTTGTTGGGCATGGGCATGCCGACAACCGCCGCCTATGCGGTTGCGGCTAGCGTCGTGGCGCCGGGCTTGATCGATCTGGGTATTCCGACGCTCACCGCGCATTTCTTCGTCTTCTACTTTGCTGTGGTATCCGCGATCACACCGCCCGTGGCACTTGCAAGCTATGCCGCGGCGGGCATCTCCGGCGCCAACCCGATGGAAACCTCCGTGGCTTCTTTCCGGATCGGGATCGCGGCCTTCATCGTGCCGTTTATGTTTTTCTACAACTCGGTCCTTTTGTGGCAGGGCGCCTGGTGGGAGATCGCGATTGCTGCCTGCACGGCCACCTTTGGCGTCTTTCTGTTGTCGTCCGGTGTGCAGGGCTGGTTTGTTGGCGCGCGTGCGGTCTGGTATCTGCGCGTGGCGCTGATTGCCGCCGCCCTTTGCATGATCTCCGGCGGGCTTGCGACAGATGCGATTGGGATCGCAGCGGCTGTGGCACTTTATGTGCTCCAGCGCGTGTTGCGGCCAAGCCTTGGTGCCTCGATCCCAGTGCGCGGCGCGGATTGAGCCAGCGTGGCAGGCGCGCTAAGCCACATGCATGAAGCGGCTTAGCCAATCGCCAACCGATCCCGTATTCGTGCAGGATCC
>JBCCXT010000041.1:0-36711 GCA_039191215.1 Pseudomonadota bacterium
CGACATAGCCCGCCTCGGTCAGCGTGGTGGCATCGGCCATCGTGAACGGCACATCGAGGATGCGTGCTAGTGTCTGCGCCAAAAGCGTTTTACCGCAGCCCGTCGGGCCGATCAGCAGGATATTGGATTTCGCCAGTTCGATGTCTGATTTGCCGGCCTGGTTCAGGCGCTTGTAGTGATTGTGCACCGCGACCGAGAGCACGCGTTTGGCATGTCCCTGGCCGATGACATAATCGTCTAGCACATCGCAGATCTCGCGCGGGGTGGGCACACCATCGGTCGACTTCAGCCCGGTGGCCTTGGTCTCCTCACGGATGATGTCCATGCACAGCTCGACACATTCATCGCAGATAAACACCGTGGGCCCTGCAATGAGCTTTCGCACTTCGTGCTGGCTTTTGCCGCAGAACGAGCAATAGAGCGTGTTCTTAGAGTCGCCGCCGGACGAATTTGCCATGGTAACTACCTCAGGTTCTGCCCAGACCGAAGGTCTGAGGCCGCGCGTGCCGACCCCCCTGCCGTGCTTGTCCGTAGCCTAGAGCACGCAAAGAGCGGTCACAATCTCAAAATGCCCCGCGATCGGGGCGCGCAAAAACGGGCCAAAACGCGAATTATTCGTCATCCGAGTTTCGATTTTCTACAATCTCGTCAATGAGTCCCCAGTCTTTCGCCTCGGCGGGGTCCATGAAATTGTCCCGCTCCAGCGCGTCGGTCACTGTTTCCATCACTTGGCCGGTATGTTTCACGTAAATCTCATTGAGCCGCGTTTTCAGCTTTTGCGTTTCAGCGGCGTGAATCATGATATCGCTGGCCTGACCCTGATAGCCGCCTGAGGGTTGGTGCAGCATGATCCGGCTGTTGGGCAGCGAGAAGCGCATGCCTTGCTCCCCCGCCGTGAGCAACAGTGAGCCCATCGACGCCGCCTGCCCGACCACCAACGTGGAGATCTTCGGCTTGATGTACTGCATGGTGTCGTAGATCGACAGGCCGCTGGTCACCACGCCACCGGGCGAGTTGATATACATCGATATCTCTTTCGACGGATTTTCAGCCTCCAAATGCAAAAGCTGCGCTACGATCAGCGAGCTCATCCCATCATGCACCGGCCCGGACAGAAACACGATGCGTTCCTTCAAAAGCCGTGAAAAAATGTCGTATGCACGTTCTCCCCGGCTGGTCTGTTCAACCACCATCGGGACCAGCGTGTTCATGTAAGTGTCGTACGGATCGGTCATTTCACCTGCCTCGGGCCTTGATCTTTACGCATCGCCGCGTCGCGGTAGTCTTAGGGGCGCCCCCCTTGGCCCGCAAGGGGAGCGCCGCGCTTAAGCGTAGCGCGCGCATGGTTAGCAACCGGTGAAGTGGCCCTTCGCCGAGGATTTACAAGGGCGCCGTATTTTAAACGTTTAGCGGCAAGTGCTCAGCGTTTCGGCCATCAGCGTCAAGAGCGCGGGGTAAAGACCAGGTCCTGCGTCAAATGCGCTGCCCAAAGGATCAACTTCGTGGAACATCGCATCTGCCTCGATAGCCTCGGCCAGCCCTGGGTCGAAGCCCGGCTCAGTGAACAGGCATTCCGCATTTGCATCGACAAGCTGGTCGCGCAACTCAGACAGCCGCGCCGCCGACGGTGCGCTTGCGTCGTAGGGCGCAATGGCGCCCAAGGTTTCAATGCCGAAGCGGCGCTCAAAGTACTGATAGGCGTCGTGGGCCACGATAAAGCGCGGCTGATCACCACCGCTTAAACTGTCTTCGATCGCGGCGGTCTGCACGGCGATGGCAAGCGCCGCGCCTTCGGCGTTGGCGCTGTATATCTCGGCATTTTCGGGATCCAATTCGCCCAGTGCCGCGGCGATGACCGGCAGCCAGATGCGCGCATTGTCGGGGTCGAGCCAGAGATGCGGATCGACACCACCTTCGGAATGGTCATGGCCATGCGCATCGGTATGGCCCGCTTCGCCCGCATCGGCATGTTCTTCATCATGACCGTCTTCGGCATGCGCCTCGTCGTGTTCATGTTCGTCGTGGTCGTCATGCTCCGCATGGTCGTCATGTTCGTCGTGGTCGTCGTGCTCAGCATGGTCATCGTGCTCAGCATGATCATCGTGATCATCGTGGTCGTCATGCTCGGCGTGATCATCATGATCATCGTGATCGCCGTGGTCATCATCGTGGCCATGGTCGCCATGCAGCTCGTCGCGCAACGGCCACTCGGTCAAACCCGGCACAGCGCTCAGATCCAAATGCACAGCATCAGGCGCCAGTGCATCAATGCGCTCGCTCAGAAACGGCGTCAGGCCCGGCCCGACCCAAACCACCAGATCCGCGCCCGACAAAGCGCGCGCTTGGGAGGGTCGAAGCGACGCATCATGCGCGCTTGCGCCCGGTTCGATCAAGACGTCCGGCGTCGCCAGGTCACCTAGAACCGTTGCAACAAGGGACTGAACGGGGCCAATATCGGTAACTACACCGGGGACCTCTGCGGCGGCCGGCAGGGAGAGGGACGTAACCAGGACGGCGGGAAAGAATCTCATGGACATCGCGCTTTGAGTTTGGGACAACGGCGCATCCCTACCCAAAGTGTTATAAAGTATCAATACGAGGGATCATGAAAATTTCGGTTTTCGACGATCACGATCATGCGCGCTGCATTGCCTGCAGCATAGAGACCGCTGAGGCGCGCGCCGCTTCGGAAGGTTTGCGGTTGACACCAACACGGCGCCGGGTCCTTGAGATCTTGCTCGAAGAACATCGCGCCTTGGGGGCCTATGACATTCTGGAACGGCTTAATGCAGAGGGGAAGCGGGCCCAGCCGCCCACGGCCTATCGCGCGTTGGAATTTCTCACGCGCGCCGGCTTGGCGCATCGGGTCGAACGTCTGAACGGCTATGTCGCCTGCACCGCGCCGGAAAGCCCGCATGCGCCGGTTTTCATGATCTGCCGCAAATGCCGGGCCGTGGCCGAGGCCGCCTCGGACGCGGCAGGTGCTGCCATCGCGGCGACGGCAGACGCGGTCGATTTCTCACTTGAGGCCTGTGTCATCGAGGTTGAAGGCCTGTGCGGTGAATGCGCCAGGCAGGGGGCTGTATGAGCCTGATTGCGGCCGAAGGCTTGCGGGTAAACTACGGCCGAAACACAGTGCTAAAGGCAGTGGACCTTGCCATCGACGCAGCCGAGATTGTCACGATCGTCGGCCCGAACGGATCGGGCAAGACAAGCCTGATCAAAGCGATGATCGGCGCATTGCAACCCGCCGCAGGTCGCGTCACCCAAAAGCCGGCGCTGCGCATCGGCTATGTGCCGCAGCGGCTCCATCTCGACAGCACGTTGCCGATGACCGTGACCAGGTTTTTGTCCTTGCCGCGCCGTGTATCCAAGCAACGGGCAGACGCGGCACTACGAAAAGCAGGCGTTCAAGGGGTGGCAAATGAACCGCTCACGGCGCTCTCAGGCGGGCAATTGCAACGCGTCCTGTTGGCCCGTGCGATCATCGACACGCCGGATCTGCTGATCCTCGACGAGCCGACCCAAGGGCTTGATCAACCCGGTGCGGCCGCGTTCTACACGCAAATCGAAGCGCTGCGCGATCAGCATCGGATGGCTGTTCTTATGGTCAGCCACGATCTGCATGTCGTGATGCGCGCCTCTGACCGGGTGGTCTGCCTCAATGGCCATATCTGTTGCCAGGGACGACCAGAAGTTGTCGCCACAGCACCCGAATACCGCGCCCTCTTTGGCGCCGGGACGCAAGGCGCTTTGGCGCTTTATCGTCATGAACACGATCACGGCCATGACCACCACGCGCGTCATCATCCGTCACCAGACCATGCCCACGACCGTGAGGCGGCTGAGTGATCCTTGATCTTGACGATTTTCTCGTCCGTGCGGCCCTCGCGGGCATTGGTCTGGCGCTGATTACCGGGCCATTGGGGGCGTTTATTGTCTGGCGCCGCATGGCGTATTTCGGCGATGCCACAGCCCATGCAGCACTTTTGGGCGTCGCGCTGGCGCTTGCGCTTTCAGGCCCGATCTTTGCCGGTGTCTTGGTCGTCAGCCTGGCCATGGCGCTTGCGGTCTCGGGCCTGGCCGAGCGCGGCTTGGGGACCGACAGCCTACTTGGCGTCATGGCGCATGGCGCGCTGGCCTTCGGGTTGGTCTCTGTGTCGTTGATACCGGGCGCGCGATCTGACCTGTCGGCCTATTTGTTTGGCGACATCCTGGCCGTAACCCGAGGTGACCTCGCCATCATCTGGGCCGGCGCGGCGGTCGCGCTTGTCCTGCTGATCTGGCGCTGGCAGGGGCTTTTGGCGGTAACGCTGAACCCCGACCTGGCCCATGCCGCAGGTCTCAATCCGGCGCGCGAACAGATGGTCTTAACACTGGCATTTGCCCTTGTCGTGGCCGTCGCGATCAAGGTTGTAGGCGCGCTGTTGATCGTCTCACTTTTGATTATTCCGGCCTCGTCGGCGCGGCCGCTGGCCCGCTCACCTGAGGTGATGGCGGCCGTGGCCGCCGTTCTGGGCATGGCTGCAACGCTTCTGGGCCTGGGCGCGTCTTTGCTGCTCGACACACCTACGGGTGCCTCGATTGTCTGTGCCGCGACGATCATTTTCATGCTCAGCCACGGGGTCCAGGCGGTGCGCGTGCGATGAGCGATCCGGTCGAACATCTGCTGGCCCTGCTTGAGCTCGAGCGATTGGACGAAAACCTCTTTCGCGGGACCGGCGCGGGCGGCGAAACCAAACACCGCATCTTTGGCGGCCAGGTTGTGGGACAAGCGCTGGTCGCTGCGGGAAATACGGTGGCAGATGACCGCCCGGCCCATTCGCTTCACGCCTATTTTATGCGCCCCGGCGATCCGAGCCAACCGATCATCTACGAGGTCGATCGCGCCCGCGACGGCGGCTCATTCACGACGCGCCGGGTTGTTGCGATCCAGGCTGGACGGCAAATCCTGAACCTTTCGACGTCTTTTCACGTGCAGGAGCCGGGGTTCGAGCATGCCCATACTGCACCGCAGGTGCCGCGCCCGGAAAGTCTGGCCGGGCGCGAGGCGTTGAAGGCCGCCCTTGCCGAACAATCCGCACCGCAACGCAGGGCCGACATTCTGCGCCCATCTGCCATTGAGGTCCGCCCCGTCGATCCGGTGGACTACACCGCGCCTGCGCCTGCGAGCGACCGCCATGCCGCCTGGTTTCGGCTGGCGCGCGATCCCGGGCCCGTCGCAGCGCAGCTGGACCAGGCCGCGCTGACCTATGCCTCTGACATGATGCTCTTATGGTCAGCGCTCCGCCCGCACGGCGAAAGCGGCTATTCGGGCCGGGTGATGACCGCCAGCCTCGATCACGCAGTTTGGTTCCACGCCGCAACCCAGTTCGCCAATTGGCACCTCTATGTCATGGAAAGCCCCTGGGCTGGTGGTGCCCGCGCGCTGACACGTGGGCAGATCTTCGATGCCGCAGGCACGTTGGTAGCATCCGTTGCTCAAGAGGGGCTGGTCCGACCGATCACCCGGTAGCGGGCGCAAATACCTTGGCCTTTTTGCTCTCTTTGTTAGTGTCGCCTCAAGGGGAGGGTCTGCCGTGAGCGACATTGTCAAAACCGAAGTAATCGGCAATTTAGGCCTTATTTCTCTCAACAACCCGCCGGTCAACGCGGCAAGCGCGGGCCTGAGGGCGGGCCTTGTCGACGCTTTGGCAGCGCTGGAAAACGCGGTTGAGGTCATTGCAGTTTATGGCGCCGGGCGCAGTTTCATTGCGGGCGCTGATATCCGCGAATTTGGCAAACCCCCGACAGAGCCTTGGCTGCCCGAAGTCTGTCTGCGAATTGAAAATGCAGCCGTGCCCGTTGTCGCCGTGCTGCATGGCGCGGCTTTGGGTGGCGGGCTGGAGGTGGCGATCGCGGCCCATGCCCGCATCGCGATCCCAGGTGTACAATTGGGCTTTCCGGAGGTGACCCTGGGCATCATCCCCGGCGCAGGCGGCACGCAGCGCGGCCCGCGCCTGATCGGAACCCAGGCGGCGCTGGATCTGATCACCACGGGCCGCCGGATCGACGCCGCAGATGCGGCCAAGCTGGGTCTAATAGATACCGTCCGTGAGGGCGCGCCCAGAGACGTCGCTTTAGCTGCGGCACAGGATGTGCTGGACGGCAAACTGGCGACACGGCGCACCGCGGATATCCACGTCAATGTCGATAGCGATGCAATTAATCATGTTGCAAAAAAGCTATCGAAGTCACAGGCGCATTTGTTCAGCCCACACCGGGCGGTCGAAGCGGTTGCGGCCGCTTGCAAACCGATATCCGACGGGCTGGCGGAGGAGCGTCGCCTGTTTCAGCTTTGCCTCGACAGTCCACAGCGGGCAGGCCTGATCCACGCGTTTTTCGCAGAGCGTGCCGTCGCAAAGGTGCCCGAAGCGAGTTTGGAGCCGATCGACATCACCCGCATCGGCGTGATCGGAGCGGGCACGATGGGCGCGGGCATTGCGACAACGTTCCTGCTGGCGGGATTTCCCGTCGTGATCACGGAGCAATCCGAGGACGCCGTAAACCGAGGTGCGGAGACAATCGCGCACAATCTGGACGCCGCCGTAAAACGGGGAAAGATGTCAACCAAGGAACGGGCCAACATTGATCTGCAGACGGCAACCGATTTTTCGGCGCTGGCTGGTTGTGACCTTGTGATCGAGGCCGTTTTTGAGGATCTCGACGTCAAGAAATCGGTCCTTGAAGCGGCCGAGTCGGCGGCGCAGCCGGCGCTTTTGGCGACAAACACATCTTATCTGAATATCAACAAGATGGCCACCGTACTTAAAGCTCCAGAGCGGTTGCTCGGACTGCATTTCTTTTCGCCCGCTCATATCATGAGGCTGTTGGAGATCGTTGTGGCCGACGCCACGGCACCAAAGGCGACCGCAACCGCTTTTGCCATTGCAAAACGGCTGAAGAAAGTGGCCGTGCGGTCCGGCGTGGGCGAGGGCTTCATTGGGAACCGGATCATGTCGGCCTACCGCAAGGCGGCAGATTTCATGTTGATGGACGGGGCTGAGATGACCCAGATCGACGCCGCCATCCGGGCTTTTGGCTTTGCTATGGGCCCGTTTCAGATGGTTGATCTTGCCGGGCTCGACATCGCATGGGCGACGCGCAAACGCCTGGCAGCCACCCGCCCGGCAAATATACGCTACCACGGCGAGGTGGGCGATGCGCTGTGTGAGGCTTGGCAATTCGGCGCAAAATCGGGGCGTGGTTACTACGTACATGGCGGCGATGGACCGACGGCCAATCCCGATCTGCCTATGATCATCAACGAGGTCCAAAGGCGCAACGGCATCACCCCCAGAAAATTCAGCGATACCGATATCGTGGAGCGCTATACGATGGCGATGATCGCAGAGGCCGCCCGCGTGCTTGAAGACCGCGTCGCGGAGGCGCCGGTTGATATCGATGCGGTGTTTCTCTTTGGCTATGGGTTTCCGCGCTGGCGCGGCGGGCCGATGTTTTACGCCGACACGCTTGGGGCCAAGTCGATCGTAGCCTCGCTGAGCAAGCTTTCAGAAGAGGACCACCAATTCTGGCAGACGCCGCCGCTTCTGGTCCAGATGGCGAAAGACGGCAGCACATTTGCAGATCTGGGGGTACGGTGATGGATCTGAATTATTCACCAGCAGAGGCGGCGTTTCAGACCGAATTGCGCGCCTTCCTAACGGCCAATCTACCGGCAGAGCTGTCTGAGAAGGTTCGCACGGGCCAAGAATTGCGCGGCGATGACTACGCCCGCTGGCACGCGATTTTAAGCGCCAAGGGTTGGCTTGCCGGCACTTGGCCCAAAGACTATGGCGGCCAAGACTGGACGCCGACGCAAGCCCATATTTTCGAAGAAGAAACCGCCCTGGCGCATGCCCCGCGCGTGGTCCCTTTCGGCGTTAAAATGCTAGGCCCGGTCTTGCTGAAATTCGGCAATGCCGCGCAAAAGGCTGAATATCTGCCGCGGATCCTCGACGGCACCGATTGGTGGTGTCAGGGATATTCCGAGCCCGGGGCCGGTAGCGATCTGGCCAGCCTCAAAACCCGCGCAGATCGGGACGGCGATGACTACATCGTCAACGGCCAAAAGACCTGGACGACCCTTGGCCAATACGCCAACCGGATTTTTTGCCTGGTCCGGACATCAAACGCGGGAAAGCCGCAGGAAGGCATCTCCTTCCTCCTTCTCGATCTCGACATGGACGGGATTGAGATGCGCCCGATCCGGTTGATCGAGGGCGGCTACGAGGTTAACGAAGTGTTCTTCACCGATGTCCGCGTGCCCGCGACGCGCTTGGTCGGCGCTGAAAACGAAGGCTGGACGATTGCGAAATACCTGCTGGGCCATGAACGCACGAACCTGGCCTTGACGGGCTTGTCGCTGGCCGCACTCGGTCGGCTAAAAGCGCTGAGCCAACAGGTCTATCGCGGCGGCCGGGCGATCGGGGACGATCCGTTGTTTTCCGTCCGTCTTGCCGAAGTTGAAGCCGAGCTTGAAGCTTTGCGCATCTCAAACCTGCGCTTGCTTGCCGGTGGCGGGGCGCCGATGGAAGAGGCTTCTATGCTGAAGATTAGGGGTACTAAGATACGCCAAACCATCGACGATCTTGCCCGCCAGGCTTTGGGGCCGTCTGCCGCGCCCTGGCCCGGTCACGCGCTTGGCAGCAATCTGCATCCCGCACCTGATGGCGGTGAGGCCGTGGCATCAAGCTATTTCAACAATCGAAAGCTGTCGATCTATGGCGGGTCGAACGAAATCCAGCGCAACATCCTGGCCAAAGAGATCTTTGGCTGATGGATTTCTCAGTTTCTGAAGACCGCCGGATATTGGGCGACAGCCTGAACCGGTTGATGGCGGATGCATGCAGCTTTGAGGCGCGCGTCTGTGCGGCCTATGCAGAGCCCTGGCACGATCCCGTTCTGTGGGCGAAGCTGAGCGATTTGGGCGTTTTCTATGCCTTTTTGCCGGAGGCTTCGGGCGGTGTCGGTGGCTCGGGTTTTGACGTATTGGCTGCAATTGAGCCTTTGGGCCGAGCACTTTGCCCAGAGCCTTTCTTGGGCCAAATCATTGGCCTCAGGCTTCTGGCAGCGGTCGGTGCGGAAACCGAAGACGCGTTGGCTGGTACGACAAAACTTGCCGTCGCGATCGCAGAGCCACAAGCACCCTGGGATCCGCGCGACATCGCTACAGAGGCCGAAAAATCGCTGGATGGCTGGCAGATTTCGGGGCGTAAATCATCGGTCTATGGCGGCCCCGTGGCTGATCTATTGCTGGTCGCTGCAAGGGTCAATGACCGGCTGGGGCTGTTCCAACTCAACGCCGATCAGGCCGCGCGCCACACGTACGGGATGATCGATGGCGGTGGTGCAGCGGAGATCACCCTTGATGGGACGCGTGCCACCTGCCTCGCGCCTGATGCGGGCGCCATGATCGACGACGCGCTCGATTGGGGACGGCTGGTCTTGGCTGCTGAAGCGCTCGGCGCGATGGAGGCTGCGTTCGCCCTTCTGGTTGAGACGCTGAAAACCCGGCAGCAATTCGGTCGGCCACTGTCCGCATTTCAGGCGCTCCAACACCGCAGCGTCGATCTCAAGATCGCCCTGGAAGAGGTCAGGTCCATCACCATAAAGGCTGCCAATTCGATGGGTTCACCCGACCAGGCGCGATGCGTGGCGCAGATGAAAGCGCTGGTCGGTCGCGGCTGCCTGCAAATGGCGGAAGAGACCATACAGATGCAGGGCGGGATCGCGATGACCTGGGATTATGCCGCCTCACATTACGCCAAGCGGCTGGCAATGATCGATGCGCAATTGGGCGATGTCAGCTACCACCTCACGCGCCTTGCCGGTGGCGGGCTCTAAACCCGCCCAACCGGAGCAAACAGACCGCAACGAAGCGCCGGCCGCACAAGCGGCCAGGGCCAAGGAGGCCTCCCCCCTGCGAGGAGCCGACGCGGCCCTTCACCCGCCCCGAGATCGCGCCAGCGCTGCAAGACCTTGCCGCGCGAATTCCGGCACCAAAGCACCAAGTTCCGCTGCGCGTTCAGGATTGGATGCATTGCCGTCAAGCCCGCGCCGTTTCACACCCTGCAAAACGGCCGCCATGCGAAAGAAGGCAAAGGCAAGATAGGGTCCGAAATCATCGGGCACCGGCACGCCCATCCGGCCACAATATTCTGCGATAAACTCGGCATCACTCGGCACGCCAAGCGCTGCGCGATCGGTACCGGCGAGCCCGCGACCGACCCCGCCCGGGGGCATTTGCCATTGCATCACAACCGCGGCCAAATCGGCCAGTGGGTGACCCAAAGTCGACAGCTCCCAATCAAGCACGGCACGACACACAGCACCGCCCCGATCGAACAGCAGATTATCCAACCGAAAATCACCATGGACCAGACAGACCCGCCCGTCATCGACCGGCCCGGCCCGCGTCAAAGCCTCAATCAGGCCCTCCATCTGCGGCAGCTCTTCGGTTTCAGCACTACGGTATTGCTTGGTCCAGCGCCCGATTTGACGCGCGAAATAGGCGCCCTTGGGCCCAAAATCCTGCAGACCGGTGATGCCCAAATCGACGGAATGGATCGTGGCCAGAACACGCGCCATCTCGGTAAAAATTGCGCCCCGCCGCTCAGGCGCCAGGCCGGGCAATCTGGGATCGTCAAAACTCTCACCCGCGACATATTCCATGACATAAAACGCGGACCCGATCACAGCGCCATCCTCGCATAAAGCCAGCATCGCGGGCACCGGCACATCACTGCCCGACAGCGCCATTTGCACGCGAAACTCCCGCTCCACCGCGTGCGCCTTCGGTAACAGCACGCCCGATGGCTTGCGGCGCAAAACGTAGCTGCCTGATTGCGCTAGTAATTTATAAGTTGGGTTCGATTGCCCAGTGGCGAATTTCTGGGCCGTGACCGGGCCTTCGAAACCCCGAATATGGCTGGTCATCCACGCGGCGACAGCTGCCAGATCCAGGCTCATGGCGTGTTGGAATACTTGCGCAATTCTGCCCGCGCGACCTGGCGGCGGTGGACCGCATCAGGGCCATCGGCCAGCCGCAGCGTGCGCAATCGCGTCCACATCGCGGCAAGCGGAAAATCCTGGCTGATCCCGCTTGCGCCATGCATCTGCATCGCCTCATCGACGACCTTCAGCGCCATCAAAGGTGCGACGACCTTTATCTGGCTGATCCAGGGCGCCGCTGCACGATTGCCCGCGTGATCCATCATCCATGCCGCCTTCAGGCATAAAAGCCGGGCCATCTCGATCTCCATCCGTGCATTGGCGATAATGTCATGGTTGGCGCCGAGATCGGCGAGCCGCTTGCCAAATGCCTCGCGCGTCAATGCCCGCTTGCACATCAATTCCAACGCGTATTCCGCCTGCCCAATCGCGCGCATGCAGTGATGAATACGGCCCGGGCCTAGCCGACCCTGTGCCACCTCAAATCCGCGGCCTTCCCCTAAAATAACCTGATCTGCAGGTACGCGCACATCCCTGAAGCGCAGATGCATGTGACCATGCGGCGCGTCATCGGTGTGAAAGACCTGCATCGGCCGCAAAACCTCGATCCCGGGGCTGTCGGCGGCCATCAAAAACATAGTGTGGCGATGATGCTTGCCGGCCGCGGGATCGGTCTGCGCGAGCGTGATATACAATTTACACCGTGGATCACCCGCGCCGGAAATCCAGTGTTTTTCGCCGTTTAAGATGTAATCTTCACCCTCACGCCGCGCTTCAAGCGAGATGTTTGTTGCATCCGATGAGGCCACGCCCGGCTCCGTCATCACATAAGCAGACCGGATGCGCCCATCGAGCAGATCAGGCAGCCAGGGCGCGGCCTGTTCCGGCGTGCACATCCGCTCCAACACTTCCATGTTTCCAGTATCCGGCGCATTGCAATTGAACACTTCCGCGGCCAGGCCGACCTTGCCCATCTCTTCGGCCAAATATGCGTACTCAACCGTCGACAGGCCGTAGCCGCGGGCGCTATCGGTCAGCCAAAAATTCCACAATCCGCGGTCTCGCGCCTTGGCTTTGAGCCCCTCCAGGATCTCGTCCTGCCGTTTCGTGCGTTGGAACCGGTCGCCTGATGGATGGCGGCCGACCTCCGCTTCGTATTCCAGATCAAGTGGTGCAATTTCATCGAGAACCATCATACGCACACGCTCCACCAACGGGCGGACACGTTCTGACATGCCCAGATCCATCAGGTCCGCCCCGCGGCCAGAGCGGCAACTTCGTCCAACGCGGCGTGATAGCCAGCGGCCAGTTTGTCGACCAATGCGCCTGCGGGCAGGACCGCGTCGATAGCGCCGATCCCCTGCCCCGAGCCCCAGATCTCGGACCAGGTTTTCGGTTTTGCTGACGATTTTTCAAAGCTCATCGACGAAGCATCCGCTTCTTCCAGCGCATCCGGGTCCAGCCCTGCCGCCTTGATTGACGGCGCCAGGTAATTGCCTGAAACACCGGTGAAAAGCGTAGACGTCACAATGTCTTCGGCATGGCTGTCAACGATCATTTGCTTGTAGCCATCGCTGGCCCGCGCCTCGTTCGTGGCAATGAATGGCGAGCCGACGTAGCCCAGATCGGCGCCCGCAACCTGAGCGGCCAAAAGCGCGCGGCCGGTCGCAATGGCGCCCGACAACAGCAGCGGGCCATCGAACCAGGTTCGGATCTCTTGGATCAATGCAAATGGGTTCACGGGGCCTGCATGCCCGCCCGCACCGGCCGCCACGGCAATCAGACCATCGGCACCCTTTGAGATGGCTTTGCGGGCAAAGGTGTTGTTGATCACATCATGCAGCGCGATCCCGCCACAAGAATGGGCCGCCTCGTTCACCTCCTCGCGCGCGCCGAGCGACGTGATCCAAATCGGCACGTTCCATCGCGCGCAAATCTCCAGATCCCGATCAAGGCGCGCATTCGACCGATGCACGATCTGATTGACAGCAAAGGGGGCGGCAGGTTGGTCGGGATTGGACTGGTTATGAGCATCCAATGCCTCGGTGATCTTTTTCAGCCACGCTTCAAGCTCAATCCGGTCGCCCTCGGCCTCGCGCGCATTAAGTGCGGGAAAGGCGCCGATCATCCCCGCCTTACATTGCGCTATGACAAGATCGGGGTTGGAGATGATAAATAGGGGTGCGCCAATTGCGGGCACGCGCAGGCCTTGCAGTGCTGCGGGCAGCTTTCGATCCGAAAACATGGCTGTGGAATCTCCCCCTCAAAAGCCGATTTCGCGAACCCTAGTCCAAGCGCTGCAGCAGAGGAAAGCCGGTTGCAATCGCCTGCCGCGAAGGCAACATCATCAGCATGGAATTCTTGACGATCAAAACCGCCCCCATCGCCGGACAAAAGCCCGGCACTTCTGGCCTTCGCAAACAGACAGCGGTCTTTCAGGGGCCGCATTTTCTGGAAAACTATGTGCAATCGATTTGGTCGGGGATTGGCGGGGCGCGCGGCGCCACACTCGTTCTTGGCGGCGACGGGCGCTATTTCAACGACCGCGCGGCGCAGGTCGTTCTGCGGATGGCTGCCGCGGAAGGCGTCGCCAAGGTTATTGTCGGCAAAAACGCGCTTCTGTCGACACCGGCTGCATCGCACCTTATCCGATCACGTGGTGCCGATGGCGGCCTGATCCTGTCGGCAAGTCATAATCCGGGCGGGCCAGATGGCGATTTTGGGTTGAAATACAATGGCGCAAATGGCGGCCCCGCGCCGGAAGCCGTGACGGAAAAAATCTACGCCGCGACACAATCCATCACCGAATACCACATCGTCGAAGGCCAGGATGTCGACCTCGCCACGCTCGGCACGCACAGGTTTGGCGACATGGTCGTCGACGTGGTTGACCCGGTTGCCGATTACGCGACCCTCATGGAGGGGCTCTTTGACTTCGACGCGATCCGGGCGCTGTTTGCCTCGGGATTTCGCATGTGTTTCGACGCGATGCATGCGGTGACCGGGCCTTATGCGACCGAGATTATCGAACAGCGTCTTGGGGCCGGACCGGGCAGTGTCATCAATGGCACGCCCAGCCCGGATTTCGGCGGCGGCCACCCGGACCCCAATCCGATTTGGGCAAAAGAGCTGATGGAGATCATGTTTGGCCCTGACGCACCCGATTTTGGCGCGGCCTCTGACGGTGATGGGGATCGCAACATGATCCTGGGCAAAGGCATCTACGTAACCCCGTCCGACAGCCTGGCCGCGCTGGCCGCAAACGCAACTGCAGCACCGGCCTATGCCGGCGGCCTGGCCGGATTGGCCCGCTCCATGCCGACAAGTGCGGCCGTTGACCGGGTGGCGGGTGCGATGGGTCTTGCCTGTTTTGAAACGCCCACCGGTTGGAAATTCTTCGGCAATCTGCTGGATGCCGGTCGGATCACCTTATGCGGAGAGGAAAGTGCCGGCACCTCGTCCGACCATGTGCGCGAAAAGGACGGGCTCTGGGCGGTGCTGCTTTGGCTCAACATCCTGGCGGTGAAGCGCCAGCCCATGGCAGACCTGATGGCCGCGCATTGGGCAACATACGGCCGCAACTACTATACAAGGCACGATTACGAAGCGGTTGAAAATGCGGTCGCCGACGCGATGGTTGCAGCGTTGCGTGAAAAGCTGGCCGATCTGCCGGGAACGCCCGCAGGCAGCCTGACAATTGAGACAGCCGATGAGTTCGCCTATTCCGACCCGGTCGACGGCTCGCGGTCCACGGGACAGGGCCTGCGCTTTGGATTGTCAGGCGGCGGGCGCATTGTCGTCCGGCTATCGGGCACAGGCACGATTGGTGCCACGGTTCGCGTCTATTTGGAGCGTTTGGAAACCGACCCGGACGCGCTGCAAATGGACCCGCAAGTTGCGTTGACCGAGATCATTACGGCGGCAGAGGCGATCACCGGTCTGAAAGCCCGGACAGGCCGCGCGGGGCCAGACGTCATCACCTAGGGGCCTGCGCGCAACCGCGCGCTGAGATCGTGCCAGACCAAATTGTGTTTGTACCGTTAGAGCACGCAAGGTCGCACTGGTGACGGTTTGACAAAATTCGGATGCGGCGTGGTAGCCTGCGGCGCCTGCGCAGTTCATGGCGATGGCGTCGCCACGCGGTCTTATCAGCTGCCGGCAGGCGCGTTGGCAGGCGCAGAGATCAGCACAATCGAGAGGCTCGGCCAGCTGGAATAAATGCGCGCCATTCAGGCCGCCCGGGTCGCCCATCAGGTCGCGCGATGTGGCTATTGCCGGTCCGGTCAAATCATGCAGGCCGCGGACCTCTTGGCGACAAGTCCCGACCAGGCCGATGAAGATATCGATGCGGTCATGTCGGGCAATTCATGCCGATGCGGAACCTATATCCGCATCCGCGCAGCAATCCGCAGCGCCGCCGCTGCGTTGCGGCAGGCTTAAGCCTTTGTACAGTATTGTAAAAATAGCCCGACGCACCTTCTTGGTCAGCTCCGTCGCCATTGCCGGCGGTGTCGCGTTTGGCACCTATATGGTGCGCCGGCCACTTGCCAATCCGCTCGAAGCGGGCCTTGCCGACGGAGAGGCCAAATGCAACCCTGGGGTGCGCATCTCGGACAAGGGCGTGACCTTGATCACGCCGCCTGCCGATATCGACCCGGGTGCCGTCCATATGCAATCGCTTCTGATCGCCGAAGAATTAGACCTTGAGCCAGGCCAGTTTCAATCAGAGTTTGGGCGCCCGGCCCCGGCCTATTACAACCGCGGCTTAGGCGCCGAATTTGGCGGCGTTCTTGCCGCGCTAACACACCTGCCCGCCGCCGACGTAGAAAGCAGGCGGGCCGTCGCCAATCTGCGGACAGAAGCGGGGCATGTCATTTTGCCGGATGGCACACCGCTGCCCTTCAGAGGCTTTACGACCAAAGCCGCCGAAATCGCGCCCGTCAAAAATTTGGGGTTGCGCCCACGTACCGCCTGGCGCCTGGCGCCTGGCCGGCCAACCGACGCAACGGCTTGATCTCGAGACGAAATCGACGGGGCCTCAGACATTCGGCATCGATCTGATCATGCCAGGCATGGTGCATGCGGCTGTCCGGATGAGACCGCGTCGCTCAGCCGTCACGGGCTTTGATGCCAGCACCGCCCACGAGATGCGCAGCGTGACCGCTGTGCTGGAAATCTACGGCGGCATTGCCGTTATCGCGGACAATACCTGGCGCGCGATCCAAGCCGCATACTTGGTCACCTTGCGGACCGAGCCCGCGCGCCGCCCGGCCGAACAGACGTTGCACTGAAAGATCCTCGGCAAGAGCTTAGCGCCAGAGAACCTGAACACCAAATGGCGCGACGATGGTGATGTCGAGGCCGCACCTGGTGGGGCGGTCGAAGCCGAATATCGCACGCGTTACATGGCGCATCAGCCGCTCAATGCCAAAGCCCGTGTCACCGAGCGGGCATCAAGCTTTGGACCGGCCACCAGATGCCCAAACTTATCCGCACGATCGCAGCGTCGCCGCCGATCCCGCCAACATCGTCGATCCGGTCAATATTGAAAGCAAATTCCAAGGCGGTGTGTGGCCTGGGTCACGCGATCAATTCCGAGATCATCTATTCCGACGGTATGGCGCAGCAGGCCAAGTACTGGGATGCCAAGGGCAGGCGGATGTCCCAGACCCCCCGCAGCCACTTAGGCCTGCGCGAAACCCAATTGCAGATCAGGGGCATCGGAGAGCCCCCCGTGCCGCCCGCACCGCCGACGCTTGCCAATGCCATCTTTGCCGCTCGAGGGCAAAGGTTGCGCGACATGCCCTTCTGGCATCACATCGATTTCGCCTAACGCCTAAGCGCAATCGTGCGACCAGGGATCAAACACCCAAAACAGGTTTTGATTGATGGCAATAGGCACATCCGACACGTGGGCGAGATGAGCGCAGCAGCGCAACTTTGGCGTCGATATTGCGCGACGAAGCGCGCCAGGCGCTCCACCGCATTGAGGATTACGGGCCGCACAGTCAACAACAGACTGCAATCGTTGCAAACATTTCCCTGTTGCCGGAGCGGGCAGACAGGTATTCAGAGCGCCAAACCCTGCTCGGAGCTTGCGATCGATGGCCCAAAGAGGCGCCCCACGCCACCCGGACGGAGAAGATGACGGCCTTGCGCGCATGCGCGCGGTCGCGCGCCCGATTTTATGGTCGGTGTTTTTCTTCAGCATGATCGTGAACGCGCTGATGCTGACGGGCCCGGTCTACATGTTGCAAATCTATGATCGCGTGCTGGGCTCCGGGTCTGAGGAAACGCTGGTTGCCCTGTCGATCCTGGTGACGTTTTTGTTTTTGATGATGGGGATCGTCGATTGGGTGCGCGCGCGCGTCGCGGCCCGCGTTGGCGCGCGTTTGCAAGACGGCCTGGATGAGCGGGTCTTTCGCGCCGCACTCACCCGTGCCCGTCTCGACGGGGCGGGACAAGCCGGTTTGCAGGACTTGGAAGCGATTCAGCGTCTGATGGGCTCGCCGGCCTTTCTGGCGATCTTTGACATACCGTGGACGCCGCTGTTCATCGCGGCGATTTTCATATTCCACCCCTGGCTCGGCTGGTTGGCCGTGGCAGGTGGGTTGCTGCTGATTGCGATCACCTTCATCAACCAGTCGATGACGCGCCGGCCCCTGCGCGCGGCCAATGCGGCGGGCCAGGGCGCTGATCGGTTGGCCTCAGAAATGCAAAGCGAGTCAGAGCTGATCCGTTCGCTTGGCATGGCAAATGCGGCATTGTCACGCTGGCGCGTCCGGCGCGCTGACGCGCTTGGCCAGGCGGTCACAACCGCCGACCGGGTGGGCGGCTTCACCACGCTGACCAAAACGCTGCGCCTCTTTTTGCAATCAGCGATGCTGGGTCTTGGGGCCTATCTGGTCCTGCAAAACCAAATGACCGCGGGCGCTATGATCGCAGGCTCGATCCTTTTGGGCCGTGCGCTGGCACCGATTGAGCTGGCAATCGGTCAATGGGCGCTTATCGATCGGGCGCGCGCGGGATGGCAGAACCTGCAAGGACTTCTGAACAGCACACCGGAAGAGCCTCAGCGCCTGCAATTGCCACGCCCGGCCGCGCGGCTGGACGTCAACCAATTGTCCGTTGTGCCACCCGGCGAGAGCCAGCCAACGCTTCGGATGGTGTCTTTTAAGGTGGAGCCTGGCCAAGCTGTCGGCATCATTGGTCCGTCGGGCGCGGGCAAATCCACCTTGGCGCGGGCCATCATCGGCGTCTGGCTGCCGGCAGGCGGTCAGGTTCGATTGGATGGCGCGACGCTGGATCAATACGACCCCGATATCCTCGGCCGCCTCATCGGCTATCTACCGCAGCGCGTGACACTTTTTGGTGGTACCATCGCCGAAAACATCGCGCGGCTTGATCCCAACCCCGACTCTGAGCGCATCGTCGACGCCGCGCGCCGGGCTGCCGCCCACGAGATTATTCTCAACCAGCCGCAGGGCTATGACACGCCCGTCTCCAATATCGGCTCACGGCTGTCAGGTGGGCAGATCCAGCGGATCGGCCTGGCGCGCGCGCTTTACGGCGATCCGGTGATGCTGGTGCTTGATGAGCCGAATGCCAATCTGGACCATGACGGATCGGCGGCGTTGAACCAGGCCGTCAGGACCCTGAAATCAGAGGGCAAATCGGCGATCATCATGGCACACCGCCCGGCGGCGATTGAGGAATGTGAAAATCTGTTGGTGCTTGATGGCGGTATGGCGCGCGCCTTTGGCCCAACCGATGAGGTGCTGAAAAAGACGGTTTCAAACTACACCGACTTGGCGGCCCCGCGACGGCGGGAGGCCGGAGAATGAGCGTGCCGGCAGGCCAAACGCCTTGGTCGGTCAAGCGGCCGGTCTGGATCGGCATTGTCGCGCTTTTTGTGCTTTTGGGCGGATTTGGCACTTGGGCGGTCAACAGCAATATCTCGGGCGCGGTCGTCGCATCGGGCCAGATCGAAGTCGATCAGAACCGCCAGGCGATCCAGCATCCCGAAGGCGGCGTGGTGTCTGAGTTGCTGGTTGAAGAAGGCAGCAATGTTGATGCTGACGCGGTGATCTTGCGGCTCGACAGCTCCGAGATTGCATCCGAACTGGTGGTGATCCAAGGCCAGCTTAACGAGTTGCGCGCGCGCAGGGCCCGGCTTGAGGCCGAACGCGATGGCGCGGAGGCCATTTCTTTTCCCGGCGACTTGGCGGCCGAGGCTGATGCCCTGGTCGAGTTGGCTGAAATCCTCGAAGGCCAGCGCAATCTTTTTGCCGCGCGGTCCGGTACATTGGCCAGTGAGGTGGAACAGTTACGCCGCCGATCCGAACAGATCGCGGCTCAGATCGAGGGCTTGCGGGCGCAACGGGTGGCCATTGTTAGCCAGCAAGAGATTGTCGCCAATGATCTGGCCGTCCAGCTTGACCTGCGCGCCCGGGAGCTCGGCTCAGCCGCGCGAGTCACGCAGTTGCAGCGTGAGACGGCCGAGCTTTTGGGCACAATCGGTGAGCTTGACGCGTCGCTGGCGCAAGCGGACGGGCGGCGCACCGAGATCGAGCTGGCCATCCTGCAGCGCCAGGATGAGCGCCGGGAAGAAGCGATCGGCGAATTGCGCGAGGTCCGCACGCGCGAGGAAGAATTGACCGAACGTGTCCGCGCGCTCAGCCGCCGCCTGGACAGGATGGACCTTCGCGCACCGGTATCGGGCGTGGTCTACGGATTGACTATTTTCGGGCCGCAATCGGTGGTGCGCGCCGCCGATCCGGTTATGTATCTGGTGCCGCAGGACCAGCCCTTGGTCATCTCGGCCCGGGTTGAGGCGATCCATATCGATCAGGTTTATGTCAGCCAGGAGGCAGTGTTACGCTTCCCCGTATTCGACCAGCGCCGCACGCCGGAGCTCAACGGAAGGGTGACGCGGGTATCTGCGGACGCCTTTACCGATGAGGTGACGGGGCAGAATTTCTATGAGGCCGAGCTTGTGCTGGGTGAGGGCGAGTTGGAGCGTTTGGGTCGTACATTGTTGCCGGGCATGCCGGTTGAGGCCTTCATCCGCACCGAAGAGCGCACACCGATGGGCTATCTGATGCAGCCGCTGACGGATTATTTCAACCGCGCATTCCGCGAGAGCTAAGGCAGGTGATACAGGCGGGTGCGCGTTGCGGTTCGCCCCGCGCAAGGGTTGTGCCATGCGGGTTGAGACTGGTGTCGCGTCCAGAATCTGTTGCGGGAGACATGACGGGCGGCTTCCGCTTGGGGGGCATCGAGCCCCCACGCGCGAAACGGATCGCGAGGCGCGATCCGGGGGACCCTCTTGATTGCCGCTAAAACGCTGAAGCCAGCGCACGCATAATGCGGCGATGCGCGGTCCGGTGGCGGTGGCGCAGATGCACGGCACCGTAGACCGCCTGGGTCAGGACCGGCGCATCGGGAACCTTGCAATAGGTCCCAGCGCTCAGCATTGCGGCCACGGTTGCCTGTGGTTGGTAAGACGCGCCACCGAGCGCCTGCATCACCTCCAAAGCCAGATTACTTTGACCGGCAGTGGTCAATCCTTCGGCCAATTGCGGCACGCGGTCGGCATGGCTGCGCAAGAAGGCGGGCGAATAATCAGGCACCACGTAAGTGGCCAGATCGACCTCATCGATGCCTGAAAGCTGCGTGGACGAAACCAGTTCGAACCGAAGTTCTCCCAATGTCTCATAGTGCAGATCGGGGTGTTGGGTTGGCGTGAACAGGATGCCCAGATCAAGTGTTCCGGCGACCAATCCGCCGCTGATCGGCACCGAGAACACGGCCTCGAGGTAAAGAGCTGCATCTGGCAACGCACCGCGAATGGCGCCAATCCAGTCACCAAACCTGACCCCGACCAGATCGGGCTGAAAACCAAGCCGCATCACCAACGCAGCCTGGGCGGGCTGGCTGACAGCAGCCTGCGCCTCGGCCCAGGTGAGGCGCAGGGCGCGGGCATGGGGCTCAAATCGCTGGCCCTCGGGCGTCAGCGCGGTGCCCGCCCGGCCGCGGCGAAACAGCCGTTGGCCGAGCCGTGCCTCAAGTGCTGCGACCCGGGCCGAGACGGTCGATTGGGTAACCGACAAGCGCTCTGCAGTGGCAGTAAAACTCTGACTTTCGGCGAGATCGAGGAAAGTCTCGATAAGGTCTGTTTGCATCGACATCTCCGATGGTTCCAATCGAAAATCACGAATTGATCTTCGCCCGCCTTGGCTCGATACTCAACCATCTTCAGCCGCGAAAAGGGAGAGCACATGGCCGATCTACCAAGCCAGGCGCGCGTTGTGATCATTGGCGGCGGTGCCGTTGGCGCATCCGCACTTTATCACTTGGCCAAAGCCGGATGGACCGATGCCGTGCTGTTGGAAAAAAACGAGCTGACGGCAGGGTCGACCTGGCACGCGGCCGGCAATGTTCCAACCTTCTCGACCTCATGGTCGGTGATGAACATGCAGCGCTATTCGACGGAGCTTTACCGCGGTCTGGCCGAAGCGGTCGATTACCCGATGAATTACCATGTCACCGGCTCGATCCGCCTGGCGCATTCGAAGGAGCGCATGCTGGAGTTTGAACGCGCGCGCGGCATGGGCCAGTACCAGGGCATGGATCTTGAGACGCTAACACCGGCCGAGGCGCAGGCGCGTTATCCGTTCCTAGAGACCCATGATCTGGCGGGCGCGCTTTACGACCCCGCAGATGGCGATATCGACCCCGCGCAATTGACCCAGGCGCTGGCCAAAGGCGCCCGTGATCTGGGTGCCACGATTGTGCGCTTCTGCCCGGCTACAGGTGTCCGGCGCGAAGACCGTGATTGGATCGTTGAGACATCACAGGGCGAGATCCGCTGCGAGATTGTGGTCAATGCGGCGGGCTATTATGCTCAGCGCGTGGGCGAATGGTTCAAGCCCTATGGCGGGCGCACGGTGCCGATGATGGTGATGAGCCATCAATACATGCTGACCGATGAGATCCCCGAGATCGCCGAATGGTGCACAGCCAATGACCGCCACAAATTGCCGCTGCTGCGCGATGTCGACAGCTCATACTATCTGCGCCAAGAGAAGACCGGCTACAATCTCGGCCCCTATGAGCGCAATTGCAAAGGCCATTGGCTAAGCCCCGACGACCCGATGCCGGAAGATTTCAGCTTTCAGCTGTACCCCGACGATCTGGAGCGGCTGGAATGGTATATCGAAGACGCGATGGCGCGGGTCCCACTTTTGGGCACGGCGGGTGTCTCAAAGGTCATTAACGGGCCGATCCCATACGCGCCCGACGGGTTGCCGCTTATCGGGCCGATGCCGGGTGTGCCAAACGCCTATGAGGCCTGCGTCTTTACCTTTGGCATCGCCCAAGGCGGCGGCGCGGGCAAGGTCTTGGCCGAATGGATCACCGAAGGTGAAACCGAGTGGGACATGTGGTCTTGCGATCCGCGCCGCTACACCGGTTATGCCGATGAAGATTACTGTGTCGCCAAGGGCTTGGAGGTCTACGGCCACGAATACGGCATGCATTTCCCTTGGGCGCGCTGGCCTGCTGGCGCGAACAAGCGCCTGTCGCCGGTGCATGACAGAGTTCTGGCGCTTGGCGGCGTCATGGGCGCCTATAACGGCTGGGAACGGGCCAATTGGTTTGCCAAGGACGGCGATGATACATCTTGGGACGCGGCCCAGACCTGGGATCGTGAGGGCCCGTGGGAGCCGCGCATCCGCGAAGAATGTGAGGCGGTGCGCGACGGTGTCGGCGTGCTCGATCTGCCAGGGTTTTCACGCTTTAACCTGTCGGGTGCGGGCGCGGCGGATTGGCTGTTGAGCAAGATCTCGGGCGGTTTGCCAAAGATCGGGCGGATGAGCCTGGCCTATTTCCCCGATGCGCGCGGCCGGATCCTGACCGAGATGAGCGTGCTGCGCCATGATGACGACCATTTCACACTGATCACAGCGGCGGGCGCGGAGTGGCATGACCGCGACGTGCTGCGGGCGGGTCTGGTCGATGGGCTGAGCCTGACCGAGCACCATTCGGAATATTCCACGCTGATCGTGACCGGGCCGCAATCACGCGCGCTTTTTGATGCGATCGGGACAGACGCAGACCTGCAACTTTCCTGGCTCAGCCATCAAAAAGCGCGGGTCGCGGGCGCCGATTGCCTGCTTGCCCGGGTCAGTTTCGCAGGCGAGCTTGGCTGGGAAATCCACGCCCGGTCTGCGGATATTCCGGCACTTTACGGCGCTGTATTGGATCAAGGTGCAACGCCATTTGGGATGTTCGCATTGAACTCGCTGCGGCTGGAAAAAGGCTATCGCGCCTGGAAGGGCGATCTTTCGACCGATTACAGCCTGCTGGAGGGCGGGCTTGATCGCTTCATTCGCTTCGACAAAGAGCATGATTTCCCAGGCAAAGCCGCCTTGCTGGCCGAAAAACAGCGCGGCGTGTCGAAGCGCTGTGTCACACTGTCAGTCGATGCCAACGGGATGGATGCGCCGTATATGTCAACGCTTTGGCATAGGGGCGAAGTCGTCGGCGAGACGACATCGGGCGCTTGGGGCTACCGCGTTGGCGGATCGGTCGCACTTGGCATGCTGCGCAGCGATCTGATTGAGCCCGGCACCCAGCTTGAGGTCGACATTTACGGCGAACGTCGCACCGCGATTGTGCAGCCTGACGGCCCGCTTTGGGATCCGAAGAACGAGCGCCTGCGCGCATGAGCGTCACGCTTCTTGACGGGTCTATCGGGCAAGAACTGGTCCATCGCCACGGCAAAGCGGCAACGACGTTTTGGTCGAGCAGCGTCATGATCGAAAACCCCGATCTTCTGGGGCGCTTGCACCGTGAATACTTTGCGGCCGGCGCCACCATTGCGACGACCAACAGCTATCCGGTCCTGCCCGACCGGCTGGCCGGCACTGCTTTGGAGCCGCAATTGCACCACTTGCTGGAGATCGCGGCAGGCGAGGCGCGCGCGGCGCGTGACGCCCATGGCTCAGGCCGGATCGCGGGCGCGCTCGGGCCCCTTGGCGCGACGTATCGGACCGATTTCACCCATACAAAACCCGATGCGATGCGCATATACGGCCCCGTCTTCGAGGCGCTCGAGCCGCATGTCGACCTGTTTTTGGCCGAAACGGTGAGCTCGGTGCGCCAAGCGCGCAACCTGGCCCATATCCTGCTGCATCTGACCGACAAACCAGCTTGGATCGCGCTCAGCGTCGATGATGACGATGGAACAAAGCTGCGCTCGGGCGAGGCGTTGGAGGCAGCCTTGGGCGCGCTCGACACACCGAGGATCGACGCCGTGCTGATCAATTGCGCACGCCCCGAAGCCATCGACGTGGCCCTGCCGTATCTACGCGATTTCGGCAAGCCATTTGGCGCCTATGCCAATGGATTTACACGCATTTCGGATGCCTTCTTGGCCGATAGCCCAACCGTTGATGTGCTTGAGGCCCGCCCCGATCTGGCCCCCGCGGCTTACGCTGATTTTGCCATGCGATGGCAGGCGATGGGGGCCACTATTTTGGGCGGCTGCTGTGAGATCGGGCCCGCCCATATTGCTGAGATCGCCAGCCGACTGAATACAGCCGGCATCGCGATCGAATGATCCAAACCCTGGTGCAAAAGGAAGTTGCTCCATGACACTGCCTTCTCAAGCCCGCGTCGTCATCATCGGTGGCGGAGTGTCGGGTTGTTCGGTGGCCTATCACCTCACTAAGCTCGGCTGGACCGATGTGGTCCTGCTTGAACGCAAGCAATTGACCTGCGGCACAACCTGGCACGCCGCAGGTTTGATCGGACAGCTGCGCGCCAGCCAGAACATGACCCGGCTGGCGAAGTATTCGACCGAGCTTTACGCAACGCTTGAGGCCGAAACGGGGGTTGCTACAGGGCTACGGCAGGTCGGGTCGATCTCGGTCGGCCTGACCGAAGACCGCAGGCAAGAGCTTTTGCGCCAAGCCACACTCGCACGCACATTCGGCGTTGAGGTCGAGGAAGTTTCTGCTCGCGACGTCAAGGAGATGTACCCGTATGTGAATGTGGATGACGTGACCTGTGCGGTGCACCTGCCCAAGGATGGGCAAAGCGATCCGGCCAATATCGCCATGGCGCTCGCCAAAGGCGCGCGGATGCGTGGCGCCAAGATCGTCGAGGGCGCCAAGGTGCTGGGCGTGACCCAAGCCGATGGTCGGGTCACCGGCGTTGATTGGGAGATGCACGGTGAGCGTGGCCATATCGCTTGCGATGCGGTGGTCAATGCGGCGGGGCTCTGGGGCCGCAACTTCGCCGCCGAAAGCGGCGTCACCCTGCCACTTCATGCCTGTGAGCACTTTTACCTCGTGACCGAACCGATTGACGGTCTTGGTCATTTACCGGTTCTGCGGGTGCCCGACGAATGCGCCTATTACAAATCCGACGCCGGCAAGATGATGCTGGGCGCGTTTGAGCCGCGCGCGAAACCCTGGGGCATGGCGGGCATCCCGGAGGATTTTTGTTTCGACACACTGCCGGAGGATTTCGACCATTTCGCGCCCATCCTAGAGATGGCGTGCGAGCGGATGCCGATGTTTGAGACCGCGGGCGTGCAGACGTTTTTCAACGGGCCGGAAAGCTTCACGCCCGATGACCGGTATTATCTGGGCGAGGCGCCCGAGCTTGGCGGCTATTGGGTCGCGGCGGGGTATAACTCAATCGGAATTGTCAGCTCCGGTGGCGCCGGTATGGCATTGGCACAATGGATGGAAGACGGCCAGCCACCTTTTGATCTGTGGGAGGTCGATATCCGCCGCGCCCAGCCGTTCCAGAAAAACCGTCGCTATTTGCGCGAACGCGTGACCGAGACATTGGGGCTGCTCTATGCCGACCATTACCCGTTCCGCCAGGTTGAAACGGCGCGCGGTGTGCGCCGGTCGCCAGTGCACGAGCATCTGAAATCCGCCGGTGCCGTGTTTGGCGAGGTGTCGGGTTGGGAACGGGCAAATTGGTTCGCGAATAGCGGCCAGGATCGCGCTTATGCCCATGATTGGCACCGGCAAAACTGGTTCGACAATCAGCGCACCGAACATATGGCCGCTCGGACCGGCGTGGCGATGTGGGATATGACATCTTTTGGAAAGATTCGGGTCGAAGGTCCGGGCGCGCTTGGCTTCATGCAGCATGTCTGCGGCGCCAATCTTGATGTCGCGCCCGGCCGGATCGTCTATACCCAGATGCTCAATGCGCGGGGCGGGATCGAAAGTGATCTGACGGTAACCCGCTTGAGCGAAACCGCCTTCCTGCTGGTTGTGCCTGCCGCCACTTTGGTGCGCGATCTGGCCTGGCTGCAGCGCCACAAAGGCGCGCATCTGATTGTGATCACCGACATGACCGCGGCTGAGGCCGTCTTTGTCGTCATGGGCCCGCGCGCCCGTGATCTGCTGCAAACCGTCAGCCCCAATGACTTCAGCAATGAGGCCCATCCCTTTGGTCGCGCAAAGGAAATCGAGATCGGGCTGGGTCTCGCCCGGGCCCATCGTGTGACCTATGTGGGGGAGCTTGGCTGGGAGATTTACGTGCCGACCGATCAAGCTGCGCATGTTTTTGAGACGCTGCAAGAGGCGGGCCAAGATTACGGCTTGAAACTTGCCGGGCTGCACGCGCTTGATAGCTGCCGAATTGAAAAGGCGTTTCGCCATTTTGGCCATGACATCACCGATGAAGACCATGTGCTGGAGGCTGGTTTGGGATTTGCGGTGAAAACCGACAAGGGCGATTTCATGGGCCGTGACGCGGTTCTGCGCAAAAAACAATTGGGCCTGGAAAAGCGGCTGGTACAATTCCGTCTGACCGATGCCGAGCCGATGCTGTTTCACAATGAAGCTGTGCTGCGTGACGGCGAGATTGTGAGTTACCTCACATCGGGCAATTACGGTCACGCGCTTGGCAGCGCGGTTGGACTTGGCTATGTCCCCTGCCCCGGAGAGAAGCCGGCGGAAATGCTGGGCTCGCGCTATGAAATTGAAATCGCCGGCGCGCGCGTGCCTGCCGAGGTCAGCCTGAAGCCGATGTATGATCCGACATCCGATAGGGTCCGGGCTTGACTTGTCGATCAAGAAAAGCCGGGCATTTTAGGTCAATTTTGCGTTTCATCGCGCCTTAACGCTTCGCACCTATCGCAATGGGCAGTTTGAATGGCGGCCTGCCGTCATCCGCCCTGTCTTTGAGGATCCAATTGCGATGCGATTTGCACTATTGACCACCTGTGCCGTCCTGATCAGCACACCCGCCCTGGCCGACGAATTCGAACCTGCGCTGCGCGCGTATCTTGAAGATGAGGTTCGCGGTTGGGCGCAATCACCCGTCCTGCTAGAAGCTTTAAGGGAAATGAATGTCGCGCGGGCCGAATATGACCAGGCCACGATCGACAGCCTCGACAGCGCCTGGCGCGCCGAAATAGGCAGCGGTAGCACGCCTACGATCACGCCGATTCTGGAAAATGCTGCGGCGGAATTCCTGCGCGAGCAGGTGGCCTCCTCCGGTGGCCGTATCACCGAAGTGTTTGTGATGGGCGCCCATGGTCTCAATGTCGCGGCATCGGGCCTGACATCCGATATGTGGCAAGGCGATGAAGCGAAATTCACCGACACGTTTAGCGTCGGCGCCGATGCGGTCCATATCGGTGACATTGAGCTTGATGAATCCACGCAGCGCTATCAGGGCCAAGTATCCCTGACGATCACCGATCCTGAAACCGGCGAGCCGATCGGCGCAATGACCGTCGGTGTGGACGCAGAATCGCTGCTGTAACCGATATCGCCACCCGCAAGGGCGGCTAGGTTTGGAGATATCATGACCCAATCGCGCCTCACTGCGCTGCGTTCGCAGGTTTTTGTGAAATGCGCCGCGCTGATCTTGCTGTCTGCTGTCACGGTGGCCGCAGTGCTGACCCTACTCAATGCGCGCACAGTTAACAGCATGCTCGAAGCCGGTCTGATCCGCAAAGGCACGGCCGTCATGCATATGGCGGCCGATGCAAATGCCGCCGCCATGCGCTTTGGCAATACCGACACGATGATGACCTATGGCAATGATCTGATTCAAGATCGCCATCACCTGCAAAACCTGGCTTTCTACGATGTTGACGGCGCCGTTGTATCTGTGACCGGCACTGAAGCTGATCCCGGCATGGCAGAGCTCGCGATGCAGGTTGTTGACACCGGGGCTGCCGCCCGCGATGGGTTTTTGATGGCCCATCCGGTGGTTGCGGCTGATGCCGTAATCGGTGTGGCGGTCGGTCGTTTCGATGCGGCCTCTGACTTTGCGGCGGCATCGGCAGAGAAACTCATGGCCATTCTGGTCGCGGCCGGGGTGCTGACTGTCATGGTAACGATCTCAGCGCTCTTGTTGCGGGCAGGCGTGACCCGGCCGCTGCAAGCGGTCGACGCCGTGCTCGAAGATATGGCTGTGGGCACATATGACCGCGACATTCCCGGTCTAACCCGCGATGACGAGATCGGCAGCATTGCGCGAAAACTTGATGAGCTGCGCAGCAAGCTGATCTCCGCTCAGGAGGCCGAACAGGCGCGCATGCAAGATCAACGGGCCCAGCGCGCGGTGGTCGAAAAGATCTCGGCTAGCCTCAACAGCTTGGCGGCAGGCGATCTAACCGTTCAGATCAACAGCGACCTCGGCGCCGATTACGAAATGCTGCGCCAGGACTTCAACAATACCGTGCAGACGATGATCGACATTATCAACGCGGTGATCGAAAATTCTGGCGCGATCTCCAGCAGTGCCGCGGAGATTAGCGCTGCATCTGACGACCTGTCGCGCCGGACGGAGAACCAGGCCGCAGCACTTGAAGAAACGGCCGCCTCATTGGACCAGATCACAACGGCGGTACGCGATTCCGCCGATGGCGCCCAACGGGTTGGTAGCATCGTCTCCGAAGCGCGTGAGACAGCACGTCAAAGCGATGAGGTGGTGCAAGATGCGGTCAATGCGATGTCAAAGATCGAGGACAGCTCGCACCAGATCTCCAAGATCATCTCCGTCATCGACGACATCGCGTTCCAAACCAATCTCTTGGCGCTTAATGCCGGGGTCGAGGCGGCGCGCGCGGGCGAAGCAGGCCGTGGCTTTGCCGTTGTCGCCTCCGAAGTGCGCGCACTTGCGCAGCGATCCTCGGATGCTGCCAAAGAGATTAAGGAGCTGATCACGCAATCTACCTCTCAGGTTGAACAAGGTGTGCAGCTGGTTGCCAAGACCGGCGATGAGTTGCGCAGCATCATCGCAAGCGTCACCGATATCTCGGAGCATATCACCACAATCACGTCGAGCACGGTTGAGCAGTCAACGAGCTTGTCGGAAGTGAATGCAGGCGTTACCCAGCTTGATCAGGTGACGCAAAACAATGCCGCGATGGTGGAAGAATCGACAGCCGCCAGCACCAATTTGCGCGATCAGGCGCAAAACCTTGTTGACCGCGTCTCTGTATTCCAGTTGCCGCAGGACGTGCGCCACCGCCGAACAGGCTGAATTTTTATCGGCCAAAAAGGACAGGCCCGGCTCTGATGAGCCGGGCCTAAACCAGTGGATTACCCCCTAAATATTTAACTTTTTACAAGCCCCAGAACTCGTCACTCAAAGTCGTAAACTGATAAGCAAAAAATAATGACGCAGCGATCTTGGATCATCGCCGCCAACACATCGCTGCACCGTCAAAAAGAAGCCGGAAGCATCGATGGTCACGCGACAAGGCCCAGCCTTTGAAAGACCGGGCCCTGCAGACGCAAAACTTGTTACCCAATCACGTGCTACAACCCCAGAACCCGTGACCATTAAATCAATATGAAAAATAGCACCAAACGGATACCTGTCTTTTGGGCCAGTTTTTGCCGCCCAAATCGGCTCATCGGACCGAAACCGGAAACAGTTTGCGCGATCCGGCGGTGATTGATCTCAGCTTCCAGGGACGCGAAGTATCCCTCTCAGAGTCGCACTGCGCGCAGGCGCAAGGCATTCGCAATGACTGAAACCGATGACAATGACATTGCAAGTGCAGCAATCATCGGGCTGAGCAGCAGGCCAAAGACAGGATAAAGTAGGCCTGCTGCAATTGGCACGCCCAAGCCATTATAGAGGAAGGCAAATAGAAGGTTCTGGCTGATATTTTGCCGTGCCGCGGCGGCAAGGCGGCGCGCACGCAAAAGCCCTGCCAAGTCGCCACCGCTGAGCGTGATACCGGCCGCCTCAAGTGCCACATCTGCCCCGGTTCCCATTGCCACGCCAACATCGGCGGAGGCCAGCGCCGGGCCGTCATTGACGCCATCACCAGCCATCACGACCACACCGCCTTCGCGTAACTTGGCCACAAGTGCAGCTTTGTCCGACGGCAAGAGACCGGCATGGACCGCCTCAACCGACAGACCTACAGCGCCGGCCACCGCCTTTGCCGGACCTGCCGCATCGCCGGTCGCGACGACCAGGTCGAGCCCCTCGGCCTGCAACGCCGCCACAACTTCCGCCGCGCGGGGCTTTACCGGATCAGACACCTCAATTGTGCCGATATGCGCGCCCGCTCTGGCTAAGAAAAGCTGCGTGCCACCGGTTGCGCCCGCGGCCACCTCTACGCCGATCTCAGACAGGAAAGCGGCATTGCCGAGATAGACCTGCTCGCCCCCGAGGCGGGCCTGCACACCGCGCCCCGGCACGGCCTGAAAGTCTTCGATCGCAGGCCGTGCAACGCCGTCTGCGGCCGCAAGAATGGCGCCGGCAAGCGGATGCTCGGAATGTTCTTCAAGCGCTGCGGCCAATCCCAGGACGCTCTCCCTGTCACCGTCAACTCGGCTCACGACCGGCCTGCCCTCTGTCAGCGTGCCGGTTTTGTCGAGCACAAGAATTCGCGCCTTTGCCAGCAATTCCAATGCTTCGGCATCGCGGATTAGAACGCCTACTTGCGCACCACGGCCGACCGCAACCATCACTGACATGGGCGTGGCAAGACCCATCGCGCAGGGACAGGCGATGATCAGCACGCTCACCGCTGCGGTGACCGCAAAGATTAATTGCGGTGCCGGCCCGAATATCAGCCAAGCCACAAAGGCAAGAAGCGCAACTGCGACAACCGCCGGGACAAACCAAGCCGCAACCTGGTCAACCCGCGCCTCAATCGGCGCGCGGGATCGCTGCGCGGCTGCGACCTGAGCGACGATGCGCGAAAGAAGCGTGTCCGCGCCGACGGCCTCGGCACGCATGACAAAGCTGCCATTGCCGTTCAGCGTGCCACCAGTGACCGCATCACCCGGGGTCTTTTCGACCGGCAGGGGCTCGCCGGTGACGACGCTTTCATCAACCGAGGAATGTCCACTAGCGACCGTTCCATCCACCGGCACAGCGTCGCCGGGGCGCACGCGCAACAGATCACCCGCGACCACCTCGTCAAGCGTGATGGTCGTATCGGTGCCGTCGGCTGCGACCCGGAGGGCCGTTTTCGGGCTTAAATCCATCAATGCGCGGATTGCGTCACCGGTTCGGGCACGCGCGGTAAGTTCCATCACTTGACCAGCCAAAACCAGAACCAAGATGACGGCGGCCGCCTCAAAGTAAAGCGGCGCATGCCCGCCGGCCGATAGCAATTCTGACGGAAGCAGCCGCGGCGCAATCAGCGCCAGCATAGAGAACAAAAAGGCAGCGCCCGTGCCCAACAGAATGAGCGTCCACATATTGGGGCGCCCATTGCGGATCGAGGCCACACCGCGCAGCAAAATGGGCCGACAGATCCAACCGACCGCGCCTGTCAGCAGCGCTTGCAGCACACCCAGGCCAACGTGACCGCCAAACAGGTTTTGAACCGGCAGGCCCAAATGCGCGCCCATCTCTGAGGCAAATACAAGCCCGGCGAGCGGTCCGGCAATCCACAAACGGCGTTTGAAATCAACCAGTTCAGGGTTCGGGCCCGGATCAGGGCTGGGCAATTCAGGTTCCAGCGCCATACCGCAAATTGGGCAATCACCGGGTTCATGTTCCAAAATTTCCGGATCCATCGGGCAAATATACCGCGCGCCCTCGATAACAGGCGTCGGCGGCGGGCGGCCCTCTAGATAGGCGACCGGGTCCTGGACAAATTTATCGCGGCAGCGCGAGGCACAGAAATAGTAGGCCTCGCCGTCATGGATCGCCTGCGGCGTGTCATGGACCGGCGTGACCTCCATACCGCAAACCGGATCGCGGCAAGTCTGGGAAATGGGGGCAGTTGTGTCTGGCATTTAACGGACAAGTAAGCCGCTCCGACCCTGCCTGCAAGTTTCAAGCGAGATCAAGTGCTGCGAGAACGGGCTTGGGCGCGGCACCGGTTGGCGGCAGGCCTGCGCGGCGCTGCAACGCGAATATTGCCATGCGGGTTTGCGGGCCGAAAAGACCGTCCTCCGCGATGCCCAAGGGGCGCAGCTTCGCGTTAAGCGCAACCTGAAGCGCCAATACTTGCGGGCCGCGATCGCCGATGTTCAAGGCCCGCGGCAAGACCAGATTTGGCGGCGTGTCAAACGCACCCGTCTCTGACCAGGCGCGGACAAGCTGATCGGAGGCTTCAAAATGCGTCGCGTCCTGCAATCCAAACGCATACCCCCAATAAAAGCCATGGCGATTGAAAATCGGCCAGACCAGCTTCATCGCTTGCATCAAGTCGTCTTGGCCATCGGTCTTGCCGTGGCCTTCATAGGTCAGATCGATCGCCAAGCCCCAAGAATGGCTCGAAACCACGCAGTTTGACCCCTTAACGTATCGGCAGGCCAACATCTCTGCGCATCCAATGCGTTCATAAAGCACCGGCAACTCAAGCGAAATATCGGTCACAATTGCGCGCAGGCTGCGGATCGCCGGGGCCAATCCGGTTGCCGTGAACGGGCCGAGATCGGCGGTTTCCAAAAGGTATCTGAACTCAGGGACCGTCGGCTCGGCCGGCTCGGACTTGAATTCGCCGCGCGGCAAGCCAATCAGTGCGGCATTGATGGCCGATCTCGACGGCGACAAATCTTCGTTGAGGCGCGCAGGCTCTGACAAAGCGTCATTCATTTGCTCGGTTAAGTCGCTGAATATTGTCATCGCCGCCTCCGTCGTGCAGCTTCAGCAGCTTCCAAACGCTACCGATCAGCTTGCACAATTAAATACACTTTGACGAAAAAAACCAATTACTGGCGTGAAAAAAGTGCGAATAATGAATGATCGGCGTTTTTTATTCCAACTCGATATCAGCACGAAGCCTTTGGCGCATGATAGTTTGGGCATTGGGCAAGTCGTTGCTTTCCGCCCGCGCCCTGGCCGCATCCTGGTTCAGGCCAGCCGCCACCCACCGGGCCAAAAGCCTGTCATATAAGACAGATTCCGGCACCGCCAAAAAGGCCGAGACGTCCCAGAACCGGGCCAGGTCCCGCCAACCGGCCGCATCGAACAACAGATAATTGCCCTCAATCACGACAATTTCGCATTCCGGCGCCACCCGCCCTGCCCCGGCAATTGCAATATCACGATCGCGGTCAAAAACTGGGTAGATGACCTCCTGAGGCGCGCCCAATGCCGCGACAAGCCGGGAAAAGCCCCCCAAATCAAAGGTATTAGGCGCGCCTTTGCGATCCAGAAGACCGTGCGCCTCCAGCAGGCCGTTATCGAGGTGAAACCCGTCCATCGGCACAAGCGCCGCGTCCCGTCCGCTGCGCTGCAATTCGTCGACCAAGGCGTCGGCCAGGGTCGATTTTCCGGATGCCGGAGGCCCGGCCACGGCTACCAAATGCCGCCCTGCAGGCAGTTCGGCAGCGGCTGCCAGAAGCGGAGAGATGAAGCGGGTGAGATCCGACATTGCGGGCCTCAAATCGCGGGTTTTTACCGAACGCGCAAGGGCGCTTCTTAGTTTCAATTCAAGGCTTCAGTCACAGTTGTGGCGAAGTCTGGTCCCACTGGCACCACCCGATCACGGCCTTTTACCGCCTTGGGGGCGTGGGTATTTGATGAGATGAGGGCTCTTTCATGTGTCAGATCTGCCAGTCATTCCGGCCATTTGAGCCGGATTGTCCCTATAGCGGTCAAGTCATGGCAGGCGCGATCATCACAGAGACCACCGACGCGGCAAGCAATGCCAGCACAATCTATTCGATCACGGTCGGCGATACGTTTACCGGCACTTTGTCGAGCCAGGGTGACCGAGATTGGATCGCCATCTCACTGACCGCAGGCGATAGCTACGAGTTCAGCCTTGATGGCGCGGGCGGCGGCGGATCGCTCTCCGATCCAATTTTGCGACTTTATGATGCCAATGGCAGCCAGGTGGCCGTCAATGATGATGGCGGGCCGGGCCTCAATTCTCTGCTGCAATTCACCGCCAACAGCACAGGCACGTATTTTCTGGCCGCCGGCGCCTATGCCGACAACTACACGGGCAGCTACCAACTAACCTCCGTACTTGATGACGGTATCACGCCTCAGGGCACGCTTGATGATCTGGCAAATTTTCTGACGCACGGGTTTTGGGGCGGCAGCAGCCACAGCTTTGATAACAGCGTACCGATCACGGTCTATCTCGGCGACATCTCAACCGACGGACAGCGCCTGGCGCAATGGGCCATGCAATCATTTGAAATGGTGGCAGATGTCACGTTTTCCGTTGTCGGCAGTGCGGCCCAGGCGCTGATTGATTTTACGGATAACCAATCGGGCGCTTATGCGGGCTATTCCTCAATCGGCGGGCGCACGACAAGCGCCTATGTAAACGTTTCCGACAGCTGGCTTTCATCTTACGGCACGCAGATCGATGATTACCCGTTTCTGACCTATATCCACGAGATCGGCCACGCACTCGGCCTCGGCCATCAGGGCAATTACAACGGCTCGGCCAACTATGCCAATGATGCCGAATTTGCCAATGACAGCTACCAGCTCACCGTGATGAGCTATTTCAGCCAGGCCGAAAACACGAGCGTCCAGGCCAGCCTGGCCTATCCGGTCAGCCTTATGGCGGCGGACATTCTGGCGCTGCAAAATCTTTATGGCACACCAGATGCCGCCGCCAGCCCAACCGGGGGCGCCACGGTCTACGGCGTGGGCCACAGTTTTACCGACACCTATGACGGGACAAGCATCAATAGCTGGGGCTCCTATCTGGCGTATTTCTACGATGCCGTCTCAATGAACAGCGACCCGCAGAATTACATTGACGGCAATCCTGGCCATGCCTTCACCTTCTACGATGTCGGCGGCCATGACCGGATCGACTTTTCCAATGATAGTGGCGACCAGGTGGTCACCTTGGTGGCCGAGGGCATCTCGTCGGTTTATGGCGAGACGGGAAATATGGTCGTCAGCCGCGGCACAGTGATCGAAGACTATACTGCCGGGTCGGGTGACGATGTCGTCACCGGCAATGGCGCGGCAAATCATCTGCGCGGAAATGGCGGCGCCGACACGCTTACAGGTGGGGCGGGCGACGACACGCTGACCGGCGGCGTAGGTGCCGATAGCCTGGCCGGCGGCGAAGGCCTCGATCTGGCAGGCTACGGCGATGCAGGCGGCGCGATCCTGGTTGATCTGCAGGATCTGGGCATGAGTACCGGTGCTGCATCCGATGACATCTATGACAGCATCGAAGGCATCGCCGGGTCTGATTTTGGCGACAATCTGCGCGGCGACGGAACACAAAACCGGCTCGAAGGCGGCGCTGGCAATGACAAGCTTGCCGGACGGGCTGGCGCCGACACTCTCGATGGCGGTGCAGGTGACGACATTTTGCTCGGCGGCACCGGTGCAGACCAATTGATCGGTGGCGCGGGCATCGACCGCGCGGCCTACTGGACGGCCAGCGGTGCGGTCCGCGTCGATCTGATGGTTTCGGGGCTAAATACCGGCGAAGCAGCGGGCGATACCTTTGACGGGATCGAGGCGTTGCAGGGCAGCAATCGCAACGACGATCTGCGCGGCGATAACGCGACGAACTGGCTTTATGGCGGCAACGGCAATGACTTGCTTTACGGGCGCGACGGCGATGATGAGCTGAGCGGTCAGGCCGGCAATGACGTCCTGCTGGGCGGCGCGGGAAGCGATGCGCTCGAAGGCGGCAGCGGCCAGGACCGCGCGGCCTATTGGACGGCAAGCGGTTCGGTCACGGCAGATCTGTTAGACAGCCGATCAAATACCGGCGAGGCCGCGGGCGACAGCTATGCCAGCATTGAGGACCTGCAAGGCGGCGCCTTCAACGACAACCTCCTGGGCGATAACGGCGCCAATGTGATCTTTGCCGGCAATGGCCGCGATATCCTGCACGGCAGAGAGGGTGACGACAGCCTCTACGGTCAAAACGGCGACGACATCCTGCTAGGCAGCGCTGGTGGCGACGTGATCGATGGCGGTCAAGGCCAGGACCGGGCCGCCTATTGGACTGCGCGCGAAGGGGTCGTGGCCGATCTTGCCGATGCCTCTGCCAATACCGGCGACGCAGCCGGCGACAGCTATGTCTCGATCGAGCATCTTCAGGGCTCGACCTATGATGACACGCTGCGCGGTGATGCCAATAACAATTGGATCGTGGGCTCCGGCGGAGATGATCTGCTCGACGGCAGGGCCGGGTCAGACATCCTGACGGGCGGCAGCGGGGCTGATACCTTCATCTTTGCCGATGCCGCCGCGGTTGACGCAGTGAATGACTTCGAATTTGGCATCGACACGCTCAGCATTGCGACC
>JBCCXT010000042.1:0-34931 GCA_039191215.1 Pseudomonadota bacterium
CCGCTCGATCCGGTGGCGTCGGGTGGAGATGTCAGCATCAAGTTGTTGGGCTAGCTTGCGGCTCGATTTCGACGCGATCCCATCAATCGCACCCTGTTCCCAGATCATGTCCCTGATCCAGCCGGCATCATGGGCCTGTCCGGGCGTCAGTTCGAACCGGATCGGCAACCCGTCCTGATTGGTAAGGGCATGGATTTTCGTGCCGAACCGACCGCGCGCGGCCAAGGCAACGACGGGGGGCGTTTTTTTGAGCGTCGTCGCAGAATGAGGGGCTCGAACTGATGTGCCATCGACCATGGCCGTGTCCAGGTTGTGGGCGTCTGCGACGGCCTCCGTGATCCCAGTAGATCGTGGTGGGAGGGCCGAATTCGCCTAGCAGATCAGCCCAGGGGATGCCGGTGCGAAGGACGCGGAAAATGCCGCTGATGACACCCCGATCCTCGACCGTTTTGCGCCACGAGACCTGTTCGGCGGCACCGACTGGCTGATTCCCACGCCAGCGCGCGCATCTCTGACCGCGCCAAAGCCCGCTCCCGCTTGTGGTTTGGTGGAAACTGAATTACCGCCCTAAGAGATTGAACAGGAATGAATGGATGTGCTGCTTAGATGCAGCAATTGAGGATTGAAATTTGCATAGGTTTGTTTTGACCCTGCCGGTCGCGCTGACATTGGCAGCTTGCATGCCACCGACGGCAGGCGTTCCAACCGAAGAGACCTCTACCCCTGCGGCGGCCAGCGCGACAGAAACAGGCGTACCGGTTAGCATGCCGTTTCGCGTAGCCATCTCCGAGGATCGGCAATCTGCCATTGTCGGCGCGGAAGACGCGCGTATGTCTTATACGGGGCGTGACGTAGAATTGGCGGCGGAAGAGGCGACCGGATGCAGCGCAACCATCTTTGCTGGCGAGTGGTCGTTCCTGGCGACCTTACGGTCTTCGAGCTGAGCAATCTACGGCCTGAATTCAGCCGGCCGTTCCCAGGCTGGCGGGTCAATTTGGACTGCTGAGGCCGCCAAGCCGCTTTGGCAGCGCTGTTTGAAAAGCGGCGCCGCCTTTCACAGAAAGGCGGCGCGTGGGATCAGTCCGCCGTCAGCAGCGGCGGCTTTTTCTTTGGGCTCAATTGAGGCTTGCTGGGCTCTTCTATGCGAAGCTCCAACTTGCCATCTTTGATGCCGACCTGGACATTGCCGCCTTTGGCGAGCTTGCCGAACAGCAATTCCTCGGCCAGCGGCTTTTTGATCTCTTCCTGGATCACGCGGCCAAGCGGGCGGGCACCCATCTTGTCGTCGTAGCCCTTGTCGGCAAGAAACTCGGCCGCCGCTTTGGTCAGCTCGATTGTGACGTTGCGGTCCATCAATTGCGCTTCGAGCTGCAGCACGAACTTTTCGACGACCTGCAGGATGATGTCTTTCGACAGCGGCGCAAAGCTGATCACAGCGTCAAGCCGGTTGCGGAACTCAGGCGTGAACATCCGCTCGATCGCGGCAGTATCCTCGCCCTCGCGTCGGTCACGACCGAAACCAATCGCGGCTTTCGCTTGTTCGGTGGCGCCCGCATTCGACGTCATAATCAAAACGACGTTCCGGAAATCAACCGAGCGGCCATTGTGATCGGTCAGCGTGCCGTGATCCATCACTTGCAACAGAATGTTGAACACATCCGGATGCGCTTTTTCGATCTCGTCGAGCAACAACACACAATGCGGGTGTTGATCGACACCGTCGGTCAGCAAACCGCCCTGGTCGAAGCCGACATAACCTGGCGGCGCGCCAATCAGGCGGCTGACAGCATGCTTTTCCATGTACTCAGACATGTCGAATCGCAGCAATTCGACACCGAGGCTGTCAGCAAGTTGCTTGGCAACCTCGGTTTTTCCGACACCGGTTGGCCCGGCAAACAGGTAGTTGCCAATAGGCTTTTCCGGCTCCCGCAGGCCCGCGCGGCTCAGCTTGATGGCCGAGGACAGTGCGGTGATGGCGTCGTCTTGGCCGAATACGACGCGCTTAAGCGTCGCTTCGAGATCCTTGAGCACCTCGGCATCGTCCTTGGAGACGTTTTTCGGCGGGATCCGCGCAATCTTGGCGACAACCGCTTCGATCTCTTTGGCGCCGATGGTCTTGCGACGCTTCGATTCGACCACCAGATGCTGCGCCGCGCCAGCCTCATCGATGACATCAATGGCCTTGTCGGGCAGTTTGCGATCGTTGATGTAGCGTGCCGAAAGCTCAACGGCGGTCTTGATCGCATCGGCCGTGTACCGGATCTCATGATGATCTTCGAAATAGGGCTTCAGACCCATTAGAATCTTGACTGCGTCATCGACCGACGGCTCGGAGACGTCGATTTTCTGGAAGCGACGGCTGAGCGCGCGATCCTTTTCGAAATGCTGGCGGAACTCTTTGTAAGTGGTCGAGCCCATGCAACGCAGCTTGCCGCCCTGCAATGCGGGCTTGAGCAGGTTCGAGGCGTCCATTGCCCCGCCTGATGTGGCGCCTGCGCCAATCACGGTGTGGATCTCATCGATGAACAAAATCGCGTCATCATGATCCTCAAGTTCGGTCACGACGGCTTTCAGACGCTCCTCAAAGTCGCCGCGATAGCGGGTTCCGGCCAAAAGCGCGCCCATATCGAGCGAGTAGATTGTAGCGCCCGACAGCACTTCGGGCGTCTGGCCTTCGACGATCTTCTTGGCCAGACCTTCGGCGATGGCGGTTTTACCGACGCCCGGATCGCCAACCAAAAGCGGGTTATTCTTGCGGCGGCGGCAGAGCACCTGAACACACCGCTCAACTTCGTGGTCGCGGCCGATGAGCGGGTCGACATCGCCTTTGCGCGCCTTGGTGTTGAGGTCGACGCAGTATTTCGCGAGCGCGGATTCCTTTTGCTCACCTTCCGCCTCGCCGGTCGCCGCGCGGGCCTCTTCGGCATCGGGGTCAGGTGCGCCTGTTACGGGGCGGCTTTCGCCAAAGGATGGGTCCTTTGCGACACCATGGGCGATGAAATTCACCGCGTCATAGCGCGTCATATCCTGTTCCTGCAGGAAGTAGGCGGCGTTCGATTCGCGCTCGGCAAAGATAGCGACAAGCACATTGGCACCTGTAACCTCCGTGCGGCCCGACGATTGCACATGGATCGCGGCGCGCTGAATGACGCGCTGGAACGCGGCAGTTGGCACAGCCTCAGAGCCTTCGACATCCGTTTCCAGCGTCGACAGATCGTCGTCTATGAAGGCCACGAGGGTTGAGCGAAGTTCTTCGATATCAACGCTGCAGGCACGCATAACCTTCTGCGCGTCTGGTTCGTCCAAGAGAGCCAGCAGGAGATGTTCGAGGGTCGCCAATTCGTGGCTGCGCGAATTCGCCTGGGCGAGCGCCGCGTGAATGGCCTGCTCAAGGGTATTGGAAAACGACGGCACTGGCGTGCTCCTTACGTTGCGCCGCAAAGCGCGGGCGCGCTTAACGACATTGGCCTCATGGTTATTAAGGTTCGGTTTTCCTGACGGTGTTTCAAGAGGATTCTCATCAACAGACTGGCATCAAGCCGCAGATCGGCACGGCGCCCACACTATGCCTAAGAATTGGGCGTGTCGCGCGTTCGAAGGTAAAGATAGTGCTAAAACCGATCTTTGCGAGACCGTATCTCCGCAAAAACTGCAGCATCTGCCGAACCGGCCATGCCAACCGCTTCTTTTACGTCGGGCAAATGGGCGCGCAGAAATGGATTGGTTGCCAATTCTTCTGCAAGCGTACTTGGCACGGTGGGTTTGCCTGCAGAGACTGCCGCATCAATCGCCGAAGCCCGCGCCAGGAGCGCGTCATTGCCCGGCTCAATGCTCAGGGCAAACCGGGCATTGGCGGCGGTGTATTCGTGCCCCGAAAAGACTTGTGTCTCATCTGGCAGAGCCATCAGCTTTTCCAACGACGCCCACATCAGGTCTGCGCTGCCCTCGAACAACCGGCCGCAGCCAAGCGCCATGAGGCTGTCGGCCGTGAACACCGCACCTGACGCGGGGAAGTGAAAGGCAATATGGCCGATCGTGTGGCCTGAGACATCAAGCACTGTGCCGTCCAGACCGCCGATTGAGATCACGTCGCCCTCGACAACTGCCCGGTCAAGCGCGGGAAGTCGTTTGGCGTCGGTAAGGTGGCCCCAAACCGTGGCACCGCTACGCGCACGCAGCTGATCGACGCCGCCAATGTGATCGTTGTGGTGGTGGGTGATCAAGATGTCGCTCAGTGCCCAGCCGCGCGCGGAAAGCGCAGCCTCGATCGGGCCTGCCTCAGGCACGTCTATGGCCGCCGTCCGCCCGGTCTCTTCATCATGTAATAAAAAGGCATAATTGTCGGACAGGCAGGGGATGGTGACAATCTCGGCCATGGCAAACTCTGTCGTTGTTTGTAAGGTGGAACGTGACGGACGCCCCTGGGGATTGCAATGCATCTCGATGTGCTGGCCCTGCGCCAGTTCTACTACCGCACTCAATTGGGCCGGATCGCGCAAAAGTCGATCCGTGACCAGGTGCTGGGCCTGTGGCCTGCAGAAGAGTCAAAGGGGCAGACGGTGGCCGGCTTCGGCTTTGCGGCCCCGCTTTTGCGCCCCTATCTGGCGGAAGCGCGGCGTGTGATCGCCGTGATGCCCGCCGAACAAGGCGTGATGGCCTGGCCAAAGGGCGGCGACAATGTCAGCATTCTGGCGCAAGAGGACCGTTGGCCGCTGCCGATGGGGTTGGTCGATAAAATCATCTGCCTGCACGGGCTTGAGACATCCGAGGCGCCAAGCTTGCTTTTGGACGAGATGCGGCGGGTTCTGGGGCCGGGTGGCAAGGCGCTGTTTATCCTGCCGAACCGGGCGGGCTTGTGGTCACGGCGCGACGCGACCCCGTTTGGCTTCGGCCGCCCTTATTCCTTGGGGCAGATCGAAGCGCAACTGAAGCGGCATGACTTTGTCGCCGAGCGTCATGTCGCGGCGCTTTTTTCGCTGCCATCGGAACGGCGCTTCTTGCTGAAAAGTGCCGACATGCTGGAGCGGATGGGGCGGCGGATGAGTTCGACCTATGCCGGTGGCGTGATCATGGTCGAAGCCTCAAAGCGCGCGCTCGCGCCGACACGGCCGGGCCTTGCAGAGCGAGTGCGCGAACCGCTGCGTGTCTTGGAAGGCAGCCCACAGCCTGCTGCCGGGATCACCGGTCGTGATCGGCGCCCGGGCTGAGACGGAATCGATCATTTTTCTGACCCGCAGGCGGCCTCAAAGCGCCGCATACTTGGGCACTTCCTGTAAGTCATTGAAAACAAATTAAAGAAGTCGATGAAATTGGGGCCTGGAGGTGGTTGCCGTAACCCCGATGCTCTGGTAGACCGCGCTTGATTTCACGAAAGAGTGGGCGCAGGCCTGCTTGAGCAACAAGTCGAGCCTGGGCGTCAGGGTGGCGCAGGTAACCGGGCCGGAATGACTGAAAGGGTGGACGTGTCGGAACCTTCCTCGATCTCGACCGGCATCGCGGCGCGCTATGCGACGGCACTGTTTGATCTGGCGCATGAGGCCGGTGTGATCGACCAGCTCGATGCGGATGCCGACGCGCTTGGTGCGGCGATCGCCGACAGCGATGATCTGGGCGATCTGCTGAGCTCGCCCGTCTATAGCCGCCAGGACGCGACGCGCGGCATCGGCGCGGTGGCAGAAGCCATGGGCCTGCACGCGCTTACGGCCAATACGCTTAAGCTGATGGCTGGGAACCGCCGCCTGTTCGTCGTGCCGGGTCTTGTCGCCGCCCTAAAAGCCAAAATCGCCGCACACAAAGGTGAGATGACCGCTGAGGTCGTCTCTGCCAAAGCGCTGACCAAGACGCAGGCCGACCGGTTGTCGGCCACACTGAAAGAAGCGGTCGGCAAAGATGTGAAATTAAACGCGACCGTCGATGAGGAACTCATTGGCGGTCTTATTGTGAAGGTCGGGTCGAAGATGATCGACACATCGATCCGCTCACGGCTCAACGCACTCAAGAACACCATGAAAGAGGTCGGATAATGGCGATCCAAGCTGCAGAGATTTCTGCGATCCTCAAGGACCAGATCAAGAATTTTGGTCAAGAGGCCGAAGTTGCCGAGATCGGCCGGGTTCTGAGCGTGGGCGACGGGATCGCTCGTGTCTATGGGCTGGACAACGTCCAAGCCGGTGAAATGGTCGAATTTCCAGGCGGCATCATGGGGATGGCTTTGAACCTGGAAGCAGACAATGTCGGGGCGGTGATTTTCGGCTCGGACCGCGACATCAAAGAAGGCGACACGGTCAAACGGACCGCATCGATCGTTGACGTGCCTGTCGGCAAAGGATTGTTGGGCCGCGTGGTCGACGCCTTGGGCAATCCGTTGGACGGCAAGGGCCCTATTGAGGCGGCCGAGCGCACAGTCGCGGACGTCAAGGCGCCGGGCATCATCCCGCGCAAATCGGTGCATGAACCGATGGCCACGGGTCTCAAAGCGATCGACGCCATGATCCCGATCGGTCGCGGCCAGCGCGAGTTGATCATCGGGGACCGCCAAACCGGCAAAACCGCCGTGGCGCTGGACACGATCCTGAACCAGAAGTCGTATAACGACGCGGCCGGCGATGATGAGCACAAAAAGCTCTACTGCGTCTATGTCGCGGTCGGTCAAAAGCGCTCTACCGTGGCGCAGCTGGTGAAGCGCCTCGAGGAATCCGGCGCCATCGAATACACAACCGTGGTTGCAGCGACGGCGTCCGACCCGGCGCCGATGCAGTATCTCGCGCCTTATGCGGCCTGCGCGATGGCGGAGTATTACCGCGATAACGGCATGCACTCGTTGATCATCTACGATGACCTATCGAAACAGGCCGTGGCCTATCGTCAGATGTCGCTGCTGCTGCGCCGCCCACCGGGTCGCGAGGCCTATCCGGGTGACGTTTTCTACCTGCATTCGCGCTTGCTCGAACGCGCGGCCAAGATGAACGAGGATATGGGCGCCGGTTCGCAAACCGCGCTGCCGATCGTTGAGACCCAGGCGGGCGACATTTCGGCCTTTATCCCGACCAACGTGATCTCGATCACCGACGGCCAGATTTTCTTGGAAACCGAGCTGTTTTTCCAGGGCATCCGCCCGGCGGTGAATACCGGGCTTTCGGTCAGCCGCGTTGGTTCTTCGGCGCAGACATCAGCGATGAAATCGGTCGCAGGCTCAATGAAGCTGGAGCTTGCCCAGTATCGCGAAATGGCTGCGTTTGCACAGTTCGGCTCGGACCTCGACGCCTCGACGCAGAAGCTGTTGAACCGCGGTGCGCGCCTAACGGAGCTTCTGAAACAGCCGCAATATTCGCCGCTGACCAATGCCGAAATAGTGGTGGTGATCTTTGCCGGTACAAACGGCTATCTCGACGACCTCCCGGTTGGCGATGTCGGCGGGTTCGAGAAGGGCCTCGTCGACCGGCTGCGCTCCAAGCACGGGGATCTCTTGGATTACATCACCACCGAAGATCCCAAAATCAAGGGTGAGGCGGCGGACCGGATCAAAGCGGTCCTCGACGATTACGCTGCAGAACTTGCGGGGTAAGGCGCGATGCCTAGCCTGAAGGACCTCAAGATCCGGATCGAGTCGGTCAAATCGACCCGCAAGATCACCAAGGCCATGCAGATGGTGGCCGCGGCTAAACTGCGTCGCGCGCAAGAGGCCGCTGAGATGGCGCGCCCCTATGCCGATAAGATGACCACGGTCATGTCGGGCCTGGCCCAGGCTGTGGGCGGCTCTGAAAGCGCGCCCCGGCTGTTGGGCGGCACCGGGTCAGATCAGACCCATCTGCTTGTAGTCATGACCTCCGAGCGCGGCCTTTGCGGCGGCTTTAACTCCTCGATCGTGAAGCTTGCCCGGGCGCATATCGAAAAGCTCTCCGCAGACGGAAGAACGGTGAAGATCGTGACCGTCGGCAAAAAGGGGCGCGAGCAGCTCAAGCGCGATTACGAGGCGATGATGCTGGCTCATGTCGACCTCTCGGAGGTCAAGCGCATCGGCTATGGCAATGCCGTCGATGTGGCGCGCGGTGTGCTGTCGCGGTTCGACGAGGGTGAGTTCGATATTGCAACCATCTTCTACAACACGTTCCAGTCGGTGATCAGCCAAGTGCCAACCGCACAGCAGATTATCCCGGCAGCCTTTGAGCCGGTTGAAGCTGAAGAGGGCGGTGCGGAATACGATTACGAGCCGTCCGAAGAAGCTGTGCTGGAAGACTTGCTGCCGCGTGGTGTGGCAACGCAAATTTTCACCGCTCTGCTGGAAAACGCGGCTTCTGAGCAGGGCGCGCGCATGTCGGCGATGGACAATGCCACCCGCAATGCGGGTGAAATGATCGATCGTCTGACGATCGAATACAACCGTTCGCGCCAGGCCGTGATCACAAACGAACTGATCGAAATTATCTCGGGCGCCGAAGCGCTCTGACGACATCCGGGGAGACCGAAAATGGCAACTGCAACCGGCAAAATCACGCAAGTCATCGGGGCTGTCTGCGATGTGCAGTTCGATGATCACTTGCCTGAAATTCTCAACGCGCTCGAGACCGACAATAACGGCAAGCGGCTGATCCTTGAGGTGGCACAGCACCTGGGTGAGAACACCGTGCGGACGATCGCCATGGACAGCTCCGAAGGATTGGTCCGCGGTCAGGCCGTCACCGATACAGGCGGGCCGATCACGATCCCCGTGGGCGATGCCACGCTTGGCCGGATCATGAATGTGGTCGGTGAGGCGATTGACGAAAAGGGCCCGGTCGAAAGCGCTGAAAGCCGCGGCATCCATCAGCCCGCGCCAGAGTTTAGCGACCAGTCGACCGAGAGTGAAATCCTGGTGACCGGCATTAAGGTGATCGACCTGCTGGCGCCCTATTCCAAGGGCGGTAAGATCGGCCTTTTTGGCGGTGCCGGAGTGGGCAAGACAGTGCTCATTCAGGAATTGATCAACAACATCGCGAAGGTGCATTCGGGCTATTCGGTCTTCGCGGGCGTGGGTGAGCGGACCCGTGAAGGCAATGACCTCTATCACGAATTCATCGAGTCCGGTGTGATCAACATCGAACAGCTTGAAGAATCGAAAGTGGCGCTGGTGTTCGGCCAGATGAACGAACCCCCGGGTGCGCGGGCGCGCGTGGCCCTGACCGGTCTGACCCTGGCCGAGCAGTTCCGCGACCAATCCGGCACAGATGTTTTGTTCTTTGTCGACAACATCTTCCGTTTCACCCAGGCTGGGTCGGAAGTGTCGGCGCTTTTGGGTCGTATCCCCTCGGCCGTGGGCTATCAGCCGACTTTGGCCACCGATATGGGCGCGATGCAGGAACGGATTACATCGACCAAAGCGGGCTCGATCACCAGCGTGCAGGCGATTTACGTGCCTGCGGACGACCTGACCGACCCCGCACCGGCGACCTCATTTGCGCACCTGGACGCAACGACCGTGTTGAGCCGGGCGATCTCTGAGCTTGGCATCTATCCGGCAGTGGACCCGCTCGACAGCACGAGCCGTATCCTCGATCCGGCCATCGTTGGTGAGGATCACTACCAAGTGGCGCGCGACGTGCAGGGGATCTTGCAGCGCTACAAGAGCTTGCAGGACATTATTGCGATCCTCGGAATGGACGAGCTGTCGGAAGAGGACAAGCTGACCGTGGCGCGCGCCCGGAAGATCCAGCGCTTCTTAAGTCAGCCCTTCGACGTGGCCGAGGTCTTCACCGGCTCGCCCGGCGTCCAGGTGAAGCTGGAGGATACGATTTCGTCCTTCAGCGCTGTTGTGGCCGGCGAATATGACCACCTACCGGAAAACGCGTTCTATATGGTCGGCGGGATCGATGAGGTTCTGGCAAAGGCCGAAAAGATGGCGGCTGAGGCGGCGTAAATGGCGGGCGTCATGCAATTTGATCTCGTTAGCCCGGAGCGTCGCTTGGCCTCGGTCGAGGCCCGCGCGGTGCAGATACCGGGGGCAGATGGCGATCTGACGGCCATGCCGGACCATGCCCCCATGATCACGACTTTACGCCCGGGCATCCTGACGGTCGAGGCGGCCTCAGGTGAGACGACGTCTTATGCTGTAACCGGTGGGTTTGCCGATGTCTCGGGCCCTGCGGCGACCGTTTTGGCCGAGCGCGCGCTGCCCGTCAGCGATCTGAACGCGGAGATTGTTGAAGGCATGATTGCAGAGGCGCGCGAGGCCCATGAGCGGGTCAGCGGCGCCGCTGAGGTCCCCGACGGCGCGGTCGATGCGGCCGTCAAGCTTTTGGCGGATATGGAAGCGTTGAAATCCCATATCGGCGGCTAAAGACGCTTGAATGTGTGCTAGAAGGCGCGCCCGGTGGCGCGCCTATTTTTTGTTGGCCAGGCTGCATCGGCGGCGTTGTCAGGATTTGTGCGGGAGGGCCGCGCCGGCTCGCCGCCCCATAAAGGGGCACTCACCGCCACGGGCTGCCGCGGATGCGTTTCTGGCCTTCGGTCGGCATGTCGAATCGCTAGGCCACTGTGATCAGTTGCCCATAACGGCGACACGCAGGCTTTAGCCTTCGTAGAGGCCTTTCGGATAGAGGCCTTCATAGATCGGCACCAAGGTCTGCGTATCGAGAAGTGACGAGACCGATGTGCCATTCCAAGTGTGGAAAATCGCCTGGCTTAGAAGGGGTGCTGTCGGCACGATGCGGATATTGGCGCAGGCCTTGACCGCTGCCGTTGGCTCAATCGTGTCGGTGATAACCAGCGATTTCAGGACCGATCCGGTGATCCGCTCAACCGCTGGGCCCGAGAGCACGCCGTGCGACGTATAGGCATGGACCTCTGTCGCACCAGCCTCAATCAGCACCTCGGCGGCCTTGCACAGTGTGCCCGCTGTGTCGCAGATATCATCGACGATCAGGCACTTTTTTCCGCTCACTTCACCGATCACGGTCATGCCTGCAACCTCACCCGCCTTTTCGCGGCGCTTGTCGACGATGGCCAGGGGCACGTCGATCCGCGTGGCAAGCTCACGCGCGCGGGCCACGCCGCCGACATCGGGTGAGATCACCATCAGATCGGAGACGTCGCCTTTGAACTGGTGCAGGATATCAAGCGCAAAAAGCGGTGCGGCGTAGAGGTTATCGACCGGGATATCAAAAAAGCCCTGGATCTGGGCGGCATGCAAATCCATCGTCAGCACCCGTTCGATCCCGCCAGCCGCCATCATGTTGGCGACGAGTTTGGCCGTGATGGGCGTGCGCGATTTTGTACGCCGATCCTGCCTTGCATAGCCGAAATACGGGATCACCGCCGTGATCCTGGCAGCCGATGAGCGCCGCAGCGCGTCGGCCATCACCAAAAGCTCCATCAGGTTGTCATTGGCGGGTTTTGATGTGGGCTGGATCACGAACATGTCCTCATCACGGACATTTTCGTAGACCTCAACGAAGATCTCCTGGTCGTTGAACCGCTCCACCCTGGCTTTGACTAACCCCTGTTCCAACCCGCGGTGCATGGCCAGACGCCGTGCGATCGCCGATGCAAGCGGCGCATTGGCATTGCCAGAGATGAGCTTAGGCTCGGTTGCTGGCATGTCGTCCCCCATACCTTCTATCCCTGGTGCGTCCCCTAACATCCCGCTACCTTCGCCGCAAAGCCTTTGCCGGGGAGAGCTGCAGTTGGCACAGATTGATTACTATTTCTCGACAGTTTCACCGTTCACCTACCTTGCTGGAATGCGCTTTGAGGAGGTGGCCGCGAAGCATGGCGCGTCGGTGGCCTATAAACCGCTCGATATCATCGCGCTCTTTGGCCGCACTGGTGGGGTTGCGCCAAAGGATCGCCACCCCGCCCGGCTTGAACTGCGCGCGCAAGAGCTGCGCCGGCTGTCCAAGAAGCTTGATCTGCCGATGGATCTCGACCCGCCCTTTCGCGCCGTCAATGGCGCACCAGCAGCTTACGCATTCATCGCCGCTGCCAAGTCGGGCGGCGGCGATCTAGGCAAGCTGGTGCATGAGTTTACCGGCGCTGTCTGGCGCGACGCCCTCGATATCGCGGAAGACGCCGTGATCGAAGGATGCCTGCAGCGCGCGGGTTTCGATCCGGGCCTGGCTGCGTCGGGGATGTTGGAGGGGGCTGAGGAATATACCCGCAACCTCGAAGATGCGGTGAATGCCGGTGTCTTCGGTGCGCCATTCTACATTGTCAAAGGTGCAGAGAAATTCTGGGGTCAGGATCGGATTGAGGATCTCGACCTGTTTCTTGCCGGGCGTTTGTGACAGGGTCAAAGCGCGCAAGCTGCGATAGCCCGGAGCTCATTTGCCTGCACTGCATGCTTGCAAGCGGTCGGAGTTGGGCCGGGATCACGCGCGCGCTTGCGGGGTTTAAGGTGACCGCGCCGGACCTTTTGGGTCACGGTCGCGCGCCCGATCCCGACCCCAATGCCGATTTCCATGATCAAGCGACCGCAGCGGCTGCCGCCCGATTGTCCGGAGGGCCCGGCATTTTGGTGGGCCATTCGCTAGGTGCGACGATTGCCTTGCGATTGGCAATCGAGATGCCCCAAAGGGTCGCCAGGCTTATCCTGATCGAGCCGGTGCTTTTTGCCGGGGCGGGCGATGGGCCTGGCCGTGCCGCCACGAGAGCGCAGCTTGGCCACCTAGAAGGGCTGCCTGCCGAGGCGGCGGCGCGCCGATTTCTGGCGGTTTGGGGTGATAAGCCTTATGAGGCGCTTAAACCCGCGCAGCAGGCGTACATTTGCGAGCGCATTTGGCTGGAACAAGCGCAGGCGCCGACGCTGGAGGAGGACCGCGCAAATCTCTTGCCACGGCTAGGACGCGTCGACGTGCCGGTTTTGCTGATCGAAGGCGCCAAGAGCCCACCGGTCATCGCCGAGATCATGACCCGGCTTGAAGCGGATTTAGCGGACACAAGCCGAGTGGTGATTGCAGGTGCAGGGCATATGGCCCCGATCACCCATGCAGGCGAAGTGGCCCGCGCGATCAAGACGTTTCTGGGTTGCGGCGCGGTTGCTGAAGATAGTTTCTAAGCGCGGTTTCGGCGCGGTCTCTGGGCAGATGCGCAAACGGCGGCTTTTGCCCGCTTGGCATGCAGGCACTGGCAGCCTATCCGCGCCAAAGCGCCAGCAGGCCCGCAACATCCGCGGACGTCTTTGACCAGTCACAAACGATGCGCGCGCGCACCGGGCGATCCGGCGCGCCTTCGGGGTCGGTGTCGTAGCTGTAATAGGCCGCGCCGGCAGAAAACGCGCGGTCATGGACCGGTTTCGGCAGGGTCAGAAACACCAAATTGCCTGCAGGTTCGGCAACGATTTTTGCCTCGGGCAAATCAGCAAGACCTGCGCAGAGCTCGGCCATCCGGGCATTGGCCGCGCCCGCGAGCGACAGCCACAACCCGTCTTCGAGATAGGCCGCGATCTGGGCGCCGAGAAACCGCCCCTTCGACCAAAGATGTCCCGCGCGCTTGCGGCGCAGTGACAGCTCCCAGGCATGCTCTGGGTCGAAAAATACAACCGCTTCGACGCCTAGACAGCCGTTTTTTGTACCGCCGAAACTCAGCGCGTCGACGCCCAAGCGCCAGGTCATATCGGCCGGGCTGCAACCGGCGGCTGCAACCGCATTGGCAAAGCGCGCGCCATCAAGATGCACTTTGAGCCCGGCATCTTTTGCCATCGCCGTCAGATCGGACAATTCCGCACGGCTGTAGGCTGTTCCAAGCTCCGTCAGCTGCGTCAGCGAAACTGGCCCGCGTTGTACGGAATGCACATTTTGGGGCGGTATCTCGGCCAACGCCGCACCGAGCGTATCGGGTGTAATTTTGCCATTTGCGCCGGGCACGCGGCGCAGCTTGGCGCCGCCTGAGTAAAACTGCGCCGCGCCACATTCATCGACCTCGATATGCGCCTCGTGGTGGCAAAAGATCGCATCCCACGGATTGGCGAGTGCGGCCAGGGCCAGCGCATTGGCCGCCGAGCCGGTTGAGATCAGATGCACGCTGGCTTCGGGCGCCTCAAATGTGTCGCGGATCATGTCCTGCGCACGGGTTGTGAAAGGGTCTTTGCCGTAGGGCATGGCGGACGCGCTATTGGCCTCGACCAAAGCGGCTAGAATTTCCGGGGCGGCGGGCCCGACATTGTCGGAGGCGAAATTCAGGTTCATGTGCCTGGCTCCTCGATCAGATAGTCTTCCCACTGCTCTTCCGGCACCTCTGTCTCCGACAGAGTGATACTTTGGGCGGAAACACCTGCGCGATGTATGCTGGCCTGCTCTCCAGAGATAAGCGGATGCCACCAATAAAGCGGCTTTCCCTCATGCAGCAGCCGATAGGCGCAGGTCTCGGGCATGAAATAGGCAACGTCTGCCATCGTGTTGGGGCTAAGCACGATGCATTCAGGGACAAATTCTTTGCGCCGTGGGTAATTGGCGCATTGACAGGTTGCGTCGTCAAAGAGCCTGCAGGCGATCCGGGTTAGCGCCACCTCGCCGGTATCTTCGTCTTCGAGCTTGTTAAGACAGCATTTGCCACATCCATCACAAAGCGCTTCCCATTCGGCTTGCGTCAGCCGTTCCAAGGGAATGCGCGCCCAGAACTCTTCTCTCATAACCGGGCCAGGATGGCGCGCGCATTGGCGCTGTCGGCATCCATCTGCGCAATCAGCGCCTCAAGCCCATCGAAGGCGGCCTCCGGGCGGATGTATTCGATCAGTGCGACTGAAACAGTCGCGCCATAAAGATCGCCGGTGAAGTTAAAGATGAAGGTCTCAAGATTGGGCGCGCCACGATCGAACATCGGCCTAATGCCAAGCGAGGCGACACCATGATAACTGCCGACATGCCCACCATCGAGCACATCGACCAGCACCGCGTAAACCCCAAGCGCGGGCAGATGCAGGCCGTCCAGCGACATGTTGATCGTCGGATATCCGAGGTCTCGACCACGTTTGGCACCGTGCAGGACGGGGCCTTCGATCCGGTGCCAATGGCCCAGCATCTCTGCGGCCCGCGCGGGAGCACCCTCACTGAGGGCCGCACGGATGGCAGTGGAACTTACCGCGCCGGGACCTGAAGTCAAAAGCTCCGCGATGGTGACATCGAAGCCGTGGTTGTGGCCCATGTCCCGCAAAGCTTCAGCTGTGCCGGTCCGGGACTTGCCAAAGCGGAAATCGGCGCCAACAACGACATGTTTGAGGCCAAGTGCTGCGCCCAGGATATCTCCGGCAAATTCGTCGGCTTTCAGGCCGGCAAGTGCCGCGTCAAACGGCAATTCAAAGAGCAGATCAACGCCCAGTTTTTCGAGCCGGTTGGTTTTCGCCTCCGCATTCATAAGCCGGAACGGGGCTGCGTCTTTGGGGCCAAAAAAGGCGCGGGGATGCGGTTCAAACGTCACAACCGCGAGACCTCCGCGACCGCGGGCCAAATCAAGCACATGCTGGTGGCCCAAATGCACACCGTCGAAATTGCCGATCGCCGCCGAAGCGCCGCGCAAGGCCGGGTCCATTACTGAAGGGTCGCGCACCGTCCGCATGGCGCCAGCGTTAGCGGGGCTCTTCGATCAGGGCAAGGCGGTCAATCAAACTTGGCGCTTGGCACCAGAACTTGCGCCTCACCAGCCACGACTGTCTTGTCATTCACGGTGCAAACGGTCTGCAAAACCGCGCGGCGCTTGGCGTGATCGATGGACAGAACCGTAACCTCAGCGCGCACCATGTCGCCTGGGCGGACCGGTGCGAGAAACTTCATCGTTTGGCTGAGATAAACCGTGCCGTGGCCTGGCAATTGCTCTCCGATCACCGCCGAGATCAGACCGGCAGAGAGCATGCCGTGCGCGATGCGCCCTTGAAAGATTGTGTCGCGGGCAAAATCCTCGTCCATATGCACCGGGTTATGATCCGTGGAAACCTCGGCAAAAAGCTCGATATCGCGATCAGTCACCAGCTTTTCGACATAGCGCATCATGCCAACCGAGAGGTTTTCGATTGTGATGGTGCCAGTTTGGATATTGTCGAGCATGGGTTACGCCTCACGGATCAAAACTACAGTGGCTATAACCTGTTTAGGCCCATGCTGCAATGCAGAATAGTAAGAATAGGCAAGAAATGACCCGCTTGCAGCAATTTTATTGCGGAGAGGTTTCGGGCTGAAAGTGGCGCGCCTCCTCAAGCCCCCTGCGGGAGCCTTCGTCGGCGCGGGGCGCGCGTGCACGCGCGCCCGGCTCGGAGATCAGGCGGCGCAAATTGTGGGCGGGCGCTTAACGGAGGTATCCGATGGCAAATGTCGGCGACAATTGCGCTTTGTCGGTGAAGGCGCGCATCTGTTCGGGGTCTGGCTGGCGGTCGGTGCCGGTTTCCGCACGCGCCAGGCCGCCGGTTACAAAGAGCGTGTCGATCCCTTCGCCCAACCCGCCGGAAATGTCGGTGGCAATGCCATCGCCGATGGCAAGGATCCGACTATCTGGCGTCGGGCGGCCCAATTGCGCAAGCCGTCGGCGGGCGAGATCATAAATGGGCGGATGCGGCTTGCCGAAAAAGAGGCTGCCGCCACCCATCTCGGTATAGAGCTTGGCGATGGCGCCGGCGCAATATTCACGCGTCTCGCCACGGTCAACGATCAAATCGGGATTGGCGCAGAGCAGCTTTAACCCGTTGGTTTTGGCCAGTAGCAGCTGCGGTCGAAGGGTCTCAGGCTCGGCGAGTGGATCGAATGGCCCGGTGCAGACGATACCTTCGGCCTCTTCGAGCGGCACCCGGCTGATCTCCATCGGATGGTCAAGCAGCTGCAATGGCTCAAAGAAACTGTGATCGCGGGGCTCGCCGACAAACCAGACCTTTGAGCCGACCGCACCTTCAAACATGGCAGTCCGCGCGGCATCACCAGACGTGGCAATCACATCCCAGCCGTCATCTGGCATGCCCATGCCCTTGATCTGCGCTGCCACTTCGGCCCGTGGCCGGGGGGCATTGGTCAATAGCAATACCGCCCCACCGGCCTTCCGGAAGGCTTGCAGCGCGGTCGCGGCTTCGTCGAACACGGCCACCCCGTTATGGACACAGCCCCATAGGTCGCATAGCAGCGCGTCATAATGTCCCGCTATATCTGCCAACCGGTCGATAATCTGGGTCATGAACTTCATTTCCTTCTTTAATACGGCCTGCCTAGCGCGGACATCGCCCGGCAACCAGCCTGCTCTGACATCGTTGCAATCCCAGGTTGCTTTTCAATTGGGCGGTGGGCAAGTTGCGTTGACTGTAACGACGGGCTTGGGGCAGCTCGAGATGTTTGCGCAAGAATGGATCGAACGCGAGTTCGAGGAGCTCGAAGTTTCGGATGCGGGAGACAAGTTCGACTTCGCGACACGTGTCGGCTTGATCTTGATAAGCTCTGTAGCGCTCTTTTTCGCGACATCCTATTGGCTGTTCCTGGCTTGGGGCTTTGGCTATGCGGTGCTGGATACGGGCAATCTCGTGCTTATCCGCGCGACATCGCGCCCGGTGAGCCAGAGACGGTTTTGGCTTCTGATCGCGATGAGCGTGGCCGCGGTAAGCTGGGTATCAGCGATGGCCGTGCATCTTTCGTTTATCAATGGCGGAGAGCACTTCTTCCTGGGCTGCTGTTTATGTGTCGGGTTTGCGCTTTACACGCTGACCAATCACGCATCCTTCAGCCTTGCATCTTACATCGACCTGTTTGGTGTGCTGGCGACGTCCTTTGGGGTGACCTTGGGCATGATGCAAACCGCCCAATCCCCTGGCATAGCGGTTGCCATGGCAATCGGTGCGCTTGCGGTCATGAGCTATTTTGGCTTGTGTTTTCGCAAGACAATTGGCGACCGCATCAAGCTGCGTGAGAGCATCGATGCGCGCGCCCATGATCAGAAGCTGAAATCCTTGGGCCAATTGACGACCGGTGTGGCGCATGACTTCAACAACCTGCTGACGGTTGTGGGCGGCAATATCGAACTGGCCATGCTGGAGCTGGAAAGCTCGGAACAGATCGCGCGGCTAGATGAGGCCAAACACGCCGCCGAACGGGGTGCGGCCCTGGTGGCGCAGCTTTTGTCCTATTCGCGGAAATCCGCGCTGAATGCCCAAAAGGTCCTCAGCATCGAGGTGCTGTCGCGGGTTGACGAAATGGCTCGGCGTGTTGTCCCGGCTGCCATTGGGTTGGAGGTTGATCTGGCCGGTGATCATGCCGCGTTAATGGTTGATGAGGGGCTGTTGGAGACAGCGATCTTGAACCTATTGTTTAATGCGCGGGACGCGATGTCGGGTCAGTATGGCCTGTTGCGGGTCAGCACCCATATGCTGCCGGATGAGGGGTTTTTGGCCATCGCAGTCGAAGATAGCGGACCCGGCATGGAGCCGGCCATCATGGAGCGCGCCGCCGAGCCGTTTTTCACCACAAAGGGGCCCGGATACGGCACCGGACTGGGCCTGTCGATGGTCAAAGGTTTTGCCGAGCAGTCCGGCGGCAGCCTGGTTCTGTCAAATCGAGTTGGTGGTGGGCTGGTCGCCTCGATCCTTTTGCCGACGCTTGAGGATTCGAGCCTGCCCGAACCGGTTTGAAGAAGTAGACACGTCCTGGGGGCAGGCGGGCCTTCTCGGGCCCCCGAAACCGGGAGCCACTCGTCGGCCCGCGCTGCCGCGGGCGCTTTGCGCGTTTAGACCTGCAAATTGGGGATGATCTGCTTTTTGCGGCTCACAACACCGGGCAGGACGACGGTGTCACTGTCGCCGACCAAGGTCGAGAAGCTTTTCTCAGCGACGGATTTCACCAGATCATTCGGCACCAACAGGGTGGATTCCTCATTGAGTATGTCGACGACAAAGAAGAGCACCTGATCGACATCATCCTCGGTTGCGACGCTGTGCATTGCCGCTGCCAGGCTGTCTTTGCGGGCCAGCACTGTGTCAGGTGAAGTCGTCTCCAAAACACTGACGCGGAACTTTTTGCCGCCCACTTCATAGGCCTTGGAATCCATGCGCAGAAGGTCGGCCTCAGAAAAGGCGGACACATCGGATTTGGCGGCGAACATTTCGGCTGCGTAGTTGGGAATGACCACGCCGAGCTCTGTGGCCAGCTTTTCGGCCACTGCGCGGTCATGGTCTGTCGTTGTGGGCGAGCGAAACTCAAGCGTGTCCGACAGAATGCAGCTCAGCATCACGCCTTTGACCCAGCCAGGTATGTCGGCGGCATCGGCCATCGCGTCGTGCAGGATCGTCGCGGTGCAGGCCAGCGGCCGGATGGTGATATCGATCGGGCCTTTGGTCTCCAGCCCGCCGACCAATTTGTGGTGATCAAAGATCGCGCGGATATCGGCGTCGTTGATCCCGTCGGGCAGCTCATCGGGGTTGTTTGTGTCGACGATGATCACCGGTTGTCCGGCGTCAACCCCGTCGATGATACGGGGCTTTGGGCAATCCCACCGCGCCAACATAAAGGCAGCTTCGGTGTTTGGCTCACCCAGAAGCACAGCTTCGGCCGCCTCACCCTGCACTTCGTTCAAGTACCAGGCCCAGACGATTGCCGAGCCGGTTGTGTCGGTGTCGGGAGATTTGTGGCCGAATACCAACGTGGTCATGACGTCACCCATTGCAAAGAGAAATTTGCGCCCCCTCTAACCGCCCGAACCGGGAATGTCACGCGCCAGACCGGCAAGGTTTGCGTGCAGGTTTCGTCGCCCGATTGCGGCACCTGATTTGGCTCGTAATGCAGCGCCCGCGGTGTCATTGCTACATCGTCAGCTGCCACGCATGCTGATCAAACTGGCGGACGAAGATGGAGGGCATAGCTAAAGCTCAAACACCTCCAGGTCTTCGGCGATCCCAGCTTGGCCGGAGAACAGCTTGCGCAGGGCTGCGCGCGCCGTTTCGATTTTGGCCTCTTCGTCCATATGGATGCGAAAATGGGTGATAAGGAGGCGGCCAACGCCGATGCGTTCTGCCATCCTGGCAATATCCGATGGGCTGGGACTCAGGGTCGAGCTGGCAGGAATCGGCGGCTCATCGTCCAACCGGTAGCACCAGTGCAGCAGAAAATCAGCGCCCTTTGCTAGCGCTTCCAACGGCTCGCTTGCGCCCGCATCTCCGGAATAGACAAAATGGCGGCTCTGCGATTTCACTGAAAATGCCAGACAGGATAAGAACGGCTGGACATGCGGAACCTCACAGCTCTCAAGCCGCCAGCCATCGCCGTCAAAGGAGAATCCGGGCTCAATTTCGGTGATAATCGGCGCGGGCCAGGGCCGAGGCAGGCTCCCGCCGCGCGCGCGCCACACATTCTGGCTGGCCGGATGCTCGGTCCGGGCGCGCAGATCATGTGACAACACGCCGTCAGGTCCGAAATACCCGTCGGTGATGGACGCAATTGGCGGTGGGCCGAAGACCGAGACTGGCCCGCCGCCTGCGTCCCAGGCGGCATGGATCAGACGCGCGTAATCCATCATGTGATCGGAATGGAGATGGCTGAAAAAGATGTGGCTGATGTCAGTCGGCTTTCGGCCGGAGCGCAGAAGGTTATCAAAGACGCCGCCACCGCAATCGAACAGGATGGTGTCGGAGCCGGCCTCCAAAAGATATCCCGACGAGGCCCGGCGGGCATAGGCTTCCGGCGAGCCTGATCCGAGGATCGTCAGCTTCATCAAGTGCCGCCCGGCGGCGGCGTGGCACCGTGGGCCCCCAATTGCAGTGCCGCGTCGCGCCCGCCATAGCGCGCAATCAGCGCGGCCTGGTCGGCGAAGGCTTTGGCGTCGGTCGCCACCGGATCACAGATCGCGCGAAGCTCAGCCATCATGGCGCCGCGAATATCAAGGCCAGCTTCCGCTAGATTGGTTGTCTCCTCTGGATCGGTCTCGAGATCGAAAAGCTCATCGGGAAAGCCAATATAGTGGATCAGTTTCCACCGGCCTTTGCGCAGCATATAGGCGCCCGATACCGCGCCGGCTGCATGATATTCGCTGAACACGGCGCGATTGGGATCGGGGCCGCAGGCGGCGATATCCGGCAAGGGCTCGCCGGCACATTCAAAGGGCAGATCGAAATGGGCCGGGATTGACGCGGCAAGATCCAGCAGGCTGACGGGCGTCTCACAAAGGCCGGGCGCCGTCTTTGGCCCTGCCATGATCAGCGGAACGGCGACGCTTTCCTCATAATGGTTCGATTTGCCCCAAAGGCCCCGGGCGCCGACATTGTCACCATGGTCGGACGTGTAGACGACCGTAGTGGTCTCTGCGAAACCAGTCTCAGAAAGCGCATCCATGATGCGCCCGACATTGTGGTCCATCCAGCTGGTAAGTCCGAAATAGGCGGCAATGGCCCGGCGCCGCTCATCCGCATCGGCGAATTTGGCTTCGCTATCCATCATCGCGTTTTGCTTTTCGACCCAAGGGTGCCGGGGCGTGCCGTTTGCCGGGTGCAATTTGGGCTCGGGTAGGTTTCGATCGGCATATAGGTCGAAAAACTCCGGCGGGCATATAAGCGGGAAATGCGGCGCCACGAGACCCACGTAAAGGCACCAGGGTTGATCGGCCTCAGTCGCTGCGCGTTCGTTCAGCCAAGTGATCGTGCGCTCGGTCACGGCGCGATCGTATTCAGTGTATGTGCTCTGGCCTGGGCCGATATAGTCACCAAGCATGCGACCGTTGGCCGTAATCCGCTCACCCTCTTTGCGGATCGAGGCCCATACCATGCCGTGTCCGCCGACAACCATCATCGGGAGGTGCTCGACATCAAAGCCCGCCGGGTCTTCTTCTGATCTGTAATGCAGCTTACCAATGCTCTCGACGCCAATGCCGCCTTCTTGCAGGGCATGCCCCCAGCCGGGGATGGAGCCGTCATAGGGCATCGCGTTGTCCCACAAGCCAATGTCATGCACATGGCGACCGGTCGCAAACGCCGCGCGGGCCGGGACGCAGATCGGCGACGGTGTATAGGCGTTCGTGAATCGGGTGCCACGGGCGGCCAGCGCGTCAAGGTTCGGGGTTTGTGCGATCGGATGGCCAGCGCAGCTCATGGCACGGGCTTGATGTTCATCTGACATCACAATCAAAAGGTTGCCGGTCATGCAGCCTGACCCTGGCGGTCGACCTCAGCTTCGAGTTTTTCGAGCCCGGAACAAAGTGCGTCCAGCTCGTCCTGCTCAAGCGCGGAACGCAGGCTGTGCTGCCGGGCCTGCATGATCGGCAGCGTGCGGTCAAAAAGCGCTTTGCCGGTTTCGGTCAACGCCAAAGCCTGGCGGCGCTGGTCGCCTGTGTCAGTTTGCGACGTTACAAAACCTTGCTCGATCAGCCTGTGCAGGGTGCGGCTGAACAAGCCTTTGTCGTAACCCATGACCCGTTTGATATCAGCGGCCAAGACAGTGTTTTCGCCGCCTGCACCGACGACAGCGATCACGCGCCATTGCGACAGGCTGATCCCGGCAGTGTCTTTCAAGATGCGGATCGCCTGGGCATTTAGCCTTGCCTGAACCTTGGCCAACCGAAAGGTCAAAAAATCCTGTAATTGCAACGCGTCGCGCTCGGTTTCCTCTGTCAATGTTCGAGCCTCCCCTGCCTATCGTCCGTGATTTTTGTTGACCAGTCAACTAAATTAGTTGACCAGTCAACCAATTCGTGTGTCACTAGAGAGGATTCGCCAAGGGAGGATGCGATGACACGATTTCTGACGCGCGCAGCGGCGGCTGCAGCTATCGCTTTGATGGCAACGGCGACAACGGTACATGCACAAGACGCTTGGGCGCCGCCGGGGCCGGTACGACTGATGATTGCCTTTGCCGCCGGGGGCGGCGCGGATACCCAAGCCCGGTTGATCGCCGAAGACATTGAAGAGGCGCTGGGTTGGAGCTTCATCCCTGAACAGGTCACCGGTGCTGGCGGTCTCAATCTTATAAACGAAATCCAGGATGCACCTGCTGACGGTACGGTGATCGGAATGGTGGTGACGGAGTCGCTTGGCTACAATATGCGCGTGGCAGATGCCGGTATGACACCTGACATGATCACACCAATCACAACAACGGCTGGCTTTCAGATGGCGATCGTCACCCGTTCGGACACAGGCTGGCAGAGCTTTGAAGACATGATGGCCGCAGCCGAAGGCGGTCAGACGATCCGGTTTGGCGCGATGAGCCCGAAGCTTGCCGATCTGGCATTTCTGTTGGGCGACGCGCAGGGTGTCGATTTCAACATCATCGAAGTCCGGGGCGGTCGCGCTGTAATGGACGGGGTTAATGCCGGTGACATGGATGTGGGCTTTATGGCCGGAATCCAGGCGCGCGGCGTGGAATCCGGCGATCTTGTGAACCTCGCATCCGCCCTTTCAGCACCGCTTGACCAGACGCCGGAGGCGCCGACCCTGTCCGATCTGGGTGTGCCGTTTAACGCGGATGGCTATTTTGTCTTCGTCGGCCCGGCGGGCATGCCCGATGAGGCGCGCGATGCGCTAACGGCGGCAATAACGGATGCGATCACGCGGGAAGGATCGCGCTCGAACGGTGCCATCACGGCCGGATTTGGTGCCCCGACCGTCATTTCCGGTGCGGATCTGACGACGCTGATCACCAATGATTACGAAGCAGCAGGCGCGCTGATTGACGCCACATCTGAGTAATCCGGTCAGGTCCGGGTACGGCGGTGCGTGCCATCGTACCCGGCGCATTGGCGGAGGACACCCATGTCATCCCAGCAAAACCGCAACCGAGCGGATTTCGTACTGGCGCTGATTGCGATACTTGGCGCGGTCTTGGCCATTGGGCTTTGGATCCCGTTTGATACCGATAGCGGCCTGACCGAAACCGTTCGCCGTCAAGTCCGTGTCGGCGACGCGCTTGGGCCCACTGTAGCAGCCGGGTTTGTGCTGCTGGGCGGTCTTGTCTTGCTCTTGCGCAAGGCACCATCACTTGCCAACTTTTCAGACCGCAATCTGACGTTCCTGGTGATGCTGGTAGTGGGATTTGCCATCTGCATTCTGGTGATGCGGTGGACCGGGCCCGCAGCAGTCGCGATTTTCGGCGATGAGGCGGCGGTATACCGCAATCTGCGTGATACAGCGCCTTGGAAATATCTCGGGTTTCTGCTGGGTGGCTGGCTTTTGGTCTTCGCTATGATCGCCCGGGCCGAGCGGCGGCTGAGCCTGCGCGCGGGCGTGATTGCGCTGATCGCCGTTTTGGCGCTGATCGCGGTCTACGATCTGCCCTTTGACGATCTGTTGCTGCCACCGAACGGGGACGTTTGATGGGTGCGTGGGATTACATCTGGATGGGCATACTTGCGGTCTTCCAGGGCCCGGAGATGTTTTCTATCGCGGGCGTCGCAATCTCAGTGACCCTGGCGATGATTCTGGCGGGATTTCTGTTGGGCATCTTGGTTGGTGCCACACCGGGCCTCGCAGGGCCGATGGCAATGGCGATATCGCTGCCCATTCTTATTTCCATCTTTGGCTTCACCCCCGACGCCCTTTTGCCCGTATTTGGGTTCCTGGTTGGGGTCATGAAAGGGTCGACGGTGGGCGGATCGGTGCCCGCGATCCTGTTTAACACGCCGGGTACGCCAGACGCCTACATGACCACGCTCGACGGCCACCCGATGACGCTTCGCGGCCAATCCGGCAAGGCGCTGCGCGTGGCGCACTTCTCGTCGGCCTCGGGTGACACATTTTCCGATATTGTGCTGTTTTTATGCGCGCCGTTTTTGGCTATCCTTGTCGAAAGATATCTCGACCTGCCGGAAAAGACCGCCCTGTTGATCTTATCGCTGGCCTTCATCGCGTCGGTGATGGGCCGGTCGGTCGGCAAGGGTCTTATTGCGCTGGGCCTTGGCCTTTTGGCCGCCATGGTCGGCACCGGGGAGGAATTCTACCCCCGCCTCAGCTTCGGCACGGAGGCGCTGTCAGACGGATTTCCCGTCATCACCGTGATCCTTGGCGTCCTGATCCTGGGCGAAGTTTTCAAAAGCCTTGAAGAGATCTGGTTTGACCGCGATGCGAAAGGTGGCAAGAAAATTGCGTCCAATAGCGGTGACCAGCGCTTGCACTGGTCCGAGATCCGCCGCCTCATTCCCTATATCTCGCGCTCTGCCGTAATCGGCACGGCCATCGGCGCGCTGCCTGGCATCGGCTCGACGCTGGCAGCAACCCTGGGCTACACGACCGGCCGCGCCGCGCATCGCCGCAAAAACCCTGACGGCCCTAAATTTGGCGATGGTGTTCCGGAAGGTGTGGCTGCAACTGAGGCCGCCAACAGCTCGGTCTCTGGCGCCAATCTGATCCCCGTTCTCAGCCTTGGCATACCAGGTAATGCTGCCGCGGTGTTCCTGATCCTGGCAGCAGATTCCATTGGCGGGTTTAATCCAGGGCCTTCCGTGTTTCGCCTAACACCCGACACCGTCAATCCTGAGGCGGTCATCGCCTTTGGCCTCTTCACCACCATGGTCATCGCCAATCTGATGAATTGGACAATCGGTGGCGTTTTCATGCGCCTTGTCGGCGTGATGATCCGCATCCCGCGCCATATCCTACTGCCGATTGTCCTGCTGCTGACGCTGACGTCGATCTACGTGCAAGAGACCGGCATGACGGCAATTTGGTTTGCCATTGCCTTTGGCATTCTGGGCTACCTGATGCGGCTGTTCGAGATCTCGCCTCTGCCGTTTGTGATTGCGTTTATCTTGGGCGGCACGCTTGAAGAATCCGCCCGGCAGGCATTCTCGGCAACCGGCGGCGATCCGTTCTTCTTGTTCTCCAGCATTACCGCGTCGGTCTTTATGGCCCTTGCCGCGATTGTTGTCGTAGCCGCGATGCGCAAACCCAAGGAAGAGGCATGACCCGGCCCAATATTGTTCTGATCTCAGCCGACCAGCAGCGCGCCGATTGTTTCGGCTTTCAGGGCCGCAAAATCAAAACGCCGCATCTTGATCAACTGGCGCGCGACGGCACCTGGTTTGATGCCTGCATCACGCCGTCGGTTGTGTGCCAGCCGGCGCGCGCCTCGATCCTGACAGGGCAACTTTGCCGGTCCCATGGCGTGCACGACAACGGCATCGATCTTGATCCGGCTATCGGCGAAAAGGGGTTTGCCGGGACACTTGCCGCTGCGGGTTACCAAACCGCGTTTTTTGGCAAAGCACACTTTTCCACCTACCATACATACGCGGCCACCGGCACGCCGGAATGCCTTTTATCGTCCGCCCAATACGGGGCCGATTGGACAGGTCCGTATATGGGATTTCAGCATGTCGAGTTGATGTTGGTTGGGCACAATTGGTGGGCACCGGAAAAGCCGCCAGCAGGTCAGCATTACGAGCGCTTCTACCATATGGACGGGCGCGGCGACGCAAAGACAGAACTCATGTGGGCCAATGCTGGCGATACAAAGGACGCGGCCCAAACATGGCATTCACGGCTACCTCTGGCGTGGCACAACTCTCCCTGGACTGCCGATCGCGCGATTGAATGGTTGCGCCACGGCCGCCAGGATGCGCAGCCCTTTTGCACCTGGATCAGCTTTCCCGACCCGCATCACCCGTTTGACTGCCCCGAGCCATGGTCACGGCTGCACAACCCCGAAGAGGTCGATTTGCCGCCGCACCGGACGCGCCACTTTGAGGGCAAGCCCTGGTGGCATCAAGCCGCGATCGAAAACGAGCCGGGCGATCAAAAGTATGCTGAATTACGAAAAGCCTATAGCAGGATCCCTGAACAAACCGACGCGCAATTGCGCGAGATCATTGCCAATACCTACGGGCAGATTGCGCTTATCGACCATCAAGTCGGCCGCATCTTAAACGCGCTGGATGAAGCTGGGCTGTCGCAGAATACGATTGTCATCTACATCTCCGACCATGGCGATTGGCTGGGCGATCACGGCCTGATCCTGAAAGGTCCGATGCATTACGAAGGCTTACTGCGTGTGCCGATGATCGTGCGCGGCCAGGGCGTTCTGGCCGGCCACCAAGTTGCTGAGCCGGTCTCGACGCTTGATCTGGCGGCAACTTTTGCCGATTACGCAGAGGCAGAGCCGCTTTTGCGCCAGCACGGCCAGAGCCTGCGCCCGCTTCTGCAAAGCGCAGATGCAAAGCGCGATTTCGCACTGAACGAATGGGGGCTCGGGTCGAACCGCGTGGGCGTAGAGCTTGAGCTTCGCACGGTGCGGACGCGGCGCCACAAACTGACATTGGATCTCAATTCGGGTGCCGGAGAACTTTACGACCTCGAAACTGACCCGCATGAATTGACGAACCTGTTCGACGACGCTTCGTACGCGGAATTGCGCCGCGAATTGGAGGCCTATATCGCATCGCGGCCGGATGACATGAGCCCGCATCGAACACCTGTCGGCACGGCCTGAGACGTCACGCCCCGGCTAGGCATGAGGCAAACGGTGCATGGCAGGTCGCCCCGCCACGCATCGGCCATTCCGGCCCGTTCAGAACTTGCCGTTCTCATGCGCCCATTCGGTCGCAATCGGCTCGATCACATCCCAATGCTCCACGATCATGCCGTCCTCAACACGCCAGAGATCAAAGAATGCTGTCGGGGTTTCACCCATCGCGCCTTCCGTCATGGTGAAAACGAAGTTGCCCTCAGCGACAACCAAGTGGAGGTCGGAAAACGAAATACCCTGACCGGCTTCCGCCAATTGCGCAAACGCGGCGCCGACCGCGTCCAATCCGTCTGGTACAAGCGGGTTATGCTGCAGATAAGCGCCAGGCGCGCCGTTGATGTAATCAGCCGCGCGATCAAACTCTCCGTTCAGAAAGACATCGGTCACAAAGCCCGTAACGATCGCCCTGTTTTGCTCCGTCAGGTGCAGATCGGTAATTTCAGTTGGCCCGTCTGTCATCGACCGCCCCGATGCGGTTTCCGCGGGCGGTACCTGCAGATTATCCCAATGTTCGGCAAACAGGCCGTCTTCAATGCGCAGAACGTCAAACGAAACCAGGGTTGGCGCGCCGAAAAGCTCGGCGTTTTCCCAAGTATTATGCAGCACCACATAGTTACCTTCGACAAGAATTCTGTGCGTTGTGACCGACAGGCCTGAGCTTTCGACGAGGGGAATGACCCCGATCAATCCTTCTGCGCCTGTCGGGATTGACGCGTTGTGCTGAATGTAGTCGGGCGCGATGAGCCCTGCGGCTGCTTCCGGGTCGTGATCGACGAACACGGCTGTCAGCAGGGCGATTGCCATTTCTTGCGGGGTCATGATTTTTCCTTTCCGAGAACGCAAAGCTTTGGATGCCGACCGCCGGTATTTGACGGTCGTCCATTTCGGGTTTTTTGCGGCACCTGCCTTGCACTCACCGACCGCGCCGCTGTTGCGCATCGCGTCCTGCGAATCGCAACAGCAGTAGTAGGTATCAAAATTAGACTAGGTATCAATTACGCACTTAAATAGAACCAAGTACTGTCGAGAGTACTTGTCTTAGTTGATCTTCAAAGCATTGCGGCGTCGCAAGATGGTATGATATCTGTACCAAATGAAGATATCAGATTGGAGTGATTGATGCTGCCAATTGGTGTTTCCAACGAAGTGGAGCAACTTGCCTGCCCAATCCGGAACGTGGTCGCGAAGGTCACAGGAAAATGGCAGGTTTTGATCCTTTTGGCGTTGGAGGATGGCGCGCTGAGATTTGGCGTCTTGCGGCGCACAATTGGCGATGTGACGCAAGGGGTGCTGACCGAGAACCTGCGTGGTTTGGAACGCGACGGCTTGCTCACGCGCCAGGTACATGCCGGGCCGCCGCTGGCAGTTTCTTACGAGCTGACCGAGCGCGGCGCGGGCCTTGTGACCATGCTCAAACCGCTTGTTCTTTGGGCGGGAGAAAACATTACCTCAATCAAAGCCGACCGGGCCGCCTACGATGCCCACCATCCCTGACATGCATTGCTTCTTTGGGGCTTTGTTCGTGCGCCAAAGGCGGCGACGACCTTGCATCATCAAAAAATTCTCGTGCCGTTGAAGAGTGATCGCCATTAAGGCGTCAGCACATTGCGGCGTGCCAGTTTCTTCAAATGCCCCGTAGCTGGTGGGTGCGCTATTTGCTCACTCCAAATGGCTGGTGTAATGGGCGTTGACAGGCCCCTAAAGCTTCCCTAAACCGCAGCCATTAGCACTCCTCTGATGTGAGTGCTAACATGGGAGAAATCGAACTTAGGAGAGTTCACGAGATGGCATTGAAACCGCTCCATGACCGCGTGCTGGTGCGCCGGGTCGAGTCTGACGAGAAGACTTCAGGCGGCCTGATCATCCCCGATAGCGCAAAAGAAAAGCCCTCCGAAGGCGAAGTGATCGCCGCGGGCGACGGTGCGCGTAAGGATTCCGGCGAGCTGATCGAGATGGCTGTAAAAGCGGGCGACCGCATCCTCTTTGGCAAATGGTCGGGCACCGAAGTGACGGTGGAAGGCGAAGAGCTCTTGATCATGAAAGAGAGCGACATCCTGGGCATCGTGGCCTGAGCCGCCTAACCCCAACAGATATTCAAGGAGCCTAATGAAATGGCAAAAGACGTCCGTTTTGATACCGACGCCCGCAATCGCATGCTCAAAGGCGTGAACGTTCTCGCCGATGCGGTGAAAGTGACGCTCGGGCCCAAAGGCCGCAATGTGGTCATCGATAAAAGCTTCGGCGCCCCGCGCATCACCAAAGATGGTGTGACCGTCGCCAAAGAGATCGAGCTGGAAGACAAGTTCGAAAACATGGGCGCGCAGATGGTCAAGGAAGTGGCCAGCCGCACCAATGACGAAGCCGGTGACGGCACAACCACTGCGACGGTTTTGGCCCAGGCGATCGTCAAAGAAGGCCTGAAATCGGTTGCCGCAGGCATGAACCCGATGGACCTGAAACGCGGTGTAGACATGGCCGTGGCGAAGGTGATCGAGAACATCAAATCGTCCTCGCGTGAAGTGAAGGACAGCGATGAGGTCGCCCAGGTCGGCACCATTTCGGCCAACGGCGAAAGCGAAATCGGCCGCCAGATCGCGGATGCGATGCAGAAGGTCGGAAATGACGGTGTGATCACCGTGGAAGAAAACAAAGGCCTGGAGACCGAAACCGAGGTCGTCGAAGGCATGCAGTTCGACCGCGGCTATCTGAGCCCCTATTTCGTGACCAACCCCGACAAGATGATCGCAGAGCTCGAAGACTGCATGGTCCTGTTGCACGAAAAGAAGCTGAGCTCGCTGCAGCCGATGGTGCCGCTATTGGAATCGGTGATCCAGAGCCAAAAGCCACTTCTGATCATCGCCGAGGACGTGGAAGGCGAAGCGCTGGCAACCCTGGTGGTCAACAAGCTGCGCGGCGGCCTGAAGATCGCAGCCGTCAAGGCGCCGGGTTTCGGGGATCGCCGCAAGGCGATGCTGCAGGACATTGGGATCCTGACCGGTGGTCAGGTCATCTCCGAAGACCTCGGCATGAAGCTCGAAAACGTGACCATGGATATGCTCGGCACTGCCAAGCGCATCTCGATCACCAAAGACGAGACCACGGTTGTCGACGGCCAGGGTGAGAAGGCGGAGATCGAAGCACGTGTCGCCCAGATCCGTCAGCAGGTCGAGGAAACCACGTCTGACTACGACCGTGAGAAGCTGCAGGAACGTGTTGCTAAGCTCGCCGGTGGTGTGGCCGTGATCCGTGTCGGCGGCATGACCGAGGTCGAAGTGAAAGAGCGCAAGGATCGCGTCGATGATGCGCTCAACGCGACCCGTGCGGCCGTTCAAGAAGGTATCGTGGTTGGTGGCGGTGTCGCGCTCGTGCAGGGTGCGAAGGCGCTGGAAGGCACTACTGGTGCCAATAGCGACCAGGATGCCGGGATTGCCATCGTGCGACGCGCGCTCGAATCTCCGATCCGCCAGATCGCTGAAAATGCGGGTGTCGACGGCTCAGTCGTGGCTGGCAAGATCCGCGAAAGCGATGATGCCGCGTTCGGCTTCAACGCACAGGATGAAGAATACGGCGACATGTTCTCCTTCGGTGTGATCGATCCGGCAAAGGTTGTGCGCACAGCGCTGGAGGATGCGGCTTCGGTTGCGTCCTTGCTGATCACCACCGAGGCGATGGTGGCCGACAAGCCGAAGAAAGATGAGCCCGCCGGCGGCGGCATGCCCGACATGGGCGGCATGGGCGGCATGATGTAATTGCGCCTTCGAAAGTAGACTTAAAAGAGCCGTGCTTGTCGCGGCTCTTTTTCATTTGGATTTTTTTTGCTGGTTTGATTTGCACAAGATCGTGAAACAATCCATGGCGGAGCGGCGCGATCAGCCATGGTGCAGCATCAGACCCCGATACGATCACAATTGAGCGCGCAATTTGCGAAAATGCGCCATGCTTTAACCACGTATCCACCCGACCCCTTGCGGCACAGTTCTCCTTTCACGGGTAGGGATACCAATCATGCGCTTTTCCAAACTTCCTTCGATTGCCGCTTATGCTTTCATGGGTGGTCTCGCCTTTTCATCGGCGGGTTTGGCCGACGGCACGGACGGCCCAGCTGCTCAGACGGTCGATCTGTTGTATCTCGACTCGGCAACCGCCGAAGCGTCGCTTGCCTTTTTTGCCTCGCGTGAGCTGATGACCAACACAATCCGCGCCGTGCAAGCGATCTCGGTGAGCGAGGGTGAGCAATTCGCCGACCCCTATCAGATCGATATCGCAAATCTGAATATCTTGGTGCTCGACGCAAACGGCTATGATGTGACCGAGCTTCAGGCACGCCTGGAGGCTGAGATCGCGCGTTTCCGCGACCAAGAAGCCAGCTAAGCTTTCAAATTCGCAGTAGAATCTGACGAAAGGGCCGCCAGTGTGGCCCTTTTTGGTGGCCGCCTGACCGCTCGGCGTTTGCGACGGATTTGCGGCGCCCCAACCAATGCCGGCAACGACTCCCCTCAAATTCGCCATTCTTTGGCCGCTCTGGGTGACAACTTTGGACCGGTGAAAATCTGTTGATCTGATGGTGACGAATGACCCGATATCCGCCGCAAGACCTTGCCCCGTTTTTGCATTGGTTCCGTGAACGCACCGAAGCCGTTTGGGCCAGCCATGTTCCGCATGCCCGGGAAGAGCATCAACTCATCGCCGATATCGAGGGCTGGGACATCCAAACCGGCACCAAATGGGCGCCCCTCAGCGACGGCCAAATTGCCGCGATCGAGGCGCGCGAAGGGCGGCCCTTCCCAGAGGCCTATTGCCTCTATCTCGGCATCTTAGGCGGGCTTGATCGGCCTGAAATCCAGTTTGGCTTCGGCCCGGGCGCGTCGGGTGCCGCGCGGGCACAGCGCGGCGTTGACTGGACCGACGCGGCCAGTGTTGCCGCACGCCGGCGCGCGATAACCCATGACATTCTCTTTGAGGTTGATAACGGCCGGTGGCATCCCGCTTTTGGGCCCAGTCCTGAAAGCCGCGAGGATCGGATTGCCCAGATTGGCACGATGATTGGTTTGGCGCCCGCCGTGTTGCCGATCATTGGACATGGCTTCGTGCTGTCGCTCGATCGTGCCGATCCGCTCCCCGTTCTGTCTGCCGAAAACGGTGACGTTGTGCTCTACGCGCATTCAATCCGCGAATTGCTGTTGCGCGACTGGGGGCATTGGATCGGCATCGACCATCATGAGGTCCGCCCCGCGGAATTTGAAGATGTGCCGGGCGCTTACGGCTTTTGGCGTGACGCAATGCAGCGCCAGACTTTTGCGCCGACGCAGACGCAGCGCATGACCGCCTGGCAGCTTGGCAGGCTGTGGGTTTAACCGCCCGCCTCGGAGCCGAAGTAAAAGCCCACTGCGGTACCAAAAACGCCGGTAACAGCCGAGAGGGCGATCGGGATACCGTCTTTGGCGGCTTCCATCAGGGCTTCTGACAGGGCCGGGTCGCCGCCCTTCAAAAGCGTCAGATTGGCTGCGAAAAGCAGGGCAAGCAGTGCCAGGACAACCAGCGCGAACAAGCAAAAGAGCGCAATCGCGAAAGAGCGGCGAAACCGCGCGTCGCGCAGCCTTGTGCCGGCCGCAATCACATGAAGTGCATCGCCCGGCAGGCTTCGAACCTCATCTGGATCGATTTCAGACGGTGCATCTGCAGGATTGGTCTCAGGCGGATCGAGGGGTTTTTTGCCCGGCTTTTTCAGAGCTGCGCCGCGTCGGTTTTGAATGGTAGTGGCACTTCCGGTTTCAGGTGCGCTCTGGCGAGGCAGCAGGGTCATCTCGTATCTCCGATCTTCACTTCGCGACCAATGTTGCCTTGGTCGTCGCCGAGATAGAGGCGAAAGCCCTCCGACAGGCGCCGCGCTACGTGATGCTGCAGCGCCAATGCTGCGCGGATGGCCTGCGCGTCGTTGTGATATCCCGCGTCACGCTTGATCTCTTCCAATAGAGCACGGCTTTCGCGCGAGAGCTGAACGCGAAGCTCTTCGGGCTCGGGCTGGGAAGGCAAAAACATGCCGTGGCCTTTATGTTGGGTAAGTGGGCGCGAGCTTTGCGCCATAGCTCTCAAGATTTGATTAAAATCCCATCTTTCGGGCGGCTTGCCTGCGGTCTAAGATCTGACGCGGCAAATGGATTGGGGTTGGCATGGCACGGATTGGCGTTGCGGGCCTAGGCCGGATGGGCAGCTCGCTGGCGGTGCGGCTCGCCGGGCAAGGCGCAGAAGTAACCGGTTGGACTCGATCGGGCCCCTCAGCGGCGGCCGCGATTGGGGTCCCCGCAGCCAACGACCTGGCTGGATTGATCCAGTCCTCTGACTTCATTGTGCTGTCGCTGTTTGATGATAAGGCCGTCAAAGAGGTTATCGGTGCGCTTTGCACGCAGGATTTAACCGGTCGGTTGATCCTTGATACCAGCACGGTTAGCCCGGCCTTGCCGCCGAGCTTGGCGCCCGCAGTCGAAGCCGCCGGCGGCGCGTTGGTCGATGCCCCGATTGCCGGCGGGCCCGAGATGGTTGCAGGCGGCACGGCAGGGGTTTTCATCGGCGGGTCATCCCAGGAGGCCGCCCACGCCATGCCGATTGCTGAGTTGTTTGCCGCGCGGGTCTTCCATGTCGGTCCCCTGGGCGCCGGTTTAGGCATGAAGCTTGCCAATAACCTGATGATCGCAGGTCTCATCGCGACGCTGAGCGATGCGCTGCATGTCGCCAAACGTTCAGGTCTGGAATTCGAAACGACGCTCAAGGTGATTGCGGGCGGGCCGGCGGGGCCGCCGTTTCTGGCCGCGCGCATGGAGCGTATCCTGGGCAGTGACCCAAGCGTCGGATTTCCGGTCTCGGGTGCAGCAAAAGACGTTCAGGTCATAAGCCAAGCTGCCGCAGAATTGGGGGTCGAAGTGCCCGTGCTGGCGCGCGCCAGAGAGATGATTGCCGTGTGCATGGCCGAAGGTCTCTCGGACGCTGATTCGGCCGCGATGATCCGCGACGCCTGGGCCCGCGCATGAGCTTGCGCTTTACCGGCGCAGAGGTGTTGTGGCCGGACGGTCTGGCCCGCTGTGATCTTGGCTTGGCCGATGGCGTGATCTGTGAACCCCAGAAGGGGCGGTCCGTCAACCTCAACGGATTGTGGGTTTTGCCAGGTATCGTGGACGCCCATGGTGATGGGTTTGAGCGACATCTCGCCCCCCGGCGCGGCGTTGTTTTTGATACGCGTCAAGGTCTTGCGTCGGTCGAAGCTGAGCTTTTGGCCAATGGCATCACCACCGCCATGCTGGCGCAGTTCTGGTCATGGGAAGGCGGCATGCGCGGCCCGAAATTCGCCCGCGCCCTGGCCGAAGGCTTGTCGGCTTTTGCAGGTGCGGCCGATATGCGGATGTTGCTGCGGCTCGAGATTGGCTGCTGGCAGGATTTTGACGAGGTAGAGGCGCTGATCGCCAAGCGCCATATCAGCCATTTGGTCTTCAGCGATCATTTGCCCCATGAAGCACTGGCCGCCGGGCGAAAGGTGCCACGCTTGGAGGGCCAGGCGCTGAAGGCGGGGCG
>JBCCXT010000043.1:0-34666 GCA_039191215.1 Pseudomonadota bacterium
CCCGATCGAGACCCTGTCCGGCAGGCTCAAGGACTGCCGGCGGCTGGCAACGCGGTAGACCAGGCGCCCGAGCGTCTCTGCGCCAGCCATCGCTCTCGCCGCAACCGTCATCTAGTGGCCATGAACCCCGAGCCTAGGCGATGCGTCTGGAAAGACAGGCCTTGCGGCTCAGTGCTGCGAGCGGATCAACGTCACGGCATCTGGTGGTCCATTCACGCCCGCAGGCCTGGCGCGGCAAGAATGACGCTCTGACCGATACACTCTGAAAGCCAACCTGGATGCCAAAGACCGCACTTAAACACACTTCGCAAATGCGCATTCGCCGACGGCCGGCAAGCATTGCCCTGCGCCGAACATAGCCGAGCCAAACCGGTGCGCGACATGCTTCGTCTCATTTTGGAGTTAAAGCCCCTTCCGGCCTGCCGGCATGTGGGTTTTCTCGCTATCAGACCTGCCCGTGAATTCGGCGCAAGATCGCGTGAATTGGCCCGGACCAAGCGCTATCGAGCCAAGACCCCCCGAGCCGCCGCATCTCAGCGCCTGCTCCAAGCTTGAAGAGGTCGATTTCCGCGCCGCGCCGCGATGCCAGGACACCCATATCCAGAACCTTATGGCCCCGCGCGCTCAGCGCCTGCATCGCCTCCCACATCAGCAGGTGATGGGCCGACAGACGCTGACCCTCTTTCGTCGTCCAACCGATCTGGTAACTGGCCATCGGCCCGTGCCGCAAAAAGAGCATCGCGGCCAGCGTCTCCTGCCCTTTGCGCGCCAGAAAGAGCTGCACAGCACCCGGTTCAAGCCGAGCCATCTCTGACAATAGCTGGTGCGGCAGGGCGCGATGTTGACGCATCTGACGCGATGCTTCGCCGTCGCGCTCAAAAATCCAATGCCCGCCTTGCGGCGCAAAGTCATGCCGCTCGGCCACAAGACCTTGGCCGCCGGCATGGTTTAATCGCGCCCGCCAGTTTGGCCGCATCCGCCGTAGCCAAGCCTCCGGCCCGCCGGCAAGCTGAATGATCGCCACATCATTTGGCTTCGAGACCTGCACAAAGCCGGCCGCGCGCAGCGTCGCCTCATCCTCGACATCTTCGGGGTTGATCACCAAATGGCGAAGCGCCAACGCGCGTCGCATACCGGCCAGCCCATCGACCCGAAACCTGTCACCGTGGCTGTTCCAAACCGGGCCGCGGTTGACCACACCTGTTGGGCCCAAGCCCCGAACGCGGCGCACCAGCACGGTCGCGGCACCCCCGGGAAGCGCGTGATGGGACAAATCCACGCCCAAACGCATCAAAGCAAGATTGAAAAGTGCGCTTTGTTGAAGCGGCACGGGCATCTCAGGCGGGGGCGGGGCAAAGTCAAACATCCTACGCCAAGGGCTAGCCGGAACACGGTGAATCCGGCGTTAATCGCTCGGCAGTTTCGATAAATTTGCACATAATTTTACGACGCAGGCCAAAGGAAATGCGCCCCTTCGAAGGCCCGTACGCGAAGGCAAAACCGCGCAGCCTCAATCGGTTACGGCAAATCAATCGCAACCTCCCCACAGGGTCCAAAACGCCGCCACGCGTGAAACGCCACCCTCCGGAAGGGGCCAGCCAATGCACGCGCCCATCGTTTGGGCGATGGCTCCTCTTGGGGGGCCTGAGCGCGAACGAGCGACCTTAATCGGCGATCTTGACCAGCGCGTGCCGCTTCTTGCCGGCGCTCAACTTCATCGGCTCGGCCAAATCCGCGGCATTGATCATCAGCCCTGCATCGGTCAGCGGCGCGTCGTTGAGCCGCGCACCATGATCCGCGATCAACCGCTTGGCCTCTTTGCCGGATTTGGCCAGGCCCGCTCGGGTTAGAAGCTGGACAATTGACACCCCAGCAGCCAGTTCCTCCTGCGCCAGCGCCAGCGTTGGCAGATCCCCCCCCGCGCCACCGAGTTCGAACACCTCACGCGCCGTTTCTTCCGCAGCCTTGGCTGCGTCGGCACCGTGCAAAAGCGTGGTCACCGCGTTGGCAAGTTTGATTTTCGCGCCATTGATCTCAGCCCCTCCAAGCGCGCCGAGCCGCGCACATTCATCGATTGGCATCTCCGAAAACATCTTGAGAAACTTCGCCACATCGGCGTCATCGACATTTCGCCACCATTGCCAGAACTGGTAGGGGCTCATCATGTCCTCATTGAGCCACACGGCGCCGTCGACAGATTTGCCCATTTTCTTGCCGTCCGATCGCGTGACAAGCGGCGTGGTAAGCCCGAAGGCATCCGTCCCTTCGACACGGCGGATGAGGTCTGCGCCCGACACGATGTTACCCCACTGGTCCGAGCCGCCCATCTGCAGCACACAGCCAAAGCGGCGGTTTAACTCCAGAAAGTCATAGCTCTGCAGCAACATGTAGTTGAACTCAATGAAGCTCAAAGACTGCTCACGATCCAGCCGCGACTTTACGCTTTCAAATGCCAGCATCCGGTTGACCGTGAAATGGCGCCCGATATCGCGCAAGAACGCCACGTATTTCAACTCATCAAGCCAGTCGGCATTGTTGACCAGGGGGCTGTCGGTCGGCCCGTCGCCATATGAGATGTAGCGTGCAAAAACCTGCCGTATGCTGTCGGCATTTGCATCGATGGCCTCGACCGAAAGCATCCTGCGCATCTCATCCTTGCCGGAAGGATCCCCGACCTTGGTGGTGCCACCGCCCATCAGCGTAATCGGCCGGTGACCGGTGCGTTGCAGCCATCGAAGCAGCATAATCTGCACGAGATTGCCGATATGGAGCGAGCGCGCTGTCAGATCATAGCCTATATAGCCCGTCACCACCCCCTCGTAGAGCTGATTGTCGAGTTCCTGCAGGTCGGTGCAATCGGACAGAAAACCGCGTGCGGTAATCTCGTGCAGAAACTCGGATTTGGGGTGGTAGGTCATGGGTTGCCCGTGCGATTTAGAACGCAGAGCGTATAACGGGGGCTTGCGTGAAGGGGAAGAGCACAGGCGCAGTTTACACCATCGCAGGGGCCATGTCGGGCACCTCGATGGATGGTGTAGATGTCGCCGTCATCGAGACCGACGGCGTCGATGTGTGGGAGTTTGGGCTGACAGCCTTCCGCGCCTATCGCGCCGACGAGAAGGCCGTTTTGAAGCAGGCGCAGGGACGTTGGCCTGGTGAGCCGGGCGTGGCTGAGGCAGCGGCTGTGGTCGAGCGTGCCCATGCCGAAGCGATGGCCGGAACACATGGCATCGTAGCACTTGGCTTTCACGGTCAAACGCTGGCCCACGACCCGAACCAGTCGCGTACCCACCAAGTCGGCGACGGTGGAAGATTGTCGGACAAACTGGGCTTGCCGGTTGTCTGGGATTTCCGCACTGCCGATATGGGGCTCGGCGGTCAGGGCGCGCCCTTGGCGCCTTTTTATCACTGGGCGCTGGCCCGCCGTATTCGCGCATCAGAACCGATCGCATTTCTAAATCTCGGCGGCGTGGGAAACCTGACTTGGGTCGACCCGCTTGCGGCCGCACCCGATGCTGACGGGGCGCTTTTGGCGTTTGATACCGGGCCGGCCAACGCGCCGATGGATGACCTGCTGGAAGAACGCGGGGCGGGCGCGATGGACCAGGACGGCGCCTTGACCGATGCGGGCACAGCCGATGCAGGCGGTGTGGAGGAGTTTCTGAAGGACCGGCATTTCAGCCACGTTCCACCTAAATCGCTGGATCGAAACTCTTTCCCGTATTTGGTACCGGCGCTTGTCGGGCTGAGCACGCAAGACGCATTGGCTACGATTGCCGGCTGTGCAGCAGGAGCAGTCGCACGGGGCTTTGACTTTTTGCCAGCTGTGCCAGAACGCGTGCTTGTTACTGGCGGGGGGCGTCACAATGCAGGCCTCATGCGAGCGCTGCGCGCCGTCCTGCCCTGTCAGGTCGGGCCGGTCGAAGATGCGGGGCTTGATGGCGACGCTTTGGAGGCGCAAGCTTTTGCCTATCTTGCCGCACGCGTTGCTCTTGGCTTGACGACAAGCGCACCCGGCACGACCGGCGTCGCCGCGCCAGTCGGCGGCGGACAGATATCAGGGTACCTGTCGCTGCGATAGCCTATAGGCAAACGCGCGGCTTCGGGCCCCCATCCGGGAGCCACTCAGCCGCGCGGTGATCGCCAAAGCGATCACAAGGGCGCCCGATCAGTCGAATTCGCAAAAAACGCACCGCAAGCTACTTACGCGCTGATCTGGTAATTCTCCGTGGCAACGCAGGCCGACGATGGCTCCCGCATGGGGGCCTGAGGAGGCCTGCTGCCTCTAATCGGCCGCATGTTGCAATGCACGCAACCGCGTCGCGGGAATGGCTTTGACCTCAAGACCAGTAAATACATGCAGCGTATCAAGGTCATGATCGATCACAGCGTGATTTGACACCCATCCACCCATCACCAGATAGCTCCGCAGCAAGGTCGGCATGTTCGCCATTGCGTTTCGCCTCTTCGCAACCGAAGGCGCGCCGTGACCCAGCCGTATGAACTGAGATGCCTTGATGCCCGGCGACCAGCGATCCGGTGCCTGGTATCGATCATGCAAAACTGCAAAAGCATCAGCATAGCGGTCGGGATCAGTGCCCCGAAACGAGGAGCATCCGAAAAGCATCCCCGCACGCGCATTTGCCACAAAGGCAGCGATCGCACGCCAGGCAAGTCGCACAATATCGGGATCAATCGCAAACGCAGGATCGATGCAAAAGCGACCAAGCTCCACTATCGCGTTGTCATATGTCTGAAGCAGCGCGAGATCGTAGAATTGCGCCGAATAGCTGCGACTGATCTCGGCGCCACTGTTCAATACCAGAATGCGGAAACACGCCGCCAACCGGCCTGTCGCGGGTTCTACGACCAAAATGTGATCACAGATCGGGTCAAACGCATCCTCATCGGAGCCGCGCCCGCCACGAAAGGCACGCTGCCGCAAACCAAGCGCTCTGTCCAAATCCTCTGCGTTTTGCGCCTTTCGGACTTCAAACCTGCCGCCGGCGATGACACGCGCGCTTGATGCGGGACCTGACAAGCCAGCCTGGCCGTTATTCAGTAGTGCGCTCAATGATATTGCCCACATCCAAGCGGCCAAAATTGCGCAAGATCTGAGTCAGAAGCGTCACGTCCCCGATCCCGCTATCGGTCACCCGCCGAGAAAGCTGCACAATCTGGCCGTCCTCAAGACCGAAGCGCTCAACATTCGACACCACCCCGTCCTCGTCAAAACTGATGGCTACGATATCGCGCTCAATGACCTGGGGTGCTTGATAGGCGAAATTGCGGACCCGGTAGGCGGCATAGAACCAGGCATCATCGCGAATGACACCCGAAGCCGAGGGCTGACCAACGCTTAGCGCCAGGCTGTCACGGGTATCTACACCCGGCAAAATCGTCTCAAGCTCGTCCTCCGGTGGCACAAAGCCATGGTTTTGAAAGGTGGCCGCGCAAGCCGACAGCATGACAGCCATTGCCGCGACGAAACTCCATCGCCATATCCCGCACATCACAAATCTCCCGGTCGACAGGCGGCTTGCCAAGGCCGCCCAACCTTTTTATCGCCTTAGCCGAGGGCCAGAGCCGAAGCAAGATGAGCACCGATCAACACATCGTCGAGATCACTGAGAAAAAGGCCGCGCGGCTGCCCGTGCCGGGGCTCATACGCAAAGGCCTCACACACTGGCGCCTTATCCCCGGTGCCCCTTGGCGGGAAGAACTGCAGGCCGGGCTCGACCTCAGCGGCCTGCGCAAATTACGCCTTGAAGTGGCGATTGACGCAAAAGAGATCGAGATTGCGCTTGCCGGCCACTTGGGCGCGACCGTCACGCAACCCTGTATCGTGTCCTTGGAGCCGGTTACAACGCGGCTCCAGGAGCCTGTCACACGGCGCTACGTCGCCGATCTACCGGAGCCCGAGGGGGACGATGTCGAAATGCCCGAAGACGACAGCCTGGAGCCCTTAGGCGCGGTCATCGACTTGGCTGCGCTTTTATCTGAGGCGCTGGCGCTTGCCTTACCGCTTTATCCACGCGCCGCGGGCGCGGGCATGGTCGAGACGGGTTCAACCCAAAGCCCCTTGCCGCCGCCGACAGACGACGCGGCAAAACCATTTGCCGGACTTAAAGGTCTGCGTGACGCGCTGAAAAAGCCCCGAGCATCTGGGGATTGAACCCGTGGCTGCGCCCTGATTTGAACAAATCCGGCACTGCCGAGCGGGCCAGAAGATCGGATCCGGCGAAGCAGCGAAGTGAACCTGCCTATACCCATTTTTTTGGCTTGCGCGGGCCAGAAATATGCGTATTTTCCGGCCCTCACGCGACGGGCTGCAGCCTGTGCAGCACGCGTACCGCATTTCGCACGATTACCCTGGGCACAACCATCACGCCCGCAGAGACGAAAACCCGAGGTTGAGACATGGCTGTCCCCCAGAACCGCGTCACGCGTTCCCGCCGCAATAACCGCCGCTCGCATCATGGGCTTTTGGGCGCCAATCCGAACGAATGCAGCAATTGCGGGGAGCTTAAGCGCCCGCATCACATCTGCCCTTCTTGCGGGCATTATGACGACCGCGAAGTAATCGCCCAGGCCGACGAGATCGACCTCGACGACGACGCGGCGTAAGCCCGCGGCCCTTGAGGCCCTGACAATGGCCGAAGCTTCCGCCCTTACGGGCCCAAAAGTCCCCGGAACCGTCGTATCGGTCGATGCGATGGGCGGAGATTTGGGGCCGCAATCGGTCGTCGCGGGCCTTGCAAAAGCCGCCGAAAAAAACACCGAACTTAGCTTCATCCTGCACGGGCCGGAAAGCCAGCTTGCTGCGCTGGTTGCAAAAAAGCCAATCCTGTCGGATCGCTGCGTCATTCGAAACGCCGTCGATGTCGTTCGGATGGAAGACAAACCCAGCCATGTCATGCGGCACGGCAAGGGCTCGTCGATGTGGTCGGCCATCGATGCCGTCCGCGGCGGTGAGGCAACGGTAGCCGTCTCATGCGGCAATACCGGCGCATTGATGGCTGTGGCCATGATCAGGCTGCGCAAGATCGAAGGGGTCAATCGCCCCGCGATCGCGGCACTTTGGCCGTCGCGCGGCCAGCAGGGCTTCAACGTGCTGCTCGATTGCGGCGCCGACATTCGCGCAGATGCTGAGGACTTGCTGCAATTTGCCCTGATGGGTGCAAGCTATGCGCGCAACGGGCTTGATCTGGCGCGCCCGCGTGTGGGTCTCCTGAATGTCGGGACAGAAGAGCATAAAGGGCGCGCGGAGCTCAAAGTCGCCGCCGACCTCATCGCCCAGGCAGCACCAGCGGCAGATTTCGAGTTTGTCGGATTCATCGAGGGCAGTGATATGCCCTCGGCGGATGTGGATGTGATCGTGACCGATGGGTTTACCGGCAACATCGCCCTGAAAACCGCTGAAGGTACGGCGCAATTGATACGAGAGCTGTTGCGCGAGGCATTTGCCTACTCCCCGCTCAGCCGGTTTGCATCCCTGCTGGCCTATACATCGCTCAGGCGGCTATCAAAACGCATCGATACCCGGCGCAACAATGGCGGCGTCTTTCTGGGCCTGAATGGGACAGTTGTGAAATCACACGGCTCGGCCGATCCGACTGCCATCGCGGCCGCCATCAAGCTTGCCTCCCGGCTGGCAAATGCAGGCTTTTCAGATCGGCTTGCCGCGCGCATCGCCGAGGCAGAAAATGCCGTAGGCGCCGCCATCAAAGAGAGCCAGGCCCGATGATTGTGCGCGCGGTCGCGGTGGGCGTGGGGCACTATTTGCCGGAGCGCATCGTCGATAATGACTGGTTCACCGGCTTTCTCGACACCTCAGATGAATGGATCAAAGCGCGGTCGGGGATCGAGCGTCGCCATTTTGCCGCCGAAGGCGAGACAACTTCATCGATGGCCATCACCGCATCCGAGCGCGCGTTAAGCCATGCAGGCCTCACGGCCGAGGACATCGACGGTGTCATCGTTGCCACCTCCACCCCGGACCTCACCTTTCCATCTGCGGCGACCATGATCCAAGCGGGTCTTGGCATGCGCGGCGGGTTTGCCTTTGATGTTCAAGCGGTCTGTGCGGGCTTCGTCTTCGCGTTGTCGACCGCCCAGGCGTACATTGTTAGCGGCCAGGCTAAGCGGCTTTTGGTGATCGGTGCCGAGACCTTCAGCCGGATCATGGATTGGCAGGACCGCGGCACTTGCGTGCTTTTCGGCGACGGCGCGGGCGCGCTGATCCTTGAGGCGCAAGAGTGTGACGGCACACCCCAAGACCGTGGCATCCTGGCCACCGATCTGCATTCGGACGGGCAGTTCAAAGACCTGCTTTACGTGGATGGCGGCGTCTCGACGACACAAACAACGGGTGTGCTGCGGATGGAGGGGCGCGAAGTCTTCCGCCACGCCGTCGAGAAGCTCGCCGCAACCGCCCATAGCGCGCTGGCAACTGCCGGATTGGGCGCAGACGATGTCGATTGGATTGTGCCGCACCAGGCCAATTTGCGCATCATCACGCGCACGGCGCAAAAGATGGGCGTGCCGATGGAGCGCGTCATTGTGACAGTCCAAGACCATGGCAATACATCCGCCGCATCGATCCCCCTGGCGCTGTCGACTGGCGTTGCATCCGGGCAGATCAAGCGCGGCCAATTGCTGGTTGCAGAGGCGATTGGCGGCGGGCTGGCCTGGGGCTCTGTGGTGGTGCGCTGGTAACCGCCCGAAGCCTTCGCGCCCAAGTGCTTACGTTGACACAACAAAAGCCTTGGCCCATGCTGCCGCAGAGTTACAAGGAGGCACTTATGGCCGGAAAAACACTGACCCGCATGGACCTGAGCGACGCAGTCTTTCGCGAAGTGGGCCTGTCGCGCAACGAAAGTGCGCAATTGGTCGAGCGCGTGCTCGAAATGATGTCAGATTCGTTGGTTGATGGCGGCCAAGTGAAAATCTCCTCCTTCGGCACGTTCTCGGTCCGCTCAAAAAGCGCGCGCATCGGACGCAACCCCAAGACCGGCCAAGAAGTCCCGATTCTGCCGCGCCGAGTGCTGACCTTCCGACCGAGCCACCTCATGAAAGACCGAATCGCCGACGGCAACAGAAGCTAGAACGAGGCGATGTCAAAGTCGTCCCAGGCGTTTCGCACGATCCGGGAAGTTTCCGACTGGCTGGACGTCAAAGCCCATGTCTTGCGGTTTTGGGAATCGAAGTTTCCCCAAATCAAACCGGTCAAACGTGCCGGCGGTCGACGCTATTATCGCCCGGGCGATATGGAATTGGTCGGCGGCATCAAGGTCCTGCTGCATGAACAGGGCATGACAATCAAGGGCGTGCAACATCTGATCCGTACCGAAGGCACGGCCCATGTCACGGCTCTGTCGCCGCCGATCGACAGCTTTGAATTCGACGACGAAGATGATGGGGAATTCGGCGCCTGGGATCGCGAACTGGCCGCTCCAGAAGACGCAGCACAGGTGACAATCGACGCACCACCCGCGCCTCTGCCAGAGAGCCCAGAGGCCGCCACCACCCCGACCGATACCCCGGAATTTGATTTCGAAACACCTGTCGACGGTGGCCCGGCAGATGTCGCACCGGACGAGCCCTCAATTCAGGCAGAGATCGAGTCCGCGCAAACGACTACAGAGGCAACGCTTGCCGATGATCCCCAAACGCCACCCACCATGGAAGCCGACCCGGATTCGCAAGCGACGGCATCGGAAGAAGCTGAGCCCGACGTATCGATGGGCCCAACCGATCCGCCTGCCGAAGAACCCGAAGGCGCCGTCACTGGTGAAGCTTCTCCGGCATTGATGACGCTCGCCGGGGCGATCCTGCCTGAAGACGACCCCGATGCGCTGGCCGCAATGGATGCCGATGGCAATTACGCCCCTGCCCATGACGCCGCCGATCTGTCAGCGCCCGCTGAGGCAAGCATGCCCACCTTAATGGCGGAGTTCGCCAGATTGACGGCAACGCTTCCCGCCCGATTGCCGCCAGGGATCCAAGCGCTGGACCGTGCCGCATCGCTTGCCCAACGGATGGCGTCGTGACGGGCCTTGCGTGACTGCGCAAAATTGCTAGAACAGCGGGGCGTCGGGCTATGGCGCAGCCTGGTAGCGCGTCCGTCTGGGGGACGGAAGGTCGCAGGTTCGAGTCCTGCTAGCCCGACCAATCTCCCCGCAATCATGACCTGAAACATACCCAACCCGTCTGATGCTTGCACAGGCCCGTGGTGCTGTCGCCGGAAAACACACCGCGATTGCGGGCTCGGATAACGCGTGTGGGAAAGAAACCCGTGCATTGAGCGTGTGGCCCCGCAGCTCAACCCGCGGATTCGCCCTTGCACGTGGGCCACGCCTCATGTGTGGTCAGGCGATGACGGAACATGATACACCTGCCGGCGTCCTTGCCGACCACGCGATTAAGGCGATGATTGCAGCGGGTACAATTGCCGCTGAGCATGAGATCAATGACGACCAAGTACAGCCGGCGAGCCTCGATCTGCGTCTTGGGCAAGAGGCGATCCGCGTGCGCGCCTCGTTTCTAGCCGGCCAAGGGACAAAGCTGGCCGCCAAGCTGCCCGCCTTTGAGATGCACCGGATCGATCTGACCAAAGGTGCCGTGCTGGAAAAGGGCTGCGTCTATGTCGTGCCGCTTCTCGAACGCCTGAGCCTGCCTGCAGGCGTGTCGGCGGTCGCCAATGCCAAAAGCTCTACCGGGCGGCTCGATCTGCTGACACGCACGATCACCGATGGCGGGGAGGAGTTCGACCGCATTCCCGATGGCTACCAGGGTCCGCTTTACGCAGAGATCTGCCCGCGGTCGTTTTCGGTTTTGGCCAAGACCGGCATGCGGCTCAACCAAATCCGTTTTCGTCGCGGCCAAGCCCGGCTTGATGACGGCGATCTGGCAAAGCTGCATAGCGCCGATCCGCTGGTTGACGGGCCGGCCCATATCGATGGTGGATTGGGGTTTTCGGTCGATCTGAAACCGCAGGGCGGCACCTTGGTGGGCTACCGTGCCAAACCCCATACCGGCCTGATAGATCTGGATAAAATCGCATGTCACGACCCGGCCGATTATTGGGAAGAAGTCCATGCCAAGGATGGCCGCATCATCCTCGACCCCGGTGCCTTCTACATCCTGGTCAGCCGAGAGGCGGTGACGATCCCGCCCGAATATGCCGCCGAAATGGCGCCCTATCTTGCCATGGTGGGGGAGTTCCGGGTCCATTACGCGGGCTTTTTTGACCCTGGTTTTGGCCATGATGCGGCAGGCGGCAAAGGTGCCCGTGGGGTGCTTGAGGTGCGCTGTCACGAAGCGCCATTTGTGCTCGAACACGGCCAGATTGTCGGCCGTTTGATCTATGAAAGGATGGCCGCCCCGCCGGAGCGGCTTTATGGCGCGGGCTTGGCGTCGAATTACCAGGGGCAGGGGCTGAAACTTTCCAAACATTTCAAGACCTGAAGTGCTAGGCTGCTCGGCGGAAGGGCCATTTCAAACGGGGAGTTTGGGGAACATGTCAAATCTCGAAACCGCGCGCGCGTTTTTCGATGCCTGCGAGACAGGCAAGGGTTGGGAGGTGTGCGCGCAATACTGCCAGACCGATGCAGGCTTTGCCGCGCAATCGGGTGCCTTGGCCGATATCAGCATGCTGTCGGCTTATTGCGACTGGATGAAGGGGCTATTGGTGCCCTTGCCCGATGGTCGCTACGAGTTGACCGGTTTTGCCGAGGATGCGGACCGCGACACGGTGGTTGCATCGGCGGTCTTTCGTGGCACGCACACGGTCGATGCGGGCACGGGTGCCCCGACGGGTAAATCCGCGGCGTCGGATTACGTTTATGTGATGAAGTTCGACGGCGGCAAGGTGAGCCATATGACCAAAGTTTGGAACGATTCCCACGCGCTGCAACAGCTTGGCTGGGCTTAAGCCGCGTTAGACAGGTTTGGACAATTTCCAAACCTGCTCGGACGGGTAATCATGCGCCCATGTTCCAGAAGTCATGGCCCGGATCTCGTCGCTGGGCGTGGGCGCGAAAAGCTCCCGGTACCCGTCGACTGCAAAGCCGATTTCCGCAAAGAGGCGTAGCCAATCGGCGATAGGAAGGTTGAATTCCACCCCGCCAGGCTCGATTTCTACGTCCGAATAATCGTTATGTGTCATGGCGCGATACGGCCTGTGCAATCTGCGATCCGTCACATCCCCGTTCATCGGCGTGCAGACCAAAAGCAGCGGGTGGCTGCCCAGAAAGACCAGCCGACCGCCAGGACGCAAGAGCCGCCAGGCCTCGCGCAGCCAAACCTTTGGGTCGCACCAGATCGCTGCGCCATACTCCGAAATAGCAAAATCGAACTGCCCATCGGGCAGCGGCACATCCTCGGCATTGGCTTCCAGGAAAGTGATCTCGGCGCGATTGCGCGCGGCCAGTTTGCGTGCCGTTGCCAACTGCGCGTGTGAGATGTCGATGGCGGTCACCTGCGCGCCACGCCGCGCCATCCAGCCTGAGACATAGCCCGTGCCGCAACCAAGCTCGATCGCGGCCATGCCGCCCATGTCATCGGGCAGTATGGCAAGCTCGGCCTCCGCCAAATTCCAGTTGCCCCATAACGGCGCCGCCGCCGACCACAGCCGTTCGCCTGCCGCAACCCAATCCCCGGCGGTGGCGTTCCAGTGATCGCGGTTCAGCGTCACGTGATCCATCAAACCGCCCCTTCGATTGCTGTTCTCAAAACACTTGCTGCACCCGGCGCGACAGGAAAAAGCCGTGCCCGCTTTGGTTCACACAAGTCAGACCGGTCTGTTCCGACCGACACGTTATGGGCCCGAACTCCCCTGACTGACCATAAGGCGCAATATCGGTGTAGTTCACCCGGCCGGGAAGGCTGTCGGAACACAGGACTTCTGCCGGTCCGGTTGCCGCCAAGCGGAAGTCATGACCCCAAACACCAGCGCAGCCTGCAGGCCTTGGCAGCGTGGGCTCGCTGTCGCGCTCAATGATCGCGCAATCGATGTATCCGTCTAGAACGGCGCCATTGCAGCAGATGTTCGTTGAGGGCGTCATAAACCCGTAGCCATCCGCCGTCGCAGTGCCGGGCAGGACCAAAAGCGGAACAAGCAACAACCATTTCATCGCAAATATCCAATTAAAGTCAAATTATTACGAGTCGACTCTAAAGTGCTTACTCGCGCATGAGTTTGGAGTAAAACATCAAGCCATATTTGGTGAGCGATTCCGATAGCGGGCGCCAGATGGACGAAAAGGCAACGGCATCAAGCCCGCTTTTTGTGGCGATCTCTTCCAGCGTGGCACGGCCATCGACATACGCCAGCGATCTCAGCGCCATGGCAGAGACGGGAATTTCCGCCACAGCACCGGAATGGCTGACCGGGATCACGCCCGTTTTCGCTGCAGTCTGGCTTAGCTTTTGGCCCGAGATGCCTTTCAGATGCGGCACGGCATCACGCTCATTGCGCGGCGCTGCGCGGTCGCCGGTTCGCGCGACATAGGCGATATGGGTGCGAATGGCGCCGTTGAGTTTCTCGGCCAGCTCCATTTTGGTCACCTCATCGATGTCGCGCAACAGCGAGGTATCATTGACGAACGGGACCGGGTCATAAAGATGGGCCTGGGGCTGGCCGATCAAATGCAAACCCGCCGCCTCGATTGCCGCAAGAAATTCGCGGATCGTATAGGCGCGGTCCTGGCTGTGCAGCAGCAGGTCGTAGAACCCCGCATCCGAGGCGCGATGATCGCTTAGATGCCGGTTGCGTTTGAACGGGTGGCCATCGGGCACGCGCTCAAAGATCGCTTTCGCCTTTTTCAGCCGATCAGCCGGCTTGCCTTTGAGCAAGGTCGCAAAGGCCTCCTGCAGCGGATAGACACCGGTCCGGCCGTAGGGCGCGTAGACCATAAGACCAATGCCGCCTTCCTCGGTGACTGCACGGGCAAGGGCGTCAAATCCTTCCTGCGGCTCAGGCAGATGATGCAGCACCCCGCAGCAATCGATGTAATCGTATTCGCCCATATCAGGCGCATCGAGCAGCGAGCCGGTGACAAATTCGATCTCCCCCAAGCCGCGCGCCTGGGCCCGGGCCTCGGCGATCTCGCGGGCCTTGGGGGAGATGTCGAGATAGGTGATCTGATGCGGTTTTCCCGCAATGGTCAGCACCTGGGCCATTTGGATCAGCGCATCCCCTGTACCGCCGCCGGCGACCAGCACGCGCAGGGTCTGCGACCAATTGCGCCGCCCGGCAAAGAGAAAATGGTCGATCTCCAGCGGATGAGAGGGTGATCCGGTGACAAGCCGGGACGCCTCGTCCGAGGGGTTTCGCTCCGGATAGGGATAGGCATCGTAATGCGCGCTTAGCTGGTCTGCATTGTTGGCCATTGCCTTGAAACCTTCCCCAAATTGCCCGCCAATGCGGTCCTTGCTGGCCGAAACCGACCTGTTCTTGCCGCGAATTGGCGCGCGCGGTCCTGCCTTTCACCCGGAAGCTGAATGTCGCGGGCGATGTGGGAGAACGCGGCATGAATGAAGCCTATCGCAGGGACGTGCGCAAGATCGACCCGACCAAAGGGTTCAATCTGCCTGACGGAACGGCCAATGACCAGGACCGGATCGAAATCGGCCCGACGCCGCTGGCTTATCGTGAATGGGATGCCGCGGGCCTGGTGCTGCCTGATCTGCCGCGGATGCGCCAATACCGCCTGCAACGGATCGTTGAGATGCTGACCGCACGCGCCTTGGCAGGTGTACTGGTTTTTGACCCGCTCAACATCCGCTATGCCACGGATGCAACTAGCATGCAGATTTGGAACATGCACAACCCATTCCGCGCCTGCCTGGTGATGGCCAACGGCTATATGGTGCTGTGGGATTACAAGAACTCGCCGTTTCTGGCCGACCATAACCCGCTTGTGCGCGAGACACGCTCAGGTGCAGCGATGTTTTACTTCACCAACGGAGATAAGGGCGATGACGCGGCGCGCGATTTTGCCGTGCAGATCGCGGATTTGATCGCCGAGCATGTTGGCCAGAATGCGCGTTTGGCGGTGGATAAGATCTTGCTGCATGGCGCACGTGCGCTCGAGGCCCAGGGCTTTGAGCTGCACGAAGGCGAAGAGGTGATGGAGAAGGCCCGTTCGATCAAGGGCCGCGATGAGATCCTGGCGATGCGCTGTGCCAGTGAGGCCTGTGAGGCAGCAATTTATCCAATGGAGGATTTTGCCCGCGCCCAGGCCGGTGATGGCGTGACCACCGAAGACGATGTCTGGGCGATCTTGCATGCACAAAACATCCGACGCGGTGGCGAATGGATCGAAACGCGGCTTTTGGCATCGGGTCCGCGGACCAATCCTTGGTTTCAGGAATGTGGGCCGCGGGTGATCCAGAACAATGAGATCCTGGCTTTTGACACTGATCTGGTCGGCGCTTACGGCATCTGCGTTGATATCAGCCGGACCTGGTGGATCGGCGATCAAAAGCCGCGACCCGATATGGTCAGTGCCATGCAGCACGCCCATGAGCATATCATGACCAATATGGAGATGCTGAAACCGGGCACGAGTTTTCGTGAGCTGACTTTTGGCGGCCATCAGCTTGATGAGAAGTACAACAAGCTGAAATATTCCTGCCGCTTTCACGGGGTCGGGTTATGTGATGAATGGCCGCTCATCGCGTATCACGACCATTTCGTCGACGGTGCGTTTGAATATGTGGTTGAGCCCGGCATGGTGTTCTGCGCCGAAGCCCTGGTTGGTGAAGAGGGCGGAGATTTCTCGATCAAGCTTGAAGACCAGGTGCTGGTGACCGAGGACGGATTTGAGAACCTGACACGCTATCCGTTTGACGCAGCCCTAATGGGCGGTTGAGCGCGCGTTACGGGCATCGAGCTCCTAACGCGCGCGGTGCTGGCCGCACGGGCCTTTTATGGGGGCGGGCCCCCACACCCCCATCTTCAGTGAGACATTACAGCATGTTCCCTGGACGTTTGCTGAGTTATGATCTGGGCGGCGGGTATCCTTTGTTAGGCACGATATCCGATCGCGTTTCGCGCCCTGTCACCACACCTTCGGGCACGAGCGCGTGACTTTCATGTCAGACAGGTTGCCCCAGCCCCTTCACCCCCACATCATCGCGTTATCTTCAAGGAGACCGCAATGGGCACCGAACGTTTTACCTTTCCCGGCAGCACCGGCCACGACCTTGCTGCACGGCTCGACCTGCCCGACGGCCCGCATTTGGCCACCGCGCTGATGGCGCATTGCTTTACCTGCGGGAAGGACATCCCAGCCGCCCGGCGCATCGCGGCCCGCCTTGCCGCCATGGGCATTGCCGTATTGCGCTTTGATTTCACCGGCCTTGGCCATTCGGGCGGAGAGTTTGAGAACACCTCGTTTTCGTCCAATGTCGCCGATCTTGTCGCGGCCGCAAAGGCACTGGACGCGCGCGGGATGGCGCCTGCCTTGCTTGTCGGCCATTCACTGGGTGGTGCCGCGGTTCTGAGGGCTGCGAGCCAGATCAACTCGGCCAAGGCGATCGCCACGATCGGAGCGCCGTTTGATCCCGGCCATGTGACGCATAACTTTGCCGACGCGCTGGAGAAGATCGGCGCGGACGGTGTCGCCGAAGTGCAGCTTGGCGGACGCCCGATCCGGATCGGGCGCGCATTTGTCGAAGATGTTCGGGCCGAAAAGCTCTCACCTGTGATTGGCGAATTGGACGCGGCATTGCTGGTGATGCATGCGCCCCGTGACGCAACCGTCGGAATCGAAAATGCCACGCAGATATTTCTTGCCGCGAAGCATCCCAAGAGCTTTGTCACGCTTGATGATGCCGACCATTTGGTGACGCGTGCCCAAGATGCCGAATACGCCGCCGATGTGATCGCGGCTTGGGCCGGGCGGTATCTCGAGCTCAAGCCGCCTGCCCCGCCGCCCGGTGCGCCCGAGGGCATCACCCGTGTGTCAGAAGCCGATCCGACGGGATTCCTGCAAGACGTACAGGCCGGGCCGCATCACCACACTCTGGCCGATGAGCCGTTGAGTTATGGCGGTACCAACAAAGGCATGTCGCCCTACCAATACCTCGCCGCGGGCCTGGGCGCCTGCACATCGATGACGGTGCGGATGTATGCCCGCCGCAAAGGCTGGCCGCTTGAGCAGATCACGGTTGATGTGAGCCATAACCGCGTGCATGCCCAAGATGCGGAGGGCAATGAGCGCACGCCGCTTGACCTATTCCGCCGCCACATCAAGCTCGACGGTCCGCTGGACCCAGAGCAACGCCAGCGCCTTTTAGAGATTGCCGATAAATGCCCGGTGCATCGGACGCTTGAAGCCAGCGCGCGGATCGAAACAGAGCTGGTCGGCGAAACAGAAACCGCTTGAGGCACATTTTGCCACGCGCGGCGCACAATGCGCGCCACCATTGGGGGCGGCCAGTTTGGGTAGGGGCCAAAATGGCGCGCAGCCCATCAGGACGTCTCTGCCAGCGGTAAAAGCGGCGTCGATTTGATCTCTTCCATGCTCAAGAGCGCTGTGACGTTGAAAATCCGAACTTCGGTGATCAGCGCCTGGTAAAAGGCGTCATAGGCGCGGGCATTGGGCACGCGCACTTTCAAGATGTAATCGATCTCTCCGGCAAGTCTGTGCGCCTCCATGACCTCGGGTCGCGCAAGAAGCGCGGCGAGAAACTTCTGTTGCCAGTCGGCCTCATGTTCTGAGGTGCGGATGAGCACGAAAAAACAGGCTTCTAGCCCCAAGGCATCTGCATCGAGCATCACCGTTTGGCGACCAATGATACCGGCCTCGCGCATTTTGCGAATGCGTGTCCAAACCGGCGTCTTCGAGGAGCCCACGATGCGCGCAATCTCATCAAGCGATTGGCTAGCATCTTCTTGCAGGGCGCGGAGTATCTTCCGATCCAGCGCATCAATCTGAACAGCCATTCGGCCTGTCCCCTTTTATTGGAACGCATTACCTGTTTCACGACCTATAGACAAACACATGTCCCTAATTGCAAGCAAGATATGCCCATCCTTGGGAAATTGTTCTATTTTGAGTGCCAGAATGACAGGAGCGTTCGATGCAGCATTTCCCCATCTATCTCGATACTGCGGGACGTCGGGTCGTTGTTTCCGGCGGCAGCGACGCCGCCTTGGCAAAACTGCGGCTGCTGATGAAGACACAGGCGCGGATCACTGTCTTTGCGCGCGATCCGGCGGATGAAATCGTGAACTGGGCGGACCAGGGTCGCCTGTCATTGGTGCGGCGTGCAGCTGAGCCGGGCGATGCCATTTGCGCGGCGCTGTTTTATGCGGCCAATGATGATGACACCGAAGACAGGCGCGTTGCGGCATTAGCCCGCGCCGACGGTGCACTGGTTAACTCGGTCGACAACCTTGGCGCCAGCCAATTCATCACGCCGGCCATCGTTGATCGTGACCCGGTGACGGTTGCCATCGGCACGGAAGGTGCCGCACCCGTTCTGGCGCGCATGATCAAGCGCGACCTGGAGGCCCGTTTGCCCGCCCGCCTTGGCCCGCTGGCGCGCATCGGCAAGGCGTTCCGCGGCGCGGTCGAGGCCTTGCCATTTGGCGCAAAGCGGCGCGATTTCTGGGCCGAGTATTACCAAAAGGCAGGACCGGAAGCGTTTGATCGGCACGGCGAGACCGGCGCGCAGGACGCGCTTGTCGCCCTGTTGGACAAACACGTGCACGCCGCGCCGAAAAGCGGACGGGTGGCACTTGTGGGCGCAGGCCCCGGCGATCCAGAGTTGTTGACCCTAAAAGCACGCCGCGCGCTCGATGAGGCGGATGTCATCATCTATGACCGCCTTGTCGCGACCGAAATCCTGGAGCTTGCGCGCCGTGAGGCCACTTTGATCGCGGCCGGCAAAGAAGGCTTCGGGCCGTCAATGGCGCAGGGCGAAATCGGCGACGCGATGGTCACGCATGCCAAAACCGGCGCTTATGTCGTCCGGCTCAAAGGCGGTGACCCAAGCGTTTATGCCCGGCTTGACGAAGAAATGGACGCGCTTGATGCCGCGGGCATCGCGTGGTCCGTCATTCCCGGCATCACATCCGCCTCGGCCGCTGCGGCCAGCCTCGGCCAAAGCCTGACCAAGCGCGGCCGTAATTCGAGCCTGCGACTGCTGACCGGCCATGATGTCAAAGGGTTTGCCGACCAAGATTGGCGGGCCTTGGCGCAGGATGGCGCGGTTGCGGCGATTTATATGGCCAAGCGCGGCGCGCGCTACTTGCAGGGCCGTCTGATGATGCATGGTGCGGCCCCTGACACACCCGTCAGCGTGGTCGAGAACGCATCCCGCGCTGATCAGCGGGTGCTGGCAAGCACCCTGGCGCGCGTCGCCCAAGACATCGCGGACGCGAAATTGACCGGCCCCGCAATTTTGATGCTGGGCCTGGCCCCGCGCAGCGCCAAGGCGGCGCTGCAATCCATCAATCTGCAAGAGGAGCGCGCCTGATATGCCCCGCAGCTTCACCCCAAAAGTCATTACTGCAAATGACCTGCTGGAAGGCGATGTCGTCTACCTGACGGCGGGCGATGATTGGAGCCGGCAACACTCAGATGCCGAACTGATCGAAGATGAGGCGGTCGCACAATTGCGCCTGCTTGAAGCGCAAAAGCGCAGCGCTGAGGTTGTCGGCGCCTATCTGGCCGATGCGCTGGCGGGCCCCTCTGGCCCACAACCGGTGCATTTTCGCGAAGCGTTCCGCACGCGCGGCCCGTCGAACTACGCCCACGGCAAACAGGAACGGATTTCTTAGAGATCCCGCCCCAACAGGAGACAGCCGATGTATAGCTATTCCGAATTCGACACAGCCTTTCTGGCTGAGCGCAACGCCCAGTTCCGCGCCCAGGTCGAACGCCGCATCGATGGATCGCTAAGCGAGGATGAGTTTAAGCCGCTGCGCCTAATGAACGGGCTCTATCTGCAACTCCACGCTTATATGCTGCGTGTCGCGATCCCTTATGGCACGCTGCGCAGTACCCAGATGCGCCATTTGGCGATGATCGCGCGGCGATGGGATAAAGGCTATGGCCATTTCACCACGCGCCAGAACATCCAGTATAACTGGCCCAAACTGCGCGATGTGCCCGATATGCTTGATGCGCTGGCAGAGGTCGGCATGCATGCGATTCAGACCTCAGGCAATACGATCCGCAACGTCACGGCCGACCACTTCGCCGGCGCTGCTGCAGACGAGATTGCCGATCCCCGCCCGGTAGCGGAGTTGATTCGGCAATGGTCGACCGATCATCCCGAATTTCAGTTCCTTGGGCGCAAATTCAAAATCGCCATTACCGGCAGCCCGAATGACCGAGCGGTAACAGCGGCACACGATATCGGCTTACGGATTGTTCGACGCGACGGCGAACAAGGCATCCAAGTCCTTGTCGGCGGTGGGCTCGGCCGCACGCCGATGATCGGCAAAGTGCTGAAAGATTTTATTCCCCGGGCCGATCTGCTGCCCTATCTTGAGGCGATCGTTGCCGTCTATAACTTGCTTGGTCGGCGTGACAACAAATACAAAGCGCGCATCAAGATCACCGTGCATGAGCATGGAATCGAAGAGATTTCCCGGCTTGTCGAAGAGGAGTTCGCGCGCCGCCGCCCGATGTTTACCGGTGTCGACCAGGATATGCTGGATGCCATCGCTGCTCAGTTTGCCCCGCCGGTCTTTGAGTTTGGCGATAGCGCGGCCTATGACCGGGCCTATGCGGTTGACCCAGTTTTTCGTGCCTTTATCGACACCAACGTCACCCGCCACCGAGAGCCCGGCTACGCCATCTTGACCATCTCGATGAAAGCGCATGGCGCAACGCCGGGTGATGCAACCGCGGCGCAGATGGAGCTGATGGCCGACCTGGCCGAGAGGTTCGGCCATGATGAGCTGCGCATCAGCCACGAACAGAATGTGATCCTGCCACATGTCCACAGACGCCACCTACCGGAAATCCACGCCAAGCTGCGCGACGCCGGTTTGGGCACGGCCAATGTCGGGCTGATCTCAGATATCATCGCCTGTCCGGGCATGGATTACTGCGCCTTGGCCACCGCGCGCTCAATCCCTGTGGCGCAGGAAATCGCCACGCGCTTTGAGGAATTGAAGCTCGAACACGAAGTTGGGCCGCTGAAGATCAAGATCTCGGGCTGCATCAATGCCTGCGGGCACCACCATGTTGGCCATATCGGCATCCTCGGGCTCGACCGCGCAGGTGTGGAGAATTACCAGATCACGCTTGGCGGCGACGGAACAGAAGACGCCTTGATCGGAGAGCGCACGGGACCGGGCTTTGCCTATGACCAAATCGTACCAGCGATTGAACGGCTGGTCCTTGCTTATCTCGATCTGCGCGACGGCGAAGAAACCTTCCTGCAAGCCTACCGCCGGGTCGGCATGGCGCCGTTCAAGGCAGCGCTCTACGAGGTCGCGGCTGAGGATACGAGCAATGCCGCTTGATTTTGGCCCCGTGGCCGAACGCGTCGCGGCGCTAAATGCGCGCTACGCCCATCACGGCGCCTGGGATGTGTTGTGCCACGCATTAGGCGACGCCGATACCGGGCGGGTCGCACTTGTCTCCTCCTTCGGGGCCGAATCGGTGGTGCTTTTGCACATGATCGCCGTGATGGACCCAGCCACGCCGGTTCTTTTTGTCGACACCGAGATGCTCTTTACACAGACGCTGGACTATCAGCGCGATCTGGCGCGCAGGCTCGGCCTGACCAATCTGCACCTGATCCGCGCCAGTCAAACCGCCATCGCCGCCCATGACCCAAACGGCGTGCTGCACCAAACCGCGCCTGACGCGTGCTGCGATCTGCGCAAGACACGGCCGTTATCGGCTGCCTTGGCCCCGTTTGATGCCTGGATCACCGGGCGCAAACGCTTCCAAGGCGGGCAACGCGCAGACCTTGAGTTCTTTGAGGCTGAAGGGGCGGATCGGATCAAGATCAACCCGCTTGCCCATTGGCGGGCCGAAGACGTCGCCGATTACATCACCAATAACCGCCTGCCGCGCCATCCGCTGGTGGCAATGGGCTACGCCTCGATCGGGTGCGCGCCCTGCACGACACCCGTCCAGCCGGGCGAAGATGCGCGCGCGGGCCGTTGGCGGGGCACTGAAAAGGACGAATGCGGCATTCATTTCGTCAACGGGCGCCCCGTGCGCGTGGCGTCGTGATAGGCTTGAGACGGGAAAGATGGCACGATGAGCGACACTGTAATTGTCCGTGACACAGGATTTGTGCGCGACGACCTAGCGCAGACAACAATTGCCCCCGTGGCAGAGCTTTCGGCCGAGACGCGCGCCGTTGATGTGACCGACGCGGCCGAATTGGACAAGATCGCCCCGCTTTTGGGGCAGCTCGATCTCATCCGCTTGGCGTTTGCGAGTTTCGCCGATGGGCGCGGCTTCACCCTGGCTCGGCGTCTACGCCAGATGGGGTATCGCGGGCGACTGCGGGCCAAGGGCCATGTGCTGGCGGATCAATACGCAATGGCCCGCCGCGCAGGGTTTGACGAGGTCGAGATCGACGCGGGTCTCGCCACGCGCCAGCCTGAGCCGCAATGGCAGGCCCGCGCCGATTGGCGCGCGCATGATTACCAAACGCGTTTGCGCGGCAGCGCAGCGAATGGCACCTTTTCCTGATCCAGAACAACGCCTAAAAGGAGCGTAGGCCGTATCGCGGCTGCGACATCTATCCATGACCGAGCAAAGCCCCGTGACCGACCAATCCGCCGCACCCGTCAAACCGACCCTGCCCGACGCCCAAACAGTGTTGTCGGTGAAACACTGGACAGACAGGCTTTTCTCCTTCCGTGTGACGCGGCCGGCAAGCTTGCGCTTCCGGTCGGGCGAATTTGTTATGATCGGGCTGATGGGCGATCCGGACCCCAAGACCGGCAAAGTGAAACCGCTTTTGCGGGCCTATTCGATCGCCTCACCAAATTGGGATGAAGAGTTGGAGTTCTACTCCATCAAGGTCCAGGACGGGCCACTAACGTCGCGGCTGCAGCATATCGAGCCGGGTGATGAGATCATTTTACGGCCCAAGCCGGTTGGCACGTTGGTTCACGATGCGCTGCTGCCCGGTAAGCGTTTGTGGTTTTTCGCCACCGGCACGGGTTTTGCGCCCTTCGCCTCGCTGCTGCGCGACCCGCAGACCTATCATGATTACGACGAGGTGATCATCACGCATACCTGCCGTGAGGTTGCTGAACTGTCCTATGGCGCGGCACTGATCGAGGATATCCGATCCGACGAAATGCTGGCCGAACTTATCGGCGATGGCTTCGCCGAGAAATTGCGTTACTACCCCACCACCACCCGCGAACAGAGCGCCAAAATGGGCCGGATCACCGATCTGATGCGCGCCGGCGACGTGTTTGCCGATCTTGGCGTGCCGGCGCTTGATCCAGAGACAGATCGCGCCATGGTCTGTGGAAATCTCGCATTCAATTTGGAAATCAAAGAGATGCTGGAGGAATACGGTTTGGTCGAAGGCGCAAATTCCAGGCCGCAACACTACGTCGTGGAAAAAGCGTTCCTCGATTGACACAGCGCGATCTGTGAACGGTTACATTCGCAAACTTCGATGTTAAGTCGTTCCGAGGGTCTGAATGCAATTCGCCCTTGGCTTATGGTGAGCCCAAGCGTCTGGTTCACTGCACCAAAAGGGCGGTGACTATGGCAGATTTGATCTAAGCGACGACGAGCGGATTGTTATCGAGCCGTTACTTCCGGCGAAAGGCCGCGGCCCTAAGCGCAGGGACGATGCAAAATTCCGCAACCGCATCTTCTACATTCTGCGAACCGGCGCGCCGTGGCGGGACTTGCCGGGTCGATATGGTCCTCACATGACGGTCTGCAACCGCTGCGTTTGTTGGGGTGAGCGTGGGATTTGGCAGCGTATTTTCGAGGCCCTGGCCACCGAGTACGAGGACGCGTTGAGGCGTCAACCGTGGCACAGACGCTGGACGTCTAGCCATTTGGGACTGACGGTTCGGTCCAATATGCCGAATTCCGCATTACAGCGCCGGCGCGAATCGATATCTGGACAGAGTCGTCGAATTTTGACCCGCAGGTCTGGCTGTTTGCGGATTTCGGCGGCGATGGTGAGATCAACCCGGTCGACAGCGCCATTGGCACAGACGATGTTGGCTGCAGATTTGTGGATTATTGCCCCCCGCGGCCAGCTTCTTGAGCTCCACACTTGATGACATCCGGCTAGAAACCCGGCGCTACGTCCTGGCAATCGGCGAATTCCGGATCGACGCGCAGGAAGCGCGCAATGGGGTAAGCGGACCATCGGCACGTGACCTATTTGGCGAAATTTTGGTTGTGATCTCCGGTCGCGCCTACCACGACACGGGCGGCAGCGAGGCTGGACTTGCGGTCGCACCTGTTCCGCTTATGGCCACGGTCATGAAGCTGATTGCCGTACTTGGCGGGCTGGCCTGGGCCAGACGGCGCCACAGCCAAGCGCCCCGTCCAAGAAACGAAAAGAGCCACTGGCCGCTGTGCCAGAGGCTTACTCATTGCGGGCACGTTCTGAATGCGACTGTGGAAATGCGGACTGTAAGCGGGCGCCACATGATGTCGTGGCGCCCGGGTCTTTCCTAGAGGCCGAGCACTTCGCGAACTTGTGCGATCACGTCCGCAACAAGATCGGGATTGTTGCGCGCGCTCTCGATCGCGGTTGTTAAAGTTTCGCTTACACCTTCTGGCAATTCAACGCCTTCGAGCACACCCAAAAGCCCGTCCGCATCAAAACCTTCGGGGCTAAGCAAGGTGTTGAGGCCCTCTAAATCGCCAACCTGGTCCAACAGCCCGGCAGTGCCCTCTGCGGCAGCATCGGCTGCATCCGTTACCGCGTCAGCGGCATCACTGGCGGCGTCTGTTGCTCCTTCCACAACATCGCTCGCCGTGTCAGTTGCCGCATCCACAGCGTCACTGGCGGCATCCGTTGCAGCATCCACGGCGTCACCCGCCGCGTCAGCGGCATCTTCGGCCGCATCGGTGACCGCATCAGCCGCATCACTGGCCGCGTCTGTTGCGGCATCAACCGCATCACCGGCTGCATCAGCGGCATCTTCAACGGCGTCGCCGACGGCCTCGGCAGCATCTTCAGCGGCATCCGTCACCGCATCGACCGCATCACCGGCCGCATCACTTGCTGCATCAACTGCATCGCCCACGGCATCACCAGCACCTTCGACAGCGTCGGTTGTGGCATCAACTGCATCCTCTGCAGCGCCAGATTGCCAGAAATAATATCCGCCCACCGCCACCGCGATGAGCACAACGATAATTGCAATGTTTCTGCCCATGATCTTCCTCGATTGCTGGGTCGTTAACTCTTAACGACATATGCGGCGACGCCGCACGCGACAACGGGGAAAGCATGAACTTGCTTCCCGCATAAGCGGCGATTCGCCTTGAAAGCGGGCCGGTCGAAAGTTACGTTGCAGCCTCAACATGTTGGCCACCGAAGGATCGCTCCCATAGCCAGAAGACCCCACAACGCGCCACCCACGCGCGAAACCGGACCCCGCGTCAATGACCGAATCCGGGCCCCAGAGATTCGCCTCATAGGCGCAGACGGCGAAAATGTCGGTGTGGTGACACCGACGCGGGCCATGTCCATGGCCGAAGAAGTCGGGCTAGACCTCGTTGAGATTTCGCCCAATGCCGAACCACCGGTCTGCAAGATCATGGATTTCGGCAAATTCAAATATGAACAGCAAAAACGCGAAAGCGAAGCGCGCAAAAAGCAAAAGACGATCGAAGTGAAAGAGGTCAAGCTGCGCCCCGGCACAGATGACCATGATTTCGAACGCAAAGTCAGCGACGCAATCAAGTTTCTCGAAAAAGGTGACAAGGTCAAAGTGACGCTGCGCTTCCGCGGCAGAGAGATGGCCCACCAGAATTTGGGGCGCGACCTTTTGGAACGCGTGGCCGACAAGATCGAAGGCATCGGCAAGATCGAGAACATGCCCAAGATGGAAGGCCGCCAGATGGTCATGATGATCGGGCCGGCGCGGTGATCTAACCACCCCATTGTCCCATTGCCAAAGCCCCGCCCTCGCCGCGGGGCTTTTTGCTGGCCGAAATGTCCGGGCCGCAGCTTACGCGGCGCGTGTCGCATTCGGGCTGGCCCAGCCCGTGTGACAATGCAACACTGCAACGCAACTTACCGGATGGGGCGGCGACATTGCCGACACTTGCTGAAAGCGCGCTGACCGCGATCGGGCTTATTTTCACAGCCGACGCGGATTTGCTGGAGATTGTGGCGCTTTCGCTGCGGGTCTCTCTTTTGGCGGTTCTTTTTGCGGCAGTGATCGGCGTGCCGCTTGGAGCGGTGCTGGCAGTGCTGCGGTTTCCCGGGCGCAACAGCCTCATCGTGCTGGTCAATGCGCTGATGGGACTGCCCCCCGTGGTTGTCGGGCTTTTTGTCTACCTCATGCTGTCAGCTTCGGGTCCGTTTGGGGTTTTGAACCTGCTTTACACGCCCGCCGCGATGATCGTTGCCCAGACCATCCTGGTGACACCGATCATTGCAGCGTTGACCCGCGCCACCTTGGCCGAGATGCTGTTGGAATACGACGAAACGCTGCGCGCGCTTGGCGCCAGCGGGTTGGACCGGATCGGCACGCTGCTGATCGATGCTCGGTTTGCGCTGGTCACGGCCCTACTGGCCGGCCTTGGCCGCGCGCTGGCAGAGGTTGGCGCCGTCATGCTTGTCGGCGGCAATATCGATCATGTGACACGGGTCATGACAACCGCCATAGCACTTGAGACCTCACGCGGGGCGCTGCCTTTGGCGCTTGGGCTAGGCATTGTGCTACTGGCACTGACCGTGGTTTTAAACGCGGTCGTATTGGGCTTGCGCGAAAAGTTGCAAGGATCGGCACATGCGTGATCCCGCCGCCCAGCCCCAAGCCCGGATCATTCCGTTCCCAAGCCCTGGCCTTGATGAGATCGGCCCGATCAGCGTCGAAGGCCTGATCCTTGCGCGATCCGGGGCGGTCCTGCTCGATGGCTGCGACATGGCACTCAGCCCCACTGGGATCAGCGCCATTATGGGCCCGAACGGCGCCGGCAAATCGGTGCTCTTGCGCGTGATCGCCGGGCTTTTAGCGGCTGATGCGGGGCGGATCAATTTGCCTGTGCCGATGCGTGGGCGGATTGGCATGGTGTTTCAACGACCCGTCCTGTTGCGCCGTTCGCTGCGGGGTAATCTGACCCATGCGATGCGCCTGGCCCGTCTGCCGCGGCGCGAACGGGCCGATTGGCTTGACGAGCTTTTGGCCTTGGGCGGGCTGACGCAACTTGCCGACCGGCCGGCGCGCAAACTATCCGGCGGTCAGGCGCAGCGCCTGGCCATTGTGCGCGCTCTGGCAGCACGCCCCCGTCTTTTGCTGGCAGATGAGCCGACATCACATCTCGATCCGCATGCCACACTGGCGGTAGAGACGCTTTTGGCCCGGATCGCGGCGACTGGCACAAAGGTGGTTATGGTCAGCCACGACCAAGGCCAGACGATCCGGCTGGCCTCCGAAGTTGCGTTCCTACACCGCGGCCGCTGCCGCGAGGTGACCCAGGCCGCGGCCTTCTTTCATGCGCCGGAAAGTGCTGAGGCACGAGCCTATCTGAATGGCTCAATCCTGTTATGACGCGGTGCCTGTTGCTGGCGCTCTTTGCGGCGCTGGCAAGCCCGGCCGCAGCGCAAGCGCCAATTGTCCTGATCCAATCCACGACATCGACGCAAAACTCTGGCCTTTATGATGTCGTCTTGCCCCGGGCCGAGGTCGCGCTGAACCTCGATATCCGCGTCATCGCGGTTGGCACCGGCCAAGCCCTGCAAAACGCCGCAAGATGTGACGGCGATCTTTTGATCACCCATGCCCGCGCTGCCGAAGACGCGTTTGTCGCCCAGGGCTTTGGGCTTGCCCGCTATGACCTGATGTATAACGACTTCGTTTTGGTCGGCCCTGCAGCCGATCCCGCAGGCGTCGCGGATGTCGCCAGTATCACCCATGCCCTCGACGCGATCGCACAATCGCACGCGCCTTTCGCCTCTCGCGGCGATGACAGCGGCACGCATCAGACCGAGCGCGCCCTTTGGGACGGGATAGCCGATATCGCTGCGGCCTCTGGCAACTGGTACCGCGAAACCGGCGCGGGCATGGGCACCACGCTTAACATTGCCATTGGCATGGGTGCCTACACAATCTCTGACCGGGCGACCTGGCTGGCCTTTGAGAACCGCCGGGATCATCGCGTGCTGTTTGAGGGCGACCCGGCGCTCTTCAACCAATATGGTATCATCCCGGTCAATCCGGCGCACTGCCCTGGCGCAGATGCCCAAAACGCCGCCAGGCTCACCGATTGGCTTTTATCGCCCGAGGGGCAAGCGGCCATCGCCGCGCACCGGATCGGCGGGATGCAATTGTTTTTTCCCAATGGCGGATAAAGGAACCGCCGGGGCCCTCCCTTGCCCCGGCGGCCTGGTCCCGGTCGATGGGCGCTTCAGGCAGCTTGCGCCACTGCGCGTCCCGTCAGGACCTTAACCAAATGGGCGCGGTATTCGGCCGGCCCGTGCATATCCGATATCATCCCCTCCGCCGACAGATCCAAACCCGTCAACGCGTCCGGCACGAAGTCAGTGGACAACGTAGCCTCCGCCTCGCGCCAGCGGAATACACCGCTTTCTGACGCGCCGGTGACCGACACTCGAACATGATCGTTGTAACGGGCAACGAATACGCCGACTAGGGCAAATCGCGAGGCTGGTTGCAAAAATTTCTGGTAATTTGCGGAATTTGGCGGCTCAAAGCGGACTTCTACTATAAGTTCGCGCTCTTCCAAGGCCGTCAGAAACATGCCGAGGAAAAAATCATCCGCCGCGATTTCCCGGCCATTTGTGCGAATGCGCGCCATCGAGGCGAGAGCGGCGGCGGGGTAGCAGGCCGCGGGATCGTTATTGGCCAGGCTGCCGCCAAGTGTGCCGCGATTGCGCACCGCGGGATCGCCAATGCGCGCGGCAAGTTCGGCCAAGGCGGGATAATGCGCGCCCGCCTCTGCGGCGACCTGCGCATGGGTTGTGCCGCCGCCAATGCACAGCGCACCGTCCTCAGAGACACAGATGCCCCGCAACTCTGAGATCGCATTCAGACTGACCAAAACCGTGGGCGCGGCCAGGCGCTGTTTCATGGCCGGGATCAGCGTCTGACCCCCGCCCAGCGGCAAGGCGTCTTCGGTTTCAAGGGCCGCTGAGGCCTCAGCGAGGCTTGCCGGTTTGACAAAGTCGAACTCATACATCGCGTCGGCCCTTCCCTCTCACGCCGCCCGACCGGCGGTTTTGCTGGACGCGGCCAGAACCGCTTTGACGATGTTCTGGTAGCCCGTGCAGCGGCAAATATTGCCCTCCAGATATTCCCGCACCTCGGCCTCTGAGGGTTTCGGGTTCTCAGCCAGCAGCGCACTTGCCGACATGATCATGCCGGGCGTGCAAAAGCCGCATTGCAGGCCGTGATGTTCGTGAAATGCCTGCTGGATCGGCGCCAAGGTGCCGTCAGCGGCGGCGACACCTTCAATGGTCGTTACCTCACACCCTTCGACATCATGGGCCAGGACCGCGCAGGCCTTTGCCGCCTGACCATCAATGTGAACCACACACGCCCCACACTGGCTGGTATCACAGCCCACATGCGTGCCGGTGAGGCCCAGTTTCTCACGCAACAGCTCGACCAAAAGCGTCCGGCCCTCAGCCTCTGCGACCACGGCTTTTCCATTCACCTGCAATGATATGTCGGCCATCGGCACTCTCCCTGGGCGCCCCAGGTAATCACGGATCGTCGCACAGGCATAGCCCCGAATTCGGCGAAAAGTCGCGGCCCCGATGTCGCCACCGATCGCACGAAAACCGCCGCGCTAGGGGTAACGCGCACAGATTTGAGTTGCATCTGCTACGGCAGCGGCCTCAGCACCAGCAACCCAAATACATTTCCAAAACTGGCGAGCATGACGGCCGCGCGGCCAATCAAACCATCCACCTGCAATGCCAATCTCAAAGGGCCGCTTGCAAACATAGACAAACCAATAACGCCGCCTGCGAAGACCAACCTGTGCCGAGCGCAAAGCAACCTGCCAATTGGGGATCAAGACCGGTGACAGAAAACACCGACGCCGGGCGTGCGACGTTCATACGCACCTCAATGTCGGGTCGTCGTTTTCGCCGAGCTGGGTCGTCGCGACTATGCCGCCAGTCACAATTCCGCCCGTGAACGCTTTAAATGCCCGGGAAGCTGCAGGTGTTTATCAGGACCGGGCTCGCCCCTTTTTTGAAAACGCGTGTTAAACCTCCAGGGAATGTTTTTGCGAGGACCTCTCCTTTTTTCCGCGGCAGCCGCGCCAACGAGGGGCCCATTGGGTCCACGAGGCGGCGCGACCCCCTTAGCGCGGGCGGCGCTCACGCGGCTGCGGTCGTGTTGGGATCTCCTTCAAAAGCCCGCCCACGCCCATCGCCGCGATCGAGGCCGCGTCCGGCGCCACGCCACAGATCACCCGTTCGAGCACCCAATCGGCTCCGTTCAGCGCCGGAGACCGCGCACAGCCCGGCAATCCGATCACCGGCTGGCCTGCTCTTTCGCCGAGAAAGAGCAGATTGCCCGGATCAACCGGCATGCCAAAGCGAATGAGGGCGCCACCTGCCCTAATCAGCCCGGCCGGACCGACATCTTCCGCGTCCGAGGTTGCCGAGGCGGTCAAAATCAAAGCTAACTCGCCCGGCAGGCGCAAAAGCGCCTCGCCTACCGCGCTGGCTTCATGGGGCACAGTTTCGATCCCGGCCAAGGCCACGCCCAATGCATCCAATCTGGCTCGGATGGCCGCAACACCTTTTGTATCTGAACTGGTCTTGCCGCCGCGCCCATCAATCTGCGTAACAATCAGCCCGGCCGACCGGATGACTGGCGGCAAAAGCCGCAAGGCGCCGGGCGCCGCAGATTCGGCCGTGTCCAAGGCTTTCGATGGTGCGGCATATGGGATGATCTTCACCGTCGCCACCATCATGCCCGCAGTCACGCGTTGAAGCGGCGGCAAGGTCGCCAAGGTTATGGCCTCGTGGATAGCATTGACCTGCTCAACTGCTTCAGCATCGACAGCAACAATGCCCGCGCCCTCTGCCCTGATGTTCACCCGGCCCGTGAAAGGCGCCTCCGCCGTCAGGCCGCAACCGGGCTGCAAGATCGCCGCGGCGAGCGCAGCAGCCGCCGCGTCTTCGCCGATTTCATCGGGTGCTGCCCGCGCGACGATCACCTGGACGTGCCCGGCTGCCGCCAAATCCGCGATGTCGCCGGCGCTCAAAACCCGACCTTTTCGCAATCGTCCGCCTGCAACCGCCAGGGAATGGGCCAGCACAGCGCCTTCGGCATCCGCGACGGCAACGGGGCCAAACTTCATTGCGTACGCAGCCGTTCGGTCACCTCTGCCAGGATCGCGACGGCAATTTCACCAGGTCCGACCGCCCCGATCCGAAGGCCCACCGGTCCGCGAATGCGCGCAATCTCGGCCATCGAAAATCCGGCCTCTGTGAGGCGGCTGACCCGCTTGGCATGGGTCCTCGATGACCCAAGGCAGCCGAGGTAGAAGACATCCGAACGCAGCGCTGCAATAATCGCAGGATCGTCGAGCTTGGGATCATGGGTCAGCGTCACAACCGCCGTGCGCTGATCAAGCCCAATCCCCGCCAGGGCATCATCCGGCCAGTCCTCCAAGATTGCATCACCGGGGAATCTCGCCGCCGCCGCGAAGGCCGGGCGCGGATCGACCAGATGCACATCATACCCGGCCAGCCGCGCCATCGGTGCCAATGCCTGAGCGATATGCACCGCACCGACGATGACCAGGCGCAGCGGCGGGTTATGGATCGCCGTGAAAAGCCTGTCATCCAGGCCCGACTGATCGCGCCGAAACCGCTCGGCCAGCCGCGCCGTTTCGGGCCCAAAAAGCCGCGGTCTGCCGCCCGCTACGCTGACCTCGTAGGCTACGGGCCGCCGTGCTGCGCGTGCCGCGACCAATTCCTCCAATATATCAAACGGGATGGCGGAGCCAACGGGTTCGACCAAGACCTTGATCGTGCCGCCACAGGCCAGCCCGACGGCAAAAGCCTCATCGTCGGAGACACCAAATTCAAGCAGGGCCGCTGTCCCTGACGCGACCGCATCTTGGGCGGCAATGACCACTGCGCCCTCGACACATCCGCCCGATACCGAACCTGCCATTTCGCCATCACCTGTGACGGCAAGCTGGCTGCCGACGGGCCGCGGCGCAGACCCCCAGGTCTCAACCACTGTTGCAAGTGCGGCGCCACGCCCCGACCGCGCCCAGCTGAGCGCGCGTTCGGGCATATTTTCAAATGGCTCTGACATTGCGCTTGAGTGTAGGCAGCATTCTCTGCCGCGACCAGGGGCCTCTTCCCCTTGCAGGTCACAGCATTATGATGCACCAGAGCAAAGCTCAAAACCGCGAGACCCATGATGGCTGATGGAACGATGACAAGCGATCAACGACCAAACGAAGACATCTCTGTCCGCGACATGTTCGGGATCGACAGTGACATGGTCGTCAAAGGCTTTTCGGAGCCGACAGACAGGGTGCCGTCGCTGGATCAGACCTATAAATTTGACCCCGACACGACCCTGGCGATCTTGGCGGGCTTCCGCTCCAACCGCCGGGTGATGATCCAGGGCTATCACGGCACCGGCAAGTCGACCCATATCGAGCAGGTTGCCGCACGGCTCAACTGGCCCGCCGTGCGCGTCAATCTCGACAGCCATATCAGCCGGATCGACCTGATCGGCAAGGATGCGATCAAGCTGCGCGATGGTGTCCAGGTGACCGAATTTCACGAAGGCATCCTGCCTTGGGCTCTGCGCAACCCCGTGGCGATCGTGTTCGACGAATATGATGCCGGGCGGCCTGACGTGATGTTTGTCATCCAGCGCGTTCTGGAACATGACGGCAAACTGACCCTTCTCGACCAAAACGAGATCATCACGCCGCACCCGTCCTTTCGGCTTTTTGCAACCGCGAATACGGTGGGCTTGGGCGACACAACGGGGCTCTATCACGGCGTCCAGCAGATCAATCAGGCGCAGATGGACCGTTGGAGCCTGGTGGCCACGCTGAACTACCTCAGCCACGATGCCGAGACGCAGATCGTTTTGTCGAAATCGCCGCATTACAATACCGAAAAAGGGCGCAAGACGATCAGCCAGATGGTGACCGTGGCAGACCTGACGCGGACGGCCTTCATGAATGGTGAGCTGAGCACGGTGATGAGCCCGCGCACGGTGATCAATTGGGCCGAAAACACCGAGATTTTCCGCGATGTCGGCTATGCGTTCCGCCTGACCTTCCTCAACAAATGTGACGAGCTGGAACGCCAGACCGTGGCCGAGTTTTACCAGCGCTGCTTTGACGAGGAACTGCCCGAAAGTGCTGCGAGCATGAGCCTGGGCTGACCGCGTCACGCGGGTTTCCGGCGGCCTCGTTGGGTTTATTCTGCCTTGAGCCACCTGTTGGGAATGCGGGCCTGGTTTCCGCCAGCCGCGCTACGCGCAATTCGGGCTCCGTGCCAGGCGGCGGCAAACGATCCCGCCACAGCGGATTGCAAACGCGCTTGGGAAACCGCTCGGATTTCGGATGTGGCGCTTCTTCGGAGCTGTCCAAGTCCTAGTTTAAATAAATTTATTCAATAGGTTAGCCCTTGGGAAGGCGCAAGGGTTGGTAGCTCCGCGCAGGCCCATCATCTGAGCGCGGCTGGCACGGCGCGATCCGAGCTACAGTGCGAAATATCGGTCTGCGAGATGGCGCAATTTCTTTGCTTCTTCGACGCCTGTTGGGCATTTGCAATCTCCAATGCCGCAATGCCGCGTCACGATCTCGGCAGGGAATTAACAAATCGTTGCCTCTTTGTTCACGGCTTGTGAACAGTTTTTAAGTATTCACTGCGTTTATGGGCATGCGGAGTCATATCCTCCCGGCCGTCCTCATTGCGGCCCTTTTACCGGCCCCCCAAGCGGGCGCGGACACCCCCGATGACCCTTTGCGCTTCTTTGCCACATGTGCGGGCCGTCTGTCGGCGGAACTCTCACATCGCTGGATGTTTTCCGACCCAGGCGCCGATGACATCGAAGTGCTGCGGATCGCGCTCTTGGACATCGTCGAGATGCTCACGCCCGAAGATGGCGGCCGGGAGGTGTTAAGCTGGCGCATTCAGGCGCGCACGGCGCATAGCGCGCTTCTGAGCCGTGCGGTGTTTCAAAATGATGATTGGGCCTCGGACCGGGCCGCAGCAGAGGTCGCCTATTGTGCCTCGTTCGTCTTAGGTCCGACACCACCTGCCCCGACCATTGCTGAGCGCCCTGGCATGCCGCCCACCGCAACGGCCGCGACCGCACCGTGATGTGATCCATCACCAACCCTGAATTGACGCGGGCCCGCCCGGATGGCACCGGTCCTTTCATGCATATCGGTTTGATTGGCGGCATCGGGGTTGCGGCAACTCTGGTCTATTATGAGCGTCTGACAAGCGCGATCCTGGCGCGTGGGCATGTGCCGGA
>JBCCXT010000044.1:0-33253 GCA_039191215.1 Pseudomonadota bacterium
AGCTCATCGTGATCTTGGTCTTGCTCGTCGGCGGGATCGGCCTCTTTCTGCGATCCTTAGGTGGGCTGCGCGGCCCCTTTTAACCCCTTCCCGCACTTAAAAAAGCGGGGGAGCACGAGGGGGCCGCCCCTCGTCGCATGCCATCTCTTCGCGCGTCAGCGCGGCCGCTAGGTGGCAGTTTTCGCCCCTTCCGACAGTTCAAAAGCTGCGCTGCCGCAGCGCAGCACTTGCGGTCAGACGCGCAATATCCTACCGGTCATGATGATCAGAATGAAACATCCTTGCGTGAGTATTGACGTCTATGAGCTTCCGCCTGCAACCCGCCCCGCCTGCCCGCCCGAACCGCTGCCAACTCTTCGGCCCAGGCTCCAACAGCAAGTTGTTTGAGAAAATGGCAGCCTCAGCGGCCGATGTGATCAATCTGGATTTGGAAGACAGTGTTGCCCCCGACGACAAGGCCCAGGCGCGTGCAAATGTGATCAAAGCTATCGGCGCGGTCGATTGGGGCGCAAAGACGCTTGCGGTGCGGATCAACTCACTCGACAGCCCGTATTGGTACCGTGATGTCGTTGATATACTGGAGCAATCTTCCGAACGCCTCGATCAAATTATGATCCCAAAGGTCGGCTGCGCCGGTGATATCTACGCCGTGGATGCACTGGTGACCGCCATCGAGGCCGCCATGGGTCGAGAAAAGAAGATCGGCTTTGAGGTGATCATCGAAAGTGCCGCTGGCATCGCCCATGTCGCGGAGATTGCCGCCGCCTCGCCGCGGCTGCAGGCCATGTCGCTTGGCGCAGCCGATTTCGCCGCCTCAATGGGCATGCAAACGACCGGCATTGGCGGGACGCAGGAAAACTATTACATGCTGCAAGACGGCACCCGGCACATGTCTGACCCCTGGCACTGGGCCCAGGCCGCAATTGTCGCTGCCTGCCGAACCCACGGCTTGCTGCCCATCGATGGGCCGTTCGGTGATTTCTCCGACGATGACGGCTACCGGGCCCAGGCCCGGCGCTCCGCAACACTTGGCATGGTCGGCAAATGGGCCATCCATCCCAAACAAATCGCGCTTGCAAACGAGGTCTTCACGCCATCCGAGGCCGCTTTGGCTGAGGCCCGCGAAATCCTGGCCGCGATGGAAGCGGCCAAGGCCGCAGGCGCGGGCGCGACCGTCTATAAAGGCCGGCTTGTCGATATCGCATCGATCAAGCAGGCCGAGGTGATTGTGAAACAGGCGGAATTGATCGGCGGCAACTGAGCGCTTCAGCGGGCCGGAGATCCATAGAACGAAAAGCAACCCGCCGGACTAAATCTGCCACTTAGGTGATGGCGCCCCTGGTTGATGGTCGTATTGGGCCAGCTGGTTATCACTGGCGGATTAGATGAGTATTGCTTTGAATGGGTATCCTAGTGTCGGGAAACTGGCGATTGGTCATGCGTTGGCAGACGCGTTGAGCGGTCTTCTCTTAGACATCCACACCACGCATATCAGATTTTGCCTTGACCGAGTTTCGCTCGGACGCGTTTTGGGTGACCGTTCAACAGGTCGAGGCGACAGCACATAAATCGATCCTGAAACCCCCTGCCGATCAGCCGATTATTTTGCCGGCTTTCTTGACAACCAAGAGTGCGCGCGAACGGCTTGAATGGAACAAATTCGTTGAGTCGGGACAGGCGCGCCCACCTTTTTGGTGGTGCATGTTGGGTGTGACTTGGACGAAAACATCCGCCTCATTTCATCGCAAGAATGCAACGCCAAGCGCAAGCCGCGCGACCCTGAAATGGCGTGAAGAAATCAACTTGCAGCCAAGCCGCTTGCTGGTTTGAATGACGCAAATCCTCTTGAGCTCGCCACGACATGCATGCAACCAACCGAGGCCGCGAAGCCATTTCGGCGTGGCCAATCAGATGCTGACTCTGCGGAAGTTTGGGCTCTCAAGCGGGTAAACCTAAACGGCGGAATGCAAGCGCTGTTGCGCTTGCACGGGCTGTGTTCGCCGGCACTTAGGGTTTCAGCGGCACGACAATTTCGGTGATCAGGTCATCGGGCGCGGTGTCGTAGGGGTCATTCAAATAGACCTCGTAGGGCGCCTCATCACGCGGCTCTTGGCCCGATTTCGGCAACCAGCCGCTATAGAGATGATCCCAGGCCTGGGCGAGCCCGGCATAAGGCCCGGTCATGGTCAGAACTGCGGCGCGCCCGGCGGGGATGTCAATGCTTTCAAATCCCTCTGTCACGACGGCGCCGCCATTCAGCGACACACCGGCATGGCTGACCAGCTCCGCCTCTGGGGTTTGCGACGGGTCGCAATAGTACAGCGCCACGCCATGGCCGATCTGAGGGAACAGCCCGCGTGCGCCGACCATCGTATACAGCGCCTGAAAAGTGCGGCCGATCTCAGGGTAGGCACCTTCATGGCGCAGTGCTGCCAGACGGCGGGCAGGCATGTCTCGGATCTCAACGTCGTACATGTTTGGGTCTCCTTTGGTGAGCGATATCGGGTTCGGGGCAAGCTGCCCCTGCCGGCGAAACGCGCTTGGCGAGCGCCGATAGACATCGGAAAAGGCGCGCGAAAAGCTGGCCACCTGCGGATAACCGACGGATGCGGCAATATCGGCGATCAGCAGATCGGAATGAACCAGCGCGATTGAGGCGCGGTGCATGCGCACTGATTTGACGACATGCGCGCAGGTATTGCCGGTCATCGCGCGAAACACCCGATGCCAGTGAAAGCGGCTGAGTGCCGCGACATCGGCCAGCGCATCCAAGGACAAATCGCCCGTTGGATTGTCGTGGATGTATTTCAGCACCCTGAGCATGCGCTTTTCGTAGTCCATTCCGCCGGTCTTCCCCGTCTCTTGCCCTGATCTTGTGCCCCAGCCCTGCTTTGCAAATCTTGCCGAGTTGCATCGCTCCGATGCGACAGTCATATAAAGGCGCGAGACGACAGGGTGGACGCAATGAATTACCTGGATTTTGAAAAACCCCTGGCGGAGATCGAGGGCAAGGCCGAGGAATTGCGCGCGCTCGCCCGCGGCAATGCGGAAATGGATGTCGAGGATGAAGCCCGCGCGCTTGACCGCAAGGCACAAGACCTCTTGCGCGAACTTTACGCCAACCTGTCGCCCTGGCGGAAATGCCAAGTGGCGCGCCACCCCGAACGGCCACATTGCCGCGACTATATCGAGGCTTTGTTCACCGAATACACGCCGCTTGCAGGCGACAGGAACTTCGCCGACGACCAGGCCGTGATGGGCGGGCTTGCGCGCTTTGAGGATGCGCCGGTTGTCATCATTGGCCACGAAAAGGGCAGTGACACCAAAACCCGGATCGAGCGGAATTTCGGCATGGCCCGGCCCGAAGGCTACCGCAAGGCTGTGCGTCTGATGGATTTGGCCGACCGGTTTGGCCTGCCGGTCATCACCTTGGTCGACACGCCCGGCGCCTATCCCGGCAAAGGGGCCGAAGAACGCGGCCAGTCCGAGGCCATCGCGCGGTCAACCGAGAAATGTCTGCAGATCGGCGTGCCGCTTGTCAGCGTCATCATCGGCGAGGGCGGCTCTGGCGGCGCAGTGGCTTTTGCCACATCCGACCGGCTGGCGATGCTGGAACACGCGATTTATTCTGTCATTTCGCCTGAAGGATGTGCGTCGATTCTGTGGAAGGACGCGGAAAAGATGCGCGAAGCGGCGGAGGCGTTGCGGTTAACCGCGCAAGATCTGCATCGCTTGGGTGTGGCCGACCGGATTGTCGCCGAACCCGCGGGTGGCGCTCAGCGTGACCGCGATGCGACCATCAAATCGGTCGGCCAGGCGATCGGCGGCCTGCTCGGAGAGCTGAGCGGATTGCAGCGCAATGAGCTTATCACCCTGCGGCGTCAGAGATATTTGAAGATGGGCGAATCTGGGCTTGCCGCCTGAAGCGTTGCCGTGCTTTGGCCCCATTTACCAAAGTGAGTGCCTTGTTTACCAAGCCGTTGATATTAGTTATTTAGTTACCTTTTAACGGTTTGGAAACGATGTGTTCCCAGTCCAGATTGCGACAACGTCTTGCCACAATTGGGCCCGGTCTGTCATAACGACAACACGGTTGGGGGCACGTTAGTAAGTGCCAAAGGTAGATAGTTCATGTCGCGTTACGAGTTCAAGGTCATTCCGGCGCCGCGCAAAAACCGGAAACTGACCGACCTGACGAAAAATCAGGATAAGTTCTGCGCCACCATCACCGACATTTTGACCGATATGGGTCTCGACGGCTGGGAATTCGTAGGGGCCGAAACCCTGCCGTATTACCAGCGCCGCTTTGGTCTGTTCACGCGCTACCAAGAAAAGACGTGCCTCGTCTTTCGGCGTGAGATTGAGCGTTTGATCGAGCCTCAGCGACTTGCTCGACCTTCGGCAGAGGTGATGGCGATCACCGCTGAGCCGGAGCATCGGACAGCACGGCCGGAGATGGTGGCGCAATTCCGCTCCGGTGCGCGGCAGATTAAACTGGCCCGCGAAGCATCCGATGCCGAGGCTGAGCCGATCCACGAGGCGCCCGTCGGCCGGGCGCGCCGGACCGAGCCTTACGCCGAGGCAGAAGTTGCCGATGTAAGACATACCGCCCAAGAGCCGATGATGTTGACCGCAGAAGCGCGCATCGATGATAGCACCGCCTCTCCGGCCCATGTCGCGCCACGGCGTATGCGCCGCACCGCGCTAACCGCGCTGGAACGCGCGATCGCATTGGACGAAAACGCCGCCCGGCAGGCGTAATCACCACAGCTTTTTGCAGAATGCAGCAAGTGAGGAACGCACGCGGCGGATCTGGGGATCGCCGCGCGGCAGGAGCCCTCACCACATGCGGGGTTTGGCATAGTCGAGATAGCCAGAATCGTAACCGGCAGCGTCAAACCCCGCATTAAATTCCTTGATGAACTCGCCCGCTGTTGGCACGGCGCCGCTTTCATCGATACCTGACCACATCTTCGACCGAATAATGGCCTTGGCACATTGGAAATAGATCTCGGTTGCCACGACCACGGCAACCGTTTTCGGCAGACGGCCTGCACGCTCAAACCGGGCGCGCAGGTCGTTGTCATTTGTCAGCCGGGCCTGGCCGTTGACCCGCACGACATTGCCAGAGCCGGGGACAAAAAACATCAATGACACGCGGCCGTCATCAACGATGTTTCGCAATGAATCCAGCCTGTTATTGCCGCGCCAATCGGGCAGTGCGAGGGTTTGCTCGTCCAATAGGGCGACCACCGGGCCATCGTCGCCGCGTGGGCTGGCATCGGTGCCATCGGGTCCGACCGTGCTGAGTACGCAAAACCGAGAGGCTTCGATCCAGCGCCGATAGCACGGCGTGATACGCGGGGTGACCTTGTCGATCGACGCTTTGACAGGCGCATCGGGATAAATCTCCAGCAGGGTCTCGAGATCTTCAATGTAGTCCATCGCCTTACGTCTCCCTGTTGAAGCCGGCCTCGGCCATCAGCGCGTCGGAGGCGGCCTCGATCCCGGTCTCGATCTCCGCCATGAAGGCGTCCGACGCCAGCCCGGGGGCAATCGCGGGCAGGAATTCGACAACCGCGAGGCCCGGCTTTCGGCTGACACCGATGCGTGGCCAAAACAGCCCGACATTTGTCGCTGCCGGCACGCAAGCCTGCCCAGTTTCCTCATAAAGCACCGCCGCGCCGATCTTGTAGGGCAAATGCGCGCCGGGTGCCACGCGCGTCCCTTGCGGATAGATAATGAGCTGGCCGGGCTCGACCTCGCCCGAGGCGACCCCGGCCACCATCTGGCGCATCGCCTCGCGCCGCCGGCCGCGATCCACCGGTATGCAGCCGATCCGAAGCGCGTACCAACCGAGAATCGGGGCAAATCTGAGGCTGCTTTTCATGATGAATTTCGGCCGCCGCAGCACCGAAAAGAGAATGATGATATCGAAGAAACTCTGATGCTTGGCGGCCACCAGCACCTCGCCCTCGGGGATTTGGCCGCGCACTTCTGAGCGTAAGCCGACCATCCAAGACGCCGTCCAACGCACCCAATTGCAGTAGGTGTGCATCGCCACAAACGCGCCGCGCCGGTCGAAAATCGCCCAGGGCGTGAAGAAGACGGCCATGATTGCCATCATCAGGTACATCTGACCGACAAAAAGTACCGAACGGATCTGTTGCATCTATCGCATTCCCTGCAGCATCCAGCGCGCCGCGCGTCGCGTGGCAAGATAGGCCGTCAGCGCAGCCATTGGCGGCACGATTAATGGCCAAAGCCATTGCCAGCCGGAAAATCGCAAACCCGTCATGAACCCCTCTGCCGGGCCGGGCCCGGGCATCAGCGCGATGGCGATCGTGCCAGCCACCGCTCCGACAATCGCACCCAAGCCGGCGCGAAGGGTAAACCGGCGGATAAAGGCGCGCGCGATGAAGCCGTCTTCGGCGCCGATCAGCCGCAATGTTCGAATGACCTGTTCATTGGCGGCAAGTGCCGCACCGGCGGCCAGCGTGATCATCGCCGCGGTCGAGCCCAAGATCAGCGCAAGCGCGATCCAGCCCATGATCCGAAGCCGCGCCGCAGCCTCGACCAGCGGGCGCCGCCAGCGGCTGTGATCGTCAATGACAGCGCCCGGCGCCTCCGCCGCCAAGCGTTGGCGCAGGCCCTCTGCGTCATATCCCGGCACGTCCTCGGTCACTTCGATCAACGCCGGGATCGGCAGGTCGCTCAGCGGCAGTTCGGTGCCGAACCATGGCTCCAACAGGTCCTGTTGCTCTTGCGCGCTGATCGCACGGGCATCAGCGACCCCCGGCGTTTGCGCCAGCACGGCAAGTACGGCCTCGGTCTGGGCCGACATCTCTCCCACCGGTGCAGAGATGCGGATCGTTGCGGTCCGGGCCAATGCATCGGCCCAAAGTGTCGCCACGCGGCCAGCCGCAAGCGACAGCGCCAGGGCAAAAACCGCCAGAAAGGCCATCGCTGCCGCGGTTGCAAGTGTCAGGCGTACCGGCGGCCCGGCCGGTGGCACAATCCGGTCTGCCTCGGTCGCGCCCAGATGCAGCCTGGCTGTCACAGATCCGACCCCGCAAGCTGCAACGCCCCACCCGTCAAACGCAATACGCGCGCGTTACTGCGCGATTTGGCGGCCCGTATCAGGGCCAGATCATGGGTCGCCATAAGGATTGCTTTGCCCATCGCGTGAAGCTCGGTCAACAGGGTGAGGAGCCGAATGGACATATCCCAATCGACATTTCCGGTTGGCTCATCGGCAAGAATGGCGTCGGGGTCCATGATGACTGCGCGCGCCAGTGCTGCGCGTTGACGCTCGCCACCAGAAAGCTCGGGCGGGAAGGCCGCTTCGCGATTCTCCAAGCCCACCCAGGCCAAGAGTTCCGACAGGTTTCTCTCCGACAGCCGCGGATCGCGCCCCGCAACCAAAAGCGGCAGCCCGATGTTCTCGCGCAGGCTGAGATGGTCGAGAAACTGGCAATCCTGATGCACCACGCCGATCCGTTGGCGGGCACGGGCGATGCTGTCGCGGCTCATCCCCGCGCTGACGTCGCCAAACAGGCTGACACTGCCCTGCATCGGCAGCAGGTCGGCGTAGCACAGGCGTAGAAACGTCGTCTTACCCGCGCCCGACGGCCCGGTCAAAAAATGAAACGTCCCCGGCCCCAAGGAAAGGTTTGCCCCGCTGAACAGCGGCTTGGCGCCATACCCATAGGACACCTCCGATAACTCGATCAAAGACCGCTCCCCAATGCGCGATAGGTGGGACCGTCTTGCCTCACACGCCGAACAGTTGCAATCTTGCGGCAGATGCGGCGCTTGGAAACAAGCGCGCGGCTTGTTAATGATATTGTGGATAACGAGGCAGTACAGCTCGCAGAAGCGAGCGATGAAAGCGACAATCAATGCGACTGACATGTCCCAATTGTGGTGCCCGGTACGAGGTTGACGCAGCAATGATCCCGCCCGAGGGCCGGGATGTGCAATGCTCAAATTGCACGACCACCTGGTTTCAGCCAGGGTTGGATCAGCATGAAACCGAGGCCGTAGATGCAGATCAACCCATTGATATACAAGACGAAACAACGAGGCCTCTAGAGGACATTCCAACCGAGGCGCCGCGCCGCACGCTTGATCCTGAAGTGCGCGATGTGCTGCGCGAGGAGGCCGCGCGCGAAGCCGCGTTGCGTGAGCAAGAAGGCGGTCCTCCAGAGCCGCAGGCAGCGCCCGCGCCTGCGCGCGAAGAAGAACTGGAAGCCGATCCGATCGAAGCGGCAGTCAGTGGCGTAATTGCCGCGGCCGAAAGCAGCGCCGAGCTCGAAGACGCGCCGCGCGATCGCGCGCGGAGCGAAGCGGCCGCCCGGTTTGGCGGCCAGGCCGCGGGCACCGGCACATCGGTCGACGCGCAGACGGCCGCCGCTGACGCGGCGCGGGGCGCGTCTGGCTCACGGCGTGACCTGTTGCCCGATATCGATGAGATCAATTCGACGTTGCGCGCGACGCAGGACCGCAATCCGGGCCGAGCCGGCGGCAGTGATATCGGCACGGTCGAAGGGCGGCCGCGCCGGCGCTCGGCAACGCGATTTGGCTTTGGCGTGGCGCTTCTCGTTTTTGCCGGGGCGATTGCGATCTATCTTAACGCGCCACGGATTGCCGCTGCGGTGCCGCAGACGGGGCCCGTGTTGCAAGGCTATGTCGCACAAGTCGACCGCCTGCGGTCCTGGATCGACGAAATGGCGCAAGGTGCGCTGACAAGTGGGGGGCCTGAGGCAACGGCGGCAAGTCCGGAGGCTGATGCAACTTCTGAGCCGGAACCCACGGTTGAGGTCGACGCGCCAACGCCCGATGCCGATGCCGTGCTGGAAGAAGACACAACCGCTGAATCCGAAGCGCCCGCCACGGATGAGGGCGACTCGCCCATTGAGGTATCAGAGCCCGAAGTAGCCAGGGACGATGAGGTTGCCGATGATGAGGCTGCCGTGACCGACGGCTCAGTTGCGGATGAAGAAGCCGCAACCGACAGCAATTGAGGCGTCGCGTTAGGTCCCAGCAGCTTCACACCACATCGCGCCGCCGCCGCCGCCAGACAGAAATGCCTGACGCAATGAACCGTGAAACGGTGCGGGGTGTACAGGCGGACAACCGGTATCAGAACTGGTCGAGCAGGCGGCGCAGATAATCCAACTCGACATCGGGCCGCTGTTGCTCAGCCGACCGTCTGCGCAACTCATCCAAGAGCTCTCGCGCGCGGCGGAAGGCTTCTTCGCGGCGCTCAAAACCCTCTTCGGTTCCAAAGGCGCCTGAATTGCCGGCCTGACGGCCAAGCGGATCGCGTGCCGGGCTGGACGGGGCGGAATTGGCCTGCGCTTGTCCCTGGCCGGGTTCTTCCAGACCCTGGGCTTCGGCCAGGGCCCGGCCAAGCTCACCCATGCCCTCGCGCAGAGCCTCCATCGCTTCGCTTTGGCTATCAAGCGCGCCGGGTAAGTTGCCGTCTTCGAGCGCATCGGCCGCCTCGTCCATGGCGCGTGCGGCGTCGCCCAATAGCCGCTCAGCTTCTTCGGCGCTTTCTGATCCCAGGCCCGGCAGGCTTTGCGCCTGTTCCTGCAATTGGCGCAGCAAGTCCTGCTGCCGTTCGGCCAAGCTGCGGCCGTCATTCTCGCCACCCTGGCCCGTCCCGCTTTCCGCTTGGCCATCAGACCCCGTTTCGCCGTTGCCGCCGCCGCCCTGCTGGCCCTGGCCAGGCTGGCCAGGTTGGTTCTGGCCTTGCTGGTTTTGGCCCTGCTGGCGGTTGGGATTGAACTGATCCTGCAACTCGCGGAAGCTGTCGTCGCTGAGGTCCTGCTGGCCGCGTAGCGTGTCTTGCAGACCCTCCATCGCCTGTTGTCCCGGGCTTTGCGGGCCTTCGCCATTGCCGCCCTGGGTGACCTGCATATTCTCCATCATCTGGCGCAGCGCTTCCATCATCTCCATCGCCTCAGCCATCCGGCCCTGTTCGATCAGTTCTTGGATCTGGCGCATCATCTCTTCGATATCGGCCATGGACATCTCCATGGATTCGCCGGATTGATCGGGCTGGTCGGTCGAAGGCTCTGCATTTTCGGCGAGCTCGCGCATGTAGTCGTCCATCGCCTCGCGCAGTTCCTGCATGAGTTGCTCGATCTCTTCGGGGGACGCGCCTTGGCGCATCGCTTCGGCCAAGCGGTCCTGGGCGCGGCGCAGGCGGTCAAGCGCATCGGCCAGATCGCCCTCTTCGATCATCAGTGCGGCGTCCCACAGCATGCCCGCGACCTGATCGCGCGTCTCTGCCGAGACACCGTCGATCCCGGCCTCGAGCCGCCGGATCGCACTTCGGGTCAGCAGGTAGGCGCTTTCATCGTCCCAAAGCAGCTGCGCTTCCCAGGTGATGGCGCGCAGGATTTGCGCGGTCCGGGCGGCATTGTCGCGCGACCATAACAGGTCGCGGCGCATCTCGATCAACGCATTGGCCAGCGGATCGAAGAACCGACGGCCGGGCAGACGGGCGAAGCTTTCGGTTGTGGTGCCGATCTGGCCAGCGTGATCAGTCACTTCAAGCGAGATCGTGACCGGCAGATTGGCAAAAGCATGCTCCGACAAATCCTCAATCAGCAACTCGGTAAATTCCGACCTGCTGCCCGAAAACGGCATCGGCAGGTCGAGCACCAGGGGCTCATGCGGTTCAGGCTCAACGGCCAGGCCGTAGCGACGATCCGCGGCAGCGGCATCAAGGCGGATGATCGCGCGGCCCGAGATGACTGCATAATCGTCGGTCGCGGTGAACGGGAGTTGAAACTGGCCGGGCGGGATGCCCTCAAGCTCCCCATCGACGACAACAGCCGGCGGCGCATCGGCCAGCGCCGACACGGTCCAAGCCTGGCCGCCTGGCCCGTCGATGGCAATCTCACCACTTTGGTCGAGGGTCACGTCTTGGGCTGCATCCGTCGGCAAGCGGCCTTCGGGCGGCGGTAGGTCACTGACTGTCTGGCGGAAAGTCAATTGCCCGTCAGAGCCGTAAAACCGGATCGTCACACGCGAGCCAACCGGCGCTTCGAATGCTTGCCGAGAGATGTCGTTGAGATAGAGCGAGGGGCGCGCGGTATAAAGCGGCGGCTCGATCCAGCCTTCCCAGGTTGGCCCGCCCTGCGCAGCCTCACCCGGCGCGATCAGGCCCGTGCCAACCTCCCCCACCCGGCTGATCGAGCCGAACAAAAGGGCCGCCACCAGGGCCGTGGCCGCAATCAGGCGCAGCGCGAACGGATCGCGCCCCGCCACGCGCAAGTCCGGCGCGGGCGCGCGAATGCCGCGCAGGCGGGCGGTCATGCGCGCCATATGGGCCTGCCAGACCGCCTGGCTGTCTGGGTCGTTTGCGCCCACGGCAGGGGCGTCTTGCAGCGTTGCAATCGGGCGGCCGGGCAGTGTGCCGTCAAGGCGCGCCTCGGCCTCAAGCGCGCTTGGCAACCGAAACCGGCGCAGGCCGCGGATCAGCGTCCAGAGTGCCGCCGCCACTACCACAGCCCCAAATGCCACAAGCGCTTCGATCGGCAATAGGTCGGCCACGCGGAAGGCCAGTGCCGCGAGCGCTGCCATCAAAACGGTAACAAACGGCCAGAACGCGCGCGCGGCCCGCTCAGCGAAAAGCCCAGCCCGCGTTAACCGCAACGGTCCGGCAAGTGTGGCCTTCGTTTCGGGGGGAAGCGGCGTCTTGCGGGTCAAACCTTGGCCTTTTCGCGGGCCCCGTCACCGGGGCAATGTGCAGGCATCATAGCCATGTTGGTAAGATATCTCGGTTAATGATTTCTTCAAAGGTGGGGCTTGGGCGGATGACCGCAAATTGATCGCCCTGCACCAATGCCTCCGCAATAAGCGGTCTGGTATTGTATTCGCTCGCCATCACGGCGCCGTAAGCTCCGGCTGAGCGAAAGGCCACAAGATCGCCAGCACGAACCGGCGGCATCTCTCGCTGTTTGGCGAATGTATCACCTGATTCGCAGACCGGGCCGACGATATCAAAGGGCTGTCTCTCAACACCGGGGGCGGGTTCGATGACCGGAATAATATCATGCCATGCGCCGTACATGGCCGGGCGAATCAGGTCGTTCATGGCAGCATCAAGGATCAAAAAATCGCGCCCATCACCAGATTTCACGTAGAGGACGCCCGCCACTAAGATCCCAGCATTGCCCGCGATCAGGCGCCCCGGCTCAATCTCGACCTCGACATCCAGATCACCCACGGTGCGCTTTATCAACGCGCCAAAATCTTGCGGCAAGGGCGGCGCCTCATTGCCGCGCGAATAGGGAATGCCCAGGCCACCGCCCAGATCGAGCCGACGGATCGCGTGGCCTTCGGCGCGAAGCTGGCGGGTTAGGTCCGCGACTTTGAGATAGGCGGCCTCAAACGGCGCCAATTCGGTCAATTGGCTGCCGATATGCACGTCGATGCCGACAACCTCCAGACCCGGCAGGTCTGCGGCCATCGCATAGACATCTGAGGCGCGCGAAATGGGGATGCCGAACTTGTTCTCGGCCTTGCCGGTGGCGATTTTTTCATGCGTCCGGGCATCGACATCGGGATTGACGCGCACGCTTACCGGCACAGACGCCCCCATCGATGCCGCGACCTGGCTCAGGAGCTGCATTTCGGGCTCCGATTCCAGGTTCACCTGGCGGATGCCGCCGGAGATCACCTGTTCCATCTCAGCCCGGGTCTTACCGACGCCGGAAAAAACGATCCGGTCGCCGGGAATGCCCGCGGCCCTGGCGCGCGCGTATTCGCCGCCTGAGACCACATCCATGCCAGCGCCCGCATCACCCAATGTCTTGATCACAGCCTGGTTCGAATTGGCCTTCATCGCATAACAAACAAGGTGCGGCAGCGGCGCCAAAGCCTCATCAAAAAGCCGGAAATGGCGCAAGAGCGTGGCCGTGGAATAGAGGTAGAACGGCGTGCCGATCTCAGCCGCAATCTCGGGGATTGGGATGTCTTCGGCATGCAAAATGCCACGCTGGTAGAGAAAGTGATCCATGCGCGGTACTTAGCGGCCCGACCTGGCCGGGAAAACCCCAGCCGGTCGGGAATTTAAGCCTTGGGTAATCCGCCTGACAATTGCCAGGCGGACCAATGCGTTATTCGGCGGCGATGGCCATCAGATCATCTTCGGCGATGAAGCTGACAACAGCGCGCGGATCAGACGCGCAGGACACGTCACCGACGCTTTCCATGATGTCCTGCAGCATGTCGTGGCCCGGGCCTTGCGACAGGCCGCGATAGATCACTTCGACCCAGAGCGCCGGGCGCCCATCTTCAAGTGCCATGTCATAGCTGGCGATATCGGCCACATGGTCACGGCCGATGACGGCGGAGACCGCCGCTTCGATATGTTTGCTCATTGAACCTGCTCATCGGTTTTTGTTTTGTGAGGCCAGGCTACACCAATGCTAAGCTGTTGGGAATCAGATACGAATCGAGAGCTCTGGGCGTGGCGTAATTGCCACCTGGGGCGCTTGACGGGGCAACTTGACCAAGACAATACGTTACGCCAATCTGTGATTGGGAGGATTTTCTGTAATGCAAGATCAGGCGCGCGCAGAACGCTCGGCGGCGGTTATGCTTGAGCAAGATCGTGCCTCGGCTTGGTTTGGGATTGCGCTGGACAGGGTCGGCCCCGGTGTGGCGCGCATGACTTTGACGGTCGGCGAGGACCATCTAAACGGCCATGGCACCTGCCATGGCGGTGTGATTTTTGCCTTGGCCGACAGCGCCTTTGCCGTGGCGTGCAATAGCTCCAACCGCAAGGCGGTCGCGCAGCATAATACGATCAGCTATCTCAGCCCGGGTCATTTGGGCGAAAGACTGACCGCCGAGGCCAATGTCGTGGCGCGCACCGGCCGTTCGGCCATTACAGATGTGACCGTCACCGGCGACGATGGACGGATCGTTGCGGCGTTTCGCGGTGCCTCACGCGAGATCGGCGGGCATCATTTCCAAGAGGATACTTAAAAATGGAAGACCGCACGCCTGCACGCGACATGCTCGAGCCGATCGAGATCGCCAGCCGCGACGAGATCTCAGCGCTGCAACTTGAGCGGTTGAAATGGTCGCTGTCACACGCCTATGAGCATGTGGCGCATTATAAGGCCTGTTTTGACGCAACCGGTGTGCACCCCGCCGATCTGACCGAGTTAAGCGATCTGGCCAAGTTTCCCTTTACCGTCAAACAAGACCTGCGTGATGCGTATCCCTTCGGCATGTTTGCCGTGCCGCAATCGCAAATCCGCCGTTTGCATGCCTCATCTGGCACAACCGGGCAGCCAACTGTCGTCGGCTATACGGACCGCGATATCGATACTTGGGCGCAGGTTGTGGCCCGCTCAATGCGCGCGGCAGGCACACGACCGGGCGACGTGGTGCATGTGGCCTATGGCTATGGGCTTTTCACCGGCGGATTGGGTGCCCATTACGGGGCTGAAAAGCTGGGCTGCACGGTTGTGCCGATCTCGGGCGGGATGACGCAGCGCCAGGTGCAATTGATCGAGGATTTTGGCGCCTCGACGATCATGGTCACGCCGTCTTACGCGCTTTCGATCTTGGACGAATACCGCGCGCAAGGCCGCGATCCGACCGACAGCCCGCTGAAGGTCGGTATATTTGGTGCCGAGCCTTGGACAAATGCGATGCGCGGTGAGATCGAAGCCGCTTTTGATATGCATGCCGTTGATATCTATGGATTGTCCGAGGTTATCGGGCCGGGCGTGGCCAATGAATGCGTGGAGACCAAAGACGGGTTGCATATCTGGGAGGATCATTTTTATCCCGAGATCATCAACCCCGAAACTGGCGAAGTGCTGCCCGATGGCACGCCGGGTGAGCTTGTGTTCACCTCGCTCACCAAAGAGGCGATGCCGATCATCCGGTACCGCACACGGGACCTGACGCAATTGATGCCGGGCACCGCGCGCAGTGTGCGGCGCATGGCGAAGGTCACGGGGCGATCGGACGATATGATAATCCTGCGCGGGGTGAATGTGTTTCCCACCCAGATCGAGGAGCAGCTATTGGCGACCGGCGGCCTGGCGCCACATTTTCAGATTGAGTTGCTGCGGGAGGGCCGGATGGACGAGATGGTGGTGCATGTCGAGGGCCCGTCAAATGCAGCGTCGGTCCTTGGGCAAAAGATCAAAGAGGCGGTTGGCATAACCGTTCGGGTCGCAGCGCATGACCCCGGCGGGGTGGCGCGCAGTCAGGGCAAAGCGGTCCGCATCGTCGATCATCGCCCAAAGGCGTAATCAAACGGCGGCGGCAAGCCGCCATTCCTTTTACCTCGCCCGTGCCGGGCTCAGGTTTTCTGGTGGTGCAAGACGCGGCCGATGAGGTTGAGCAGAAGCTGCGCGGCCAGGATCGCGGTGGTGCCGTCGCGGTCGTAATCCGGCGCCACTTCGACGAGATCGATCCCAACGATGGGTTGGCGTTTGGCAAGCGATGCCAGAATCTCCAGCACTTCATAGTACAGAAACCCGCCATGGCTGGGCGTGCCGGTGCCGGATGCGATGGACGGGTCAAATCCGTCGATATCGATCGTCAGGTAAAGCCGAGCATCCTTTGGGATCCGATCCAGCACAGCGTCGGTGCCAAGCGAGCGGATCTGGCGGACAGACAGGATGTCGGAACCCATGGAAGCGGCGGCCTCGTAGCCTTCTTTTGCCGTTGAGCTCACGTTGCGAATGCCAAGCTGGGACAGGCCGGTCACATGGGCTTGTTCAGCCGCACGGCGCATCGGGTTGCCGTGACCGTGCCGCACGCCATGGCGCTCATCGACAAAATCCAGATGGGCATCAATCTGGACAATATGGATCGGGCCGTCGCCGTCAAAGGCGCGAATGCAGGGGATATTGATCGAATGATCGCCGCCCAAGACAACCGGCAGGGCGCCTGCGGCCAGGATCGCGCGCACGCCCGCCTCAATCTGAGCATGGCTGCCATCGGTGTCGGTATGGATGATATCAGCATCACCCAAATCGATGACCTCTGTGCCAGGTCCGAGATATGTCACCCCGTCTTCGTGGTCATAGGCACCGGCATGGCCAAAGGCAAAAAGCGTTGAGGCCTCACGGATCGCGCGCGGGCCAAAACGCGCGCCGGCGCGCCATTGCGTGCCGGCATCAAACGGCGCGCCGAGGATACAGACATCCGCCGCGATCGCCGTCCAATCACTCTGGTAGGGGTATTTGCCGAATGTGGCGATGCCGGTGAAGGGCAGATTCAAACGCCCGGTTTCGTATCCATGGGTCATGGGTCGCGATGCTAGGGCGCTAGAAGGGGTTCGTAAATCCGTTCGGCTTTCGCTATTTGGGGCGGAAACGAGGACCGAGGCAGTGGCCAAGCGCACGCGCACCAGGAAAAAACGAGCCGCCCAGAGATCGGGTCTGCGGGCCCGGATCAGGATTGCGGTGCGATTTCTGCGGCGCGCGGCCTTGGCTGTGGTGGGCCTGGTGCTGCTCTGGGTGCTGGCTTATGGCTTCGTGCCCGTTCCGGTGACGCCTTACATGATCAGCGAGCGGGCACGCCTGGGCCAGAGCCTTGATCGGGAATGGACCGCGCTGGAAGAGATCAGCCCCGATCTGCAGCGCGCCGTCGTGGCGGCGGAAGATGCGAATTTTTGCCTGCATGCAGGCTTCGACATGGATGCCATTCGGGCCGCGATCGCCGAAGGCGCCGAGCGCGGCGGTTCGACCATCAGCCAACAGACCGTCAAAAACGCCTTTCTCTGGCATGGCCGGTCTTGGCTGCGCAAAGCCGTTGAGGCCATTTTGACACCGGTGACGGAGTTGCTTTGGAGCAAGGCGCGCATGCTGGAGGTGTACCTCAATGTCGCGGAATTTGATGAAGGCGTGTTTGGGGCTGAGGCGGCCGCTTTGCATTATTTTGGCGTTCCGGCCAGTGATCTAACCCTGACGCAGGCGTCTCGACTGGCAGCTGTTCTGCCCAACCCGCAGGGCCGCTCGGCCTCGAACCCAAGCAGCGGCGTAGAGCAGCGGGCACGTTCGATCGCCTCGGGTGCCGCCACGATCGCCGCCGATGGGCGCGACGATTGCTTTGCGAATTGAAATCCCTGCCGCGCTTGGGCAAAACTCAGCGCCATGACAAGGCTCTATCACTTCGCGCTTTCGCCGTTTTGCCGCAAAGTCCGGCTTGTGCTGGCGGAAAAGAAGATCGAGGTGGAACTGATCGATGAGCGCTATTGGGAGCCGAGCCAAGAATTCCTGCGTCGCAATCCCGCTGGTCAGGTGCCCGTTTTAAAGATCGACGGCATGCATCTGGCCGACAGTCAGGCCATCTGCGAATACATCGAAGAAATCGTCCCGGACCCCGATTTGATGCCAAGCGATCCGCGCGCCCGCGCTGAGGTGCGCCGGCTTGTGGGTTGGTATGATGACAAATTTCACCGCGAGGTGACGGCCAACCTGGTTTATGAGCGGATCAACAAGAAGGTCATGCGCGGCGGCTATCCTGATGGCCGTGCGATCAAAGACGGTGCTGCGAACATCAAGTTTCACCTCGACTATATGGCCTGGCTGCTTGACCACCGCCGCTGGCTTGCCGGTGACCGGATGACGCTTGCCGATTTTGCCGCGGCCGCGCATCTGAGCTGTCTCGATTACATCTCTGACGTCGACTGGAACCGCTCCGAGGTGGTCAAGGATTGGTACGCCAAGATAAAATCGCGCCCGGCATTTCGCGGCATCCTGGCCGACACCGTGCCCGGTTTCGTGCAACCGCCGCATTACGCGAACCTGGATTTTTGACCCTGCGGGCCGACCTTGAGGCTCAGGCCAGGGATATCGGGTTTGCTGCTATGGGCATCTGCGCGCCGGATGCGATCCCGGCAGCGCCCTCCCGGCTGGCGGCGTTTCTGGCCGATGGTCGGCACGGGCAGATGGCTTGGATGGCCGACCGTGCAACCTGGCGCGGAGATCCCTCGGCGCTTTGGCCCGAGGCGCAGTCGGTCATCATGTTGGCAGACAGCTATATGCCCGAGAGTGATCCGCTTGCATCGCTTGATCAGCCTGACCGCGGCACAATCAGTGTCTATGCAAGGGGAAGGGACTATCATGACGTCGTGAAAAAACGGCTGAAAGCGCTTGGCCGGTGGCTTCTGGCACGTCAGCCTAATGCCGCGATCAAAGTGTTTGTCGATACCGCGCCGGTGATGGAAAAGCCGCTGGCGCAGGCCGCGGGGCTTGGCTGGCAGGGCAAACACACCAATCTTTTGGGCCGCGAGATCGGCAATTGGGTGTTTCTGGGCGCAATTTTCACGACACTCGATTTGCCAAAAGACGCGCCCGAGACGGAACGCTGTGGCACCTGCACGGCCTGTCTCGATATCTGCCCGACCGATGCTTTCCCGGCACCGTTCCAGCTGGATGCGCGGCGCTGCATTTCGTACCTAACGATTGAACATAAAGGGCCCGTGCCAACAGAGCTGCGCGCCGGTCTGGGAAACCGGATCTATGGGTGTGATGACTGCCTGGCGGTTTGCCCGTGGAACAAATTCGCCCAGACCGCCCGGCACACACGTTACGCCGCCCGGCCAGACCTTACAGCCCCGCCATTGGCGGAGCTTGCCGCCTTGACCGATGCCGATTTCAGGGCTCGGTTTTCCGGGTCACCGATCAAGCGGATCGGTCGTGACCGATTTGTGCGCAACGTCGCTTATGCGATTGGAAATTCCGGTAAAAAACGGCTCAAACCGGCTTTGCAGAGCCTTCTTAGCGATGCCGACGCGGCCGTTTGTGACGCCGCAGACTGGGCTTTGGAGCGGCTGGGATGAGGCTTTTGATCTTTGGTTTTGGCTATTCCGCCGCCCGGCTTGAGGAGATGATGCGCCCCTATCGCGCGGGCGATGTGCGGGCCACGACGCGATCGCCAGAAAAGGCGGAAGCACTGGCCGAAAAAGGCGTTTTTGCGCGGATTTATCCTGGCACGGACATGGCCGGAGACATTGCCTGGGCAAGCCATATCCTGATCTCAGCCGGGCCCGAAGCGGGCCGCGATCCCATCCTGGCGGATGCGGCGACGCGCGCGGCATTGGGTGGGGCAGAGCCGAGTTGGGTCGGCTATCTGTCGACCACCGGCGTCTACGGCGATCATGGCGGCGCATGGGTCGATGAGGCAACGCCGCTCAGCCCGGCCACCACACGCGGGCAGGCACGCGTCGCCGCCGAAGCGGAATGGCAGGATATGCCCCTGCCGCTGCACATTTTCCGGCTTGCTGGTATTTATGGGCCAGGGCGCGGGCCATTTGCCAAGGTGCGCGCCGGGACGGCACGGCGGATCATCAAGCCGGGCCAGGTTTTCAGCCGTATCCATGTCGATGACATCGCTCAGGTCGTGCAGGCCTCGATGGATTGCCCCAATCCCGGCGCCATTTACAATGTCTGCGACGATGATCCGGCACCACCCCAGGACGTGATTGCGCATGCGGCGAAGCTGCTCAATGTGCCAGTGCCAGCCGCGATTCCATTCGACGAGGCGGAATTGAGCCCGATGGCGCGGTCATTTTACGCCGAATCGAAGCGTGTCTCGAACAAGCGGATGAAAGACGAGCTAAAGATTCAGCTGCGCTATCCGAACTATCGCGCCGGACTCGCAGCGCTTCTGCAGGAAGGGGAATAGCCCGTTAAGGCATTTTCGGCTAAGAGGTCAGAAAACATCCATGAGGCAGAGCAGAATGCGCCTAACTTTCCTGGTATTCCTGGCCATGCTGGCAATTGGCGGCTGTTCGCGTTTCATCAGCTATAACGGCCCGGAAGTGACGCGGATCATCGTGATGAAATCGGACCGGGTGATGTATCTGATGTCGGGCGACCAGGTCTTGGAGAGTTACGAATTTGAGCTTGGTTTCGCGCCGATTGGCGACAAGGAATACGAGGGCGACGGTCGCACCCCCGAAGGCCAGTATTTCATCGACCGACGCAATCCAAACTCGGCCTATTATCTGTCGCTCGGGATCAGCTATCCTAATGATGAAGATCGCGCTGAGGCAGAGCTGCTTGGCCTGTCGCCGGGCGGCGACATTTTCATTCATGGCACAACCCGGCCCTTCCGCGGCCAGGACGATTGGACCTGGGGCTGTATTGCGGTGAACAATCGAGAGATGCGCCAGATCTACGCCATGGTGCAAACCGGGACGGTGATCGACATCTATCCATAGCGGTTGTGCGGGCCTCCTCGTGGACCCGCAATGCGGGCCCCTCGTCAGCCCGCGCTGCCGCGGAACAGATCAGCCGCGCGGCACATTGATCGGACCTGACGTGCCACCATCGCCGACCATTAATGTCCACCAGATCTTGCCCGTAGGTTCCTGGTACCAAGCAAAGCCCAGATCGCGGGCGGTCGGGTCAGTGATGACATCGCGAGTTGCCGGTTGAGCCATCCAGGCGGTCAGGGTCTCAATTTCTGTCTCATAGGTTTCCGAAATATTCTCACCCAGCACCGTTCCGGCATATCCCGCCCGGCGCGCCCGGTCGATTGGCGAGGAGCCGTCGGAGCCGAAGTGCCAAGGGCGGTTTTGCAGCGACATGTCGCGCGAATGGGTTGCCGCTGCGGCGTTGAGCTCAGACGAGAAGGTCAGTGCCGGTGCGCCGGCAGCCTGGCGCAGGGCATTGACGCTGTCGAGGGCTCGGAATTGAACGGTTGCATCATCGGGCATGTCGTAAACCGACGGCAATGGCAGGCCGTCTGCGCCAAGTTGGCGAGGCTGCAGCCGCGCCCCGCAAGCCGCGAGCAAAACCGCCGCGCCGCCGAATGCGAATATTCTTCTTTGCATGGCCGTAAAATCCTTTCGGAGGGCTCATATCCCGTATCTCTGAGGGCGGAACGGACAAAAGATCAAGCCACAGCGGCAAAATTCCGCGCGTGCTCAACAGCCCGTGAATTGCAGCAAGGATGCTGTGGCGGTATTTTGCGCATCGAAGGTTCATAGATTGCTAACCAAAAGGCAGAGAATTCGATGAGCACAGGCAAATTGGTTTCGCGGCGCAACATCCTGGCGGGTGCTGCGGTTGCGATTGCAGCGCCATCCATCGCCCGGGCGCAATCCGTGCTGGACGGCTCGACCGAGATTGAGCGCGACATCACAACGTCAACGCGGCGCAATATCTCGAGCTTCCGGACGCTTGAATGGCAGCCCTATTTCGACAATACGCGCAACGGCGCGATCCTGGTTGATACAACCAGTCGCGCCCTGCATTATTGGAGCCAGGACGAAAGCATATACAGGCTTTACCCCACATCCGTGCCGCTGAGCGAGGATCTGACCCGGCGCGGACGCACGCAAGTCATCCTGCGCGATCCCAACCCGGATTGGCGCCCGACGCCCGCGATGCGCGAGCGCAACCCAGAATGGCCGGACTACATCCCACCGGGTCCCGACAACCCGCTTGGGACGCGGTCTTTGCACCTGAGCTGGCAATATTACCGCATCCACGGCACCCATGACACGCGCAAAATCGGGCGCCGGTCGTCAAACGGCTGCATTGGACTTTACAACGAACATATCGAGGAACTGTTCGAGCTTGCAGCGGTTGGGACGCAAGTGTTGCTTATTTGACGCCCTAGGCTACTTCCCTCGCGGAACCGGTTTTCCACGCCATTGCAATGCCCTGCCATTGCTGGTTAAGACAGGTCCACGAGGTACAGTCTTGGGTGCCCTTGCTGGCGCAATAGTGCGTGGGCGGGGCGTATCTTGGAGGATACTATGAAGAAACTCGCACTCGCAGCCGCCCTTTCGGTCGCAGTTGCCCCCGCTTTCGCGGGTGGTGTTGCACCGCCGGTGGTTGAGCCGGTTGTCATCGTTGAGGACACCTCGTCCTCGGCTGGCGGCATCCTGGTTCCGATCATCGCTCTGATCCTGCTCGCCGCAGCCGTGGCAGCCGACTGATCAGACCGACATTTCGGTTAGGAAAAGGTGGCCCCATCGCGGGCCGCCTTTTTCAGTTTTAGCAATTGTGTTTTCCCAGCCCAAGAAACCCGCGCGGGGCTAGACAGCGCCACCGGTTTCAGCGGCAATCGCTGCGCGGCTTTTCCGCGCGCGCTCGGTGGCCGATTTCAGCTGGCCACAGGCGGCCATGATATCCTCGCCGCGCGGCGTGCGGATCGGAGAGGCATAGCCGGCCTTATAGATGATATCGGCAAAGCGCTCGATCTGTTCCCAATCAGACCGCTGATACGGCGCCCCGGGCCATTCGTTGAACGGGATCAAATTGATTTTCGCCGGGATGCCCTTGATCAGCTGTACAAGGCGCTGCGCATCCGCGTCGCTGTCGTTCACGCCCTTTAACATCACATATTCAAATGTGATGCGCTCAGAGTTGGACAACTTGGGATAGGCGCGCAGCGCGCCGAGCAGCTCCGCGATCGGCCAGCGCTTGTTGATCGGGACCAAGCGGTTTCGGACCTCATCCGTTGTACCGTGGAAACTGACCGCAAGCATGCAGCCGATCTCGGAGGCGGTGCGCGCAATCTCGGGCACGACGCCGCTGGTCGAAAGGGTAATGCGGCGGCGCGACAGCGAGATACCTTCTGCATCCATCGCGATCTGCATCGCGTCGCGCACATTATCGAAATTATAAAGCGGCTCCCCCATGCCCATCAGGACGATGTTGCTAAGCAGGCGTGGCCGCATGCCAGAACCTTCGCCAGGCTCGGGCCATTCTCCCAAATCATCGCGCGCGACCATGATCTGGCCCACGATTTCACCCGGCGTCAGATTGCGGACGAGCTTTTGTGTGCCGGTATGGCAAAACGAACAGGTCAGCGTGCAGCCGACCTGGCTGGAAATGCACAACGTGCCGCGATCGGCTTCGGGGATGTAAACAACCTCCACCTCGTGACCGCCGGCGATGCGGACCAGATACTTTCGCGTCCCATCGGCCGATACCTGGCGGCTGACAACCTCGGGCACAGCGACCACAAAGCTTTCCGCCAGCCCTGCGCGATAGGCTTTCGACAGGTTTGTCATGACGGCAAAGTCGCGAACGCCCTTTTGATAAATCCATTGCCAGATCTGGCCCGCGCGCATCTTCGCCTGTTTCTCGGGCGTGCCATGTGCGATTAATGCCTCGCGCAACCCCGCCCGCGTCAGGCCCACGAGGTTGATCGGCCCCGCAGGCGCTTGGCGCGGGATCGTCAGGACATCTTGTGTGATCGGCGCGTCAGACATGAAGCGGTTCCGGAACTACAGACACGCCTTCATATAGAGGTGCACGCGCGCGTGCAAACCGTCAGCCGCTACACCGGGTTTCGGCATCTTCGATCGCGGCTGAAAAACCCAGAAGCGAAAATGTATCCTGGGTCGTTGTGCCGCGATTTGAAAGTGCTGTCAGAACGGCGTCGGAGCCGGCGCGCATCGCGGTCACGATGTCCCCGTCTTCGGCAACCGAGGCCGCCCAGGCAATCTCACCTTCGGTGAAAAGCTCAAAACTCTCTTCGCCGATCTGCACAGTCACGGTGGAGCCGGGCTCGAACGTGTAGCCACCGGTGAAACTCACCTCGCCACTGCGGTTTTGCTCAGGCCAATAGCTGACAAACATCAAAATCTCATCGCGGTTGACGGCAACGACGTCGCCGCCCCGGGTATTAACCGTCTCTGTCGGTGTCGACACGACCCAGCATTCCATCGGATCCTCCTCGACAAAAACCGTCCAAACGGTTTCCGGCTCATCGGCGGGGGCATCTTGTGCCAAACCGGCGCCCGCTATCCAGATCACAGTGCCGGCAATCACATATGGCAAAATTGTCTTCATAACAGCGCCCTCCGGATAGGCGGTTCAACCAGCGCCGCAGCGCGTTTCAGCATCTTCAACCGCCGCGGTAAAACCCAAAAGCGAGACTGTATCTTGCGTTGTTGTTCCCCGGTTTGACAAGGCCGTCAGCACAGCCTCGACACCGCGTTTCATCGCCGTGATAATCTCCGCGTCTTCGGCCTCAGAGGCAGCCCAAGCCACTTCGCCCTCGGTGTAGAGTTGAAAACGCGACTGGCCGATCTGTACATTCACGGTCGAGCCCGGCTCGAACGTGTAGCCGCCGCGAAAGCTCACCTCGCCCGATCGGTTTTCATCCGGCCAAAAGCTGACAAACAACAAGATGTCGCCGCGGTCCACGCCAACGACGCGACCGTCGCGTGTATTGACGGTCTCTGTCGGTGCTGAGACCGCCCAGCATTGGCTTGGATTGTCCTCGACGAAGACGGTCCAGTCCGTTTCCTGGCTTACCCGGTTTGTTGATTCTTCCTGCGCCACGGCCACGCCTGCCGTAAGTATGAGCGCAACTGCGATTGTCCCGCATGCCTGCTTCATGTCACTGCCTCCGCTGCCCCGCCACGTCGCGCGCCAATTTGCTTCAGCTTGCGCCGACGCCGCTCTCAAGTGATGTTGTAAACCGAGACCGCCGGGCGCGGAAAGGCCTGACGGCGGAAAATTGCCAGGGCGGGAAAGCGATATGGACGAAGTTTTGGTGACCCTAACGCGGGGTGGCTTTGACGAAAGTGTGCATCGCGGCCACGCGGTCCTTTGGCATGCCGAAGCCGGGCTGGTTGCGTCCTGGGGTGACGCGGACGCCGTGATCCTGCCGCGCTCCTCGTGCAAAATGATCCAAGCGCTGCCTTTGGTCGAAAGCGGCGCGGCCGACAGGGCCGGGATTGGCCCGCGGCACCTGGCTTTGGCCTGCGCATCGCATAATGGGGCGGCGATTCACACTGACTTGGTGACGGCATGGTTGGCTGATCTGGGACTGCGCGAGGCAGACCTGCGGTGCGGGCCGCAAACGCCAACCGACCGCACGGCGCGCGCCGCACTGATCTGCAGCGGGACTAGCCCCGATCAGCGCTTCAACAATTGCTCGGGCAAGCATGCCGGTTTCTTGACGCTGGCGCGCGATTTGGGCGCGGGTCGCGAGTATATAGATCCCAGCCACCCGGTGCAGCTTGCTGTGCGCACAGCGTTTGAGGAGCTGACCGAGCTGTCATCTCCGGGATATGGCATTGACGGCTGTTCGGCGCCCAACTTTGCGACGACCACATCGGGTCTAGCGCGCAGCATGGCATGGTTTGCCGCAGCAGCGTCAGGGGCGGGCTCGGGCGTCCGCGACGGTGCGATGGCGCAGCTCTACGCGGCCATGATTGCGCATCCCGATCTGGTCGCCGGTGAGGGGCGTGCCTGCACCCGGCTGATGCGCGCGCTCAGCGGGCGGGGAGCGGTGAAAACGGGCGCAGAGGGCGTGTTCATCGCCATTTTGCCGGATCTGCGGATGGGCCTGGCTGTGAAATGCAGCGACGGTGCGACGCGGGCGGCAGAGGCCGTAACCGCCGAGATTCTGGCGCGACTGGAGGTGCTGCCGACCGACAGCGACGTCTACCGTGACCTGGCATTCGGCCCGATCAAAAGCCGGCGCGGTCTCGATGCTGGCGCCATTCGTCTGTCCAACGCGGTGCAAGGTTGGACACCATAGCGCGTGGGATCAGTCGTGCGGACGGCCAACGCAGCCTGACATTCACCGGAGCCTTGGGCTTAAGCGGCCGCTGACGCCTCCGCGAAACCAGGCAGATGGGCGCTCAATTGTTCGAGCAGTGCTGCCTTGCGCAATGGCTTTTTAAGATAGGCGGTTACACCGATCTCGGCCGCATTGGCTTGTTCTTCGGGCGCGGTATGGGCCGTCATGGCGATGATCGGCACCGGATCGAGCCCGTTTTCGGCCTCATGCGCGCGAATTGCTTTTGTTGCCGTGAGGCCATCCATTCCGGGCATCGAAATGTCGGTGAAGATCAGCACCGGACGCTCGGCCATGTATTGATCGAGCAGCTCTTGGCCGTTTTCGGTCATGGTTAGCTCGATCTCGGCGGTGCTGATCATCTTTTTGAACACGATCTGATTGGTCTTGTTGTCTTCTGCGGCCAATACGCGCGGGCGCGTTTGCTCGCTTGACGCCTCGGGCTGTGATCGGACCGGAACTGCCGCCGCCTCCCTGGCGGATGCATCAGTTGCGAGCGGGGACGACGCCGGGGCCGTTGCGACCGGGTCGACCTCAGGCAGCAATGCGGCCTCGCCTTGCGGCGCGGTAGTGATGGGGGCGGCTTTTTGTGCGTCGGTTTGTGCTGGCGCCGCCGATGTTTTGGGTTCGGGCGCGGCGGCGGCATGGGCACCTGCATTCGCCGGCAAGTCGCTTTCTGCAGCGTCAGATGCGGCCGGGGCAAGCGCCGCTTCTGCGGCGATGTCATTCGCGACCGGCGGTGCGGAAGCGGGCGGCGTATCGTCGGGTAGGGCCGCGGCAGGCGTGGCTTCGGCTGCGGCATCGTCGATTGTGGTCGGCGGCGTAGGTTTCGGCGGGGCGTCGCCCGTTTGGGCCGAAGCGGCCTCAGCGGCGGGAATCGCGACCGGCGAAGGCGTTACTGTTGCGGCCTCCTGGCTCATCGGTTCTGCGGCTGTCGCTTGGTTGCGGGTCACAGGAATATCATAGACGGGGTCAGTTTCGATGGCGTCCGCGACTGGTGCCGCGAGCGGGTCCGCAGCAGCATCGGCGGAGGTCCCCTGCACGGCGTCAGGCACGGCCAACGCACCAGACACTGCCGCACCGGCCTCGGGATCGGCGATCACGGGTTGGTCATCGAAAGGACCTTCAGGCGCAACACGCGGTTCTTCCGTTGTTCGTGCCGCGACTTCCGCCCCTGTGGTCGGCAGGTCTCCGAAACTTTCCGTGGCGGTCTCGACCAAGGGAGTTGCTTCGGTGGGCGCATCTAAGCTCTCTCCTGCCGTCGGGATTGATTCTACCGGCGGCGGACTGGCGTCGACCGCTTCTTGCGGTGGCGTGGTGGCAACCATATCTGCGACAGTCGCCGACGCCGTCGCGCCCTCGGCAATGCGCAGGCTGACCGCCACGATGAATCGCGATCCCGCGCCGACATCGCTTTCGACCCAGATTTTGCCGCCCATCATCTCAACGAGCCGTTTGGTGATGGCAAGGCCGAGCCCCGTGCCTTCGTAATTTCGGTTCCGTTCGTCTTCGACTTGCGTGAAATCCCCGAAAATCGCCTCAGCCATTGCAGGGGGGATACCGATGCCAGTGTCTTCGACCGTTAGCCTAAGGTCGACCTTATCCTCCGACACACCTTCCATCGAGACTGCAACATTGACGTGGCCGTCTTTGGTGAACTTCACCGCGTTGCCCATCAGGTTGGTCAGGATCTGCCTGATGCGCCCGGGATCACCGATCAACTGGTCGGGCAATGCGCTATCAGCATCGAGGCGATGGGCGAGGCCCTTCTTCGTCAAAATCGGCGTGAGCAGCGCGAACACATCCTCGACCAGGCCCTTAAGCCCGAACACCTCATCGCGAAGCGACAGCTTGCCGGCTTCGATCTTGGAATAATCCAGAATGTCGTTGATGATCTCGAGGAGCGCGTCACCGGATTTCCGGATCGTCTCGACAAGCTCGCTTTGTTCCTCGCTGAGATCAGTGTCAACCATCAGCTCGGCCATGCCAACGATGCCATTCATCGGCGTGCGGATCTCATGGCTCATATTCGCCAAGAAGGCGGATTTCGCCCGGCTTGCGGCTTCGGCATCATCGCGCGCCTCGCGCAATTCATTTTCGCGCCGGATCGCATCGGTGATGTTGAGTGCCAGACAAACGATATCGCCATGTTCGGTCTTACGGTCGACGGTGCGGATATAGGCGCTGTCAAAAAGCCGGATCACGGTTTCTGGGATCGGGTCCTGCTCCCAAAGGGCCAGACGCTCATCGATCCAATCTTCGTCACCCACACCTTCGGTGTCGACGATGCCCTCTTCCACGGCAAGCCGCAGGATGGCTTCATAGCTGGCGCCGGGTGCGACATCGCTTAGCCCGTCAAAGGTGTTGAGATAGGCCGGATTGGCAATGACCAAGCGGTGATCGCGGTCAAACATCGCATAGCCGTCGGGGATCGAGCGCAGCGAATCCCACAACCGGCGCTCCGCCGTGACCGCCTTTTCGGTTGCGGCCTCGATCTCGGCCTCGGCTTGACTGGTGCGACCTTCAAGGCGCGCATTGACCTCACGCGCTTCGATAACCTGCTTGCTCAGGCTTTTGGCGTGACGCGACAATTCACGGTGCGCGGCGTAAAGCTCTTCGGACCGTTGCGCCAGCAAACGCTCCGCGCCGAGACGGGCTCGACGTTCCTGTGCGAGGCGTTCGTTCAGGCGCTCCATCGACATGCGGTGGCGTATTCCCTTGGGGTCATTCGCGCCTTGGCATCTCAGAAACTGGTTAACATGAACTTCTCATTCCCGCCTTTCGGTCGAAATTTGCGAAAATCATTTCAACCGATCTCAGCTCCGTGAGGGTCCGCGCGTGGCCGGGCCGAACTGCAAAGGGCTATGTGCACTGGCGCACCATTATCACGCATTTTTCCCGTCTTTGTGGGGTTCAAGAGAGCAGAAAGCAGCATAACTTCCTCTCATCGCCAGGGCAGAACCTGCACTGGTCCACAGATAAACACGATGAACCCGAAAGGAACCAAACTATGAAAACGCTTATTCTCTCCTCCGCAATCGCCCTCGGTCTTGCCGCTCCCAGCTTTGCCAATGACCAGCTCGCCGCCGGTCTGGGTGTTGAGCCCGGCGTCTACTCCACCGCCGAGCTTGTTCGCCTGAACACCGCATTGGAAGACGACGATCGGGCCTTTTACCGGCACGCCACGACCACCGGCACCGGTTCGGGCTCTGCCGCCGCAGCTGAGATTTTCAGCATCCTGGCCGCCGAAGACGATGAAGGCGTAACTGGCCGTGACTTTAACCGTGTTGGCGGCTCCGAGGTGATCTCCACGCAAAGCTTTGGCGCCTCTGACGCAGCGCGCGCCTTCGCAATCGAGCAGGCACTTCAGGACGACAACCGCAGCCTGGCCCGTTACCTGCAGAACGGTGGCGCATTGGGCTCGACCCAGAACCTGTTCTGATTACCCCGCTGAATCGGCGACTTCCTCCCGCCGCCGGTCTTTGCACCCCTCCTGGCCCGGAGCACCCCAGCTCCGGGCCTTTTTTTATGCGCCAGTGAGCGTGACCAGTGTGATCTCTGGCGGCACGCCGATACGGATCGGCACCGCAGTGTAGCCCAGCCCAGCAGAGACGACCAAGTGGCGCCCATCATCGGCGAAAAGCCCATGCGCGTAGCGTTGGCCGTACCGCGAGGGCGTGAGCGGGCGCCAATTGCCTAAAATCAACTGTCCGCCATGGGTGTGCCCGGATACCGTCAGCGCCGCGGGGGGGCATCTGTCGACCCAAAGATCGGGCTCATGCGCGATCAGAATCAAGCTCGCCCCTTCTGGAACCTCGGCCAGCGCCGCCTCTAAGTCGTGTTGTGCATCCGGGCGGCGCATGGAGCCTGCACCGACCATGCTATCGACACCCGCAACCCAAAACTCACCGACACGGCATGCGGTGTTGTCATAAAAAGAAATCTTGCTGCCGTTCAGCGCGTCGGCGACGGAATTGCGCCGGCCATTGGTTTCTCTCGCCAATGGGCAATCCGCCCAATCGTGATTCCCAAGGGTGGCGTGAACACCGTGTAATGCCGACAGGCCTTCGATCACGGAGACAATTTCATGCGCCGAGGCCCGGCGACCAAGAAGCTTGGGATCGGCCAAAAAATCGCCCGGGATCAGGACCAAATCGGGCGTGAGAGCGTTAATCCTTGCGACCACAACCCGCAAAAACGCGAGCGACGTCCACGGCGCTACGATGTGCAAATCGCTTAGAACGACGATGCGCAGCGGGTCGGCATGCCAGCGCGAGGTTCGGATCGTGTAGCTGATCGTGACGGGGTGGCGCATGCGCGGGAAACCGGGGTGATTTCGAACCCTGACGTTCTGGCCAATCGGGCGTGTCGGCGCAAGCGGCGCAGCCGCGATAGGCCCAGGCGCAGCAACCGCTTTTTGCGGCCAAATGACTGCGCGGCGGACAAGCGTTTGGCAAAAATCGCGCGCTCCTGATTGATGCCAAGGCTGGGCGCATCATCCGCAGTCTTACAGGGGCTGACATAAAGAACGATCATGGCTGATACTTTCGGATCTGGAATGTTTTGGCAGATTACTTGTGGAAAAACAGGCTTTGCAGATTCCATTGGCTCAAGTAGACTTTCAAAAATGGAACAAAGCATCGCCTTGGATGATTTGGCGCTTTTTGTTGCCGTCGCCGATGCGGGGGGTCTTGCGGGGGCTGCGCGGGCCTCCGGTACAAGTGTTCCAACGCTGTCGCGCCGGATGGCGCGCCTGGAAAGCGCGATTGGTCGAAAGCTCTTTGAACGCGGCGCGCGCGGCTACAGCCTGACCGGCGCCGGGCGGGCGCTATTGGCGGAGATCGAGGGCGTGCGCGAGATCTCGGCCAAGGCGCGCCGCTTTGCCGCCCGGCGCAGAGATGTTCCGGTTCGCATCACGGCCGGGCATTGGACGTCGATGTATCTGGCCCGCGACTTGCCCGCGCATTTGCAACGCGACGGCGGTTGGCGGCCGGAATTTGTCACGGCAAGTGCCTATGTCGACATTGCACGGCGCGAGGCTGATATCGGCATCCGCCTGCGCCGCCCTGACCAGCCGTGGCTTGCCGGGCGGCGCATGCGCGAGGTTGAATTTGCGCCTTTTGGCCGGTCAAGCGCGGCAACCGGATTTATCGGGCAATCCGAGGAAACGCCAAGCACAAGGTCAGAGGCCTGGCTGCGCGACCAGCATCCCGACCAGATCGTGGCGACGGTCAGCACCCCGCGACTGGCCTGTGATCTGGCGATTGGCGGGTTGGGGCAGGTGATCCTGCCGCGCTTCATCGCACCGCTCTTTCCCGAACTGGTCCAAACTGGCCCGACGATCGCGGCACTGACCCAGCATGAATGGCTGGTCAGCCACCATGACGCGCGACACGACCCTCCAATTCGGGCCGCACTTGATGCGATCGGGGCTTTGCTGGCGCGCTAAGCAGCGTCAAAGCGCAGGGGCTTGACCGATTGGAACAGGCCCGTTGCCATCAGCTTGTCGAGCACACCGGCAGGCGGCTGATCGTCGAGGTACAAAAGTGCGATCGCATCACCATCCCGCGCCGCCCGACCGAGGGTGAAGTTGGCGATATTTACGCCGTTTTCACCCATCGTTTGACCAAGCGCCCCGATGATGCCGGGCTCATCGTTATTGGTGGTGTAGAGCATGTGGCGCCCCACCTCAGCATCGATATTGATGCCCTTGATCTGGATGAAACGTGGTCGCCCATCCGAGAACACCGTGCCCGCAATGGAACGCTCGCGCGCGGCGGTTTTGATCACCAGGCGGATATAGCCATCAAACACGCCTGTTTTGTCCTGCGTCACGGTAGAGATATCGATGCCGCGCTCTTTTGCCAAAACAGGGGCGGACACCATGTTCACATCCGGATTGGTGGCCTTCATGACACCGGCAATCGCGGCACAATTGAGTGCATTTACGTTCATGTCTTTCGGCGCGCCGTTATAGGTCAGCGTGATCTCTTCGATGGCCTCTTCGGTCAGTTGGCCGACAAAGGCGCCAAGATGTTCGGCGAGCTTGACCCAAGGCCCCATCACCAGCGCCTCTTCGGCTGTAACCGATGGCATGTTGAGCGCGTTCGACACTGCACCGGTCAGCAAATAATCTGACATCTGCTCGGCCACCTGCAGGGCGACGTTTTCCTGCGCCTCGGTGGTCGCAGCACCCAGATGCGGGGTGCAGACCACATTAGGCAGATCGAAAAGCGGGTTCTCTTTCGCCGGTTCCTGCGCGAAGACATCAAAGGCCGCGCCCGCCACATGACCCGATCGCAGCAGATCGGCCAACGCGGCCTCATCGACCAGACCGCCTCGGGCGCAATTGACAATGCGCACGCCCGGCTTGGTCCGCGCCAACGCGTCCGCCGACAGGATATTGGCGGTCTTTTCGGTAAACGGCACGTGCAACGAGATGAAATCGGCGCGCTCCAGCAGCTCTTCCATGTCGACCTTTGCCGCGCCGATGTCCTTGGCGCGCTCGTCCGACAGGAACGGATCATAGGCGATAACTTTCATCCGCAGCCCAAGCGCGCGTGCAATCACGATAGAGCCGATATTGCCGGCCCCGATAACGCCCAGGGTCTTGTTGGTCAGCTCCACCCCCATGAATCGAGACTTTTCCCATTTGCCCTGATGGGTCGAGGCATTGGCCTCGGGGATCTGCCGGGCCACAGCAAACATCATCGCGATGGCATGCTCAGCCGTGGTGATCGAGTTGCCGAAGGGTGTGTTCATGACAATGATACCCTTGCGACTTGCTGCCGGGATATCGACATTGTCGACCCCGATGCCGGCGCGGCCGATCACCTTCAGGTTGTCGGCCCGAGCGATGAGCTTCTCTGTCGCCTTGGTCGCGGAGCGGATCGCCAGACCGTCATAATCAGCAATAACCTCGGCCAATTTCTCTTTGTCTTTGCCGATGTCCGGCTCAAACGTCACGTCAATGCCGCGGTCGCGAAAGATCTGGACGGCGGTTTCACTCAGCTTGTCGCTGACAAGTACTTTGGGGGCCATTTTGGCGCTCCTCCTTCGGGTGGCGACGCCAGGCCCTCTTTGGTCCGTGGCTTCGCCTAATTGTCTGGGAAAATGTGTCAGGCAGCCGATGCCATTGCGCTGATCTCAGTCTGAAACGCCCAGTCGAGCCAGGGCAGCATGGCCTCGATATCCGAGGTCTCCACCGTGGCGCCGCACCAGATGCGCAGGCCCGGTGGCGCGTCACGATAGCCGCCGATATCAAGCGCCACGCCTTCGGCTTCCAACCGCTTCGCGACGGCCTTGGCGAAGGCCGCGCCATCCCTGATGCGCCCGTCGGTGAATTTCAGGCATACGCTGGTGTTTGACCTGGTCGCCGGATCCACGGCAAGATTGGCAATCCAATCGCGTGCGTCGCAAAACTCCCAAACCGCCCGGGCATTGCCGTCAGCCCGCTGCCGCAGACCCGCCAGGCCGCCAACGGAGCGCGCCCAATCAAGCGCTTGCAGGTAATCCTCAACACACAGCATCGACGGCGTGTTGATTGTGGCCCCTTCAAAGATGCCCTCGATCAGCTTGCCACCTTTAGTCAGGCGGAAGATCTTTGGCAGCGGCCAGGGCGGAGTATAGCTTTCCAGCCGCTCAACCGCGCGCGGGCTGAGGATCAGCATGCCATGTGCGGCCTCACCGCCCATGA